>NZ_JBICMV010000034.1:0-976 GCF_043106745.1 Vibrio sp. CJQ_6 | reverse complement strand
CTAAGTAAGTTAATTACCCTAGTCTCATGCCGAAGCTTCGCTACAAAACAACGAACTGGAAACGGTACAACAAAGTCTTAATCAACAGTGGTTCACCCACTTTCTGGATTGATGAAGAAGCCATTCGCCAGTGGAAGCAGAGTAAACAGGATAAACGCGGTAGACCTCGTCAATTCAGTGACTTAGCCATTACCACAGCGCTTATGGTGAAACGAGTTTTCTCGATGCTGTGAGAGCATTGCAAGGGATTATCGATTCTGTTTTTTCATTGGCTAACGTCCCTATAGTCTGTCCACATTCCAGTTGTATCAGTCGAAGAGCTAAGCAAATCGAGGTTTCATTTAAACCAAAGACTAGAGGTGCAATACAGCATCTAGCCATTGATGCGACGGGGCTCAAGGTTTATGGCGGAGGTGAATGGAAGGTCAAGAAGCATGGTACTGACGGGAAGCGTAGAGTCTGGAGAAAATTGCATTTAGCGGTAGACATCTGCACTCACGAAATCGTTGCGGCAGAACTGAGTTTATCTAATGTTACCGATGCAGAAGTCTTCCCTAACTTGCTCAAGCAAACACGCCGAAGAATTATCGAGATATCTGGTGATGGCACTTATGACACAAGGGATTGCCACGATGCCATACGGTTCAAGCGAGCTGTTCCACTCATCCCTCCAAGATAAGGGGCAGCCTGCTGGGATAATGGTCACCCTAGGAATTTAGAGGTAAGTTGCCAGAAGCTCTACGGCTATCATAAACGTTCACTATCAGAGACAGTAATGTATCGAGTGAAGCAGTTTTTAGGTGGGCGATTAAGTCTGAGAGACTACAATGCTCAGGTTGGTGAAACTTAGGCCATGATTAAAGCGCTGAACAAACTTACAGGGCTTGGTATGCCAGAAATTCAGTGTGCTGTATAATAATTGCACAACTGTAGGCCGTTTGATTCTCTGACCGAATTACGCAACCAAGCCGCTGAA
>NZ_JBICMV010000033.1:0-12719 GCF_043106745.1 Vibrio sp. CJQ_6 | reverse complement strand
GGGAATAGACCGACTATTTCTGTCCTAAATGTGAAGAACGAAACGTCTGGGAAGGAGCCATTGGGGGTAGGAAACTAGGCTAAAACAAGTAATTACAATGAGATAGTGAAAAGGAACTGTCTCAAAATGAATGAAAGTGTCTCAGGTGGTTTGAATGTCTGAGATGGATTAACGAAAAAATAGAGAAATTTTTGGCTATATAAATGCTATACAATATCGAAATTAAGCCTGCTGGGGTGACATATAAAAGCGAAGAAAACCTACTTGATGATGCACTGAAGCAGTCAATCCCTCTTGAACATAGTTGTAAAACAGGCGACTGTGGAGCGTGTTCAGCCGAGCTGCTTCAAGGTGACGTGGAAAATGAAAATGGCGAATTAATTTCTCAAGGCCAGTTTCTGACTTGTCAATCTCGAGCAAAATCGGATGCGGTACTAAAAGCAAATTACTACCCAGAATTGGCGCATATTGAACAGCAAACGTTGCCCTGTAAATTGGCGAGCATAGCCTTCCCAACGTCAGATATCGTAATACTTAAATTCCGCTTATCTCCTACCGCGAAGTTTGATTATCTACCTGGGCAATATGTTGATTTGAACTACAAAGGTGTTAAACGCAGTTACTCGATTGCCAACGCCAAATCTGCTACAAAGGAGGTAGAGTTGCACATTCGCCGCGTAGAGAATGGCAAGATGTCGGATCTTCTATTCGATCCAGGTTTAAAAGTGAATCAACTGATGCGAATGGAAGGACCTAAGGGAACATTCTTTGTTCGAGACGGCGACAAACCATTAATCATGATTGCAACAGGTACTGGTATTGCTCCCATTAAGGCTGTCGTTGAGCGATTAATCAGCAATAAAGACCCTCGCACCGTCTACATCTATTGGGGAATGAGATATTCTACAGAAATGTACAATACTGGGTTGGAAAGTATTGCAGCAGATTCAGGTAACATCCATTTCTTCCCTGTCCTATCTAGGGAAACTTCAGTTACCATGGGCAAAGTTGGCTATGTGCAAAATGCGGTTGTGCAAGATTTTGAGAGCCTGAAACCATTTGACGTTTACGCGTGCGGCTCTCCCGAAATGATAAAGCAAGCGAAAGGTATTTTTGAACAAAAAGAACTGTCCACGGACTGTTTTTTTTCTGATGCCTTCACCCCCGCAAAATAAAGTTAGTTGGAGTTAATTAAATGAAAGCAGTCATTCTCGCTGGCGGTTTAGGGACACGCCTTAGTGAAGAAACGTCGGTAAAGCCAAAACCAATGGTTGAAATTGGTGGCAAACCAATTCTTTGGCATATTATGAAACAATATTCAGCTCATGGTATTAATGATTTTATTATCTGTTGTGGATACAAGGGTTACGTAATTAAAGAATACTTTGCTAACTATTTTTTACATATGTCGGATGTCACGTTTGATATGCAAAATAACGAAATGAAAGTGCATCGTAAGCGTGCAGAACCATGGACAGTGACACTGGTTGATACCGGAGACAACTCTATGACTGGTGGTCGTTTAGCTCGTATTGCTGAGCATATCAAAGATGAAGAAGCATTTTGTTTCACCTATGGTGATGGTGTTGGTGACATTGATATCACACGTACTATTGACTTCCATAAGTCGCATGGCAAAAAGGCGACACTAACTGCAACCTATCCTCCTGGCCGATTCGGGGCATTAGATATTCAAAGTGGTCAAGTTAATAGCTTCAAAGAAAAGCCTAAAGGTGATGGCGCGATGATTAATGGTGGCTTTTTTGTACTTTCTCCTGAGGTACTAAAATATATTGATGGTGATAGTTGTGTTTGGGAACAGTATCCACTTAATCAATTAGCTGAAGATAGTGAGCTTATGGCTTATGAGCATCAAGGATTTTGGCAACCTATGGATACCTTAAGAGATAAGGTATATCTCGAAGAGCTTTGGCAAGCTGGCAAAGCACCTTGGAAAATTTGGGAATGATAATGAATCCTACATTTTGGCAAGGTAAAAAAGTTTTTATTACTGGGCACACTGGTTTTAAAGGCGGTTGGCTTTCACTTTGGCTACAAGAAATGGGCGCTATAGTGAAAGGATATTCTCTTTCTGCTCCGACTAATCCTAGTCTATTTGAGGAAGGGAAAGTATGGGCAGGTATGAAGACAGAAGAAGGAGATATTCGCGATTTTACTCATATGCGTCAGAGTATGTATGAATTTAAACCAGAAATAGTTTTTCATATGGCTGCTCAGCCATTAGTACGTCTTTCATATAATGAGCCAATAGAAACATACTCAACTAATGTTATGGGTACTGTCTACTTATTAGAGGCGGTTAAGCAAGTCGGTGGTGTTAAGGCTGTCGTTAATATCACATCTGATAAGTGTTACGAAAATCGAGAATGGGTTTGGGGATATAGAGAAGACGAACCAATGGGCGGTTATGACCCATATAGCAACAGTAAAGGTTGTGCTGAGTTGGTTGCTTCATCCTATCGTCAATCCTTTTTTAATAAAGAAAATTACCATCAGCATGGATGTGCTTTAGCATCCGTTCGTGCTGGTAATGTTATTGGTGGTGGTGATTGGGCGGAAGATCGGCTGATTCCAGATATGTTAAAAGCATTTTCAAATAATCAAACAGTGGAAATTCGAAGCCCCCATGCAATTCGTCCTTGGCAGCATGTTCTTGAACCTTTGTCTGGTTATCTAACTATTGCAGAAAAGCTTTACATTGAAGGTCCCGATTTCGCTGAAGGGTGGAATTTTGGTCCTCGAGACGAAGATGCAAAGCCTGTCGATTGGATCGTTAATCGATTAACTGAACTTTGGGGTGAAGGGGCTAACTGGTCTTTGAGTGAAGGTGAGCATCCACATGAGGCTCATTATCTTAAGCTTGATTGTTCGAAAGCAAAAGTGCGATTAAATTGGCAGCCTGTTTGGGATCTAAATACGACACTGGACAAAATTGTCTCTTGGCAAAAAGCTTGGCTTGCAAAAGAAGATATGCACCAATACACAATTAATGAAATTAAACAATATATGACCGCACGAGCAGGTAAAGAGTAATGTCGAAAGAACAAATAAGAAGTCAAATAGCAGAATTAGTAGCACAATATGCGGCCATCGAATACGCGCCTAAGATGTTTATCGGAGGAGAAAGCGTTGTGCCTCCATCGGGTAAAGTTCTTGGGGCTAAAGAATTACAGCTTATGGTAGATGCTTCTCTTGATGGGTGGTTAACTACTGGTCGCTTTAATGAAGCGTTCGAAAAACGCTTAGGTGAATACCTTGGTGTACCTTATGTCTTGACTACCACTTCTGGTTCTTCTGCTAATCTACTAGCACTAACCGCCTTAACTTCTCCAAAGCTCGGAGATCGTCAATTAAAGCCAGGTGATGAAGTTATTACTGTTGCGGCAGGCTTCCCAACAACGGTTAACCCAACGATTCAGAACGGTTTAGTGCCTGTATTTGTTGATGTCGATATTCCAACCTACCAAATCAAGCCAGAAATGATTGAAGCGGCCGTGTCTGAAAAAACCAAAGCAATCATGGTCGCTCATACACTAGGTAATACTTTTGATTTAACCGAAGCTCGTCGTGTAGCAGATAAGTACAACTTGTGGCTTATTGAAGACTGCTGTGATGCGCTAGGCTCAACTTATAATGGACAAATGGTTGGTACTTTTGGTGATATCGCCACAGTGAGCTTCTACCCAGCACATCATATTACAATGGGGGAAGGTGGTGCGGTATTCATGAAAGATAAAGAACTGCGCAAGCTCGTTGAATCATTCCGTGACTGGGGTCGTGATTGTTACTGTGCGCCTGGCTGTGATAATACTTGTAAGAAGCGTTTTGATATGCAGTTAGGATCTTTACCTCAAGGATATGACCACAAATATACCTACTCGCACTTAGGTTACAACCTTAAGATCACAGACATGCAAGCAGCATGTGGTCTAGCTCAAATGGACCGTGTCGAAGAGCTAGTTCAAAAGCGCAAAGATAACTACGTATATCTACGCAATGGTCTTGCTTCATGTGAAGAGTTTATCATTCTTCCTGAAGCGACGGAGAACTCTGATCCATCTTGGTTTGGTTTCCCAATTACTCTCAGAGAAGATTCAGGGATCGATCGTGTGGACATTCTCAAGTTCATGGATCAGTTCAAAATAGGTACGCGATTGCTTTTTGCTGGTAACTTGACTCGTCAACCTTACTTTGAAGGTGTCGAGTACCGTGTTGTTGGTGAACTTACAAATACCGATTTGATCATGAACAACACGTTTTGGATTGGCGTATACCCTGGCCTGTCCACTGAACACTTAGATTTCGTGATCGAGAAATTTGAAGAGTTCTTTGGTGTAAGTTTCTAGGAGAGTTGGGGAATATGAAAGCTTCAGATGCTGTAGCACATTTACTTTCACATAATAACGTGACAGTAGGCTTCGAACTTATCGGTGGAATGATTGCTCACCTCGTTGACAGCATAAATGAGATCGGGAAGACGAAACTCATTTCACTCCATCATGAGCAAGCTGCAGCGTTTGCAGCTGGTGGCGTAGCAAGAGCGACGAATAACCAACAACTCGGCTTGGCCTTAGGTACGAGCGGACCTGGCGCCACAAACTTAATTACCGGTATTGCGGATTGTTGGTTAGATAGCTACCCGTGTTTATTCATCACAGGCCAAGTCAATACTTATGAGTTGAAAGGTGATCGCCCAATTCGCCAACAGGGCTTCCAAGAGCTAGATATCGTTAGCTTAGTTAGAACGATCACAAAGTACAGTGTTCAAGTATCCACTGTCGAACAACTGTTGCTCGAGATCCAAAAATCCATCAACATTGCTAGACGTGGCCGACCCGGTCCTGTGCTTATTGATGTTCCGATGAATCTTCAGCGTGAAGATTTAGAGATAACATTGGATGAGATTGAAGCTCTAGCTCGAAGTACTGACTTCCTTGAAACCAACACTGAAAAGTACGACTTTTCAGAGGTAGACAAGGCATTGCAGCTGGCTAAAAAACCGCTATTTATCATTGGTGGTGGTGCGTGCTCTGAGCCTGAATTTGATGTATGGCAGAAGAAAGTGTCAGCCATGGGTATCCCTCATGTTTCGAGCTTGAAAGGGAGCGAGAAAACATCGAATTACCCAGGTTACTTGGGTATGTTAGGTGCCTATGGGACGCGTGCAGCGAACTACGCAGTGCAGAATGCTGATGTAGTTATCGTGTTAGGTAGTCGACTCGATGTTCGACAAACGGGCGCTAACACTGGAGACTTTGCTCGCAGTGCGAAGCAGATAATCCAAATTGACATTGATGAAGCTCAAATCAATAACCGTATCGAATCCACTCATGGCGTTATCGCGCCTTGCAATGACTTCTTTAGCCATTATTTGCTAGCAGACTACGACGTAAGTTGCTGCGATTGGCGCAACGAAGTGCAATCGATTTTTCAAGAAAAGTTCGTCGACGAATATCATGAGTATGATTTGACGCCGTTTCAGTTGATTCAGGTGTTGAGTGACAGCTTTAGTGGAAAAACCGTTCATTATGTGCCTGATGTTGGTAATCACCAGATGTGGGTTGCACACTCACTATTGTTGGAACCAAAACAAAAGATACATCACTCAGGTGGCTTGGGAGCTATGGGCTTCTCATTGCCTACAGCGATAGGAATTCAAGTTACAACCGGTGAATATACCGTTTCTATATCCGGTGATGGAGGTGTTCAACTTAACATCCAAGAGTTGGATATCTTAAATAGGGAGAAGGTTCCTGTACTCGTGCTGGTGTTCAACAACAGATCGCTCGGTATGGTGAAAAACTTTCAAGATATGTATTTCGAGGGGCGCAATCAACCAACGTACTGGGACGAGTTCTCCTGTTCATTCTTTGAAATTGGCCAAGCCTATGGCGTTGAATCTGAACTGGTTGAGACCGAAAGTCAATTTAGAGAAGCAGTTATGAGTTATGTGAGTGACCCTAGACCGCTTTTGTTAGAAGTGTCTCTCAGTGGTGTAACTGCTTGCAAACCACGTTTAGCCTTCGGTAAACCAATTGATGAGCAGTACCCAAATGATAGCGACTAGAAGAGTTGACGAAGCTGATTTGGAGTTGATCGCGAGTAAACTGCCTTCTGTTCTGCCACTATTTAAAAAGAAGAAGCTTTTTATCACTGGTGGAACAGGGTTCTTTGGTAAATGGCTATTAGAGGCGATCAACCATCTGAACTTGAACTATGAGTTAGAACTAGAGGCAACGGTACTGACCCGTAATCCAGATCGTTTCGCTCTTGAGTATCCTCATCTTGCTCATGCTAAAGGTGTGAGTTTTGTTTCCGGCGATATTCGAAACATTCCCGCAGTAACAACAACGTTTGATTACATTATTCATGCAGCAACGGATGTACCAAGCAAATCAGTTTCAACTGCTGATATAGAAGACGCAAGAAGCACGATACTAGACGGAATTGCGGAAGTCGTGCATTTCGCAAAATCAGTGAACTGTAGGCGTCTATTGTTTACCAGCTCTGGTGCTGCTTATGGTCGCATTCCTCCGTCAGTATCTGAGGGCATAACCGAATCGTTTTCTGAAGGCGAGTTTATCGTTGAATCAGACGTTTATGGTCTGTCCAAGAACAAAGCAGAGCAATACCTTAAAGAGCATGCAATGTGTGATGTCGTAATAGCTAGGTGCTTCGCTTTTTCGGGTCCTTATCTCCCGCTGGATGGGAGTTTTGCGTTTGGTAACTTCATAGCTGACCGCCTTAATCGAAAACCCATTACTATTCAAGGTAATGGGAAAACAGTTCGTTCTTATTTGTATGCAGCAGATTTGGTTATCTGGTTGCTAACAATGCTTGTAAAAGGAAAGGACCGCTCCATGTACAATGTGGGGAGCGATGTGCCTGTTACTATTCAAGAGCTTGCTGAAAGTATTGCTAAAACGAGAACGGATGTGTCAGTCCTCGCCCCCGAGAATCTGGGTTTCAATACTTATTTTCCTGCAATTGAAAAAGCTCAGAAAGAGTTGGGCTTGGGAATATATACGACTTTAAATGAAGCGATAGATAAAACTATTAAATATTATGTTAACTGATGCTCGTTGAATCCTCATTATGGAAAAATATTTCGATAAGGCAGCTATTTACGCGATTGCTCAAAAGTTATGGCAGTCTCTTTCTGGAGCCCTAACCCTATTTCTACTACTAAACTATGTAACCGAAGTTGAGCTCGGTTATTATTATGCCTTTAGTAGCCTAATTGGGCTTCAAATGATTTTTGAATTAGGTCTGTCAACTATAGTAAGGCAATTTATTAGTCATGAAGTGGCGAAGATAACTGTTAAAGACAACTATTATTTTGGTAGGAAGCAATATACAAACCGTTTGAGTAGCTTAATTGTTAAATCTTTAATGGTTTACCTTGTTATCTGTATCCTTATTGTTCTTATATTAATTCCGGCTGGTTTGTATTTTTTTTCTAGTACTGTAGAGAGCTACGATGTGATATGGAAAAATCCATGGGTGCTTCTAGTCATCTTCGCAAGTATAAATTGTTTTATTACTATTGTAGTGTCTATATTAGAAGGGTTAGGTTACATTGCTAGAGTAAAGAAAGTTATTTTTCTGGCTACAATAGTTTCAAGCCTTGGAGTTTGGAGTACACTATATTTGGGTGAACCACTATACTCTTTAGTTATTCTAAACTTTGTAAATGCCGTTTTTGTTTCTATTTGGGTGGCTAGAAATCATACTGGATATTTCATTCAAGCATTCAGAAACTACAGAAGATATAAGAGCATAAAGTCAGCCCTCACTTGGAGAAAGGAAATCTGGCCTTTGCAATGGAAAATGGGCATTTCCTGGCTAGGTGGCTATTTTATGTTCTACATTGTCAATCCACTAGCTTTCAAGTATTACGGGCCGGAGTTTTCGGGTAAATTGGGCTTGCTATTTCAGATTTCCAACTTATGTTTATCTGTCACTGCTGCTTTGATTACAACAAAAATGCCAATGTTTTCAAGAATGGTGTCCTTAGGAAATATTAGCCAATTAGATGATTACTTTAATAGATTGCAAATAATATCAGCTACGGGATTTTTTCTATTAAGTACCATAGTATTTACCTCTTTTCAAGTCGCAAAATATTTCGAATTGTCATTTTCCCAAAACATCCTTTCTAACAGTTCTATTATTATAATTTTAATGATGACATTTGCTAGAAATCTTATAAATGGTCACGCATGTTACATAAGAAGTTTTAAATATGAGAAGCATGCATTGAACGCAATAATAACAGGAGTCGCTGTTGCTATAGTTTTACCTATAGTTGGACAAGTTTCTTCAAGTGGTAATTTTATTATTGCATACGCGAGTGTTGTGCTTTTGTTTTCTTATCCTCACTCAAGATATATTTTTGCAAATTTTAGGAATGAACATGGGAAACCATAAGAAGCTCACAATTGCTATCCCTACTTTTAATCGATGCGATACTGTGACCAAGAACGTAAAACAAATATTAGCATCATGTTTAGACTTTGAAGTAATAGTTTCTGATAATTGTTCTAGTGATGGTACTTGGCACTCATTACAAAAAATTTCTGATGAACGTTTGAAAATAAACAGAAACGAACAAAACCTTGGCTTTACCGGAAATATTTTAAAATTGCTTGAAATGGCTAGTAATGATCATGTGTTTTTTTTGAGTGACGAAGATATTGTTGAATCGGAAAGTTTGTATGAAATATGGAATGGAATCGATCAAAAAGATAGTGTTGGCGTAGTTTTTACAAATGTAGGCACGGAAAATGGAAATATGTATAACTTTCCCTCAGCGCTAGTGACTGACTGCAACCATGCAATAGAGAAGTATGCTTTTACTCATTCCTATATGAGTGGAACAATCTTTAATAAGCGGTATATTGATATTGAAGGGTTCTTAAAGGCTATATCAGGAGAAAGTATTATTTTATATCCTCATGAAATATTTGTGCTTCAGATACTTTCAAGAGGAGGTTACCTCATTGTAGAGGATAGATGTAGTTGTAAACAAGGCACTTCCCTTGAATCAGATGTATATAAAATACATAGATATGATAGATTTGATATGAGAGGGGAATTACTACTCCGATATATACGTGTGATTGATAAATTAAATCTAGAGTCTACAAAAATGGAATTTATTTCTTCTTCTTTGGCATCTTTCTTTGCAAATGTAATAATCTATAATTTAAGAAAATCTAATCTAAGATATACTGGCTTAATTAGATTTATTCAAGATCTTTATAAATCTAAATTAAGTTACTTAGTCATTATGGCTTTAGTGAAAAAAACCACTCATAAGATACTTCGAAAGTGAACATTTACAGAGTTTAAGCGGATTACAGTTTAATATAGATCGCTAATCCAAAATTACAATCAACCTGATAATTATTTAGATAATAGAATGGGTTATTCACAAGAAATTTTATATCTGAATGTCAATCAGGAAATGTTTATTAGTTTATTTTTAGTGTTAATTAGAATTTACTTCAAATTAGCGATGTTAACCTTTTAACGTTATAGTTTTTAGCTTGTTTTGAATTGAAATTCATATCAAAGCATAGCTTTCAATTTACTTGTGTAGTGAAAAATGCTGTCTAATAATATAAAGCAAAGAAAATTGGTAGTAGATTTAAAATGCACCTCGAATTATAAAAATATAGTCTACGTAGATAGTTTGTACTCACTATGTCTATATTTATATATTAATAAAGGGACTCATAACACTCTTTTCGTCATTTACAGTAGTTTAGCTTCAATTATTAAAAAAGACGAGATGGAAAATTACTTGATACTAAATTCATCTTTCAAGATATCAATTTTTTCAAAGGTATTACTTAGATATGGGTATATCCATGGAAAGTATAAAGAAATATCTAAATTTTTTAACCATCGTGAAATTATCTTTTTTGGTCACGATCATTTAGATTTGTTTCCATTGTTTAAACGCATTGAAGACGTGAGGCTTTTAGAAGATGGCTTAGCAAACTATTTAGAGAGGCCGAGAACTTTCCGAAGTGAAATAAAAAAAATATTTGGGTTAGGTTATAAACCATTTGGCTATTCAGACGTAGTTAATAAAGTATACCTAATTAATGACAGGCCTTCTCCAAAAGTGATAGATAACAAAGCCACAAGGGTTAACGGCATTGATTTATATGATTACCTTGCGAGGGAATGTAAGATTTTTTCTACCAAACCCAAATTAATATCTGATAAGTCTGTTGTTGTATTGACGCAACCCCTTAGTGAGGATGGTGTTTTAAGTGAAGGAGAAAAGAAACGTATTTATCAGTCGATTTGTGAGTATTTTATTAATAATACATCTTATAGAGTGTGCTTAAAACTCCACCCAAGAGATTCGACTATGTACGACATAGGTAATGTTGACATTTTGGAGCCAGGTGTTATTAGCGAACTTTATTACAATGATCCTAATGTTGAGGTCGTAGTATCTCTATTTTCAACTGGGGCTATTGATAATAATAGCTCTTTTGACTGTCAATTTGTAACTATTGGCTGCATGTTTGACAAGAGACTCATTCATAGATTTGGAAAAATCGAAAGCGATAGTAGCTCCTACTCAATTGAAGTAAATTACATTCTAAGAGGTGAAATTTGATTTCCTATTTTAAAAAGATTGTTTTGTTTATACTTTCTTTTATTAAGCTAGATGTATACAAGCACACATTTAAGGGTAGGCTTGTAACAAGAGATCAGCATGATTTGAATTCAACACAGAACTTTGTGAATATCAACAAAAAATCTAATTTATTACCTTCTTTAGCTGCAATATATAGAGTAAAAAATGGTTCGGCATATATTGAAATGTCAATACTATCAGTCTGCACGATTTGTAAAGAAATAATAGTAGTCGATAATGGCTCTGATGATAACACATTGTCGATTGTAAAGAGATTGCAAAATGATATAAAAGATATATGTGAAATTAAAATATTTTCCTATGAAACATCCCCAATACTTGCTGGCGAAGGATATTATGATTCAGTTAGAGAAGAGCCCGAACGTTCATTGGCGAAGTTTTATAACTATTGCTTTTCTTTGAGTTCGTGTGAATATTTAATGAAATGTGACGCGCATTACGTATTCACACCTAATGGATTAGATTCAATTCAAAAGAAAATGGATTTGGGTTGTGATATTATTCGATATAGAGGGGTGGAAATAACTGGGGGATATATTACACATGAACCTTTTATATTCAAAAGAAGTCTTGACCACAGCTTTGTTGATACTGAATATTATGAGAAGTTAATGTTACCTTCGCAGAGTTTCTTTGATTATTGTAAGAGTTTTATAGTTACCCCTTGTTATATACATGTCAAAAGGTTAGTTTTTGCTAAGTATATTCGCTCGGAAATTAATCCAGTCAAGAGGTTATATAAATGAATCCAGCTGAAGCAATAGTTTCTTCTTCTGGTATTTTACTATGTCTTTTTATGTCATTAGTATTGAATAAAGGGAAGTTAAGATATGAGTACATGATTTTTTCGTGTTTCTTGGTGACGCTTACGTTGTTTGGTAGGCTTAATGTAAATATGTTGTCTCTAGTTCTAGTTATTGGTCTATTTTTAATATGTAGAACAGTGTGTTTTACTAAGCCAATGATATTTAAGTTAGTATTATTTTTTCTTTTGAGCATAATTTTTTGTGGCCTTTCTATTACAAACGAAGCGACGATATTGGAAGCTTTTTTCAAAGCGGTCAAGGTCTTTGCAATATTTTTACCACTATTTTTTATAAATAATAATAGCAGATTTGATGTATTTAGTATTATAAAGTCATTCGTAATCACAACCCCGTTTGTCGGTGTTGTATATCTTTGGATTGTTGGTTGGGATAGTGGTATTTATAATACGATACGATTTAGTGGTTTTTTGAATGATTCAAACTACTTTGCGTTAACTTCTCTTTTATTTTTAATGTATTTAGATTTTTCAGAACTTAAATCTACAAGATATAAAACAGCACTGGTGCTCTTTATATTTGCTAGTCAGTCTTTTTCCATTATAACCCTTCTTGTATTGTACGCAGTCTTAAACTCATTTAAGGATATCAAGTATAATGCTTACTTTTGGTCATTCGCAATTGCTATCATTTATATATTTTTGATGTTTTACCTGAGTGCGGTGCTTGATTTGAAGCCAAACGATGACTATCAGACTAACGCTGTATCGTATAAGTTAAACTCTATAATTTTCAGATTGATGGCTCAATTATCTGCTGTTTCGATGATGATTGAAGATGCGTCTATAATAATATTTGGATACGGGGGCGGAAAAAGTATAGAGATTTTTGGTAAGGTACTACATAATTCATATATGCAGATGTTGTTTGATAACGGCATTCTTTTGTTGTTCTTAGTTCTCTTTTCTATCTCTTACTTCGCGAAGAGGTTGATGATTCCATTTTCTGTGTTGATAGTTTTGCTTTTCGTAAATCTAATTTTTGATGCGGTCTTTATGTTCTTTATCACATTCTTCTTTATTTGTTTTAGCAGGAGAAATGCTATTAATAGTGAAGATACCAGCGAAGATTTGCATCGTACTACCCGACCTAGGCTTTTAATTTGACTAAGTTTTGATTTTATTATCTTAAATTGTAGTGGCATAGTGAATTTGGCCACCTGATTAGAGGTGCTAAGATGCACCTCATAA
>NZ_JBICMV010000032.1:0-341 GCF_043106745.1 Vibrio sp. CJQ_6 | reverse complement strand
TGCAAAGGGTTGGTAAGTCGGGATGACCCCCTAGCCTTAACAGTGCTCTACCCCCAGTAGTATTCGTCCGAGGCGCTACCTAAATAGCTTTCGGGGAGAACCAGCTATCTCCGAGTTTGATTGGCCTTTCACCCCTAGCCACAAGTCATCCGCTAATTTTTCAACATTAGTCGGTTCGGTCCTCCAGTTGATGTTACTCAACCTTCAACCTGCCCATGGCTAGATCACCCGGTTTCGGGTCTATATCCAGAGACTGAACGCCCAGTTAAGACTCGGTTTCCCTACGGCTCCCCTATATGGTTAACCTTGCCACTGAATATAAGTCGCTGACCCATTATACA
>NZ_JBICMV010000031.1:0-38588 GCF_043106745.1 Vibrio sp. CJQ_6 | reverse complement strand
GGTTGTGAAGTATATCACATTTTTGTTGTTTGAAAACAAAAATTTGCCCGAAGGCGAAGAAATGGCGGTGAGGGAGGGATTCGAACCCTCGATGCGGCTACAAACCGCATACTCCCTTAGCAGGGGAGCGCCTTCGGCCTCTCGGCCACCTCACCACGTTTCTTTTCCAAAACTTACGTTTCAGAATCTTCATATTCCCGAGAGAATATGGCGCGTCCGAGAGGATTCGAACCTCTGACCGCCTGGTTCGTAGCCAGGTACTCTATCCAGCTGAGCTACGGACGCGCATTTCACTTAATGTGCTAAATTAAGCGTCGCAAGAAATGGCGGTGAGGGAGGGATTCGAACCCTCGATGCGGCTACAAACCGCATACTCCCTTAGCAGGGGAGCGCCTTCGGCCTCTCGGCCACCTCACCGTCTTGCGGAGGCACATATTACGATTTACCAAAAATATGTCAAACACTTTCTTGGCAAAAATTGGAAAAAACTGCTTAACCGTTGGCTATTTAATCAAAGCGGTGTGAAATTACACTTTTATTAAAAACGGACACATGAAGCACAAAAAAGGCTGACAAAATTGCCAGCCTTTTCGTTGATAATTAGTAGTTGCCTGACGCAACGTTACCATTACCTTTTTCAGCTTGAATGCGCATGTAGATTTCTTCACGGTGCACAGAAACTTCTTTCGGTGCGTTCACACCGATACGTACTTGGTTACCTTTTACGCCCAGTACAGTTACTGTTACTTCGTCACCGATCATGAGTGTTTCGCCAACGCGGCGAGTCAAAATTAGCATTCTTTGCTCCTTGAGTAATCTCTGTATTATCTTGCAACTACGTTATTATCCACTAAAAGTTATATTTTCGTAAACTCTCTATTGCAGTCAAATCAGCCTAAAAATGCATGTTTAGGCTGAAAGTCCACGAGTGTTTCAGAATCGATATAAGCTTCGTGCAAAATATTTGCCGCTTCCTCAACGCAGTGCGGCGCAAGCATTAACATCAATGATTGTGAAGTCGTGGAGACATAATGTACATCGATGCCCTGTTCTGACAACAATGCACAAGAATGCTCCGCTAAGTCAGGCGCTTGCAGACCGACCGTAGTCAGTAAACTCACATGTTCACTATTACGGATTTTGTCGCTGAACACCAGATCCAACTTGGCACAGGCATCGCGTTTTATCACAACACCTGCCCATTCTGTCTTTTCGATCACATTCCAGACTTCTACACCTAACATCTGACACTGTTTCATCAGGCTGGCTAATGAATCCTGTTCAACGGTCACCAAAGACATGTCACGTTGGATTGCCAGGCCACATACAGCTTGCGAACCTTGTTCGCCTTTAATCAAGCTGCCATCGTTTACATCAAACGTCGACAGCACGCGCAGTGGAACCTGATTTTCCCAAGCATACTGAACACACGGCAGGTGCAGCACTTTCGCGCCTTTACGAGCCATTTCTTCCATCGATGGAAAATCAATGATGTCCAGTTTCTTTGCTTTGGGTACAACACGAGGGTCACATGTATAAACCCCATCAACATCAGTGAAGATTTGACATTCATCTGCGTTGAGCGCTCCGGCCAATGTCACTGCACTGGTATCCGAGCCACCACGACCTAAAGTGGTGATATCCCCATTTTCATTGATACCCTGAAAACCGGCTACAACAACAATCTGGTCTTGCGCCAGCAGTTCCGTAATCGTTCGTGTATCAATCGTTTTAATCGTCGCGTCATTGTGTTGATTATCCGTCACAATGTTCGCTTGAGCTCCGGTTAGAGAGCGAGCAGCATAACCCAGTTTATTCAGAGTCATCGCTACCAGTGCCATAGACACCTGCTCACCAGCAGAGAGCAAAACATCAAGTTCCCTAGCGGTTGGTACGCTATCCACTTGTTGGGCTAAACCCAGCAGTCGGTTGGTTTCTCCTGACATGGCAGAAACAACAACAACAACTTGATTACCATCATTTTTCGCTTTAATGATGTGTTCGGCGACAGTATGCATGCGCTCAATTGAGCCAACGGAAGTTCCACCGAACTTTTGCACGATAAGGGGCTTTTTCACCAGTATTCACCTTCCCAAGACCAAAGTCTCATTCGGACTAAACTGTTGCTCACCAACGAGTTGTCTATCAGTTTAGTAGTTACAAAAACAAAACCAAGCGGTTAATCGACTGTATGAAACTCACGCCAATTAAACCACTTGGTTGACCAGATAAAGTTACGCTCAATCAAAATTTGTCTTGATTGAGCGCTAATTATTTCAGTTTGTTATAGACGCTCAGCAATCCAAGCGTCTACAGACTCCAAGGCGGATGGCAATGCCGCTGCATCGCTACCACCGGCTTGAGCCATATCTGGGCGACCACCGCCTTTACCACCCACTTGCTGCGCAACCATGTTCACCAGTTCTCCAGCTTTCACTTTCGCCGTCAAGTCTTTGGTTACACCGGCAATCAGGCCAACTTTATCGTCTGCCACGTTACCCAGCATGATGATGCCACTACCCAGTTGGTTTTTCAGTTCATCAACCATACCGCGCAGTGCTTTGTTATCCGCACCGTCAAGCTGTGCCACCAGCACTTTGACGCCAGCAATGTCTTTCACTTTGCTCGTCAGGCTGGCACTTTCTTTCGCCGCCAGTTTGTCTTTCAGGTGCTGAATTTCTTTTTCCAGACCTTTGGCTTTCGAGGCCATGTCAGCCACTTTGCTTTCAAACTGAGCGTGCTGGGCGTCAAGGTAATCCAATGCAGCTTCACCCGTAACCGCTTCAATACGGCGAATACCCGCCGCGATGCCGCTTTCTGAGGTGATCTTGAATAGACCGATATCACCGGTGCTGCTGGCGTGAATACCGCCACACAGTTCAGTCGAGAAATCGCCCATGGACAGC
Source organism: Vibrio sp. CJQ_6 (assembly GCF_043106745.1). Classification (NCBI taxonomy): domain Bacteria; kingdom Pseudomonadati; phylum Pseudomonadota; class Gammaproteobacteria; order Vibrionales; family Vibrionaceae; genus Vibrio; species Vibrio sp. CJQ_6. The sequence continues at coordinate 35,682 of NZ_JBICMV010000031.1, read as the reverse complement.
ACACGCACCTGTTCGTCGTATTTCTCACCAAATAGAGCCATCGCGCCTTTTGCTTTCGCAGCGTCGATATCCATGATGTTGGTTTCAATACGGTGGTTGGTACGCACTTGTTCGTTCACCAGACGCTCAACTTCTTTCAGCTCAGCCGCAGAAACAGCTTCCAAATGAGAAAAGTCAAAACGTAGGCCTTCAGCGCGAACCAGCGAACCTTTTTGCGTGACGTGCTCGCCCAGAACGCGGCGCAGCGCAGCGTGCAGCAAGTGCGTCGCAGAGTGGTTCAGAGAAATCGCAGCGCGACGTTTCGCGTCAACGATCGCATGAACGGTATCGCCTTGAGCAAATACGCCTTCGGCCATCACGCCGTGATGCGCAATCGCGTTACCCAGTTTCTGAGTGTCGACCACATGAAACACACCGGCGTCAGTTTTCAGCACGCCCGCATCGCCACATTGGCCACCCGATTCCGCGTAGAATGGCGTTTCATTCAGCACGATGATGGCTTTATCGCCCGCAGACAAAGACGCCGCAGCTTGGCCTTCCACAAACATTTCTGTGATGGTGCTTTCACCTTGAGTCGCGCTGTAACCGCAGAACTCCGTTGCACCTTCCACTTTAATCAACTGGTTGTAGTCGGTACCGAAATGACCCGCTTCACGTGCACGTTGACGCTGCTCTTCCATCGCCGCTTCAAAACCAGCTTCATCAATGGTAAAGCCACGTTCACGTGCCACATCATTGGTCAAGTCTGCTGGGAAGCCGTACGTGTCGTACAGTTTGAAAACGGTTTCGCCATCCAGCTCAGTGCCTGACAGTGCATCAAGCGCTTCGTTCAGAATTGCCATGCCGCGATCCAGCGTACGGCCGAAGTTTTCTTCTTCGATACGCAGAACTTTTTCCACAATCGCGTGCTGTTTCTTCAGCTCTTCACCCGCAGACCCCATCACGTCTGCCAGTGGGCCAACCAGTTTGTAGAAAAATGCGCCTTTCGCGCCCAGTTTGTTCCCGTGACGAACGGCGCGACGAATGATACGACGCAGCACGTAACCACGACCTTCGTTTGACGGCATCACACCATCAACAATCAAGAAAGCACAAGAACGAATGTGGTCTGCAACCACGCGTAGCGATTGGTTCGACAGATCGTCGTAGCCAATCACATCAGCCGCAGCTTTGATCAGTGTTTGGAAGACGTCGATTTCATAGTTGGAGTGCACACCCTGCATGATGGCAGAGATACGCTCGATGCCCATACCGGTATCTACAGACGGCTTCGGCAGTGGTTCCATCTTGCCATCGGCGTGACGGTTGAACTGCATAAAGACGTTGTTCCAGATTTCGATGAAACGGTCACCGTCTTCTTCTGGTGAGCCAGGACGACCACCCCAGATGTGTTCGCCGTGATCGTAGAAGATCTCGGTACATGGACCACAAGGCCCCGTGTCACCCATCTGCCAGAAGTTATCGGACTCGTACGCTTTACCGCCTGGCTTGTCACCAATGCGAACAATACGATCCGCAGGAATACCGACCTGCTTGTTCCAGATATCAAACGCTTCGTCGTCAGTTTGGTAAACGGTGACCAACAGGCGCTCTTTTGGTAGCTGCAGTACTTCAGTCAGAAATTCCCATGCAAACTTGATGGCATCTTCTTTGAAATAATCACCAAAGCTGAAGTTACCCAACATTTCGAAGAATGTGTGGTGACGTGCGGTGAAACCGACGTTTTCCAGGTCATTGTGCTTACCACCGGCACGCACACAACGTTGCGCCGTGGTCGCGCGCGTATAGGCGCGCTTTTCCAAACCTAGGAAACAATCTTTAAACTGGTTCATACCTGCGTTGGTGAACAGCAGGGTCGGGTCATTAGCAGGCACCAACGACGAACTGTCGACGATTTGGTGGCCTTTGCTTTCAAAGAATGAGAGGAACGCGCGGCGAACCTCATCCGTGCTCATGTACATGCAGCTCTTCCTGAAATACTCAAGTTAGAATTTTGCGATATTGTAAAGCATGGATAAGAGTTCGCCTAGTTTTCTTAAAGAAAAGACGAAAATGAATTGAAACCTGAATTGAAACCTCATGTGACGCAGCGCATTCGATTTCATTGGGCGTCAAGCGGCGAGAAATATCCGTTGTAAGTGTGAAAAATTATCCCATTGAGGAATCATCGTCGTCACTGAGGGCGTACTGAATTTGATCGAAACTAAAGCCGCGGTACTGCAAAAAACGTACTCGTTTGGCATATTCTTTGTTGTCACGTGTCGCGAGTGAAGAAAACTTTTTTTGCGCAGTCTGTTTGGCCAGTTCAAACCAATCGGCGCCTTCCTCGTCGAGCGCCTCAGACACCACATCCGCCGCCACTCGCTTCTGTTGTAGTTCCTGACGAATACGTCGTTCACCATGCCCTTTGGCAACGTGCTGACGAACCTGACTTTGTGCGTAGCGCAAATCATCAAGGTAGCCCTGCTCTTGGCAATACAACACGGCTTGTTCGACATCCGCCACTTCAAACCCTTTAATCAGCAGCTTTTGGTGCAGCTCATACTCCCCATGGTCGCGTCGCGAGAGCAGAAACAGGGCATTTTCTTTACAGGTCATTTTTGGGGAACGTGAATACATGGCGTTTCCATTGATAATCGAATCACAATCTCATGACAGAGAGTCGGATAGCAAAAAGCCCCGCATGTGCAGGGCTTTATCAATCAGCGTTGAATTAAAACTCTTCTTGTTGTTCTGGAACAGTGCCAAACTCTGGCTCTTCCGCAACTTCCACTTGTTCAGGGCTTAGCAGCATCTCACGCAGTTTGCCGTCAATGAACTTCGCCACTTCAGGATTTTCGCGCAGGTATTTGCATGCGTTCGCTTTACCTTGACCAATTTTGTCGCCGTTGTAGCTGTACCAAGCACCTGCTTTTTCGACCAGCTTATGCTTCACGCCCAGTTCAACCAGCTCACCTTCACGGTTAAAGCCTTGGCCGTACATGATTTGCGTGTTGGCTTCTTTAAACGGTGCTGCAATTTTGTTCTTCACGACTTTGATGCGCGTTTCGTTGCCCACCACTTCATCGCCTTCTTTAATTGAACCCGTACGACGAATGTCCAAACGAACAGAAGCATAGAATTTCAGTGCGTTACCACCGGTTGTGGTTTCTGGGTTACCAAACATCACACCAATCTTCATACGGATTTGGTTGATGAAGATACACATACAGTTTGACTGTTTCAGGTTACCTGTCAGTTTACGCATCGCTTGAGACAGCATACGCGCTTGAAGACCCATGTGGCTGTCGCCCATTTCACCTTCAATCTCCGCTTTTGGCGTCAATGCAGCAACCGAGTCAACCACGATCACGTCAACAGCACCTGAACGCGCCAACGCGTCACAGATTTCCAGCGCTTGCTCACCGGTATCTGGCTGAGACACCAGCAGCTCATCAATTTTCACGCCCAGACGACGAGCGTAAACCGGATCCAGAGCGTGCTCTGCATCGATGAAAGCACAAGTTTTACCTTCGCGTTGCGCCGCTGAAATCAGCTCCAGAGTCAGCGTGGTTTTACCCGACGATTCTGGACCGTAGATTTCCACGATACGGCCCATTGGCAGGCCACCAGCACCCAATGCGATATCCAGAGAAAGTGAACCAGTAGAAATCGTTTCTACGTCCATCGTGCGGTTGTCACCCAAGCGCATGATAGAACCTTTACCGAATTGCTTTTCAATTTGACCCAGGGCCGCGGCCAGAGCCTTCTGTTTGTTCTCGTCCATTACTTTCTCCAGACTGTCACGATCTATTTATGTTTGAGCACCGACAGTGATACGTGAATGCGTAGAAATCGGTTCGACATTTGTTGTCAGATTGCTGCTCATTATACTGTTGATTCATACAGTGTCCACCCCTGTATAGAAAAAAGTTGCCGCAAGCCGATAAACGTCACGCTTCAGCCATTGATAAATGTTTGCTCAACGTCCGCAGCGCATGTTCCACCGCGTGTTGACGAACTTGCGCGCGATCGCCAGCGAAACGCTGCGTCTCCACCAGCAACCATCCGCGGGTATCGGCCCAAGCAAAACAAACCGTCCCGACCGGTTTTTCTTCGCTGCCACCACCGGGCCCAGCGATGCCGCTGATGGCGACGCCGACCGTGCCCAAAGAGTGCTCAAGTGCGCCCTGCACCATTTCAATCACTACCGGTTCGGACACCGCGCCATATTGCGTTAACGTGGCTGCGCTCACCCCAATCATCTCTTGCTTTGCTTCATTACTGTAGGTCACAAACGCACGATCAAACCACGCGGAGCTGCCTGCAATATCCGTAATCGCGGTGGCCACACCACCACCGGTGCATGATTCGGCCGTCACCAGCACTTCATTGGCGGCCTGTAATTGTTCGCCAACCTGCTGACTTAATGTTTGGTGCAATTCCATAACCAAAAACCTCTTTGCGTCTTTTCGCTCGATAGGGATTCACGTATCCTAAGCCGCTATGTCCACAAACAAAAGATGTAACCCGTGACTGCTGAACAAAAACATACGCCAATGATGCAGCAATACCTCAAGCTCAAAGCTGAGAACCCGGAGATTTTGCTGTTTTATCGCATGGGCGATTTTTACGAACTGTTCTATGACGATGCCAAACGCGCATCGCAATTGCTGGATATTTCCCTCACCAAGCGCGGCGCGTCCGCTGGTGAGCCGATTCCGATGGCGGGCGTACCGTTTCATGCGGTCGAAGGCTATTTGGCGAAACTGGTTCAGTTAGGTGAGTCGGTCGCGATTTGCGAACAGATTGGCGATCCAGCCACCAGTAAAGGCCCAGTTGAGCGCAAAGTCGTACGCATCGTCACGCCGGGCACTGTCACCGATGAAGCGTTGTTGTCAGAACGGGTGGACAACCTGATTGCCGCGATTTATCACCATGATGGTCGCTTTGGTTACGCGACATTGGATATTACCTCTGGCCGTTTCCAGTTGTGTGAACCGACATCGGAAGAAGCGATGGCGGCAGAATTGCAACGCACCTCACCGCGCGAATTGCTGTTTCCGGAAGATTTCGAACCGGTGCAACTGATGGCCAGCCGCAAAGGCAACCGCCGCCGCCCAGTGTGGGAATTTGAACTGGATACCGCCAAACAGCAGCTCAATCAGCAGTTCGGCACCCGTGACTTAGTCGGTTTTGGTGTCGAGCAAGCCAAGCTTGGCTTATGCGCCGCGGGTTGTTTGATTCAGTACGTGAAAGATACGCAGCGTACTGCCCTGCCACACATTCGTTCACTGACCTTTGATCGCCAAGATCAATCGGTGATTCTGGATGCCGCAACCCGTCGTAACCTCGAGTTGACGCAGAACTTGGCCGGCGGCACCGATAATACGCTGGCCGAAGTGTTGGATCACTGCGCGACACCGATGGGCAGTCGTATGCTCAAACGCTGGCTGCATCAACCAATGCGCGGTTTAGACACCTTGAATCAGCGCCTCGACGCGATTGGGGAATTAAAGCAGCATGCCTTGTTTGCCGAGTTGCATCCGGTACTCAAACAGATTGGCGACATTGAACGCATTCTGGCGCGCCTCGCCCTGCGCTCTGCGCGGCCGCGCGACTTAGCTCGCCTGCGTCATGCGCTGCAGCAACTGCCCGAGCTGGCGGATGTGCTCAGCAGTCTAACACTGCCCTATCTGGGTCAATTGCGCGACGATGCGCAACCGATGGGCAACCTGTGTGAACTGCTGGAACAGGCAATCAAAGAAAATCCGCCGGTCGTTATTCGTGATGGTGGCGTGATTGCTGATGGTTATAACGCAGAGCTGGACGAATGGCGGGATCTGGCCAACGGCGCGACAGAGTACCTCGACAAACTCGAAGCCGACGAACGCGAGCGTCATGGCATCGACACCCTCAAAGTCGGCTACAACGCCGTGCACGGCTTCTATATTCAAGTCAGCCGTGGGCAAAGCCATTTGGTGCCGCCGCATTACGTGCGTCGCCAAACCCTGAAAAATGCCGAGCGCTACATCATTCCGGAATTGAAAGAGCACGAAGACAAAGTGCTCAATTCAAAATCCAAAGCGCTGGCATTGGAAAAACAGCTATGGGAAGCCCTGTTTGATCAGTTACTGCCGCATTTAGAACAGATGCAAAATCTGGCATCTGCCCTATCGCAGATTGACGTGCTGCAAAATCTGGCCGAACGCGCGGAAAGCCTCGATTACTGCCGTCCAACGCTCAGTGATGAACCGGGGATTCGCATTCAAGCCGGTCGTCATCCAGTGGTCGAGCAAGTGATGAGCGAACCCTTCATTGCCAACCCGATTGAACTGAACCCGCAACGCAAGATGCTGATCATCACCGGTCCAAACATGGGCGGTAAATCAACCTACATGCGTCAAACGGCGTTGATTGCGCTGCTTGCGCACATTGGTTCTTATGTGCCAGCCGAAGCGGCGCAGATTGGTTCGTTGGATCGCATCTTTACGCGTATCGGCGCGTCTGATGATTTGGCCTCGGGTCGTTCTACCTTCATGGTCGAGATGACAGAAACAGCCAACATTCTTCACAACGCCACCGAACGTAGTTTGGTCTTAATGGATGAAATCGGTCGCGGCACCAGCACGTATGATGGCCTATCATTGGCTTGGGCCAGCGCGGAATGGTTGGCCAAAGAAATTGGTGCCATGACGCTGTTTGCCACGCACTATTTCGAGCTGACTGAATTGCCAAATGCCTTACCGCATCTGGCGAACGTTCACCTCGATGCCGTCGAGCACGGCGATAGCATTGCCTTCATGCATGCTGTGCAAGAAGGCGCAGCCAGCAAATCGTACGGCTTAGCCGTCGCGGGGTTAGCCGGCGTGCCGAAAGCGGTGATCAAAAATGCTCGCACCAAGTTAACGCAGTTAGAACAACTGAGCTTGCAACAACCCAGCAGCAAACCCAACACCGTGGACATTGCCAATCAGCTCAGTTTGATCCCTGAACCCAGCGAAGTAGAACAAACCTTGGCTGAGATTGATCCTGACGATCTCACACCTCGCCAAGCGCTTGAAGCGCTCTATCGTCTGAAAAAGATGCTCTAGTCCGCTTCCCGCGTCGATCAAAAAAGGCACTCGATGAGTGCCTTTTTATTTCAAGCTATCGGCTGTATTTAGTCGTTTTCAACGTTAAACAGCGATTCCATGTTCAACCCCTGTTTCATCAGGATTTCTCTCAGTCGGCGCAAGCCTTCCACCTGAATTTGACGCACACGTTCACGGGTCAAATTGATCTCGCGGCCCACTTCTTCCAGTGTTGATGGTTCATACCCTAACAAGCCAAAACGGCGAGCCAGCACTTCTTTCTGTTTCGGGTTGAGCTCATCGAGCCAAGCCACCAGCGAATCACGAATGTCGTCATCCTGTGTGGAGACTTCAGGGTCGGAATTGTTGATATCAGGGATGATATCGAGCAATGCTTTGTCACCATCGCCGCCAATTGGCGTATCGACGGAGCTAATGCGCTCGTTCAGACGGAGCATTTTGCTGACATCATCCACTGGCTTATCCAGTTCCACGGCAATTTCTTCCGCGGTCGGTTCGTGGTCGAGTTTCTGAGACAGCTCACGCGCAGTACGCAAATAGATGTTCAGCTCTTTCACCACATGAATCGGTAAACGAATTGTACGAGTCTGGTTCATCAGGGCACGTTCAATGGTCTGACGAATCCACCAGGTAGCATAAGTCGAAAAACGGAAACCGCGTTCTGGGTCGAATTTCTCTACTGCACGAATGAGGCCAAGGTTACCCTCTTCAATCAGGTCAAGCAGTGCCAAGCCCCGATTGCTATAACGGCGAGAAATTTTAACCACCAGACGTAAGTTGCTCTCGATCATGCGTTTGCGCGCAGCCTCATCACCACGCAAGGCGCGGCGAGCATAGAGCACTTCTTCTTCGGCGGTTAATAAGGGTGAGAAACCAATCTCGCTCAGATACATCTGAGTGGCATCGAGGCTTTTCGTGGAAGCATCAAACTCTTCACGAACCTCTTCAGACTGGTCATTATCGTTGGTAGTCAGTTCTTGGTCGGTCGCCGCGTTATTCACGGCTTCTGAATCGAACTCAAACTCTTCGACTTTAGTGGCTGTATTGCTGATACTCATAGCGCCTCCCCTGGCGAGCTAGCAAGACATTACTACTCTGAATGTCACTACATGACTCTTAAACAAGTATGTTTATGGCAAGTAGCGTTTTGGATTCACTGACTTACCTTGATATCGAATTTCAAAGTGCAAGCGAACACTGTTGGTTCCTGAACTGCCCATTGTTGCTATCTTCTGGCCAGCTTTCACACTTTGTCCTTCTTTAACCAGCAACCGATCGTTGTGGGCATAAGCACTGAGATAGTGATCGTTGTGCTTTATAATGACAAGGTTGCCATAACCCCGTAGTGCATTGCCCGAGTACACTACCGTTCCTGCTGCGGTGGAGACAATGGATTGACCTCGCTGTCCTGCAATGTCGATCCCTTTGTTGCCTTGATCCCCCGCAGAGAAGTTCTTAACAACTCTGCCTTGAGTCGGCCATAACCACTTCGCGACTTTATCGTTGGATGGTTTAGGTTTATTTACAGTTTTATTAACATTTTGTTTACTTGAGGCTCCAACATACTCTTTTGCTTTCGATTGATCAATACTCTTTTCTGGCTGTTTTTTGACCACTTTTGGTGCAGTTTTAGTACTTTGGGATGAGGTGGTTGTTTTAGAGCTTTTGCTCACATTTGGCGCAACCACGGGAGGGTTGACAGTTTTTACTGCTGTTGAACTTTTGCTGGCCGCAGTTACGACTGGGCCTGCACCGGTACCACCGTAGGCTGGCGGCGTGTATACCGGCGTCCAAAGTTTCAGTTTTTGTCCCGGATGAATCGTGTATGGCGCGGTCAAATTGTTGTAACGAATCAACTCTTTTACATCTTTATCTGTGATGTAAGCGATAAAATAAAGCGTGTCACCGCGCTTTACTTCGTAGTAGCTGCCTCGATAACTGCCGCGCTCAATCGCAGTGTAATCTTTTCTCAATCCCGACACCGGCGCAGGCGTGTTCGCAACGCACCCCATGACGAGGTAGCAGAGTCCCATCACCATCCAATTGCGGAATTGAAAGCCATTCATTATGCGAGATCACCTGCCACTAAAGGGACGAAACGCACCATCTCCACCACTTGGGTGACAAATTGATCGCCTTGACGCACGATGTGCAGGAGTTGCTGTTCTTCTTCACCAACCGGGATCACCAAACGGCCCCCTTCAGCCAGTTGTGCCAACAACGCTTGCGGAACCACGGGCGCAGCGGCCGTCACAATGATGGCATCGAACGGCCCTTTGGCCGGCCACCCTTGCCAGCCATCACCATGCTTGGTTGACACATTGTAGATATCCAGTTGCTTGAGACGGCGTTTGGCCTCCCATTGCAACGACTTAATGCGTTCGATGGAGAACACATGATCCACCAATTGCGCCAAAACTGCCGTCTGGTAACCTGAGCCGGTGCCCACTTCCAGCACTCGGCTGTCGCGTTTGAGCGCCAGCATTTGCGTCATTTTAGCCACAATGTAAGGCTGTGAGATGGTCTGCCCTTGTCCGATCGGCAACGCATTGTTGTCGTAGGCTTGATGCATCATCGCCTGAGCGACAAATGCTTCTCTCGGAAGAGCATGAATTGCGGCCAGTACGCTCTGATCACGGATCCCGTGCTCAGTGAGTAATTGAATCAGTCTGTCCGCCTTCGGGTTAGCCATCGGCACCTTCCTTTAACCAGAGATTCATCGCGCCCAATGACTCGTGTGCCGTTAAATCCACCTGCATCGGCGTGATCGAGACATAACCGTGCTCGACCGCATGAAAATCGGTGCCTTCACCCGCGTCCTGTTCTTTCCCCGGAGGGCCAAGCCAATAGATGTCATGACCCCGCGGATCTTTCTGTTTGATCATGCTCTCAGCGTGATGACGTGCACCAAGGCGTGTCACTTGATGGCCTTTGAGTTGATCAAAAGGCAGATCCGGAATATTCACGTTAATCAGGCGGTTGGTTGGAATCGGAGCAGAAAGATGTTGCAGCACCAGCTGACGGGCAATTTTTCCCGCAGTGGCAAAATGATGTTTTCCAACCAAGGAAAATGCAATCGACTGAACGCCCAGGAAATGGCCTTCCATCGCCGCCGCGACGGTGCCCGAATACAGCACGTCATCGCCCAAATTGGCGCCGTGATTGATGCCACTGAGCACCAGATCCGGTAAGTCATCTTTGAGCAGCTCATTGAGGGCAAAATGAACGCAATCGGTCGGCGTGCCTTGCACAGAATAGGTATTCGGCTCAATACGCGTGACGCGCAGCGGCTGCTCTAACGTTAAAGAGTTTGATGCCCCTGAACGGTTGCGGTCCGGCGCTACAATAATGATTTCGGCCAAGTCGGACAAGGCGTACGCCAGCGCGCGAATGCCTTCGGCATACACGCCATCATCGTTACTCAGCAAGATTCTCAGCTTGTTCTCACTCATACACACGCTCTACTGGAATTTCTTCGATCAATTCACGCACAATCGAGGTCGCAAAGCTGCCCGCGTCCAACGCAAAGCGCAGCGTGATCTGATCGCCATCGACGTCCCAACTCAGATCCTGCGGCATTAACGACACCGCGCGGCGGTCATGACGCATGCGATTCCCGCGAATCAGCGCCATCAGATCGGGTTCTGCGTCTAACTGAGGCTGCTCCAGTGCCAGCGCCTCGTTTTGCGTCGGCAGCGCATTGTCACCCGCCAGAGCCGCTGAAATCACAGCTTCACCCTGTTGCAGTTTGGCGTTCCACTCTGCCAATTGATCTGCTGCCACCAATACCTGTTCTTTGCCCACCAGCGCCACATCACCGTCAATAAAACGGTAGAAACACGCCGCTTCAATACGTGCAGACACAATGTGGTTGAAGATCCACGAACGGGCGCTCGACAGATACAAACTGCGTTGGTTTTGATTACGACTGCGAACATTGTCGCGTCCCCAGCGGCGCGCTTCCGTCACGTTGTTGCCTTCACGGCCAAATCGCTGATTACCAAAATAATTAGGCACGCCTTGCTCGGCAACCACCGCTAACCGACGCAGCACATCGTCTATGTCGGTGACTTCCGATAGAACCACTTCAAAGCGATTGCCACGCAGATCGCCCGGACGCAGCTTTTTGTTATGACGCTGCATTTCCAGCACTTCAATGCTTGGGTATTGCGCCAAAAACATGCTCAGATTGGGAAATTTCCCCTGCGGCATGTGCACGCTCAGCCACTGTTCGGTCACCGCATGGCGATCTTTCAGGCCAGCCCAACTGACATCTTTTGATTTCACGCCGCACGCTTTGGCCAATTCGTTGGCCACAAAACTGGTGTTTTCGCCGGTTTTACGAATCCGCACCATCACGTGTTCGCCGTCACCGCTAAAACGGTACCCCAAATCTTCAACGACTTTAAAATGTTCTGGTTTGGCCTTAATTTTGGCCTTTGCTGTTGGTTTACCACATAAATAAGCCAACGAAGATAAAAGATCTGTCATTTTTTATTCCGATAGGTGAAAGCAGTGACAATCAAGCCTTCACGAGTAATACGACGGCTTCACACGCAATGCCTTCTTTGCGGCCGGTGAAACCAAGACGTTCGGTGGTGGTTGCTTTGACGTTGACGTTGCCCAGATCCGTTTCAAGATCGTCAGCAATCGCGGCGCACATCGCTTCAATGTGCGGGGCCATTTTTGGGGCCTGCGCCATGATGGTCACATCGGCATTGCCAAGACGGTAGCCCTGCGCTTTCACGCGGCGATAAACATCTTTGAGCAACTCGCGGCTGTCAGCACCTTTCCACTTGTCATCCGTGTCCGGGAAGTGACGGCCAATATCGCCGGCGGCAATCGCGCCCAGCAGTGCATCGCTCAATGCATGCAGCGCCACATCCCCATCAGAATGGGCAATCAGCCCCTGTTCGTAAGGAACGGCGACGCCCCCAATGATCACCGGACCTTCTCCGCCAAATTTGTGTACGTCAAAACCGTGGCCAATTCGAATCATGTTCAGTCCTTGTGGTTACTTAGATCATCTTGTTGCTTAGATCATCTTGTTACTTAATCATATTGTCACTGAAATCACTGCGACTTAAATAGAACTCGGCCAATGCGAGATCTTCTGGTTGAGTAATTTTAATATTGTCCGCGCGCCCAGCGACTAAAGCCGGATTGAGCCCCAACCACTCAAAGGCCGACGCTTCGTCTGTGATCACCGCTTGGGCATCGAGTGCTTGCGTCAGCGCCTGTTGTAGCGGCTGCGCGCGAAACATTTGCGGCGTTAACGCATGCCACAAGGCCACGCGATCCACCGTGTGTTCAATGTTTTGCTGCCCATCGGCACGCTTCATGGTGTCACGCACTGGTGCCGCCAAAATCGCGCCCACGGCATGCGCTTGCGCCGTAGCCACCAGTTGGTTGATGTCGGCATGTTTCACGCAAGGACGGGCGGCATCGTGTACCATCACCCACTCGCTGAGCTGATGCTGACACACATAGTCCAGCGCAGACAGCACCGAATCAGCGCGCTCTTTACCACCGGAAACTCGAATCACACGGGGGTGATTCGCCAGTGTCAACGACTCAAAGTAAGGGTCACTGTCGCTGACAGCCACGACCACTTGACCCACGTCAGGATGGCGCAGCAACGCCTCAACAGTGTGCTCCAGCACGGTGTGACCATGCAGGGTTAAATATTGCTTGGGGCGATCGGCCTGCATACGGCTGCCGACGCCAGCGGCTGGCACAATCGCGGTAATCTTTGCGGTCATGGACGGTTTTCCTCACCAATGATGCGATAGAAGGTTTCCCCCTCTTTCACCATACCCAGTTCGTGTCGGGCACGCTCTTCAATGGCATCCAGCCCCTGACGTAGGTCGTCAATCTCTGCGAACATTTCCTGATTACGCAGATGCAGGTTGCTATTCACCTGCTCTTGAACCTGAATTTCGCTCGACACCGCGCGATAATCAGCAATGCCGTTTTTCCCCATCCACAGATCATATTGTAGTAAGGCAAACAGCAGCGTCAGTGCCACCGCAAATACTCGCATAACCGTCTCTCTCGTGAAGTGAAACTATGCCGCACAAGGGCGGCATAAGATGAGATTCATTGTTAACAAACGTTCACCACTTATACCACACCCCCGAATCTCAGGCGAGTCAGCACAAGGGAGAAGCGCTTACTGACTGAGCAGAAACGCAAACAGACCCGCGCCCAGCAGCAGACGATAAATCACAAACGGGGTCATTCCCATGCGGGAAATCAGCTTCAGGAAGAAGAAAATACAGATATAAGCACTGACGAACGACGTCACGACACCTGTCAGTAGGAATCCGGTATGCACCGGCTCGCCACTGGTCACCAGTTTCAAACCTAAGTAGCCACCCGCCAGCATAATGATCGGAATCGACATCAGAAATGAAAAACGCGCCGCCGCTTCCCGAGTAAACCCTAAGTACAGCGCTGCGGTCATGGTTGCGCCAGAACGTGACGTACCGGGAATGATCGCCATGGCTTGCGCCACCCCAATGAACAGGGCTTTTTTCCAACCGGCCTGATATTCATCGTCAACCAATGATGCGTGCTTATCGACGTACCACAGCAATAGACCAAACACGATGGTGGTGGTTGCAATCACCCAAGCGCTGCGCAAATAGACTTCGACAATGTCTTTCATGAGGAAGCCAAATACACAAGCCGGAATGGTGGCCAGCACAATCAGCCAAGCCAGCTTCGCTTCTTTGCTACGATCCCCTTGAAAGATTGAGCCGAAAAATGCCCGCAGCAACGACACCACTTCACGGCGGAAGTAAATCACAACCGCCGCCAATGTGCCGACGTGTACTGCGACATCAAACGCAAGCCCCTGATCCGCCCAGCCGAAAATAGCCGAGGGTAAAATCAGGTGTGCAGAACTGGAAATAGGAAGGAATTCGGTAAAGCCCTGAATTAAAGCCAAAATGAACGATTCGAAATAACTCATTGTTTTCTCGTTGATTAGTTAAGAGCAAACCACAGTTCGACGGGCTTTAATGCCTCTAATCCCTGGGCTTGTTGCCATACATGTTGAATGGTGTCCTGTGTGCCGGGAATACAACGTTCTGGGCACAGTTCATACAACGGTTGAATCACAAAAGGATAATGGTAGATATCCGGCCGTGGCAGCACCGGCGCGGTGGCTGAAATCGTGTCCCCAAACAGGATGATGTCCAGATCCAGCGTGCGATCCTGAAACTTCTTCGCCTGGCTGTCCCGCCCCCAACGCAATTCAATGTCGCGCAGGGTTAGAGCAAATTCCGCCAAGCTAAGTTCCGTCTTCATTTCAACCACGAGGTTATAAAACGCATGGCTGTCAAAGCCTACCGACTCACATTCGTAAATAGTCGACAAACGCAAATCATGGCCGATGCGGCGCAATTCGCCCACGGCGGCTTCAATGTGTTGATGACGTTGTAGATTCGATCCGATACCCACATACGTGGTGATCATGCGTTTCCTCGCTCAATGATCACACCCACCCCTTTCGCTTGCGCGACGGCGCCGGGTTTGGTGAGACGAATACGAATCCAAGGCACAGAAAAGCGTGTCATGATGAGCTGTGCCACTTCTTCGGCCACACGCTCAACCAACAGAAAACGACCTGTTTCGATGTGTTCAATCACCGCCTGACTCACTTGGGCGTAGTCCAGCGCATCCGCCACATCATCACTTTTACCGGCAGGCTGATTGTCGTGTGCCATTTCCAGATCCAGCACCAGCTTCTGCTTAATTTCCTGCTCCCAGTCGTAAACACCAATCGTCGTGATCACTTCCAGTTGTTCGATAAAAACTTTATCCATAGTTCTATTGCATCCTTTTTACAGGTCGGATACCCAAATTGAGTAAAAAAACGTACTATCTTAGCGAATCGCGATATCATATACCCAAACCACCTCAAGATGCGAAATCCGAACAGAATTTTTACTTTTGAGCTTGGTTTACAAAGACTTGTGAGCCGTCGCTTAGGTAAAACACCACGTTGAGGCAATTATGACGCCATTGGCACTCATTATGATCATTTCCGCTTACCTGTTGGGATCCATCTCCAGCGCGGTGTTGATCTGCCGTGTCATGGGGTTGCCGGATCCACGCGCTGTCGGTTCACACAATCCCGGCGCCACCAACGTGCTGCGCATCGGCGGAAAGAAAACCGCGGTAGCCGTACTGTTGTGCGACATGCTCAAAGGCACCATTCCGGTCTGGAGTGCTTATTTCCTCGGCATTGATTCACTGCTGCTCGGCATCATCGCCATTGCGGCCTGCTTGGGTCACATGTACCCACTATTTTTCCATTTTAAAGGCGGCAAAGGTGTCGCCACGGCCTTGGGCGCCATCGCACCAATTGGGCTCGACCTCACGTTGATGATCATGCTCACTTGGTTGGTGGTCGCTGTGATCTTTCGTTATTCCTCACTGGCCGCCTTGGTCACGGTGTTATTGGCCCCGTTTTATACCTGGATGGTCAAACCGCAATACACGTTGCCCGTCGCAATGCTGTGCTGCCTGATTGTGCTGCGCCATCATCAAAATATTAAGCGCCTATTTGCCGGCACCGAACCCAAGGTGGGCGAGAAGAAGCCGAGCGGCCTCGATTAACTCGCGTCTTCGCTTGAGTAGAGATTCTGCACAATAAAAAAGGCCTAACGGCCTTTTTTACGTTTTGCGTTACGCCTGCACCTTGGCCAAGAAACGCGTCAGCATGTCTGTCACAAATTGCGGTTGTTCCAAGTTACTGATGTGGCCAGCCTCTGGCACCACCACCAACTCACTGCCCGTAATGCTGTCGTGCATTAAGTACGATTCCAGAACCGGACGCGGCGCATCTTCAGCCCCAACTGCCACCAAGACTGGCAAAGCAAACTTTTCCACCACATCTTCCATCAGATCGCGGCGATCAAACACCATGCGTCCAATGCGCGCCACTTCCACCGCTTGGGTACCGCGAAGCGCTGCCAAACGGCTTCGGAATGACTGCACCAACGCTGGCGTTTTCTGAGCGGCTTCGCGCGCAAAAAACATCGGCGTGACCACCTCGACCAAAGGTTCCGGCACGGCTTGCAATTGGCTGATGGTATCGAGGATCTGGAAGTACTTGGCGTGCGTCACTTCCGGCTCCAAGCCAATAAAGGTATCCATCATCACCAACGCTTTCACGCGTTGCGGCGCCAAATCGACTAACTCTGCGCCCCACATGCCGCCAACCGACAGCCCCACAACCGAGAACGTTTCGATATCCAAATGATCCATCAACGCCAACACGTGCTGCGCGTAATCAGTCAGATTGCGCATCGCCGCTGGCGCGGCATCCGATTCACCGTGTGCCCACATATCGGGCACAATGCAGCGGTACTGCTGACTGAGCGCGGCCACTTGTGGCGCCCACATGGTGCTGTCCCATAAATAGCTGTGACCCAAGACGATGACGTCCCCCTGACCTACATCCTGATAGCGCATTTGCTGCCCGTCGACGTTAAACGTGTGCATGCTTCTTTTCCTGTCATCAAATTTGGCGCGACTATACCACTGCCTTCGGCATCATCAGCTCTGAGCAGATGGACCACTGGCGCCTAATCGCTTGATTCACTGATATAAAAACGGCCGCCTAAGCGACCGTCGTTCCCAATTAATTGTTGATCGGCGTGAGCTGATCAATCGGCCAGCGCGGACGTGCTTCCAAGCTCAAATCCGTCACATCGCCGTTTTTCAGACGTTGCATACCAGCATAGGCGATCATCGCACCGTTGTCGGTACAAAATTCGGTGCGCGGGTAGTAAACGTCGCCGCCCACTTTCTGAGCCAATTTACCCAAATCTGCACGCAACTGTTTATTGGCACTCACGCCACCGGCAATCACAATGCGCTTCATACCCGTCTGTTCCAGCGCGCGGCGACACTTGATCACCAAGGTGTCACACACCGCTTCTTGGAACGCATAAGCAATATCGGCGCGCGTCTGCTCATCATCACCGTTGGCGGCAATGGTGTTCGCCGTGAACGTTTTCAGACCAGAGAAGCTCATGTCCAAACCCGGGCGATCCGTCATCGGACGCGGGAACTTAAAGCGACCCGGCGTGCCTTTTTCCGCCAAACGCGCCAACAGGGGACCACCGGGGTAATCCAACCCCATCAGTTTCGCCGTTTTGTCGAACGCTTCACCCGCCGCATCGTCAATCGATTCACCCAGAATGTGGTATTGGCCAATGCCGTTCACTTCCACCATCATGGAGTGCCCACCAGACACCAACACAGCCACAAACGGAAATGGCGGCGGATTGTCTTCCAGCATCGGTGCCAGCAAGTGGCCTTCCATGTGGTGTACAGGCACTGCCGGCACATTCCACGCATAAGCCAAGCTGCGGCCAATGGTTGCGCCAACCAGCAACGCGCCCACAAGCCCCGGGCCTGCGGTGTAAGCCACACCATCAATGTCCGCAGGGGTTAAATTCGCGTCGGCCATTGCCGCTTTAATCAGAGGAATTGTTTTTTTGACATGATCGCGCGAAGCCAGTTCTGGCACCACACCACCGTAATCTGCATGAAGTTTGATCTGACTGTAGAGTTGATGCGACAGCAATCCTTTCTCATCGTCGTAAATCGCTACACCTGTCTCGTCACAAGAGGTTTCAATACCAATAATGCGCATAGTTTTCTCAGCACGCTGTCATCTAGAATTCGAAATTGGCGTCATGTTACCTCGGCTTGGCTTTACAAACAAATTTTGTACAGACTGTAAGCGACAAAGTACTTTACAAAGCCGTAGCTATCGGATTAAAATTCGGCACCATTTTTGATCAAGCTGGTTACGACTAAACAAATCATTGTTTTGGTCACACAATACCAGCGTTAACGAATTAACCCCTGAGGTGAAAGGCATATGCCAGTAGTTAAAGTACGTGAAAACGAACCGTTCGACGTTGCACTACGTCGTTTTAAGCGCTCTTGCGAAAAAGCAGGTATCCTTTCTGAAGTGCGTCGTCGTGAGCACTACGAAAAACCAACTACAGTTCGCAAACGCGCTAAAGCAGCAGCTCAAAAGCGTCACGCTAAGAAGCTTGCTCGCGAAAACGCTCGTCGCGTTCGCCTGTACTAATAACTAATTCCTAACTAAGGAATACGTTATGGCTCTAATTGACACTCTCAAAGAAGAGCAAAAATTAGCGATGAAAGCCAAGGACAAACCGCGCCTTGGCACAATTCGTTTAGCCCTTTCAGCCATTAAGCAACGTGAAGTTGACGAACAGATTACTCTGAGCGATGACGACATTCTTGCTGTGCTGACCAAAATGGTTAAACAACGTCGCGATTCTGTTACGCAGTACGAAGCAGCAAACCGTCAGGATCTTGCTGATGCGGAAAAAGCAGAAATCACGGTTCTTGAGGAATTTATGCCTCAACCACTGAGTGAAGACGAAGTAGCAGCGCTGATTGACAGTGCGATTGCGGAAGCTGAACCAGCGGGCATGCAAGACATGGGTAAAGTGATGGCGCTATTGAAACCGCAAATTCAAGGGCGTGCAGATATGGGTAAAGTTAGCGGTTTAGTTCGCGCTAAACTCGCTTAACCCCACACCCAATTGCATCAAGCCGTGCTATCCTCTGGAACGCACGGCTTGTTTGTATCTGTACTCTGCCTGAACGCGAGTACGTTTCTTTGAATTTCAGTTCTTTCTTTTAGGTTTTATGGCAGGACAAATCCCTCGTAGTTTTATTGATGACCTCCTGGCTCGGCTTGATATCGTCGACATCATTGACGCACGTGTAAAACTTAAAAAAAAGGGGAAAAACTACAGCGCCTGTTGCCCGTTCCACAACGAAAAAACCCCCTCTTTCAGCGTCAGCCAAGAGAAACAGTTTTATCACTGTTTTGGGTGTGGAGTGCACGGTAACGCCATCGATTTCATGATGGAATATGAGCGTCTGGAGTTCCCTGAAGCCATTGAAGAGCTTGCGTCATTCCTTGGCCTTGATGTGCCTCGTGAAGAACGCAGCAACGGCGGTTTCAACAAGAATACACCGCGCGCCAACAGCGAAGAAAAACGTAACCTGTACGATTTAATGGGCAGCATCGCCCAGTTCTATCGCCAACAGTTGAAAGTGTCCTCGAACCGCGATGCGATTGAGTACCTCAAAAACCGTGGCTTATCGGGTGAAATCGTTCAGAAGTTCGGCATTGGTTACGTGGCTGACGAATGGGATTTGGTGCGTAAAAACTTTGGTCAGAGCCGCCACAACCAAGACATGTTGGTGTCGGGTGGCATGCTGATCGAAAACGACAACGGCAATCGCTACGATCGTTTTCGTGGCCGAGTGATGTTCCCAATTCGCGATCGTCGTGGCCGCGTGATTGGCTTTGGCGGCCGCGTGCTGGGTGACGGTACACCGAAGTACTTGAACTCGCCAGAAACCCCCATCTTCCACAAAGGTAAAGAGCTGTACGGCCTTTACGAAGTGTTGCAAGCCTACCGTGAACCACCCCAGATTTTGGTGGTCGAAGGCTATATGGATGTGGTGGCGCTGGCGCAATACGGCATTGACTACTCCGTGGCATCACTGGGAACATCAACCACAGGCGATCACCTGCAGTTGCTGTTTCGTCAAACCAACACCGTGGTGTGTTGTTACGATGGTGACCGCGCAGGTCGAGAAGCGGCTTGGCGTGCCTTAGAAAACGCGTTGAGCTACTTAAAAAGTGGCAACATCCTGAAATTCCTGTTTTTGCCCGATGGCGAAGACCCAGACAGCTACGTGCGCAAGTACGGAAAAGAAGCATTTGAACAGCAAATGCACGAGGCAGAGCCGTTATCGAAATACCTCTTCTCCAACTTGCTGTCGCAAGTTAACGTCGGCAATAACGAAGGGAAAGCGGCACTAGAAGCAATGGCATTGCCCCTGATCAACAAGATTCCAGACGAATCCTTACAAGATCAGTTGTTGAAAATCCTCGAACAGAAAACCGGTATTTACAAAAAACCGAGTTTGCCGAGCGATGCCAAGAGTCGGCCACAGCCGCACAAAGAAATTAAACGCACGCCGATGCGAGAAGTTATCGCTTTGCTTCTGCAGAATCCGAGCTATGCTGATATGGTACCTGACCTTACCAGCGTTAAGGGGTTGGCGATTCCGGGGCTGAGTTTGTTGGTCGAGGTCCTTGAAAATTGCCGACAATATCCCCATATCTCAACAGGCCAATTACTTGAACATTGGCGCAACAGTAAAAATGAGGCACTTCTGTCTCGTCTGGCAAGCTGGGAAATCCCCCTTGTCGAAGACAACCAAGAAGAACTATTTTTAGACTCATTGGACAAAATTCTTGCCCAGTGCGTAGAGAAACAAATTGAAAACTTGCAGGCTAAAGAAAGAAGCGTCGGTTTATCAGCCGAGGAAAAAAGGGAGCTAGTAGCGTTAATGCTAGAATTAAAAGCGTAACCCAGTTTAAATAGTCAGCAACGAATAAATTTGTTAATATACGTGGTTTGCATTTCGCATACTATTCCTTCACCAGATACGAAGTTGGATACCGTCTATGGATCAAAATCCGCAGTCACAGCTTAAACTACTTGTCATTAAAGGCAAGGAACAAGGCTATCTGACCTACGCCGAAGTAAATGACCACCTACCTGCTGAGATCGTCGACTCTGAACAGGTAGAAGATATTATTCAGATGATCAATGACATGGGTATCAAAGTAGTCGAAACTGCTCCTGATGCCGATGATCTCGCGTTAAACGACGACAACGCGATCACTGATGAAGATGCAGCAGAAGCCGCTGCCGCTGCGCTGTCAAGCGTAGAAAGCGAGATTGGTCGAACGACCGATCCAGTCCGCATGTACATGCGTGAAATGGGTACAGTTGAACTACTGACTCGTGAAGGTGAAATCGATATTGCTAAACGCATTGAAGATGGGATTAACCAAGTTCAAAGCGCCGTAGCAGAATACCCGGGCACCATCCCATACATTCTTGAACAGTTTGATAAAGTTCAGGCAGAAGAACTACGCCTGACCGATCTGATCTCTGGCTTTGTTGATCCAAACGAAGAAGAAACTTCTGCGCCAACAGCAACCCACATCGGTTCTGAACTGAGCGGTGCGGATCTGGAAGACGAAGAAGAAGAGAAAGACGTCGACAGCGATGACGACGAAGATGAAGACGAAGATGGTGATGACAACAGCGATGACGATAGCGAAGAAGAAGTCGGTATCGACCCTGAGCTAGCGCTGCAAAAATTCACTGAACTACGTAACAAGTTCCAGAACCTGCAATTGGCGATCAACGAGCACGGCAACGAAAGCTCAAAAGCGCAACAAGCAACCGATCTGGTACTAGACGTCTTCCGTGAATTCCGTCTGACACCAAAACAGTTCGATCACCTCGTTGATACCCTTCGTACCTCGATGGATCGCGTTCGCACCCAAGAACGTCTGATCATGAAGTCTGTGGTTGAAGTGGCAAAAATGCCGAAGAAATCGTTCATCGCCGTCTTTACAGGCAACGAATCGAGCGAAGCATGGCTGGATCAAGTGCTGGCATCTGACAAACCGTACGTCGACAAAATTCGTCTGTACGAAGATGACATTCGCCGTTCTATCCAAAAACTGCAGATCATCGAACAAGAAACCTCTTTGACCGTCGAACGCATCAAAGACATCAGCCGCCGCATGTCTATCGGTGAAGCGAAAGCCCGCCGTGCGAAGAAAGAGATGGTTGAGGCGAACTTACGTCTGGTTATTTCTATCGCGAAGAAATACACCAACCGTGGCCTACAATTCTTGGATCTGATTCAGGAAGGTAACATCGGCCTGATGAAAGCGGTTGATAAGTTTGAATACCGTCGTGGTTACAAATTCTCGACGTACGCAACATGGTGGATCCGTCAGGCGATCACTCGCTCCATCGCAGACCAAGCGCGTACGATCCGTATTCCGGTTCACATGATCGAAACGATCAACAAACTGAACCGCATCTCTCGTCAGATGCTACAGGAAATGGGTCGTGAGCCACTGCCGGAAGAGCTGGCTGAACGCATGCAAATGCCGGAAGACAAAATCCGCAAAGTACTGAAAATTGCCAAAGAGCCAATCTCAATGGAGACACCCATCGGTGACGACGAAGATTCGCATCTGGGTGATTTCATCGAGGACACCACACTGGAACTGCCACTGGATTCTGCAACGGCGACAAGCCTGAAAGCAGCCACTCGTGACGTTCTGGCTGGCCTAACACCTCGTGAAGCCAAAGTACTGCGTATGCGTTTCGGTATCGACATGAACACGGACCACACGCTCGAAGAAGTGGGCAAACAGTTCGACGTAACTCGCGAACGTATCCGTCAGATCGAAGCAAAAGCTTTGCGTAAACTGCGTCACCCAAGCCGCTCAGAAACACTGCGCAGCTTCCTCGACGAGTAAGCATTTGTTGCAAAAGAAAAGGTGAGCTATGGCTCACCTTTTTTATTATTGATGGTGCTAAGTGAATAAAAACTAAGCGCTATTACCCTACTTTGCGGCTAGACACTCCACAGCCCATCCCCTATAATCGTTCCCCTATTCGGCCCCTTAGCTCAGTGGTTAGAACGGGTGTAAACCCCTAATAGTTTACAACATTCAATTAAAGCTACTAAGTACAATAGTTTTGCGTGTTGTTAATTAACAACTATTTGTTTTTCATTGACAACAAATGGTTTGCCATGCAAAATCGGCCCTACAGAATTTCGTGCCCATAGCTCAGTTTGGTTAGAGCATCCGACTCATAATCGGCAGGTCCTCGGTTCAAGTCCGAGTGGGCGCACCAATATAAAAAAGCCGCATCATTTGATGCGGCTTTTTTATATTCAAATTTTGATTAATCGGGATTCGCCAAACAGGTTGTTAGCTCTCCTTTGTCTGTCCCTAGCAACGGAATAGCCCTACCTAGATAAGGAAAGATTATCGCTCATTTTGCCGTTTGATTTCTGATGGCAGTAGCTTTATCTTTGAAAACAGACTCTATTACCCCCATCGAGTGCAATCGCCCTATTAGCCTGTTTGTATATGGCATTCGAATAGCTTCTGGTATCGCTTTAATGCTATTCCAACAAGCTAAATCTGTGACCAACTGCTTGTGTTGCTCATTTCGAACTCTAATTTCACCGTTATGAACAACAACCCCAGTAACAAGCTTAGGCTCAGCTTTCCTATATATCTTAGTTTTATCTGGATGCATTGTATGTTGGTGGCGTTCGATAACCCTCTTTACTGTCGTTTTGAAGAGTTTGTTTACATTACAACCAGAAAAAGTAAGGTCATCGACGTAAACGGTCATAACGATATCATGTTTTATAGATAGTGCTTCTAGCTCTTCAAACATTCTAGAGTTTGCCCAAAACGCAAGAGGCATGCTAATCCTGCTGCCTGTAGGTAAGAACTTGTGAATAGTACAAATATCAGCTAAAACGTCAGCAACATCAGCACTGCACTTCATTACAGAGTAAAAAAAAGAAAAAATCATTTTTCTAGTTGTAGATGGGAAAAATGACTTTATATCTGTAGTCATAGTTGGAACGTTATCGAAGTGCTTTTCTGCGTGGGTCTTTGCATTAGATACATTAGAGTGATTCTTTTTCCCTGAATGTAGATAATCAGGTGTTTCGATTCTGCATAAAAGACTAGCTATTCGGGTATGGATTCTATCTAACCCTCTCACTGGCTGTTGTATCTTTCGACTTTTTCCACCTGTACTTTTTTCTAGGAATTCATGGTAGTTACCTTGATCTTTAGAAAAAGCCTTAAGCTCGCTAAGCGTACAACCAATTAGAATAGATAGCCTTTTTTTAGTTTTAATATTATAGAAGGGGGAGTCTTTCAGTGAATATTCTTTGCCATTCGTCTTGATTTTAAGCTTTGATTTTTTCATTTTTACTCATCGCCCATTCTGCTACGTCAAGGATTTTACCTGCTAAAGATTTTCTAAACTTTTTAGCTAATTTTTTTTCATTCGCAATTTGTGCAGAGAACATCACTAGTGAAGAGATAGGAATATCGAATCTATAGGCATATTTTTCAAGAATGTCATTATTAACAGGTTTTGTGCCTGCCTCTATTCCATCTAAATATTGCTTAGGCATGCGAAATTCTTCCGCTAATTTAGTTACAGAAAGGTCATGATACTGACGTATCAAACGTAGCGCTCTATGAATCATATGAATGGCCTCATGTTTCGAAACTAGGGGGAGCAAACATTAGGTATCACCACCATCAAATAGACCTAGAAGAAAGTTGAACCAATACCAGATACGATATAGCCAACTAAGAGCTTTAAGGAAGCGTTTGAATTGCTTTTGGCGCTTCTCTCGCTTTGTTGGTTTAATAATGTTTACTTGCTGATCGCGTTGCGTGTTATTTGACATGTTATGCCCTCCGTAATCCCCAAACCCCCTCGCCAGTACGAAGTAAAAAGTTTGGGTTCGTCCAATTACAGAGAAAGGATTGATCAGCACACGCCCCCGTCTCGACGAACCTTGGTTTCGTCCCAAGGTTCGAATTCCCACATGTTCTGAACGGTGCTCATCATGGTCACTGCTAGGCATGTATGGGTCAAAAAGGCAGAAAACTTTCGTTTTCCCACGAGCTAAATAAGCTCAATAAGTGACGAGGATATCCCACACCACAACGTACTAAAAACAATACATCAAGTTGCATTAGCTTGCAACTTGAGTCATTTCACCGAGCGAGCAGTTTCTTGAAATGTAGGCAACCCAGTCAGGCTAAGTTATTCAAATCAGGTACGATCAGAGGATTCCAAGAGTAGATAGCTGCCCATGACGATCTCGAATGTCGTAAACAACGCTATTGGTCGAGATTCACTTCCCCTCATATCCAGATAAGCAAAGCCCTTAGATGAAAGAGCTTCAAACGTATCAGTAACATCCTTGATACTGCGCCCACTCATTTCAGCAAGCTCATCAAGACTGTTTGGCTTTTCGCGAGCAATTAAATTCAGCAGTTCAACATTTTCGTTAGACAACAGTTGTGAAAGCACAGCCAGTGACTCAAACAAAAATTGAGGATAAGGTTCTTCAGACGTCACTTTTCCTTCTGCAATGCGAATCATGCACTTACGAGCAAGCTCTTCTGATAGAATGCCGATTTTTGCTTTCATACCATCCTTATTCCTAATAGTCGCCATCTAAATCGACTGAATATTCACCGACAGTATCGTCTAATTGTTCTTTCATTTCTTGAGAAGGAACGATCAATTTATTAGGATGTTGCTCTATGTCTTTTTCGAGTAAATCTAGAAAGCGATCAACGTTTTGACTTTCACAAGACGGCTTTGTCAGCTCACTAATTTTATCTTCCTCATTGTTCATTACTCACTACTCCCGTTGTTTTATTGACGCGATCACTTTTAACAAATCTGTAGCGATTGCAGAGCATTTGTCGTTCATAAAAACCGTTACTTCATCACCAAATTTCATCGTTACGATGCCGCTCTGATCGACACTTAACAGAGCGAAAGACTGCCTCAAATCAAGAGTCATGTTACTTTCATTAGTAGTAGCGTCAGTCATCTTTCCCTCATCACTAGCGAGTAAGTTTACAAAAAGGGTAGTAATTGTTACCCAAGATGTTTACTTGATTGATCTGTTTAACTTCTCGACGTTTTCAGTGGCATGTTGAAATATGGAGTCCTTTACAAATGCGAACTCTTCCTCTGGAAATCGTTTGTCTATCGAGCTAAGTGCATCACTGAATTGAGCGAGAAGGTCTGAGACAATCTCATGACATTCAGCATGACTAATACCGAACTGATTAGCGGTTTGCTCTATGTGTCGTAAGCAAATTTTGTTGACATGGTATTTATATCCCTTGGATGCTTTTAGACCCATCGACAACTTTAGCTTTCTCTTATTTAACCCTTTAGGACCTACAGCAGGATATGCAGACAGTAAATCGTAGAATGGTGTGAGTTGATGGAATCCATTGGAATCAATATGCACCGAAAAGTTTTTTAGATGACCATCAGTTGCACCCAAAAGGTACTGTAAAATCATAAATTTAAAGAAATCGCGAGTATTTTCATGGCTTTTTGTAGAAGCGTTTAGAAAATCAGCAATCTTAGAAGTGCCCAGTTGGTTCTCCGATTGGTACTTTTTAGTTTCAGGCACGCCGAAAATCTGGCAAAAATCTTCTTGATGCCTACGAGATGCGACACTGCTACCAAAACATCTATCGAACCGCTCTACAGCTAGGGCTTTAGCTCCTGACGCTGTAGTAATTATCTCGACATTAGGTACATTAAAACCAAGCTTCTTGGCAATTTGAGCACAAATGAATTCATTCTCAACACTGCTTCTCATATCTAGCACTGAGTTATTTTGAGCAATCGCCCCCATCGGATACTTGATAATGTGGCTAGTGATTGATTTTCCTTGCGGTACGTACCACTTGTCATTCAACTTCATTAGCGTTGTTTTGGGTTGTGTCCCTGAAATACACGGACGGTAGTCACCAAAAAAAGGAAGAAATGACTTACGCTGAGTAACGAGTTCATCTAATTGACTTGCAGATAGTTCTCGATATTCCCATCCTACAACTGGAGGCTCCTTGCAGTCAGTGAACGAAATGCTTCCTGTACAGTCGTGTCCGATTTTAGAGAGTAAAGTGAGCGCATCGACAGATTGCGCACCTACTGAGCGAGCGAGTTCTAATCGCTCACCCGTTAAGTCAGGAAGGAGGTTGTTTATAAAATTCAATATATTAAATGATGAAACCTCACCTTTCATTAGCGGTAGGCTTAACGAGAGCGGGAAGGCTGAATGATACGCTAACCACTCATCAGAATAAGAGAATAATAGGTGACTCTTCGACTGTTGGGCAAATTGCCCTACGAGCATGTTGTTGTTTGTGGCATATGCGTAAAGTATAGGCTTGTACAAATTAACTCCTATTCTCTACTGGTAGTGCTATGTCTTTGTATAAGTTAATCGCATTTTCTACTGCCAGAATTTCAGCTTGGATGTCTAATCTACGATTGTCATGCTCGGATATGAATTGCTCTAAGCATGGACGAAGTTCTGAATGTTGAGTACATAACAAATCAAAATACTTCCAGGCTCTTTTATTGAGGCAATAAGACCTTGATAAACAAGATAATTTATCCTGGAGCTTCGTCAAAAGACTTTCTTCCTTGAGAGCAAAATAACTAGAGTTCTCATTGTAATTGCCATAATCCACGACATCCCAGTCGATGTGATTGAACATAAATCCCTTGGAGAACTTTTCATCTCCATGTTTATCGAAGCCACATGAAAGAACGGCACCGATGAGCGACATCTCCTTCATTTTTTTTTCAACATATTCATCTGATAAGCACTCCTCTCCATCAATGTCCAGTGGTAAAGACTTAAGGTCGTTAGCTGAGAAATGTTCATTGTGATAAATAGCGAGAAATAACTCTTTTCTAATTTTTATCTTCATCTGCACAAAAAATAACCATCAAAACTCATTTTGAGGATTATAGTCCGTGGCTAACTATGCCGCAACATGCGATTGTTCAACAAATTAATTTCGCAAATAAAAAACATGAACAAGATGCTTGCAATAGCCGTTGGCAGACGCATTGTAAAAGTAAGGAAAGCGAGAAGCCTTTCTCAGGACAAGCTCGCGATTCTAGCTAAAGTAGATAGAAGTTATATCGGGCGTATTGAGCGTGGTGAAGTAAATATTACGCTTGAAAAATTATATAAGATTGCGGAGACCCTAGGCTGTGACCCTAAAGAGTTGTTACCTTAACTACTGTGACTTGCCATTGCTCGAACCTAACCATCTCACCTGAAAATCGTGATTTAAAGCAAGTAGTCTGATTGCTACCTACCCCAAAAGCACTTTTGCTTCATACTTCGCTGATACGCCAACGCTAGCAGAGGTTATTTGCGTATTTTGGACTACTGCTATCACCTTCAAAGTTCATGTGACATGAGGAGATAAGAAACGTATTCACCATCAAGTCTTTGTAAGAACTAAATGTGTATAATTCATAAATCCTGGTTGCATAGTCAACCTAATGATTATTGATTTAGCTATTTTAACAATAGAATGAGGCGAAATAGTGAAACTTGATAAATTACGACTCTCCTGTTTTCAAAGCTATGGATCAACCTCTACTGAAATCTCTCTTGACGATTTAACTTTTCTAATCGGTCCAAATGGCTCAGGAAAAACAGCAGCTCTTCAAGCGCTTTGTCGAATGTTCGCGTTTGATCCATCTCTACGTCGGATAAGAAAATCTGATTTTCATGTTCCACACAACGAATCAGAGCAACCTGAAGAAAGAACTCTTTGGATTGAGGCTGATTTTCTTTTCCCTGAATTACATGAAGAGGGAGATAACACTACTGTTTCACCACACTTTGGTCACATGCGATTGGTAGACGGAGAAGATACTCCACGGGTAAGGTTTCGACTAGAAGCGTCTATGGGTATTGATGGTGATATAGATGAGTCATTAATATACGTATTAGAGGTAGACGACAACCAGCAGCCTAAAAGTACGGCTAAAGTTTCACGCACAGACCGAAGTCAGATTCAAATACACTACCTTCCAGCTAGACGTGACCCCGCTGAACATATTACCTTTGGTGCGAATGCTTTGTTAGGGCGAATGCTAAGGGCTGTTAACTGGGAGACTGAGCGAGAAGCAGTGAAGGGACATACAGACCAAATCAGCGCAAGTCTCGCAGCTAACTTATCAGTTAATGCCTTGAGTACAAGCATTCGAGATTCGTGGTCTCGTTTACATAAAGGACAGTTTTTTACACAGCCCCAAATTACTTTTGTTGCAAGTGAAATCGAATCATTGCTTCGCCACCTTTCTATTTCTTTTTCTCCTGGACACGATGAAGCTAATGTCGATTTTTCTCGATTAAGTGATGGCCAAAAATCGATGCTGTATTTGTCTTTGGTTCTTTCATCCCAGGCTATTGGCCGCTCAGTACTACAAGGCGATGAATCTTTTGATCCAGATAAGCTTAGACCTCCTGTGTTTACGTTAATTGCCGTGGAAGAACCAGAAAATAGCCTATCCCCTCACTATTTAGGAAGAATAGTAAGCTCTCTTAAAGAAATGGTCGGTCACGGGGATGCGCAAGCCCTAATAGCAACTCATGCACCATCAATGCTGAGACGTATCGAGCCAAAACAAATACGTTATCTTCGCTTGAACCCAGACAGAGAAACAACTATTGCAAGTATCGAGTTGCCCGATAAGGAACACTCAGGTGATGCTCATAAGTTTGTCTCTCAGGCAGTAAAATCCTTCCCTGAGATATATTTTTCACGTTTGGTTATCCTTGGGGAGGGGGATAGTGAAGAAATCGTAATACCTAGATTACTAGAATCTAAAGGAGTACCTGTTGACGCATTTGGGATTACTGTGGCTCCTCTTGGTGGGCGACATGTAAACCATTTCTGGAGGCTTCTTGAAGGGTTAAATATTCCTCATATTACACTTTTAGACCTCGATGTAGGAAGGCATCAAGGTGGTTGGGGACGTATCAAAACAGCCAATGATCAGTTAAAACTACATAAACCAGCTCTTCAGTTAACTGATGGATACGAAAATATCCCAACATGGAATCATCCTCAGCATAAAATTAGAGCATTTCCTCATTATCTAATGGAATTGGAAAAGCGTAGAGTGTTTTTCTCTTATCCAATGGACTTGGATTTCGCAATGCTCAGCGCTTTTCCTACCGCATTTAATATAGAAGCAGATGATCAAGTTGAACCAGAACTCCCAAATATCAAAGCGGTACTAGGTAAATCTCGTACTGAAGCTTCAGAGTATAGTGATGATGAGCAGAAGTTGTTTATTACGTATCACAAGTTATTCAAAGTTGGAAGTAAGCCAGCGGAGCATATTACAGCTCTCTCTAGATTATCTGATGAACAACTCCTAGCACATATTCCTCCGTCATTGGGACGGCTAGTAGATTCTGCAAAAGAAATATTGTTGGAGCTTCCTGAATGATTAGAGTCGAGAGTTGGCAACCAGCTGATGGATTAGTATTGGAGCCTAACGCTTATAGAGCAGCTAAAGAGCGTGAATACAGCTTAGCTTTAACCGCTGGTCCAGGCGCTGGCAAAACAGAAATGCTCGCTCAGCGAGCTGACTTTTTACTTCGTACAGGCTCATGTCGCTACCCCAAACGTATACTTGCTATTTCATTTAAGGTAGATGCAAGTAGTAATCTAAAAGAACGGATCAAGCGTAGATGTGGTGCTGAGCTTTCATCACGTTTTGACAGCTATACATTCCATGCTTTTGCAAAGCGAATAATTGACCGTTTTCGTCCAATATTGACTGGGGATGAAGCCTTAGAGCCTGGTTTCACAATCGGTCCCAAAATCCTTCACAAGCAAATTGATTTTACAGATCTAGTTCCGCTTGCAATAAAGATATTAAAAGAATCCCCCGTTGCTAGAAACGCATTGAGGCAAACCTATACAGATGTTTTTTTAGATGAGTTTCAGGATTGCACAAACTATCAGTATGAGCTTATTAAGGTAGCCTTTCAAAGCACAGATATTCGCCTTACTGCTGTAGGCGATACAAAGCAAAAAATTATGGGCTGGGCTGGTGCTCTTGACGGTATTTTTGAGGCATTTAAAGAAGACTTCCAAGCTGTTCCACTCAATATGTACCGAAACTTTCGTTCACAGCCCAAACTTCTTCGATTGCAAAATGAAATCGTCAAAATTCTTGATCCCGCATCAGTGATGCCTGAAGAGCAAATCGCGGGAGAAGAAGGCCATATAAAAGTTCACCCTTTTCAGAACTGCCAAGAAGAAGCCGATTATCTTTCAGAGCAAATCCAAAGGTGGATAAATGAAGAAAGTGTTCCTCCTTCTGAGATAGCTGTGTTAATCAAGAACCAACCTGAATTATATGCAATGAGGCTTATGGTTGCTCTACGTGATAGAGGTATACCATATAGGAATGAACAACAGTTGCAGGACATAACTGTTGAGCCAGCCGCACGCCTAATTGTAGACTTCCTATTAAGCACTTTTGGCAAGCAGGAACCTTCAGCATGGGTTCGCTTAATGGAAAAGTTAGTTCCCTTCACTGATGATGACGATGAAAAGGGTGAACTGGTCCAAAACTGGCAACGTTTCATTCTAGAAGAGAAAAAGGCGATTAATCAAAATCCTATAGTTCCTGAAAACCCCAAAAGGTGGGATTGCTTGAAGCGTTTCATTGAAAAAGTAGGGTTCCAAGAATTAATGTCTCTGTCACATGATTATGAAACTGAGTCACGTTTACGTGAGGTGCTCAATGATACTTGTTCACAGATAGATCAATTGATGTCTACTGGACTCGATCTCCAAACGTCCCTGAAGCGTTTTGAGGATGATCAAGCAGTTAGAATACTTACAGTTCATAAAAGCAAGGGACTAGAGTTTGATTCTGTCGTTCTACTAGGCGTTGAAACTGAAAGCTATTGGGGAAACCCAGATGAAAACTTATGTGCATTTTTTGTAGGAGTTTCAAGAGCAAAACGAAGGTTGTTGCTAACACATGTCGGCTTTCGCTCTAGGCCTGCTGGTCACTGTGGAATATGGTATACCCAAAGGCATAGACAAGAAAGGTTTTTA
Organism: Vibrio sp. CJQ_6; assembly: GCF_043106745.1. Classification (NCBI taxonomy): domain Bacteria; kingdom Pseudomonadati; phylum Pseudomonadota; class Gammaproteobacteria; order Vibrionales; family Vibrionaceae; genus Vibrio; species Vibrio sp. CJQ_6. The sequence continues at coordinate 3,939 of NZ_JBICMV010000031.1, read as the reverse complement.
GGGTGTCTGATATAAACATACATCTAGAACTCTGTTGAATTAGTCTGAATGCAATCTTTACACAATAAGTAAGAATACGTAGATAAAAAAGATGAATGATATAGGCAATCGCATTTTCAAAGTTCTCAAAGATAGCTCTTGGCATACTTCAGTTAAGGGAACCAAGGATTTATAAATGCTTTTGTATAGGATACATCTAACTTTTACATTGCATAAATGAATCTATAACTATTTATATTTTTTCGCCTAACAATGAAAATTAAAGTATGAACAATTGTCACGTTAAGCATAAAGCATCGTCTACTGAAATAGGCATAAAATGGCTAGATCAGTTTGATGTCATTGATCAACCGTTAGCTGCGAGTCTTTTAGATAGTATTGTATGGGTCTCTGAAAGAGAGTTTAAGGTCAAGCTCGAAGATAAAATTAAAAAGATCGCAAATAGCACTCAAGGAACAGTTGCACTATTTTTAGAAAGAGAAATTAGGAAAAATAGATATGGTGTGCAAAGGTTTTACAAGCAAAGCTCTAAAACGCCGCACCGTGCTTATGGGGCGGCATTGCAGCCTATAGAATCAATTAAGCGTTATAGTGATGAAGTGGGAAGTGAAGGTGTTGTAGGAAGTATTGCGACAAGTATTATGAGAAGTAACAATGCAAAATATTTTCTTCATCCCACTGCCGAGCAGATAAGAAGTAAAAAAATAAGAAAATTCATACTACTGGCGGATACTATAGGCTCAGGAGACCAAGTATCGAAATGCTTAAATTCACTTTGGAAAGTTGCATCCATTAAAAGCTGGAAGTCTTTAAAGTATATAGACTTTCATGTTGTTTGTTACACCGCTACAGAACAGTCGATAGATCATTTAAAAAACAATAAAACAACGCCAAAAGTAGATTATGTTATTCCATGCCCGACAATATTTAATCAATTCGAACAGGACAAAATAAGAGCTAGAATAGTCAACTTGTGTGAAGTATATGGAAAAAAAGCAAACTCTTCTAACAAGCTACCGATGCTAGGATATTCTAGTACAGGTGCATTAATAGCATATTCGCACGGTATGCCTAATAATTGCCCTGTCGTCTTTTTCAAAAGAGCAAAGAACTGGGAGCCTCTCTTTCCATCTAGAGTTACTAGTGAACTTAGTCGAGAACTAGAGCCTGGGGAAAGAAAAATACCATATCGTACACTATTAGATAGGTGGAAAAAAAGAGAACTTTCCGAGGCTAGTTGGATTGAATCTAACAATCACGATGCCAAAAACTTAGTTACTATTATGGCTTCATTATACCGTCCACCTCGAACAAATGTTGCAATATCCGCTCGGACTAACCTAGATATAGATTATGTTGAGCGATTATTATCAACTGCAAAATTTTACGGTTGGATATCTAAATCAAATAGGCTTACCGATGATGGCGTCGCAATCATCAAAAAATTGGAACGCGAAAGGTCAAAAGAGCCTATTGTGTTTGAAGAATATGATCCGTTATACTTCCCTAGTACGCTGAGGGCGTCAGATTAGATCTAGCGTTGTAAACTTAAACAGTTTACGGGGAAGCATATTTTGCAACCTTCGGAGCAGCAGAGGCAAAGTGGAGCGTTGAGGTATTTACTTCGCGGCCACTCGTAGACTCGTTGCGAATCAAATACCTCAATGCTCCCTATCAAGAGCGAAAAGTAGAAGTAGATGAATAATATTTGGCGCCCTCAGTTGTACATATCAGAAGCAAGAAGCCAGGGTATCCCTACTGATATAATCAATAATGCCGTAGCTATTGGTGACAGAATTACTAATAAAGGATTAAATATTCCGATTATATTTAATTTGGAACATTTAGCTAAGTTGAGTGGCGTTGATTACGATCAAGTCTATAAGCTTACCAAGCGAGCAGGTGAAAACTCATCGGGTAAAGACTATTACAGAATATTTGCAATAAGAAAAAAAGACACAAAAAGTAAAAGATACATTTGTGTGCCAAGTAAAAATCTATTGAGAGTTCAAAAGTATATAAATCAGTTTATTCTTCATAACCTAAAAAGCCATCCATCAAGCATGGCATACAATAAAGGATGTAAGATTGTAGACGTAGCAAATGTCCATCGTCAGGCCAAGTGGTTGCTTAAAATTGACATAGAAGATTTTTTCGAAAATATATCTGAAGTTGATATCTACAAGATATTTTTCAGCTCAGGTTATTCCAAGCTACTTTCTTTTCAGTTAGCTCGACTATGTACTCGCATCGTACCTTACCAAAAAGAACATGCTGAAAAATATAGTCACTCAAGATGGAGAGCACATAAAAATTATAACAACAAGAATTATAACTTTCATGTAATTGGTAGCTTACCTCAAGGTGCTCCTACCAGCCCACTTCTAGCAAACCTAGTTCTTCGAGAACTTGATGAAAAGATAACAAAAATAGCTCTTAGCTATGGTGTTCGTTATACAAGATATTCAGATGATCTAACATTTTCTTCTTGTGATATCAAATTTGGTCGAAAAAACTGTTATAGGTTAATAAGAGAGATTTATGATTCTCTTTATTCTAATGGGTTTTCACCTAAGAAAAACAAAACAAAAATCATCTCCCCTGGAAGTCGAAAAGTCGTACTCGGTCTTATTGTCGATGGCAATAAGCCAAAGTTAACAAAGGAATTTAAAGCGAATATACTTCGCCACCTACATTTTTGTAATCTAGAAAGTGTAGGACCAGTTCAGCATGCAAAACACCAAAAATTTGATTCAGTAATTGGATTTAATAATCACCTAAAAGGCTTAGTTAGTTACTCTTTAAGTATCGACCCCAAATTTGGCTCAAAAGTTAAAAGTCTCTACGAGTCAATAAATTGGCCATCATTACCTTTTAATTAATATTACTGTTCGAACTGTTATATGGGTTTTATGTCGTAATAGTAATCGATCATCACTAACAAGGTTCTGTTCAATTGTGAGTTATGATACCAGCAGGCTGACTGTGTGATCTAGTCGTGACTAACCAGCGGATATGCAAGTTCAAGTATGAGTTACTACATCTAAGTGTTTCAAATCGTGTGCTTATAAAAACCAAAGCTCGTCTATCCGATTGATGTGATCTAGACGAGCAAAACTATAAAAATGCCTAATTGTTGTAACGACGTACGAAGATATTATTGGCTGATGCGCACCAGATGATTGGTTTATCGGTGTTACCTGATACCCAGCCATTACCAGCAACTAAAACATAGGCACCAACCAAATCTTCGATATCATCGACATCAAATCGCTCAAGAAATTCATCAACGATATCGCTATAAACGACCACACTTACGTCATTCCTACGCATAGAGGAATTTAGCCAAAGCCGCCCATCGTCGGTGTATCCCGTCGAAGCAATTGGTCCCCAAAAGAATTGGACTCCATCACTAAAATTTCCGTGAACATCAATGTCATCAAAATGAGTAATCACATCGCGGATTTGCCCCTGAACCAAAGGCTCGTTATTGCTTCTGTAGAATGTGATTGAATTATAAGAGTCCCTGAACGCTTCACTTTGTCGCAATCGATGCAATATGCGTCTCAATGTAAACTGTTGAGCGAAGTTCTGTTGAGCAACACCGACTCTTACTGTTCTTCCACCACCTTCTCGATGTCTACCATTAGGATGCTGAGGTGGAGCAACTTCCAATTCTCCGCCAACCTCTTCATCTAGCCTAACAATTATGTCGTCACCCTGTTCAATCCCCTCTTCATCAAACTCGCCATTTGGTACTCGAACATATTCCGTTCTCAAATCACAATCTTCCAAATGGTGAGCACTAAAGAATGGATCTTTGCGACCTTCCACGCCTCGATTGAACCAAGCAAACTCCCTACATTCAGGACATTCTAAGTTACGTCTCTTTGCCTCTAACAGGCGAGGCTCTAACTCGATGAAGTCATCGGCATCCCA
>NZ_JBICMV010000030.1:0-372 GCF_043106745.1 Vibrio sp. CJQ_6 | reverse complement strand
CCGTAGGTGCTCGACGTCGTGTCTCAGCCTTAAAGAGAGCCGGATTTACCTAACTCTCAAGCCTACGCACTTGAACCTGGACAACCGTCGCCAGGCCCACCTAGCCTTCTCCGTCCCCCCATCGCAATTGTAAGAAGTACGGGAATATTAACCCGTTTCCCATCGACTACGCTTTTCAGCCTCGCCTTAGGGGTCGACTTACCCTGCCCCGATTAACGTTGGACAGGAACCCTTGGTCTTCCGGCGGGGAGGTTTTTCACCCCCCTTGTCGTTACTCATGTCAGCATTCGCACTTCTGATACCTCCAGCATGCTTTACAACACACCTTCAACGGCTTACAGAACGCTCCCCTACCCAATACGATAAATCGCA
>NZ_JBICMV010000002.1:0-292 GCF_043106745.1 Vibrio sp. CJQ_6 | reverse complement strand
GAAACGTCTGCGTGCAATGTCGGTTGCGTTCGTTAGGTTCTCCCTACGCAAAAGCGATCTTTGTTGCTGGTCAATTTGAATCTACGGGCGCTGGTCTTTTTGTCTACTCAATTTCGTGAACCACTTCAGGTAATTTGGCTGCGGCAAGGTTCGCTGCTTGTTCAGCTTTTCTTGGGTGGTAAATTGAATCTGAAAGGCAGGCTACATAACAAAGCGTTCAAGCGGGACTCATGCCGCGTGGCATTTTTGGTTTGCGGTGAGTTTTGGTGGTGAAAGTGGTCTGCAGAAGGTT
>NZ_JBICMV010000029.1:0-31745 GCF_043106745.1 Vibrio sp. CJQ_6 | reverse complement strand
AAGACAGAATGGATACCAGTGTCGGGTTATCGGAGTTTTAGCGAAGCGAGAGAACATATAACTCGATATATCACAGGCTACTACAGCCAACTCAGGCCCCATCAATATAATGGTGGTCTAACACCCAATGAGTCTGAACGACTGTATTGGGAAAACTCTAAAACTGTGGCCAATTTTAGTTGACCACTACACCAACATGAAATCAGGGTTGAACACATCGAAGAAAAAGATGGTTTGTGGTACTTAGATTTTGTCAAATTTAGAGATGTTCACGGCCCTGGTAAAGGTTCTAAAGCGACTCAGGTATCTGGATTCAAATTTAAAAAGGGAGAGCTTTTTTGCGAAGAAACGGCCATGATCTATGATCCAAAGATCAACGCCATCATTATGCAATATAATCATCATGGCGTACGATACGCCGCAATTGAAGAGTATTTCAGCCGTTATACTGATGGTGCTGACAACCAATATGAGTTACAGCCGAAATATGATGAAGACGTAGAGCAAAAATTCGCCTCGCGCAAGGCAATTAAATCACTAACGCTCGCTATTGATCCTAGATTGCTTACGGAGAAAGATCATGCGGCGAAAACGGCATTAGGGACAGCGATCGATTTAGGTGATATATCTAATGCTTCAAAAATTGAAATTACAATTACAGCAGGTCGAGAAAAGAAACGTTTTCTCTCAGAAATCATAGATCAAACAATTGTAAAAGCGAAAGCTTAGCAGAGAAAAACCCTAATGCTGTTAGTAAGTTAAGGACTGGGGTAGTAGGCCCTGGTTTAGATGAAACGGTTCAAGTGTTAGACTTAATCGCGGAGCGTCTGTGTCAAGATTTTACGACAGTTCCTGTTGGCGCTGATAGAAGGTGGCCAAGAGAAGCGAGATATCAAGCTTTAGAAAAAGCTAAGCGCGGTTGGAGAAAGGTTTTAGGTTAATAAATGCACTTATATGTTGAAAAAGCATATCCGTATGTAATGGCAATTGCTGCAAGTTCTGCATGGTACATTTGTGATGGTAAGTTTCCATTAGGAAATGATGTGCTATCAGCATCATTAACTATAGGTGCCATACTGACAGGGTTTCTTGCAACGGCGAAAACTTTGTTGATGACACTTGATACGCCTGTCATGAATCGAATCAGAGAGACGAGTTACGCTGGTGATTTGGCATCCTATCTCGGTGCAGCTATTTGGCTTTGCTTTGGCTTTTGTGTATTAGCCATGGTGGGATATTTCTGTGACACTGCGTCTAAGTGGTATGGAGTGACTTGGATGTTGGTCGCTATATCAGCATCACTGGCTTTTGTTCGGGTGACTTCGATTTTAAGCATCAACCAAGTAAAGGCCGTTGATGGAAATTTTGTAAAGGTCTCCAACACTTGGATTGAATATACCAAGCGTTGGGAGTTATTCTTAAATGTTTCGTTATATTTAGTTAAGCACCATATATATCAATGGACTTGTTTTTCTTATAATTCATGTAAAGAATGTACTCTTCTCGATATCTTTCCTTTGCACCTTCATCAACTGATAAAGTAAAAACACGAGATAGTTCATCTTCTTTAATGTTGACTAAAATTGCTCTAAGTGCATCTTTCCGATTATTGAAAACAGTATATCTATTGCTATTAACCATTACATCGAGCAAAAAAGTGGATAGCGATAGGACATTTTCTACAGCGCTGGTTTTATCTGGAAATTCATTAGAACTGACATCTCTAACATCTTTTACAGATGGTAAACGTGGATTTGGAGTGATTTTTTGCGTATTACAGTTGTAGAAAATATAAGCAGAATTAATTTCTCTACTTTTTAGAAGTGTGAATTGATAACCAACCTCCTTGTTGAATTGAGAGATGTCGGCCATCTCATTAATTACTCGTTTTGCTTGAAAGTATATAGGACATACTTTTAGATAATTCGCTCTATCGTACCATTCAAGTAGCAAAGCAAAATCTGCTCCTGTTATTTTCTCTCTATTCTGAACTTGCAGTTCAATCTCATTCATTATAATGGAAATGTTATCCATATATAAGTGTTTTTCATAATCGCTCTGAATTTTTGAAGCACAGTGATCTATGTTTGATGTAAGCTTTCCAGTTAATGAAATCTCATTTCTTGGCGTTTTACATTGTTCTATAAATTTAAGTTCAGCATTTTGAATTGCTTGATACATAGCCCAAATGCCGAAATTTTCAAGAACAGTGGGACTAGAAAGAAATATATAATGATATGTTTCGAAACTAGCGTTACTTCTAGATAAATATTCTATTCTCAATTTACCTTTGGGGCGAGCTACATCAACACATGAGTCAAATACTTGTTTTGTTTTGTTCCACCATCCTGTATATAGAATATATGTATCAATAATAGCTAAAGAATCCTTATTTTTCATGAAGTTTGAGTGAACGTAGTCCTTTTTGTCAATGCTTTCAACAACTCCAAATGAGCTGCCATCAAAGTAATTCACGTAATTTCTCCAAATAATTGTAACACTGCATTAAGTAGTGAACAACATTAACGCCAAATCTAAACCATTTTGCCATAAATACTAAATTCAATCTTATAGGTCTCGTTATATATTGCTTTAATTAATTAATTTTTCACATATGTCGTAAGCCTCTTCAGTATTCATTAACGACAATGCTGATATAGCACTTTTTGCATGGTCAGACAAATTTTTAACTTTGGGGATTAACTCCGAAATCTGACTAAACTTATCGCGCTCTCCTGTATTTTGATAAAGCTTTGCACAAAATACATACGTTCCAACTCGTGAATCTTTTTGACGTATTCTCTTCATCATTTCACTGGTTGCAGGTTCGCTATTCGATATATTTTTATCTCGTTCCAAATTCTTTATATATGCTGGTATCGTAGCTATGACGAGAGCTAGTACTGCACCAATAGCTAACCCTAATCTAATTTTTTGAAGTTTTGTCACAATTAATCTCTTTTTTTACTGAAAAGCGTATAACGCTGCATTAAAGGTGTGGTTAACGCTACCACTGAACCTAAGATGCCACCGTAAACATTAAATCCAACAATGGAGTGAAAAATTTCAAGCGTTGAAAATTACTCTTAAATGCTTTTGTATATTTGTTACTTAACGTTAATGAAATTTGCTTCTGGGTACTTCTTCTTGCAAGCTAGCCGTAATTCTTTGAAAGATTTATCTAAACCCATCAAAGTTTTTTCTACATTCTCTTTGAAAATGGTCGCAGACTGGATTGCACCTTTGTATATCCCAAGCGGTAATTTTTCATGAAGTTCTTCTACCTTCAATTTTTTATTGAGGAGGCCTAATTCAGCCATTTCTGGTTGAAGTCTATTAATAAAGAAATCACTACGCACTTGAAATGATTCTAATGTCGCTAAAAAACCTGCTTGCTCATTATCTAGCCTTAACAGCATTGGTAGTTCTTCATGCAAGATTAATGTCAATTCATCAAAATCAACCCTCGAAGAGCTGTCGAAGTTTTTCTCTACTCTCATTTTGAAAGCCAATTCATAATCGTTATTATATCTTGATAAAACTAGCTTCATATTACCAATTGTATTCAACTGTCGCCCCAAATTAAATAGAGCCCGATTTAGCTTTGCAACTTCTACCGTTTTATTTTCGGAAATTAGGATTTCTCTTTTTTGTCGCTCGAGCGATGCACTATAACGAAATGCCAGATAAGCACCGAGAGCAGTACTGAATGTTACAGACACAACATTAACAAAGTAATCATAGTGCTTAGGTAGAACTTCCTCTTCAATTGCAATACCACTGAAATACCATAAATTTAGCAACGAAAGCCCAAATAGCACTCCCAATAATTCATATTTATATTGATTCAAGTAAATTTTTCCTCTCAGAATATAACGTTCTGCTAAGGGGTGAGCAACGCAATACCGATGCTACCTTAAACACGAAACGCAACGTATAGCAAAAATGCCATGCGTTGCGAATTACTCTTAAACAGCTTGCTAGGCTAAATACTATCCCAGAGGCCCAAAGCCGAGTTTTGTTGTGACATTCGATGCGCATCTTTTAATTCACGAAGTAGCGACTCATATTCACTATGTTTTGTGCCAAATATTTTAGCGGTTTCCAATAACCCATCTGTTATCGGTAGCCCGTAAGAATACCTAAATTGCCCTCCCTGACGTTTCCAGTTATCTGTGTCAGCAAGTTCATTCTTTGATAAAAACTCTCCAATAGGTGAAAGCAACACCCTAAGCTTTTCTTCATATTCAGTAGGCAAGCGTCGGCTAGACACAAAGAAACTTCGACTCTCCAACTCTGCAATATCATTCAAGTTGATTTCTCGCTTGAATACCCAAATTGAATTGTCTTCAAGGACTTCTCGACCCAAAGTATCCAGTGATTCAACAATGGCTTGAAAGTCACTTTTAATAGGCTTTAAACCATCAGCACCAAGAGCCTGAACCCTATCAGGGTTGTTTCTAATAGCTGACTGCATGAAACTTTCGGTTGTTTCCTTTACGAAAACAATTGACTCATTAATCAATGATTCTCGTAATGAATCTAAATCTCTTACTTTTTCTTCAATTTTGTCTAAAACATTTTGAACTTGAACGTCCATATTCTCTCCTGTTTAGCCTAACCGTCTATTTTAACTAGACTTTCTCTGTATAAGCCCAGAACAAAATGCAGACAGTGTCTATCTAATACACCATGCCAACCTGGGAACATTCACTCTGAATATATGTTGTTCACTACTGACAAAAGAAACGCATCAACATTAGCAAACTACAGAGCTTTGAGGTGTGATCGGTTTAGGTTTTATCACCACAATTACGCATCAATGTGCATTTTTGCGTGAGTTAAACACTGTGTTTATGTACAGTTGTGTTTTATTATTCTTGTTCATGTTGTTGAGTGAGCAGATTATGAGCATTAAGAAAGAGGGCAAAAAGTGGTTGGTTGACTTGCGGCCACAAGGTCGGAACGGTAAGCGCTACCGCCGCCAGTTCGATACCAAGTTTGAAGCCATCCAATATGAAAAGCATGTGCTGGCGACGGCCCATGATAAAGAGTGGTTAGAAAAGCCTGCCGATCGCCGCTCTTTAAGTGAGCTGATTGCACTGTGGTGGAAGTACGAAGGGCAATCGAAGAAAACCGCCGAAGCCTACCTGAAAGAAGTGAAGTTGGTCGACAAGGAACTCGGCTTTCCTAAAGCGCACCAGATCACCCACAAACTGCTGGCAGATTACCGAATGGCGCAGCTCAACAAGGGCAGGGCGATGACTACCTTTAATCGCAAAATGAACTGTTTGAGCAATGTGTTTACCGCGCTCATCGCGGTGAAGGAGTTCCACAACCCGCATCCGGTTTCTGGCTTTAAGCTGAAAGTCCCCAAAACGCGCGAAATGGCATTTCTCTCGGTTGATGAAATGAATCACTTGCTCAGTGTGCTTTCCGGCGATAGCTACAAGGTTGCCAAGCTCTGTTTGGCAACAGGGGCCAGATGGGGCGAAGCGGAGGAGTTAAAGGGCAGCACGGTCAGTCATTGCAAAGTGACCTTTCTCGATACCAAGAACGGGAAAGACCGCACGGTGCCGATCAGCCAGGAACTGCAAGATGAAATCGTCACAGGCAAATCTGGCCGACTCTTCAAAGATTGTTATGCCGAGTTTTACGTGCAGCTCAAACAATGCAATTTCGATTTACCCAAAGGGCAGGCCGCCCATGTCCTTCGCCACACATTCGCCAGCCACTTTATGATGAACGGCGGCAACATCCTCACACTGCAAAAAATACTCGGCCACGCGACGATTCAACAAACGATGACCTACGCGCATTTCGCGCCGGATTACCTGCAAGACGCGGTCAGATTCAACCCTTTAAACAGCCTTTAAAGTGGCCGGAAAATGATCCACAAATTGACCACATAGACTATACATCGATACATATAAACGTGATTGGGTATGTCTGGAGGCATTGAAAACACTATGGTTTCGTAGGTATGGCGGGAATAAAAAACCCGCCAAAGGGCGGGTTTTAAACTCAAGCATCAGACTTATTTTTTGCCTTGATGAATCAGTTTGTCTTGTTCGGTCAGCTCGCGAATGCGACGGCTGATTTCACGGCGTTCTTTTGAGATTTCTGCACTTTTGATGATGTGGTCGTCCACACGATCTTCGTAATCCGCTTTCATGTTTTTCACAATCGCGATCACTTCTTCCTGAGTCATGTCAGGTTTGATGTAATCCACAAGGTTTTCTAGCAGATCAACACGTTTACGGTTGTCACGAACTTTCTTTTCGTTGTCTAGAAGTTCACGTTTTAGTTTGTTTTTGCGGCGAGCCAGACTCACGATTTCAAATACGCTGTTCATAGGTCCCTTTTCCTAAAATGAATGCAACTGTCAATGATTAAAACACAACATCAAGGCTCATAACAGCCTTTAGATCAAACCTGACGACACCTTGACCAATAAATAGTCACTCGGTCTTCGCAGAGATTGTACTTGCCTGAAATTGCGCTATATCATGGGCTCCATTGATGACGAAACAATGATTCGAGCATGCAACCTTCAGAAATTGTTGTTCCCCAACTCGACGAGCAATCGGCCGAGCCAGATTTGCGGCCAAAACTGCGTCAAGCCTATATCAGCGAACGGCAACGCCTTGAATTAGTAGAAATTGAATTAAACCGTTCTAAAGTTATCATGATTGATGAAAACGGACGCATTGTGCGATTTTCACCGACTTCAGAACATTAAGAATGGGAGACGAGGCTAGCCTCGATAAAAGAAGGAAACGAAAATGAGTAACGAACTTTCCCCGCTAGAGGCCCGTGTCATTGGTTGCCTGATTGAAAAGGAAATTACCACCCCAGATCATTACCCGCTCACGCTCAACAGCTTGACCACTGCGTGTAATCAGAAGAGCAATCGCGAACCTGTGTTGTCGTTATCGGACGCGGATGTGCAAGATACGGTTGAAGCATTGATTGCGCGTCGTTTGGTGAGTGACGAAAGTGCGTTTAATAGCCGCGCCTCAAAATACCAGCACCGTTTTTGCAATACCGAATTTGGCGACTTGAAATTGAATGAGCAAGAGCTTGGCGTGGTCTGCTGTTTGCTCCTGCGCGGCGCGCAAACGCCGGGTGAGCTGAGAACGCGCACGAACCGTTTATGCAATTTTACTGACGTAAAAGAAACTGAAGCGGTGCTGGAAGCGCTGGCCAATCGCTCATTGGTAGTGAAATTGCCACGTGAACCGGGCAAGCGTGAGTCTCGTTATCAGCACCTGTTTTCTGGCGATGTGGATGTTGATGCATTGGCAAGCTTTGCCGACAGCGAACCGTCCAACTCACAGCTTGAAGCGTTAGAGCAAGAAGTGGCGGCGCTGCGAGACGAAGTGGCGGAACTGCGCGCGTTGATCGAACAAAAGCTGTAACCGCTTCGGCATGAACGAAGACATCTCGAGTCCGAGCTGGTGGATTTATCTGGTTCGGACTTCCAGTAACGCGCTGTATTGCGGCATCACGACGGATGTCGCACGGCGCTTTACTCAGCATCAAAAAGGGCAAGGTGCCAAAGCGCTGCGGGGCAAAGGACCGTTGACGCTGGCTTGGCAACATGAAATTGGCCCAAGCAAAGGTGAGGCGCTCAAACTGGAGTACCGCATCAAGCAGCTCTCTAAAGTACAAAAAGAGCGTCTGATCTTGGATCAGCATCCACTGCCTTCACTGAATTAAGTCCCCAATCATTTTTGCCTTTTGACAGGCGAAATTCGATTCTCTGTATTAATCTTTATCCATATCAATTGTTTTAAGAGTGAAGTTTCATAATAAAATCCATTAGCCTAGCTAATGGGTTGTCGGTGAAGCATTGCTCGAGCGTTCGGCTGCGCTATATTTTCTCTGGCTGACATAATATTCGGTCATAAGATAGATGAAATATGTTATGCGGTTTAAAGAAATTGCTGTTAATTTAGTCACTTGCTGAATGTTTTTATGATTTTTTCGTGCTACGCGCTATTAATTGCGGGCCGTATGCTTAATAATCTTAAACGTTATTATTTGCTTGATATTTTAGGGAATTCTTTCCTTGTTATGCCAAGCAGTTCATAAACTTTGTTGATGGACATGATCAACAGAACGACGGAATGTGTGGAATGAAGAAAACGCTTTTTCTTTCTCTTTTACTTGGTTTCACTCCTTTTGCCTCTTCGTATTCATCACAAGTGCTGAATGGTTACTGGCATTATCAGGAATTTCTGAATGCCAATCCGCAACAAAAGGCACTGACTGAGTCGTTGTCTGATGCGGTGCGTCAATCGTCTCAGCGGCTGACGGTCAAACAACAAACGCCGGTGACCATTTCGGTGGTTTATCCGGGGCAGCAGATCTCCGATTACTGGGTGCGCAACATCAAAGCGTTTGAAATGCGATTGGAAGAGTTAGGCATTGAATACCAGATTAATCAGGTGTTTACGCGCCCGAACCAAGACACCCGCCAACAAAGCTTGTCGTTGATGGAAGCGGTGAAGAACAACACGGATTATTTGATTTTCACGCTGGATACAACGCGCCACCGCAAGTTTATTGAACACGTTCTGAATTCGTCACCGACCAAATTGATTTTGCAGAATATCACCACGCCGGTTCGAGACTGGGATGAACGCCAGCCGATGATGTACGTTGGGTTTGACCATGAACTCGGTGCGCAGCAACTCGCGCAGTATTATCGCGAGCATGTGCCCAAAGGTAGCAAGTATTCGGTGCTGTATTTCTCTGAAGGATACGTCAGCGATGCGCGTGGCGACACCTTCATTCAGCAGATGGAAAGCACAGGCGATTACCAGCTGGCCTCGTCGTATTACACCAAAGCGACACAAGAAAGTGGCTATGAAGCCACCGTTAACATTGTCAAAAATGACCCGGATATTAAATTTATTTACGCCTGTTCCACCGATGTGGCACTGGGCGCAGCCAAGGCGCTACAAGCGTTAAAGCGTGAAGATATTCAGGTGAATGGTTGGGGTGGCGGCTCGGCAGAACTAGAAGCCTTGGATGAAGGTCATCTTGATGTTACTGTCATGAGAATCAATGATGATACCGGCATTGCGATGGCGGAAGCGATCAAACGTGATTTGGAAGGTTTGGCCGTGCCCGTGGTGTATTCCGGTGACTTTGAGATCGTGACCAAAGACGATCAGCCGAAAAAAATTGGTTTGTTTAAGCAACGCGCCTTTCGTTATTCCGACCGTTAGTCGGCAACAGGGAACACTGAGTGAGCATCAGGGCTAGTACAGTCAAACAGAAAAGAAAAATAGCAACCTTCATCAGCCGAGCCATTGTCACTGTGCTCGGCGCGCTCACGTTGACGGTGCTTTTCCAGAGCTATCAAATCAGCAGCCGCTTGATTTCGCAAGAAGTGGCACGCACCTCGACCCAAACCTCCAGCCTGATTCAAAACCTGTTTAATTATCGTCTCGCCACGTTGCAAATTCACCAAGACAGCAGCGCGAAAAATGCCAGTCTTATTCAAGCGTTAAACAGCGACAGCGGCGCTGCGTTGGATCAGTATTTCTTGAGCGTCGATCAGCTCGAACTCAACAATACACCAGACATTCGTTTTATCACCGACCTCAAAGAGATGGTATGGGAAGATGGCAATTCGCAGTTTTACGGCGTTCCCCCCAAAGAGCTCAATAAGATTATTCGCAAAGTGTCGATCAGCAGCAACTGGCATCTGATTCAAACGCCATCGGTGCTGGGCACGGCGTATTTATTGGTTCGCCGCTCACCGATTGTGGATACGGCAACGGGTGAAGTGATTGGCTTTTTGTATGTCAGTACCGTGCTCAACAACAACTTCACGTTGATTGAAACCATTCGCGACAGCAGTAACTCGCAAAACCTGATTTTAACGGTGGGCTCTGAGGTGTTGGCCTCGACACTCAATGGCGATGAATCCTATTCGACCTTTGATGTGCTGGAAGATGGCCTGAGCGATGCCTTGTACGACAAAAATATGGTGGCCAAAACGGCGCTGGAAGTGGAAGGGGTGCCGACGTATCTCAGCATCTATTCTGTGCAAAGCAACGAAAACGCCCTGAGCCTGCGCAACAACTACTATTTCTGGATGGTGTTCGCTTTGGTGGCGATGGTTGGGGTGTCCATTCTCACGCGCTGGTGGTTGCAGCGTAGGATTGAATCTGAAATCGATGGTTTGATGACCTACACCCACAAAGTGGCGGAGCGGGGCTTGGATGACTTCTTCCCCGGCTCGAAAATCTATGAATTCGACCACTTTGGCCGAACGTTGGAGCACACCTTTCAGCGCTTATCCGATCAAGAGAAACAGTTCGAAGATTTGTTTAACTTTGCGCTGTCACCCACCATTTTATGGACGGCTGAGGGCGAATTGATTCGTATGAACCCGTCAGCACATTCGCACTTCCTGCGCAATAACGCCGACGATCATTCGCTATTTTCAGTGCTGAAACGCCAACTGATTCCACAAATTAAATTGGCAGCGCAAGGGGAAATCCTCAAAGAAGTGAATACGGAAGTGGATGGTCGAGTGATCTTGTGGAACTTATCTCCCATTGTGGTTGAAAACCGCATTGAATCGATTATCACGCAAGGTCAAGATGTCACTTCTATTGCTGAGGCCGAAAAGCAAAGCCGCATTGCGCGTAAAGAGGCGGAAGAATCGGCGCGCGTTCGGGCTGATTTTCTGGCGAAAATGAGTCATGAATTGCGCACGCCACTGAATGGTATTTTGGGCGTTTCGCAACTGCTCAAACGGACAGTCACGGAAAAAGAGCAGGCCGAACAGGTCAACGTGCTGTGCAGCAGTGGTGAGCATCTATTGGCGGTGCTGAATGACATTCTTGATTTCTCTAAGATTGAGCAAGGCAAATTTCGCATCCAGAAAGCGGATTTCCCGTTGGTGGATGTGGTGTCTGCCATTGAGCGCATCTATCGGCCTTTGTGTCGTGAAAAAGGCTTAACGCTCACTCTCAACACCAATATTAGCGACGATTTAGTGGTGCGTACCGATCAAGTGCGACTCAATCAGATCCTGTTTAATCTGCTCAACAATTCGGTGAAGTTCACTCACGAGGGCGCCATCAATATTCAGCTTCATCTTATCGAGACTGAAGCGGGCGCAAAACTTGAGATTACCGTTTTAGATACCGGCATTGGGATTCGTGAGCAAGATTTAGCACTCATTTTTGAACCGTTTGTGCAGGCGGAATCGACCAACACGCGTGAATATGGCGGCAGCGGCCTTGGGCTGGCGATCGTACATAGCTTAATTGAAATGCTTGGCGGTTCGATTGAAGTGAAGTCGAGCTTTGGCGTTGGCACGCGGTTTACCATCGAATTGCCGTTGGAGATTGTGACCGCCGAAACGCAAACCGTCGCACACAACGAAGGCAAGTCACGCTATGAGTTGTTTGACGGAGTCGTCAACGTGCTCTTGGTGGAAGACAATCACACCAATGCCTTCATCGCACGTGCGTTTTGCAAAAAATACGGCATGAATGTGGATTGGGTGACTGATGGATTGCAAGCGATCGAGAAAGTGAAACATCAGCCCTACGATCTGATTTTAATGGACAACCAACTGCCCTATCTCGATGGTGTAGATGCCACGCGCATCATCAAACATGACATGGGGCTGGCGATGCCGGTCTACGCATGTACTGCCGATGGTATGGCGGAAACGCAAGAGGCCTTTATGTCGGCAGGTGCGGAATACGTCATTGTGAAACCCATCAAAGAAGAGACCTTGCATCAAGCCTTGGTGAATTTCAAAACGCATGCCGCCGAGCTTGCGGTGACCGAACGTTAGACCGTGGCATGTTTGAAGGTTTGGTCAAACATCGCCATCTTCAATTCATCCGACATCGCGAGTGGGGTATCAAATTGCACGCCGATCATGTGCCCTTTATGCTGACGACGAATGTTGGCAATGTGGCTCGTTAGGTCTTCGGGCAGCAACGAATCCAGCTCACAGCTAAAGCGAACGGCATTGTTCAGTGTCAACTCGTTTTCCCCTAAAACAAAGATGCCACAACCCGAGACGGAAAAGTCGACCAGCGTGCCGTTGAACGATTTTTCTAGCTGATCGGTTTGCTCGGTTAAGGTCACCGGCATCGAAATCTTATAACGCTCATGCTCGCGAATGGTTTTCGTGACGAAATGCTTGGGCGGGCGCAGGAAAAACAACGTATGTGGTGACGAAATCGCCTGCAGAATCGACGTTTTAAATGCAATCACATGACCCAGCTCCGTGTCGCATACACCACGAAGCACAATCTGGACATTCGAGAGTTTACGCATCACCAAGCTTTCATGGACTTTGTGGGGCATATCTAGAATCAGAAATTGCTCACCTTTAAAACCAATCAATGTGGTGGAGAATGCAAAGCTGTCATCCGGCCCAAATTGAATGGTGGCGGAAATTTTCATTCCGGGTTTGAGGAATTTGGTGAGATCGGCAGGTTCAGTGGAGCTTGATGTCGCCATGGGGTTTCTTGTCCTAATCTATCGGTTCAGATCAGAAAAACGACCTGACCCGATAGATTATATTACATTTACCATCGTTCTCATTGATCAGAATGAGTGAAAAGCGTTAAGCGAAAGTCAGGATTTAGAATTGGAAACGAACGCCCATGCTGATCTGTGGTCCCCAAACGCCTGCGTTACGCGCTTCGGCATTGAGTACCATTTGCTGCGTGGAATGGAAGCGAACCCCGGCGATGAACACGGAGTTGTCATCGTTGCGGCCAATCCGTGCATGACCTTCGATTTGGCTGGTGAGCCAAATGCGTGTGCCGATGTTGATTTCCATGTTGGTTTCGGTTTCGTGGTTTTCGTCGCTGTTGCCGCGAATGCTGTGGATCAGCATTTGGCCGTATACGTCAGCAAATTGGTTCAATGGGCCATTGAAGCCAATGCCGCCCGCCAAATCCCAATCGCCTTCAAAGCGGGAATCTAAACGGCCAACGAAATGGGAGTTCTCGGTAAAAAACGTGCTGAATTCTCCACCAAATGATTCAGGACTCAGCGCGGTCCTCACTTCCAAAAAGTTGTAGTTAAAGTTATTGGCTGATGCCGTGGTTGGCAGGACACTGGCAATTGCGATAAGGCCAGCCAGGCAGGTTCTTTTAAGCATGGGTGTTCGTCCTAAATCAAATAGATTTCAAATATAGAATAATGGCCTGCAAATTACAGGCCATTTCATCAAATAATTCAATCTTATAACGTCACTTGCCGGGGTTGGCGCGGCAAAAATGAGCATCAGGACAAATTTTACCCCGTGAGGCCTAAAGAAGTTGAATATGCTCGACTTCGATTTCTGGCGTGCGACCGTTCTCAAATTCGCCGTACAGGCGCACTTTAGTCTGAGGATCAAGGGGTTGATTGAGAGTGATGTCGTCATCCAATTCAACTTGAATCTCGGTGTTGCCATCGGAGAATACGAAGGTGTCTTTACGCACTTGGCGTAGCAGATGCCCTTCAACCACGACATCTTTGTCGCCAAACCATGTGCTTTCATCGAGTAACGATTGGACGGAAGTGACTTCAACCGGGCCGTTAAACTGCACGGTATTGCCGTGGTGCTTTTCACCGGCGAATGCCAGGGTAGGAGCCAAAATCAGTGCGGATGCAGCGAAAAGTACGTTGGATTTTTTCATGGGAGTTTCCTTATTGTTTGCGGTTATTGGTTCAATAAGGGGATTTCAACACGATCACATTGAATCAAGGCTGATTTAACCATTAATCTTCGGTTCATTTAACGTGCCACTTTTCTTTATATTCAACAGGTATACAATGAGACAAACTTCACAATCAGCAGAATTATGGAATCGTCGCTAAACGCTCTGATGGTACAGGGCACAACTTCTGACGCCGGTAAAAGTGTGTTGGTGGCAGGTCTGTGCCGTGTGCTTGCCCGCAAGGGGATTCGAGTTGCCCCTTTCAAGCCGCAAAATATGGCACTCAACAGTGCTGTGACGTCAGATGGTGGTGAAATCGGCCGTGCTCAGGCTGTGCAAGCACTCGCGTGCGGCATTGAACCGAGCGTGCACATGAACCCCGTGCTCCTCAAACCCAATTCAGATACTGGTGCCCAAGTGATTTTACAAGGGCGCGCATTGAGTAACATGGAAGCCAATGGCTACCACGATTACAAGAAAGTGGCGATGCACACTGTGCTCGATTCGTTCTCCCGCCTGCAACAAGACTACGACAGCATCATGATTGAAGGGGCAGGTAGCCCGGCTGAAATCAACCTGCGCGAAAATGATATTGCCAACATGGGCTTTGCTGAAGCAGCGGACGTACCGGTGATTATTGTCGCAGACATTGACCGCGGCGGTGTTTTTGCTCACCTGT
This sequence comes from Vibrio sp. CJQ_6, assembly GCF_043106745.1. Classification (NCBI taxonomy): domain Bacteria; kingdom Pseudomonadati; phylum Pseudomonadota; class Gammaproteobacteria; order Vibrionales; family Vibrionaceae; genus Vibrio; species Vibrio sp. CJQ_6. The sequence goes on along the minus strand of NZ_JBICMV010000029.1, from coordinate 17,360 downwards.
ATGGCACGCTGGCGCTGTTGTCGGAATCGGAACAACAGCGAGTGAAAGGGTTTGTGATTAACCGTTTTCGAGGGGACATTGGCTTGCTGCAATCGGGGCTCGATTGGCTGGAAGAGAAAACCGGCAAACCGGTGATTGGTGTGTTGCCTTATTTACACGGTTTTGATCTCGAAGCGGAAGATGCGATTACCGCTAACCAAGTGGTGGGCGCAGGGGTGAAGCTCAATGTGGTGGTACCTGTGTTCACGCGCATCAGCAATCACACCGATTTTGATGCATTACGACTCAACCCAGACATCAACCTGCGCTATGTCGGCAAAGGTGAACGTTTGGAGCGTGCGGACCTCATTATTTTGCCGGGCAGTAAATCGACACGTGCCGATTTGGAATACCTGAAGCAGCAAGGTTGGGACAAAGATATTCAGCGTCATCTACGCCTTGGCGGCAAAGTGATGGGCATCTGTGGTGGTTATCAGATGCTGGGAGACTGGGTGCATGACCCGGATGGCGTGGAAGGCCAACCTGGCAGCACGCAAGGCCTTGGGCTATTGGCGATGGAAACCACGCTAACCGGCGAAAAGCAACTCACCAATGTGGCCGGCACATTGCGACTCAACGGCAAATCCGCGCCTGTTTCCGGCTACGAAATTCATGTTGGCCGAAGTGTTGCCTCGCCAAATTCAGCGGGTGTGGCGCCCATTCAACTTCACGACGGTGCGTTTGATGGTTTGATTAGTCCCTGCAATCATATCGTTGGCACGTATTTACACGGTGTATTTGATACTTTTTCTGCCGCTGACTTAATTTGTCAATGGGCCGGCGCAGACGCGATTCAAGTGCATGATCATGTTGCTGCAAAAGAGCAGGCGATCGATCGTATCGCCGACGCTATCGAGCAGCATCTCGATCTTGCTTTATTATGGCCAGAAATCTATGGACTCTCATCATGAACAATAAAATGAAAAAAATCGCCGTTTTGCTTGGTGCTGTGTTGGCAAGCACCTCGGTTTGGGCAAAAGATACCGTCAATATCTACGCGGCGTCTTCGATGACGAACGCTGTCGATGACTTGATTACGGCGTATGAGGCGGATCACGATGTGGATGTGGTTCCGGTTTATGGTGGTTCTTCTTCGCTTGCACGTCAGATTGAACGCGGTGCGCCCGCAGACGTCTTTTTGTCTGCCAATGAAACTTGGGTATTACACCTGATCAAAAACAACATTGTTAGCCGTGACAATGTCACTCTTCTGGCGGGTAACCAGCTGGTTTTGATTAAGCCAAGTGCCTCTGAACAACAGCCGTTTGATGTTGCCAACAAACAAGCATGGTTAAACGTTTTGAAAGATTCCCGCATGGCGGTGGGTAACACCGATGCCGTGCCTGTGGGCATGTACTCTAAAGAAGCGCTGACTCATTTGGGTGTGTGGGATACGCTGCAACCTAAACTGGCTCAAACCAACAACGTTCGCCTTGCGTTGGCATTGGTGGAACGTGGCGAAGCACCATTGGGCATGGTGTACAAAACCGATGCCGCTTTGACCGATAACGTGGCGATCCTGTCGACATTCGATCCAGCGCTGCACAGCGCGATTCATTACCCATTGGTGCAAATTACTGACAAAGATGCGAGCCGCGCATTTGTGGATTTCCTGAAATCAGACAAAGCAAAAGCGGTGATGGAACACTACGGCTTCCGTACCGATATGGGAACTGAGACGTTTGCTGAGTAACATCATGCTCCTGAGCGACTACGAACTCACGGCATTGCTGCTCAGCCTGAAAGTGGCTGGGTATGCGGTGTTGTGGCTGCTCCCCATCGGGCTGGGTATCGGTTGGTTGTTAGCGCGCAAAGAGTTCTTCGGCAAAAGTGCACTGGACAGTTTGGTGCACTTGCCATTGGTGCTGCCGCCGGTGGTGGTGGGGTATTTGCTGCTGATTTCCATGGGCAAACAAGGCGCGATTGGCCAGTGGCTCAATGCGTGGTTTGGCATCTCATTTAGCTTCAGTTGGCGCGGCGCGGTGTTGGCGTGCGTGGTGATCGCATTGCCACTCATGGTGCGCTCCATTCGTCTGAGCCTCGAAGGCGTGGATCCGAAACTTGAGCAAGCTGCTCGCACATTGGGCGCGTCGCCGCTCAAAGTGTTTGTAACTATCACATTGCCGCTGACGCTGCCGGGCGTGATCACGGGGGTGATGCTCTCGTTTGCGCGCAGCCTCGGTGAGTTTGGTGCCACCATCAGTTTTGTGTCGAACATTCCGGGTGAAACGCAAACCATTCCCCTTGCCATGTATAACTTTTTGGAAACGCCAGGGGCAGAGATGGAAGCGGCTAGGCTGTGCGTTATTTCCATTGTCATTGCGTTGCTCTCCTTGTTTATTTCCGAGTGGGTGAGCCGACGAATGAAACATAAATTGGGAGTCAGCCGATGAGTGCGTTGCAAGTTCAGTTTACGAAAACTTTAGGCGCGACTCAGTTTGACGTGCAACTGGCGCTGCCCAGCAAAGGGATCACCGCGATTTTTGGCCGCTCAGGCGCAGGTAAAACCTCACTGATTAACGTGATTAGTGGTTTGATTGCACCGGACAGCGGTGAAATCGCGATTCAAGACCGTGTGTTGTTCAGCACCAAGCAGCGCATCAACTTGCCGATTGAACACCGCCGTATTGGGTATGTGTTTCAAGAAGCGCGCTTGTTTCCGCACTACACGGTACGCGGCAACTTAAATTATGGCGTACGGCGAAAAGATGCAGCGTATTTTGCTTCGGTGGTGTCGCTGTTGGCCTTAGAGCCGTTGCTGGAACGTTATCCCAATGCGTTGTCTGGTGGTGAGAAACAGCGTGTGGCCATCGGCCGCGCATTGCTATCGCAACCGGATTTATTGTTGATGGATGAGCCACTTGCATCGCTTGATATGCCGCGTAAACGCGAAGTGATGCCGTTTCTTGAACAGCTCGCGCAACAAGTCGAAATCCCCATTGTGTATGTGACGCACAGCATGAATGAGATCCTGCGTTTGGCCGATCATCTGGTGGTGATTGATCAGGGCAGCGTGGTGGCGTCTGGGCCGATTGAACAGGTGTGGTCATCTAAAAGTATGCGCCCTTGGCAATCTTTCAGCGATCAGAGCACGCTGTTTTCCGGCACCATCGCGCAGCATCATGATCAATTTGGTTTGACCCAAGTGTTATTGGCGCCCAACGTTGGGCTTTGGGTTCAGCAGGTTGATGGCGAACTCAATGCGCCGATTCGCTTGCAGATTCGAGCCAACGATGTATCGGTGACCTTAGAAAAACCGGGTAAAACCTCAATTCGAAATATTTTGTCGGCGCGCATTGCTGAGATTGAACATCATCAACAGGGCGAACATAAGAAGAGCATCGCTTTAAAGTTGGCGTTGGCCCCCGATATTTTCCTCTGGGCGACAATTACCGAGTGGGCGCTGCAAGATTTGGCGTTACAGCCGGGCATGGAAGTTTACGCGCAGATCAAAGGGGTGAGTGTGTCCCAGCGCGATGTGGTACTCAGCCATGTGTGACGAAAAAGCCTTCTCTCACAGAAGGCTTTTTCATGGGTGAATGTTTTAGGCATTTTGAATGCGTTGACCTTGTGAAGCCAGCACTTAACGCGCAGCGTTGAACACCTATCCGCGAGCCAGCTTATGATGCGCACGAGAAAAGTGCCCTGCGCTGAATGCGCCAACGATGGATAGTTCACCAGCCAAACACAACCCGGCGGCGACTTCAGCCAAGGCTCTGGCCTTGCCATTCCCCGCGAGTCCCAGAATGTCCAAGCACGCCTTTTGGCTCGGTAAACCTGTGCCGCCGCCTACGGTGCCCACCATCAAGTTGGGGAGGGTGACGCTGGCATACAAACCGCCATGTTTGTTGAGTTCCATTCGCGTGATCCCAATCGCTGACTCCGCGACGCACGCAGCATCTTGGCCGCATGCAATGTACAGCGCTGCGAGCGCATTGGCATAATGCGCATTCACGCCGATGCTGCCACTCAGCGCGCCGCCCAACGTTGTCATGTGACCAAACTGCACCATTTTTTCGGGGGTGGTGTGAAGATATTTTCTAACCAAATCAGCCGTTAAATGAACTTCAGCCGTCACCTTCTTGCCGCGTACGCTGCGCAACACATGGCTGTTGGCTTTTTTGTCGCCAGACAAATTGCCATCGAGAAACGCGTATTCCGGCGCAATCGGTGAATGCTGCATGATGAAGTCAAATACTGCGTTGGTGGCAATCGTCACCATGTTTTGCCCGGAAGCATCGCCCGTCAAATACTCAAATACCAAGTAGACATGATTGCCTTCCAGGGTGACATTGATGTCGTGCAATTGACCGTGCGCAGTTGTTGATTGCGCCAGCGATTTAAACACGTCGTACTGTGTGGTAACCCAAGCGACAAATTGCCCCGCTTGCGCGAGGTTGTAAAATGCAAACACAGGAGTGCGTGTGACGCCTTCGTTGAGCAGCATGGCACTGGCGCCCCCGGCGGCAGTGATCAACCGACTCCCACGATGATAAGACGCCACCAACGCAGCTTCGGTGGTGGCCAGCGGGATCAAGTAATCGCCGCTGGCATGCAAGCCATTTACACGCAGCGGACCTGCCACGCCCACAGGCACCTTCACCGTGCCGATGAAGTATTCAATGTTTTTGTCGTATGCCGCCATGTGCTGCTCAGTCACTGGATCGAACAACACGGTTTGTGCACTGTCGAGTGCCAACTTTTCCCAACGCTGCTGCACGTGCTTTTCCGTTAAGGCAGGGCTGGCCGTCAGCTTGGTGGCAGGTTTCGCGTGTTTAGGTTCTAACGCAGACGTGAACTGGTCGGTCGTCAAAGCATGCTGAAGGGCAGTAGCGCCTTCACGACGATGCAGATTTAGTTTTGGCATAGGGATACGGATTCAAAAATTTGGGGGCATTGTACCGAGGCAGGGTACAAACTCAATACGTCGACACACACACTGACAATTTGCGTGATGTCAGCGCGCGCATTAAATGTTCGGTGTCAAATTAGACGCTGATATCAAGGAGGCTGCCGATCATGTCCTGATCGCGTTGCAACACGTTGGTGCCGATTCGAGCGTACTGTTGGGATTGGTTGAGTTTGACTAACGGATCGATGGGATCAGAACGACGCGGTTTATCGACCTCAACTTTGTTGAACTCGAGGGTTTTATCAGACAGTTGGGTGGGTTCGAAAGCTTTGTTTTGCTGAATTTCACGCGCAGCATCCTCGGCCATTTTTGATGACTGTTGGATGATTGAATACCCTGGTTGTACGGCTGAAACAGGCATTGGCTTTCCTCTTGACTGTTAAAAGCTTACGTCCGGAGATTCAAAAGTGCAAGTCGCTCAGGAAAACAAGCTCGCAATCACATCAATCTCTTCATCGGTGAGCAACGTGGTTTGTTCTTGCTCCAATGAATGACGAATTTCACCCTGCAACGACTTGAGTTGTTGGGGTGTCATTAACTTTAATTGTGATTTTAATTGTTCAAACTGAGCGCTGTTCATTCTCATACCTTGAATGGCGTTCCGATGACTCAGAAACAACCTTTCGTATTCGTATCCCATGATTGTCTTACTCGTGTAGGACTTTTCTGACTACAAAATTAGTATTTGAACGATGTTTTTTTGTCCGAAAATTGTCAGGATATATCCAGTAAAACGTCAAAGAGGGCGAATTCGCCCTCTTTAAACGTGTTGCATATTTAACCAACCCGTACGGCAAACTTGCTGGCGAGCGAGTGAAGTTCGGGAAGCATGCGATAAATCAGGTGAAGTTGTTGCAGCACCATACGAGCGGAACTGTCGTCTTCTTCACGCCATTCTGCCAGTCGTTTTTCGAGGCCCGCATCTTCGATCGTGCTGGTATCGCAGTCGCCGCAATGCGTGAAGAGTTGCTGATACAGAATATCCAGATGTTGGTGAATGACGCGATGGGAATCGAGCACCAATTGGTGCACGGTTTCATCGTCGATGCGCGTGCGGTGCGCGCCCAATGCGGAAATGTAGCTCAGCAACGCATGATTTAGCGTCAGGAAGCGGAAGCTTTCATCCGTCGCTGTGCGATATTTCCCAGGCTCGGCCAACATGTTACTGACTGCCGCTGCCAACGCGGCATCTTGGTTGTGCGCATTCCGGCGGGCAATGCGGTAGGTGAGGTTGTCTTTCTTGCCAATTCGATACTGGCCAATGATTTGCCCAAGATACTGTTTGTTGGCATCAATGGCGTCGGCCATGACTTTGTGCAGGCGTTTTGATTGCCAGTCGGGCAGAATGAAAATCACCGCGCCAACGGCCAGTGCGCAGCCAATCAATGTGTCGGCAAGGCGGGGTAGAACAACCGCAAACCCTTCGCCCAATTGGTTAAAGCAGAACAGTACCAGTAGGGTGATAAAACCGGTGGCATAACCGTAATTGTTGAGACGAAAGGCAAAGAACATCACGCCGGAAAAGACAATCAGCACCAACTGACTTTCCTGAGAAGGGAAGAATGTCAGCAGCGGCACACCAATCAACAGCCCCGCCAGTGTCCCAATAATACGAGAAGTTAGCTTCTGGCGCGTTGCAGCGTAGTTGGGCTGGCAGACAAACAGTGTCGTGAGCAAAATCCAATAGCCACGCTCTAGCCCTAATCCCTGCAAGATCCCATAACCCAAGGTGAGGGCGATCGACATGCGCACGGCATGGCGAAACAGCAACGAATCTTGATTGAGGTTAGCTTTAATTCGTAGCCACAAGGTTTTGAGCGTGTGGGCTTCGGTATCGTCCAGTACGTCTTCTTCTGGTTTGGAAACATCTGGGTTACTGACGTTACACAACTGCTTCTCGACGGTGGCTAAGTTATTGAATAAATAGCCCAACTGAGCGAGAAGCATCTTCCATTCCGGGCGCTTCTGCTCTTGCAAATACGTCAGGGAAAGCTGCAATTCATCCAAGGCGAGGACGGATTCGCTGCCGTGCTGGTAGCTGCGGCCAATGCGGATGGAGTGCGCGATTTCGCGGCACGCTTTGGCTTGCGTTTCCAGTAAGTGTCTAAAACGAAACAGCACATCGGTACGGCCAAAGTTATCGGCAAGATCTTGGTAACGATAATGGGTTGAGCTGGCGCGTTCGTGAATGTCTTGCGCTAAAAAGTAAATTTTCAGGAATCGGTCACTGGTGCTGTCGACATGGCCGCGCTTGGAACGGGTCAAAAACGTGGCTTTCGCTTGGTTGAGCGCGTTCACCGTGGCGGCATTTAAATTGGCTTCGGTAATCCGATGTGGCTGCGGTACGAGGTTGGACACCGGATGAAAGAGCTTCGATTTCGCTTCAAAGTAGTTGGCCAATTGCACAAACACGTTGGCGAGATCTTGTTGTACCGGCTGCATCGGCCAAAATGCATGCCAGAGCATCGACACCAAATAATACCAAGCACTCCCCGTGAGCAACAGGAGTGGCTGGAACCAAATGTTGGTGCTTTGGTGGGCGCCCAACATGGTGTAAATCGCGATCAAGAGCGAACCAAAGGCGATACTGGCGTAACGGGAACCCATTGCGCCGAGCATGATAAACCCAAAGGTCGAGATGAACAGGCCGATGGCAAATAGAATCGGCGTGCGAAATAGAATTTCAATCGAGAATGCGGCGATCGCAAAACAGATAAACGTTAGCGTGATGGATTTGAGGCGGCCGGTAAAACTGTCATCGCGCTCTGCCAATGCCGCTGCAATCACCCCAAGAATCAGCGGCGTGACCCACGTATTGAGGTTGTAATGCCAGGCAGGGATAACCACACCAAGCAAGGTGATCAGGATCAGAACACAATAATTGAAGGTTTTATTGGCCCAATAGAGTCGAAGTTGATTGAGTAGCTGCACAGTGAAATTTTACGCCAGACTGAAAAGTGAGAGTTTAGCAGAAGTGCGCTGTAAGAGTCTGATCGAGAATAAAAAATATTTAAATCGTTGCGTGATTTTATCGGGGCAAACAAAAAGCGACAGCGGAAGGGCTGTCGCTTTGAAGCGCGCGTTATGATGTGGCGATGGCGCGATTAGAGGGTGCGATTAATTGACGGCACGAACCTTCCCATGACGCAGATCGCTCAGCACCATCTCTTTAGGGCCATCGGCGATGATGCAGCCTTTCTCCATCACAATTACCCGATCAACCACATCAAGCATGGTGGTTTTGTGGGTGATGAGCACCAAGGTTTCGCTCGAGGTGAGTTGGCTGAGCTGATGCTTAATCTGCATTTCGGAGCGGTTGTCCATCGCGCTGGTGGGTTCATCCATCAGCAGTACGGGTGGTCTACCAAGCAGTGCACGGGCAATGGCCACTGCTTGACGTTGTCCTCCCGACAGCAGTAAACCGCCTTCACCCACTTGGCGCTCAAGCCCCGCTGGATCTTGTTGGGTAAATACGGTGACACCGGCGCGGTTAGCCGCATCCATCACATCGCGATCGTCCGCCAGTGGACGACCCAGCGTGATGTTGTCACGGATGGTGCCGTAAAATAGCACGCTCTCTTGCGGCACACAGCCAATGTTGCGTCGCACATCAATATGATGCAGCTGTTTGATGTCGGTATCATCAATTCGGACGTGACCTTCGGTTGGCTGATAGAGGCCCATAATGAGGCGTTCTAAAGTCGTTTTCCCTGAACCGATACGACCGATAATCGCCACTTTTTCACCCGGATTGATGGTGACGCTCAGGTCACGAATCGAAGCCACTGGCGAATTCGGGTAGTGGAACGTCACTTTATCCAGCTCAATTTTGCCCTGAATCATCGGGCGATGGATGTAGCGTTTCCCTTCTTCCTGTTCGTCCGGCATGCTCATCACTTGCTCAATGATGGTCAGCGACGATTTGGCTTGGTTATAACGGGTGGAAAGCAACGAAAGCTGTACCAGCGGGCCAATAGCGCGGCCGCTCAACATGGTAGCGGCAATCAAGCCACCCATGGTGAGTTCGCCTTCCGCAATCAGGTAGACACCGAGAATGATCATACCGACGTTCGACGCCTGCTGGACAAAACCGGCGGTGTTTTGAATGCCATCGGTGATTCGGCGGCTTTTGATGTTCCAGTTGGCCATGTGCGCTACCGCTTCTTCCCAGCGATATTGAAATTGGCTTTGTGCGCCAAACAATTTCAGCGTTTCTAACCCCGCCAAGCTCTCTATCAGGTTGGCGTATTTTTGTGATGCCAGACGCGATCCTTCTTCGATCGCGCGGCGCAGTGGCGCTTGAATCAGCAGCGAATAGGCGATCAAAATCACCACACCTGCGACGGGCACCAGCACCAGATTGCCGGCCATCAGCCAAATCAGCGTTAAGAACAGCAGCGCAAATGGCAGGTCGATCAGAGATGCGATGGTCGCTGAGGTAAAGAATTCACGAATCGATTCAAATTCCTGCAAATGACGCGCAAATGCGCCGACCGACGGTGGGCGAGATTCCATGCGAATGCCCATCACTTTGGCAAACAGTTTGGATGAAATCAGAATGTCGGACTTTTTCCCCGCCACGTCGATGAAGTAGTTGCGCAGCAGCTTGAGGGTTAAATCAAACAAGAAGATGATGAACACGCCGCTGGCCAGCACCCACAGGGTTTCAAACGCAAGGTTGGGGACCACTTTGTCGTAGACCAAGCGGGTAAACATAGGGGCCGCAATCGCAAACAGGTTAATCAGAATGGAGGCGATCAACACGTCTCGATAGATGCGTTTGGATTGCCAAATGGTGCCCCAAAACCAGTGGCCGTGGCGCGTTTTGAGTACTTCTGGCGAGCGTTCGTCGTAACGAAATTGCTTTTTGACCATGAAATAGCGGCCAATGTAACGCTCCGCCAATTCTGCCAAAGGGTAGGCGACGGGCACCATGCCGGATTCGGCCGTGACAATTTCTGCTTCCTGTTTCTCTTCGTTGATGCTACTGAGCACGCACGCTTCGCCACTTTTGAGCAGCAGGACGACCGGAAACACCAAATGTGGAATCGCACTCAGTTCAGCACGATTTTCTTTGGCGACCAGCCCCGCACGCTCGGCAGCACGCGGGAATAAAAATGGCGTCAGCTTGCCGTCGGAAAGCGGCAGGCCGTTCACCAACGCCTCCGGCGAATTGGCGAGGCCGTAATAGCGGCTGACGTATATCAGGGAATTGAGCAGCGTATCTTGCATCGCGCGCATCCTTATCTATCCACAATAAAACCTTGGAACACATCGATAAAATGCTCCGACAGAAAATCAAGCTGCACTTGTGTCTCCACCCGTGACGCAATGGTGGTGACGCCCAAATCGTGCGCGGTGCGCGAGATGGAAGTGAGGGTAAATTTCTGCTTCTCATCATCCAAATGGTGGGTGAAGAGGTAATCGAGTTTGACGTAATCGGGGCGGAACTCATTGATGTAATCCAGCGATTGGAAGTTCCGCCCGTAGTTGTCGACCCCAAAGCCCGCGCCCGCGCTACGCACCGCATGACAGAACAGCGCAGTGTGGTGCGGTGCATTGACAAAGCAGCTTTCTGGAATTTCAAAATGCAGCTTGTCGCACACGGTTTTGTGACGCGCCAGCAACTGCGTCACCCAGCGAATGAAGCTCGGTTGCTCGATACTGCTTTGCGCGATGTTGATGGCGAGGGTGTCGGTGAGTTCGCCTGATTCAAGTTTCTCCGCCATGGTTTGTAAGACGTATTGGTCAAACAGGTGGCTGGCGTGCAGTTGTTCTAACGCAAACAGGTATTGGTTGGCGCTGTAACGCTCGTTGTCTTTTTCAATGGCAGAGAACACTTCGCGGTGGAACGTTTGACCCCAGCTGTTATTTGCCGCTTGGAAGCGGAATGTGACCCAATCGTGATGAATGGCTTCTTCCACCAAGGCTTTCCATTGCTGTTTGCCCATGACCACTTGATTGGTGGCGCTGGTGACAAAACCGTATTTGATCTCTGGATTGGCTTTCGACGTTGCCACGGCGTTATCGAGCAGCGACAACATTTCGGTCGACGTCTTGTTGTCTTTGTTGTGTACTACGCCCAATGCAGCGTCTGCCGCCGCCATGCCGGTTGGATCGGGGTTGACCACTTGAATGGCGTTGATGAGTCCATCGGCGACCAGACGTAGCTCGCTTTCATCCAAGTTCGGCAAGATCAAGCCAAACTCTTCGGTCGAAATGCGTGAAATGGTGGCATTGGGTGTGGTGATGGTGGCTTTCAGTTGCGCTGCGAGATCGCGCACCATGCCATCACCCGCTTCGTAACCTTTCTCTTCATAAAGATCTTTAATGAACTGCGCTTGCAAAATGGCGACACCGCCGATGGCATTGTCACTGAGCCAAGCGTTCAACTGGTTCATGTAGTAGGCGCGGTTACCCAATTGAGACACTGGGTCGATGTAGGCGCGTTCACGCAGCATCTGCGCTTCTTGCGCTTGCGCTTTGAAATACTTTTCCACTTGAGCAGACATGCTGTTGATGCCATCCACCACAGCGATTAAATCGCGTGTATCAGGCAAAGGCAGCGGCTCCCCAAATTGGTTGCGGGCGATTTGCTCCATCTTCTGCACAATCATTTGCAACGGTTTGAGCGCGTGGCGCACGATGAGCGCAATGGCAATCAGACCAACAAGGGTAATGGAACCGAATGCAAGGCAGAGGCGTATCAGGGCTTGCCACAATTGTGCATACGCTTCGCCCGGATGGCTGACAATTTCCACTTCTGCTAGTTGTAGCCAACCGCTGGTCACGACGCGGCGATCATGGATGGGTTCAAACAGGTCAAGATTGGTGAACCAGTCAGGCACTTGGCTTGGTTTGATTGGGTAGGAACGAACAATTTCTGCATCGTCATCCAGAAAGGTCAGGCGAACCACCGAATAGGTACTGCCATCAAACAATGCGTTGATGACCGATTCGGCCGCCACGGTGTCCTTGTTCTCTAGATACGGCGCGAGCGCCAAACCCACCGTGTTGATGGTGTTACTGACTTCTGAGCGTTGCTGCTGCTCCAAGCTGTTGCGGGTGGTCTTAAATTCGATGATGAATACGCAAATCATCAACAGAATCAGTACCGTGACCATGCCGGCGACCAGTTGTTTGTATAGTGTCATCTTACCTACTCATCGTAATTGACCAACGGTTTATTCAAGTTCAGCGAGCGTTCGCGTGAACGTAAGTCATTCCACAGGCTGAGCCGTGAAGAGTTGCCTGCGAGTTCGCCATTTTTGGATTTCATCAACCACAAATGTTGACCATTAAAGCTGTAAATCGGCAGCAGGTCCCGACGTTGTGATGCCGGTTTGATTTGTGGGTTGATGTTATCCAAGATTAACGGCTGCGCGCTTGGGGTTTGGTAGTAGGCCAACACCATATGAAACTGGTTCAACTCAATGGCTTTGACGTACACCAAGCGCAGCTTTTTGTCTGAAACCCCAAGTTCCAGCAGTGAAAAATATTTGGCGATGGTGAAATCTTCACAGTCGCCAGCGTTACTGCCCAAAAATTCCAGCGGCGTCGCCCAATAATCATTTTTTCCCCACAGCACATCGTCATTGACAAAGTAGAGCTGATTAAAGAACCGGTTCACCTCGGTGAGCTGCTCACGCTCCGGCAACGCGTGATAACGGGCCATTTCGCTGCGCCACGTGGCAACGCGTTTACCCGCACGTTCGCCGTAGGTGGCGCTTACGGCATCCACCCACTGTTGCTCTTGGGTATTCAAGGCGCCGACCAGCGAAGACACTGCCAACGCAGCCAGCACCGCCAGCCAACGCTTCACATTACGTGTCGCCACTGCGGCTCATCCGTTCTCATGAGGTTGCCACTTCTCCGTTATTCCCGCAGTGCGTTGTTTTTGGCGCCGAGGATGGGCTTAAGTAAGTAGTCCAGCACGGTCCGCTTACCAGTGATGATGTCGACCGAGGCCGTCATGCCGGGAATGATCGGCAAGCTTTCATCGTGACCGAGAGACGTCTCTTTGGTGCGCACTCGCACCAGATAAAAACTGTTGCCGTCCTCATCTTGGGACGTGTCGGCGCTGATGTGTTCCAACGTGCCTTCTAACCCGCCGTATTTGGTAAAATCATAGGCGCTGAACTTAACAATCGCTGGGAGATCTGGCCGCAAAAATGCGATGTCTTGCGGTGCGATCTGCGCTTCGACTAACAAGGTATCTTCCGTGGGGACGATCTCGACAATGTCCATCCCCGGTTGAATCACGCCACCAACAGTGTTGACGTACAGGGTTTTGATGGTGCCTGTCACAGGGGAGAGCACCACAGTTCGGTTGACTCGATCTTCAAGGCCGACGGTGGATTCCGTCATCGCTGAGAGTTTGTCTTGAGTTTGGTTGAGTGCTTCTTGTTGTTGGGAACGGAACTTCAGTGCCGCATCGATACGGCTCAGCATCGATTCGCGCAGCGCGGATTTCAATACCGGCACTTTGAGTTCGCTAGAGGTGAGATCGCGGCGAGTATCGTTCACTTGACGCTGTAACTTCAGCAATTCGATGCGCGGCACGACGCCTTCATCCGCCAGTGGTTTGGTGATTTCCAGCTCTTTATTGGCGTAGTTGTAGCTCTGGCGCAAGTTACGCACGCGCGCTTGGATCTCGACCAAATCTTGTTGTTTCTGTTTTACTTGCTGCGAAATAACCGACAGTTGGTTGCGCAAGTTATCCAAATCTTGGCGATATTGAGCGCGCTGACGTTCAACCAAATCGGGTTGGGATTCCACCAACGCGGGCGGAAACGCAAGCTTGGTGTAATCAATGCGAACGCTTTTTTCCCACTCGGCTTCCGTGAATTCATCATTGACCACCACGCTGGCGATGGACGCAGAAAGCTGCAAGACGTTGGCGGTGAGGTTGGCCACTTGTTGTTCGCGCTCGCGATAGTCGGAACGAAAGCGGGTGTCGTCAATCAGCAGCAACTGTTGACCTTTTTTGACCTGCTCGCCTTCACGAACCAGAATCTGTTTGACCAAGCCGCCTTCAAGGTTTTGCACCACTTGAATTTGCGACGAGGGAACGACTTTACCTTGGCCTACCGTGACTTTGTCGATTTGTGCCCACGATGCCCACGCGCCAGCCAGAATGAAAAATAGCACCATGACCCACAACATAATCCGGGCACTGCTGGGCGTATTGAGCAGCAGTGCGGCGGTCTGGTCGTCGACAAATTCAAGTTCGCCGGGCGAGAGCTGGTGGTAACTGCGTTGACTCATGGTGCGATCCTGCGATGGTTTAATGGAGCCTGAAACAATGACATCGTGTTTAAAATAAAGCGTAGCTTAATTATGTCTGCTATTTTTATAACTGACTATGATGCATGGGAATTTTTTATACATGGTGCAGATATTTATGGTTTTTCTGATGGTCATCAATGGAACAACGTGACAAAACACCAAAGTCCCGAGCAAAAGTGTTCGGGACTTTATCGGTATGAAGACTGGGTGTTGACGCGATCACCATTTGACAGGGCGCGGTGGAATTCAGCTTATCGCGGTAGCGTCGTGAACACTGTCCACTCTTTCACGATTTCACCTTTAAACCCAACCACACTCGCGGTGACGCGGCGGTTTTGTGCGTGACTGACCTGATCTTCGCCGTTGACGGCTAACACCGTATCGCCATAGCCGACGATGCGAATGCGCTTCGGCGTGACTCCGAAACGCAGCAGTTGCAGACGTACAGCTTCAGAACGCTGCTTTGATAACGCCAAGTTGTGGTCAGCTTTACCGACTTTGCTGGCGTAGCCTTGCAGTTCAATGGATGCTTCTGGATAAAGCTTAAGAAAATCAGCCATCTGGCGAATCTGATTCATAAATACTGGCGGAATCGTACTCGAATTGTTCGCAAACAGAATATGCAGTTTTTGTAAATGCGACGATTTGATCGCGGTGCCGCAGCCTTCATTATCGATCTGCGATGCTGCGGGCGTGTCCGGGCATTTATCTCGTGCGTTGATGACGCCGTCATTATCGTCATCCAACAAATCATCCATCTGGTTTGCGACCGGGGTTTGAATATAGTCGTAAACGTCGGGATTGGGCTCTTCATTTGCCAATAGCGGACGTGATAACGACACAGCCATTACAGCCAGCAACAAAGTGCGAATGTTCATGTTAATACTCTACCTTTTCCATCCATTCAGCTGGCACGTCAACGCGCAATGCATCCAACAAATTACCAGTCGCATTCATTAATCGGTATTTGGCGTATTGTTCCGCGTATTTCGCATCCAAATAGTCTTTACGTGCTTCAAACAGCTCATTTTCGGTGTTCAACAAATCCAGCAGGGTGCGCTGACCAATCAAATACTGTTTGCGGTAAGCAATGACCGTTTTTGACGCAGAATCAACGTGATCTGCCAAAAACTCTTTTTGTTGCAGCGTTAAATCCAATGCATTCCACGACAATCGAAGCCCTTCTTCTACAGTGCGGAACGTGCTTTCGCGTAGATCCTTGGCTTGGTTGAGCTGATAGGCGGCGCCTTCGGTTCTGTGTCGGTCAGAACCCCCGTTAAACAGGTTATAACGCACGCGAATCATGGCCGTGGTTTCATCACTACTGCCTTTATAGCCCCCGGCGTCATTAAGCCAGGTTTGAGAGGCTTCAAAGGACACCGTTGGATAATTCGGCGCTTTCGACTGTTTATACTGCGAACGAGCAGCATCCACGTCGGTTTGCGCAACTTTAATGACCGGGTGAGATTGCTGAGCGCGTTCGATGGCATCGTCAACAGTTAAAGGCAGAGCTGTACTGTCGGCGCGTGGGAACAATAATCCCAATGGCTCCTGACCGACTAGACGGCGAAACTGGGTATAAGCATCGAAAAGGTTGTTTTGAGCTGCCAAGAGATTTCCGTGCGCTTTTGCTATCCGCGCTTCCACCTGAGTCACATCTGCAATTGAGCCAATACCGGATTCTGAGCGCTTCTTAATGTCGCGGTAGATTTCTTTGTGCGTTGCTAAGTTATTCTCAGAGAGAACTAACACGTCATGGGCTTTCGTGGCTTCCAAGTAGATTCTGGCAACTTCCAAGGCTTTGTCCGACGCATCGGCCAACAATTGATAGCGATCGGCTTCAGCTTCTGCGGCCGTACGGTCCATGTCGTTCAACGTTGCAGAGCCATCCCAAATCAACTGATTGAAGGTCAGCGTGACGTCTTTGCGCGTCATGTCCGTATTTTCACTACTGCTTGATTCTGCTGGGTTGATTCCTTCATACCCAATTCCGGCATCGAGATCGATACGTGGAAGGTAAGCACCTGAAACCGCATTAGATTCAGATACGCGACTTTTGTACTGGTTAAATGCACTTTTGAGTTCAGGATTTGATGCCAAAGTTAACGACACCGCTTGTTCTAACGTTTGAGCGAGTGCAGGACTGGTTATCGCAAGGGCACATACCAGAGTACTTAAGGAAAACCCTTTCAAAATCAAACTCCCATGTCAGGTAAAAAATAAATGAGCGCAGAGTCTAATCCAGAATCTGTCTCATTAATTGGACGAATGAGTTGAAGTGTCAAAAATGTGACGGAAAACAGCGATAAATTATCAACCTGTTGCACAGTAAAAAGGTGCTATGACGTTAACTCATTAATAAGGCGCGGATTCTACCTACATGTATCCTCAAAATAAAGGCGGGATTGTCACATTTTTAATGTGATATTCGTTCCAATGATTTGTGGTCAAAAATTATTAAATGCGTCAAAAAAACGTTAACAGTACGTCGTTTTAACCTTTGTTTAACTAAGGTTTAGTGATATCTTTCGACAAATTTTCCTAAATAATAAATGCCGTCAATGTGTGAATGTTGTGCGGTAAAATGACTAAAAAAGTTTCTGGGGTTGTCTTTTATGAGTGTTAACTCTCTTGTGTTTAGTGGGATTCTGTCTGCAAACCAAATGATCGTCATCGACGTGAATGGCAATATTCGAACCGCGCTCATCGGGGAGAAATTGCCGCAAGGAACGGTGATCGTGCAACGCGGTGATGACATCAGTGATGAGGCTGCACTCAAAACGCAGATCATTGACGCCAATAACAACCCACAAGACATCACCGACGACGTTGCGCGTATTTTTGCCGCCCTAGAAGAGGGGCAGGATCCCACCCAAGTAGACGAAGAACTTGCTCCCGCAGCCGGCGGAGGCCAAGGTTCGGCACTCACCGCCGCCGCCACGGTCGAACGCATCGGCTCAGAAACCATCGCGATCACCAGCTTCGACACCACCGGTTTCGAAAGCCTAGGCCTTTCTCAAACACAAAGTTTGGCGCTGTCGAGCGTTTTGGTGACGTCTGCGGCATCGAGCGCTGATGCGACTTCGGAAAATCCAACCGTGTCGACCATCAGCAGCTCAGA
>NZ_JBICMV010000028.1:0-590260 GCF_043106745.1 Vibrio sp. CJQ_6 | reverse complement strand
ACTCTAAAACTGTGGCCAATTTTAGTTGACCACTACATATCTCTTACTTTAATTATATCCTTTTCATATAAGCAGACAACTCTCAAGCCAAGGACATCTGTGATGTAATCTTTTATTTCATAACTAGTTTCACTTTCCTCAAGCTTCGCCTGATATTTGCGTGAAAACTTTTTGATGCACTCTTCTCGGTCTTTAACTCGTCCTGACACAAGTGATATGGAAATACCTTCCGTCACTAAGATTGAGTTAATAATACTCACAAAACTATCTTTAGCTTTTTCTAAAACATCGTGATTATCGTTATAGAACTCTCTAAACTTTTGCTTTTCAACTTCAAAATCTAATGATGCCATAGTTTCTCCTTGTATATTTAACGCCGCATTAAGGTGTGAGCGGCGCTTGGCTATACTTGAGCGAAGCGAAACTGCCAAGCGTTGCGAATCACTCTTAAATGCTTTGTTAGGCATTTTTATCGTGCGAGAAACATTGCCTTGTCACTGTTCCCCACTTGTGGTCTTCATATACATCTTCAATATAGTTTTCAGACGTGTAATCCCCAACTACATCACGCCAGAAACTGATAGCATGATCGGCACCAGCGACCTGCTTGATTTCCCATGAACCACCGAGTTGTTCAAACAAACTGAAAATGAAATGTTTACCCACTTTGTTTTTGCGGAAGCAAGGTAAAACATAAAAATCGCAAATTTCGAATTCTTTTGTTGACTTCTCGTCGATTGCTGTCAAAGCAGCAGGAAGTCCATCAATGTAGAGTAAGTAGCCTGTGACTGTTCCATTTAGCTGAGGATAAATCTCGAACAGCCCATTCTCATCAGGCTTATCATCTATGATTCTAGAGAATTCAGCACCATACGCTTGGTAAAGGTTGGCATAAACATGAGCATTGGTATTGTTTACTTTCACTATATTCATCATGTATTCCCATG
Source organism: Vibrio sp. CJQ_6 (assembly GCF_043106745.1). Taxonomy (NCBI): domain Bacteria; kingdom Pseudomonadati; phylum Pseudomonadota; class Gammaproteobacteria; order Vibrionales; family Vibrionaceae; genus Vibrio; species Vibrio sp. CJQ_6. Next base: position 589,313 of record NZ_JBICMV010000028.1, on the reverse strand, counting down.
ATTAACGAACTTTGTTCATCATACTACCTTGGCTTTGTTTTTCAGAGAACAACCAGATACAAGTGAATCGCATATTGATGCCTAACGCTGCGTTAAGGGGTGAGTGCCGCATAAACCAAGTTTCCGCAGACCACTTTCACCACCAAAATTCACTGCATACCAAAAATGCCACGGGGCACGAATCCCTCTTTAACGCTTTGTTAGGTTTCGGGCTTATTCCCCCAATGAACCCCAATCTGTTAGATTTAATTGCTTACGCCTAATGTAGAAAAAAGTTGCCATAACCAAGCCAAACAAAGTGCCAGCAAGTAACGAGATGAAAACTGCTTCTAATACTGGTTTACCTAGCTCGTTCCACACGAGAAACCATTGAAAAATTCCCCATACAGGAGCGAAGAAAGCAACACAAAGCATAACGTTTGCAAAATAGCTTTGGTAACAAGGTGGCGGAAAACACATTCCAAGTTTACGTAGCCACTTTACAACTGGTGGATTGTAGTTCGACTTCCAAACACCTTTGTCATTTAATTCTTTGTGAGCAAGTTGTAGCTTCGTTTCATAATCCATGATCCAAAATCCTCGAATTAGATGTTTCCCGCGGAGAAACCTAACGCCCTGCTAAGGTGTGAGCCACATTAGCACCATAATAAAAATCACCACCATAATCACAAAAGTATGGGGAGTTAAAACTGCCGAGCGTGGCGAATCACTCTTAAGCAGTTTGTTAGCATGTGGGGCTGATTGATTCACCATCCTCACATACTGCCTCATAGCAGACACGTAGTTGCCGATAGTTCTATCAGATATTTCATGCGACTCATGAAGCTTCGCGACAATACCCGAAATATCGTTTTCGCTTGCCAGATTTTTTGAGTTAATTCTTATATTTGCATGCTTCTCCACGCCATTTAAGTAGGAAACATAAGACTTACAAGAATCAGCCACTTTGTCATTTTGCCCTACGCCTTGCTCACGAATAAATGCTTCATATTTCTTCTGATGTTCAAACATAGCCCTAGCCTCTGAGTGCTCATACTCTTAAAACGTAGGTTACGATCCCATCTAATGTCATCTATGATTTTGTACGAAGCATGCTAACGCCGCGTTAAGTAGTGAGCGACGCCTACACCTAACCTGAACCATTACACCGTAAACACAAAACTCAATTTGAACCAAGAATGCCATGCGTTGCGAATCTGCCTTAAACGCTTTGTTATGAGGCAACTCGAAGCGACAGAGAAAGGAAGTTTTCATCGCTTTCAGTCACCTCATATCCAAGAGATTTATAAAACTTTACCGCTGACTCATTTCGAGTAAAGCTTGATAAGGTTACGTAACTACGCCCTTGCTCTCGCGCTATTTCTTGAACCATATTCATGACCCTTTCACCCAGTTTTTGATTTTGAAATTCTGGAAACACAATAAGTAAATGTACATGAAGTGCATTGTCGTAAGGCTTGAAGCATAGCATTCCAACTTGTGTGTTATTTAGATAAACCCAGTGAAACCAATGCGGCTCATAGTCAATTTTTAAACGATTGGACTGAAACTCGTCACACCAACCAAAGACGGCATCGACATGCGAATAAATCCCCTGTTTCACAACAGAAAATAGACTTTGAAACTCATCACTTTCTATTTGTATTAATTGAATATCCATATGCCTCATAACGCCGCGTTAAGGGGCGAATACCGCATATACCAACCTTCCGCAGACCACTTACACCACCAAAACTCACCGCAAACCCAAAATGCCACGCGGCATGAGTCCCGCTTGAACGCTTTGTTATATAGCCTGCCTTTCAGCTTCAATTTACCACCTAAGAGAAGCCGAACAAGCAACAAATCTTACCGCAGACAAATTACCTGAAATGGTTCACGAACTTTGACAGATAAAACGGCCAGCGACCGTGGATTCAAATCGATCAGCGACAACGATCGCTTTTAAGTAGGAAAAACCTAACGAACGGAAGCAACATTGCACACAGACGTTTCGATAAGATAATGCTCGCCACACCTTGCGATAAATGAACCATCCGCGAACCATTTGCCAGAGACAACTGGATATAAACACCAAAATTTATAAAGCTATATAACGCCCTGTTAAGGTGTGAGCAACGCAATACCGATGCCGCCGCATACCATCTTAAACACTAAACGCAACGCATAGCGAAAATGCCACGCGTTGCGAATCACTCTTAAACAGTTTGTTAGGCAATAATGTAATGCTGTAAGTCATCCTTAGAGCCTTGGTATTTCCCTACCTTGCCAAAACTTAATTTTTGGTATTGTTTTTTACCTATTCTAGCGTTGAGTTCTTTTTCGACACTCTTGATATTACCACTAATTCTTCTAATATCTTTACCCAATATTTTTTGAAGAGGAAGTTCTTCCCCTTTTTTAAACTCAGATAACTTTCTATCTAAAAGCTCAATTAACAAGTCAAAGTCCTCAATAATTTCTTCTAACTTGCCTTTTGATTCGCTATCTAGAACATATAATGTTGTAAGCAAGTGTTCTACTATTATTAGAGCTGCATCTAGTGATGAACTATCAGGAGTTTTAATATCATGAGCGGCATCATTACCTAAGAACCTTATAGAATGAAGACGTGCAGAGTCTTTTTTCGATATCAGCCCTTTGCTAGCTAGGTTGTTGATTCTTGTACTTAACTCTTTTCCCGCGATATTTTGCTCATTACAGACGGCTTCAATCGTTGCTCTAAAGCCTATACTAGCTAAAGTTAACGCACCATCACGATATGCGTTACATGACTCTCTATAAATGTTCTGAACTATGTCAGGCATTGATTTATTGAGTAACGTCCCTTTATTCTTCTTGGGAAAGGTTTCGGTAGTAATAGGAACAATCCATTCATCCTCATCATCAAGATATGCAAGCTCAATATCATGCTCTCGCAATACAAATGAAACAGACTCGCAACCACAACATTTAACTATTAAGTGTTCAATCATGTAGTGGTAATCATAATCAGGGTTCGATTGAAACTGGTGCCTTCCCTCTACTTGATGCCACGTAGTCTGATTACATGATATACACTGATTTTTTAGCTTTTCTTTTGACATGACTAAACCTAACTACCATTTATAAATTATTGCCTAACGCCCAATTAAGGTGTGAGGCACGCAATACCGATGCCACCGCATACCACCTTAAACACTAAAACCAACGCATAGTAAAAATGCCACGCGTGCCGAATCACTCTTAAATTGTTTGTTATGAATAAATTACTCATATACGTTATTATTTTCTAGAAAACGTTCCCAACGCCTTTCTATATAGTCAGCAATCTCACTAAAATCCACACCTTCAACTATTTCCTCATCAAGCAAGTCAACAAATACATCTTTACATATTTGAAATGTAGCAAGCCCATTAGGGTTATCTTGTAATCTTGCTATTATTTGATGTACCTCCGGTGCGTACTCATCTGGATTGACGCCAAAATTTATTCCTACTGGGTCATACTTAAGTAACGCAATACAAATGTCGAAATATAAATTCCCATAGTCATAGAATATTGAAGAACTCATATCGGGCACCCTTTGCTCAACGACGTATACCGCTTCTTTTTGGGGCTCTTCACTTGAAAGTTTCTTTATAAGCATCTCTTTGTACATTTTAAGTTCATGTACAGTTATATTTTTGGATTGCCTCGTCTTTGAGTCATATTCATCGTGGTGATCTAGGCATAATGGAACTAAATTGGACACATCTGAATCACTACGCTTTTGGTTAATATGAGCAATTTGAACTTTTTTCCGGCGTTCATCATTTTCCAAAAAATAGCATAAACAACACCTCCTACGAGTTGCGACAAGTAGTTGCGCTACATCTGGATCAGAAGGCTTTTTTCTTTTTTCGGTCACTAATACTGTCTCTCTTTATTCATAACGCCCTGTTAAGGTGTGAGCAACGCAACACCAAAGCTACCGCATACCACCTTAAACACTAAACGCAACGCATAGTAAAAATGCCACGCGTTGCGAATCACTCTTAAACAGTTTGTTAGGGCTCTTGGATTTAACTACTTGGCTTTCGTAGAATATTTATACGAGCGGATTTAGGGTCAAGTGAAGAGTCAATACGGATACTTCCCTGAATCCCTAAACTTTGCATCTTTAAAAGCAACTCACTAAAAGGTTGCTCTGGCTTGTTACTATTGATTACAAGCTCCAACCCCGTATCGTTTGGCTCAAGTTGTATGATTTCGTTTGGAACAGTACCGCCAGGAGTTGGGTAAATATTTACTCCACACGATTTAAATAAACTTAAGAAATCCATAGCAAACATTTGAGACTCAGAATCAGCAACAGAAAAGACACGAAGGTTATACTCTCGTTCCAAGCTTAACTGGCTTAGCTTTATAAATTCGCATAATTGGTCTGCTGTATCTTTCGGTAGCCTTCTCATCTCCTGCATTTTAACAAGACGAATTTGTGTTTCAGCTAACTCCTTTTTCGCAATACTTGCCTCTAAATTCAACTGTTCGACTTTTTTCTTATTTATAGCAGCTTCAACGCTTGCTACAGCAGCATTTTCCTTAGCAGTCTCCGCTTTTAAGTGTGCATCGGAAAGCTCTTGGGTAAGATAAAACTCTTTAATGTTACCAGTCCAAATGACAACAGCGGTGGAAGCAGCACCAACAACTAGGCTAACCAACAACGCCAGATTAGCTATACCATTCAAAAAGGATGCTGTGTCCTTCGATAAAAACTCATTCACAATTACAAGTACCCCAAAATTTTAAACTTAACGCTGAGCCCTAACGCCGCGTTAAGGGGCGTAGGCACGCACTACAAACGTGACCGCATTACGGCCTTAATCACTAAACAAGCTGCAAACCAAAAATGCCACGCGTGCCAAGTCCCGCTTGAACGCTTTGTTATATAGCCTGCCTTTCAGCTTCAATTTACCACCCAAGAAAAGCTGAACAAGCAGCGAATCTTGCCGCAGCCAAATTACCCGAAGTAGTTCACGAAATTGGGTAGACAAAAAGACCAGCGCCCGGAGATTCAAATCGACCAGCGACAAAGATCGCTTTTGTGTAGGGAAAACCTAACGAACGGAACCGACATTGCACACAGACGTTTCGATAACATTATGCTAGCCACATCTTGCGATAAATGAACTATCCGCGAACCATTTGCCAGAGACAACTGGATATAAACATCAAAGTTTATAAAGCTATATAACGCCGCGTTAAGGGGCGAATGCCGCATAAACCAACCTTCCGCAGACCACTGTCGCCACAAAACTCACCGCAAACCAAAAATGCCACGCGGCATGAGTCCCGCTTGAACGCTTTGTTATGTAGCCTGACTTTCAGATTCAATTTACCACCCAAGAAAAGCCGAACAAACAGCAAATCTTGTTGTAGCCAAATTGCCCAAAGTGGTTCACGAAATTGAGTAGGCAAAACGGCCAGCGCCCTTGGATTCAAACGACCAGCGACAAAGATCGCTTTTGTGTAGGGAAAACCTAACGAACAGAACCGACATTGCACGCAGACGTTTCGATAACATAATGCTCGCCACACCTTGCGATAGATGAACTATCCGCGAACCATTTGCCAGAGACAACTGGATATAAACACTAAAATTTATAAAGCTACATAACAATTATTATACAGACAGCTTCACCCCGAACTTGTCTATATAGGTTACGCTTTCCAAACTTCGTAAATCATTCGTATCCCCCAACAAACCAAGCATGAGAGAAGTTTGATTTTGGATTGCACAAGTCACGAAATGCTGCCTTTGTCTATTTAATATCCTTTCCGCGTCGGATTACAATAAACTGTATATTAAAACAGTATTCGAGATAAAGATGAAATCACCGTTTTTGACCAGTTTGACTGAGTTCATGCAAGTACGTCACTACGCGCGTAAAACGATTGAAAGTTATTTGTACTGGGTGGTTCAATACATTCGTTTTCATGGTAACCAACATCCAAACAAACTTGGCAACCGCGATGTCGAAGCCTTCTTATCGGATCTAGTGGTCAGCAAACAAGTTGCGGCATCGACCCAAAACTTAGCGCTGAACGCTTTGGTATTTCTCTATAAAGAGTTTTTGAAAAAGCCGCTCGACATCGATTTGCGCTTCCGCCATTCGAAAAAGCAGCGGAAACTGCCAGTTGTTCTCACACCAACGGAGATCAAAAAGCTGTTCGCGGCCATTCCAGCTCAGACATTACTGCCTTATCAATTGATGTATGGTTCCGGGTTACGTTTGATGGAAACCATCAGGTTACGAGTTAAAGATATTGATTTCGACTATGGCGCCATCAGGGTCTGGCAAAGCAAGGGCGGAAAGAGCCGCATCGTCACACTGGCGAAAGAGCTTCATCCCCTACTTCGCTTTCAAATCGAGACCGTGAAGCATTTATATACTCAAGATCAACTGAACCCAAATTATGATGGCGTCCAAATGCCAAACCGACTCGCCGAGAAATATCCGTCTGCGTCGAAGAGCTTGGAATGGCAATTCCTCTTTCCAGCCAAACAGTTGTGTCGATATGGCGACGAAGCGGGTTGGTATCGCCATCATCTACATGAAACCACACTGCAAAAGACGATAATCAAAGCACGTTTCGCCGCTGAAATTGCGAAGCCGTTGTCGTGTCATACCTTACGGCACTCATTTGCCACACACTTACTCGAAGCGGGGGCTGACATTCGAACTGTGCAAGAGCAACTGGGCCATTCTGATGTCAAAACAACACAAATTTACACGCATGTGATCGAACGCGGAGCCAGCGGTGTCAGAAGTCCATTATCCAACTTGTTCATTGGCAACACATCGCCCAATGTTTAACGGCATGCTTAACGGTATGTTTGATGGTATGAGTGCCTGATTTTAGGCACGCTACCGCCACGCCTTGTCCAGAACCAAAGCCATACAGTTGCAATCACCTGCATAGTGTATCTCACAATACCGACCTCAATCCTGCGGTAACTTAACGAAAAGCGATGCAACCTAAAATTAGATGATTGCATACGCTAAACGTCCATTGGCGATTTGAGCCGCGACGTTGAATATTTGAGGCGTATAACTAATCGTGCATGAATACACCCGCTCAAATCGACCTGCTTTCACTCAATGACGTCATCACAATCTCGCGTTGTACACCCGATTCTTGGGCAAACGTTGCGTCATGGCTAATCAGAATAAAGCCGCCGGCGTAGTGTTGTAGCGCTTGTGCCAGCATGTGTTTGGAATCAAGGTCAAGATGGTTATCCGGCTCATCCAGCAACAGAAATGGTTGCGTGGGCTGATGGCTGGCAATGAGCATCGTGAGTTTCATCTTCTCGCCACCACTCAGTACATTGCCTTGACAAAAAACACGATCATGACGAAAGCCGATGCCGGCCAACACGGTACGCGCATCACCTTCTTTCATTCCCGCGCACTGTTGCAGCAGGTTGTCTAACACCGACAACTCGTCACGAACTGCACCAAAATGTTGGTCGAGGTAATACAACGCGGTATTTAATCGCAACTCACCGCTTGCCAGCGGGAGGTCACCCAATAAGGTTTTGAGTAACCTGGATTTGCCGCAACCATTGCGGCCAGTCAGGTGAACTTTGTCGTTCGCATGCAACGTAAATGTTTGAGGGGGCACGTTGCCAAACATCAACTCGGCGCCGATAAGCGTGATCACGTTGCGGGGTTGTGGCGAATGTCCGGTCAAATAGAGTGTTTGGCCTTTCAGTTGCTCCTTTCGCGCCTGTAACCGCTGCGCTTTGGCGTGCAAATCGCTTTGCCGTCGCTCTTCATTCTGGCGGCGATTGGCCGCTCGCGCTGTTGCTTTATCTTTTTTACCATCGAGCAAAATGGTGGCCTGACTGCCCGCTTTGCGCAATTTGTTTCCTTGCGCGGCTCGTTGCTCTGCCTTTTCACGGTTTCGCTGCGCCTGCGCTTCGAGTTGTTTTTGCTGCTTGCTCACGCAAGCCAACTGACGCTCAACCGCCTGCACCTCACTACGCTTTTGTTCGGCATACTTCTCGTAATGACCGCCGAACACGCGCAAGCCAAGGCCAGACAATTCCCAGATTTCGTCCATATCACGCAACAACTGACGGTCGTGACTAATCAGTAAAATGGCGCCCGAAAACGTTCGCATAGTGTCCACCAGCCACTGCTTGGCTTGAGTGTCAAGGTGGTTCGATGGCTCATCAAGGATCAGCAGCGCTGCGTCGCTCGTGAGCAGTTGCCACAATTGAAGCCGAGCAAGTTGCCCACCACTGAGTTTGGCGCATAAAAAGGCTGGATCGGGTGGCAAGTTCATGGCAACCAGTTGTTGGTTCAGTTTCGCAGGCAGATCCCACGCATCTCCCACGATATCAAACCCATGTTGAGAGCAATCACCCGATTCAATTTGTTTGAGCGCATCAAGAACAGCTTGCAGCCCGAGAAACTCCGCAATCGTGCAAGTGCCTGACCGTAATTCAGACGGCAGTTGACGATAAATCGCGACCGAATTGGGCCGAACGACGTGGCCCGTTGAAGGTTGACGTTCACCGCATAGTAAAGCAGCGAACAGCGATTTCCCAACCCCGTTTCGCCCGACCAACCCCACACGGCGTTGAGTCATAGAACACGAGATGGATTGAAACAGCGTGTCGCCGTTATCGAATTGATAGCTAATTTGAGTGGCTTGTATAAATGGCATCGTTTGCCTCCTGTGTGACAGGGGCAATAGCCGTAGCGGAATGCGGTTGAGCACATCAATCGATGCGCGCAATGACAAGCAATGTCGGAAAGTGAGCTACGCCTACTAACCCTTTGAATCCAAAAATAAAATCAAACATGGATGACAGGTTTAGTTGTTCATATTGGCGTAAACTCCGAAAGAAATGATGGCGAAACCTTAACCAACTTGCCGTCATTGCGTCAAGTTGATTTTCGTGCCTATCGATTGAAAGCCGATACCATCGTGCCCTTAATCGGCTCGTTCGATAGTGACACTCATTGAGCCGTTACTGGTCAAGCGATCCATACCACCATCCAGTTGACCTAAATGGATCAACCCGGAAGCATAACCAAAATCTTTGTAGAAGATGACTAAGTTTCCCCACGGCGCGTAATAGGCAATGTCACCTGCTTTAGATGCGGTACCCGATGCCGCGCCTTGGGTGGTGAGTTTAAGGGGCAAATCGGCAATTTTCTCCGTACGCGCGTAATCTTCCAGTTCAAAGCTCAACGGCAGTTGACGAAGGAAATCCTGCGTCGAGGGTGAATCGTTGAGTGTTGCGGTCACGGTGCGATCGTCAAACACGAAACGGATCTTCATGCTGTGTTCTCCTTGGCCGAGCGCAATGTTCGCGCTCGCCGTTTTGATTGTCAATGTACTGAGTAGAAACAACCCAAATCACAATAAACGTGAGCGTTTTCTCATTCAATGTCACCTAGTTCAATTGGCTGATCACTGCGCGCAGTCGGTTCAGTCCATCCATCAATTGCTCACGTGGGCAGGCCATATTGAGGCGCAAATACCCCTCACCGGCGTCGCCATACACCGTGCCCGCATTGAGCATCAGTTTACCTTCTCGGCGTAGTCTTTCCGTCAGTTGTGTTGAGCTCATTGCGAGGCTGCGACAATCAATCCACGCTAGGTAAGTCGCTTGTTGCTGAGTCAGTTGAAGCTTCGGTAAATGCGTGGCGATAAAATCGCGTACCAGTTCGTAGTTCTGATGCAAATACCCAGTCAGCGCATCCAACCAAGCTTCACTGTCGTTGTAGGCCGCGATCAATGCGGTGACACCAAGCGGGTTCACATCACACACTTCGTGAATATTAAGCGCGCGATCCACACTGGCTCTGATACGATCATCCGCTGCGATGATATTGGCAATTTGCAGCCCAGCAATATTGAATGACTTGCTTGGTGAATGAGTCGTGACACTGTGACGCAGAAATTCCTCCCCCAATGCTGCAAACGGTTGATGCGTTTGCCCCGGGAACATCAGGTCGCAATGAATTTCATCACTGATCACCATCACACCATGTTGAAAGCAGATCTCCCCCACACGTCGCAGCTCTTGCTCACGCCACGCACGGCCAACCGGATTGTGCGGATTACACAAAATCATCGCCGTTACGTGGGGTTGCGCAGCCACTTTCTCCAGATGATCAAAATCCATTTCATAAAAACCATCACGATTAATGAGCGGATTCTCCACCAACTGGCACTGCATGTTACGCACTGAACTGAAAAAGCAGTTGTACGCGGGCGTTTGCACGATCACACCATCGCCCGGTTGTGTCACTGCTTTTAATATCGCCGATAACGCAGGCACAACACCGGAGGTATATAAAATCCATTCACGCTGCATCGCAAATCCGTGACGACGCGTAAACCAGTCAATCACCGCCTGAAAATACGCATCTGGCACACTGGCGTACCCAAAGATGCCATGGGCGACTCGGCGTTGCAGCGCATCAATGATGGGCGGAGCAGTGCGAAAATCCATGTCTGCAACCCACATCGGTAACACCGACTCATCATGGGGACTGTCCCATTTAGCGCTACCGGTGTGGTGTCGATTGATGATGGCATCAAAATCGAATGTGTTCATTCTGCGCCTGCCTTGGTTTGCGTTTCGATAATACACGCCTTTGGATCGCGGCTATGTTCATCAATGATGATGTCGCCGATCGAACGTGCTTTGATGTAACCCGACAAAGGGTTCTTCACGCTCATAATGTCAGAAACGATCTCCGCGTGCAGCGTGGCATACTCAAAACAGAGATCGGTCTCTTCCATCACGCAATTTTCCATCACCAAATCCTGCGCATAACACAAAGGTTGTTCACCGCGAATAGTGCAATTCACCAAGCGCAGATTTTTCGAATGCCAGCCCAAGTACTCACCATCAAGCACACTGTCGTACACCGTGATGTTTTCAGAACCCCAGAATGCATCTTTTGAATCTAGATATGCGTTACGAATCGTGACGTTTTTGGCATCTTGGAATGAGTAGTTGCCCTGCAATTTAAAACCGTCGATCTCGACATTTTCACAGTTCATGAACACGTAATCGGCGCCACGCATTTCAACATTGTTGAGTGTCACATCATGGCACATCCACAACGTTTCACCGGCATTGGGGAAGCGCGAGTTTTCGATATGTAAATGGGAAACGCGACGGAACATTTTAGGCGCTTCCACCACGCAGTTTTTCATAGTCAGATGGTCGGTATACCAAATCGCGGCACGCGCGTAGACGGTGAACAGACTTTGTTCCAACAAAACGTGGTTGCTGTGCCAGAATGGGTATTTGCCCATGAATTCGCACTGCATCGCTGTCATGTGGTGGGTGTGCTTCATCGCCGATTCGCCCGGATAGAAACGCACCTTGTGCAAAAAGGTGTTGCTCGCGGCATACAAAGGGCGTTCGCCTTCGTAGAAACGGTCGGAGATTTTCTCTTGAGTCTGAATGACGTTTTTCATAATTAACCTGAGCTTAGCGAGGGTTAGGAAAGAAAAGCGCCAGGCGGATGCTGGCGCTGGGATGTGGATTTAACGCTTACAGTTCGTTGTATTCTTCATCAGAAACGGGAGCGCACCATTCGTTGCTGGCACCTTCCGCTGGGATTTCTACCGCAACATGAGCAAACCAGCTGTCTTTGGCCGCGCCGTGCCAGTGTTTCGTACCCGGTGCAATGTGAACCACATCGCCAGGGTTCAGTTCTTGTGCCGGTTGACCAGCTTCTTGATACCAACCGCGCCCACCGGTCGCCAGCAAGATTTGGCCGCCTTTGTGATGAATATGCCAGAAATTACGGCAACCCGGTTCAAAGGTCACATTGGCCACAACCACCCCCGGGATATTCAGCAAAGCAAGGTAGCTGGTGCCCGTAAAGTAGTCGGCATACGCCACGTTCTCTTCACCAAAATCAAAAATGCCTTTGCCGTTAAAATTGCCGGCTTTCAGTTCTTCTGGGATCAATGTTTTTGCTTCATGACTCATCGTAAACTCCAATCATTCTTTGTTGTGTTCATCGCATCTGCGTGGGATACCGGGTTTAATGTCGTACCGCGTTGAGCACGTCGGCAGCATTTGCAGCAACCCGTTCTCCGCATGTATCGCGAATCACATCGATAAATTCGTCAAGTTGCTTCGTTGTCACACCATTGTTCATCGCAATGCCATAGTGCGCTTGAAGCTGGGCATTCACGCCACTCATATTTGCCAACGCAGCAATCGTCGCCAATTCGCGCTCTTTCCAGCTCAATACGTCGCTTTGAAAGATGTCGCCAAACAAGTGGGCTTTTAAATACGCATCAATTGCCGGTGCAAACTCAAACAATGCACCCGTGACCGCTTGACCCACCAGTTGCGTTTGATGACGCGTGCCCACGGCCAAGCTGTCGCCTGGAACCATCGCCAAGCCGTCTTCGCCGTTTTCATCCACAATGCTGCGTTGTTTGCGTGATTCCAGCACAGCCATGAACGCCCCTAATCCGTTCAAGCTGCGTGGAAATCCTGCGTATGCATAAAGCTGAACTAAAATGGCTTTGATGGCATTGACCGTCAGCCCCGCATCCAACCCGTGTTCAAGACTGTTTTTGAGGCACTCGATCTGCCCGCTGGCGGTAAACGCCGCGATCGGCAGTATGGCGCGTTCTTGATTTGTTAATGCTTGTTCAGTTGGATGGTTCATCGGCATCTCCGGTATGGCAGGTAAAACACGGCATCGGTTTGAGAGAAGCAACGCAAGCGATGTGTGTCTCGCCAAACCGTGAGGCTAATTTACGCCTTCTTCGTGACTTCACGTTAGCCTATTCAACGCTATTTCTTGCCCATTCCTCCAATCAATATTCAAGCCATGGGAAAATGAATGACCAAAAAACCACCGCTACCACAAGAGTGCAATAAACTTAATACGTTGATAAATAATTAATATTATTGAAAGCATCACGCCTTGACCGAATCAACACGCTAGACAGGTGAGGCATCGCTGGCATTCTGACCGGCCAAGGGGATTGCCTGATATTCTTTACATGAAGTGATTTGATGTTATAACTACAGCATTCAATTCGCGCCAAAGACCGCCAAGGTCATCTCGGGAGCCGCAATGAAAGAACCCAATCCCATGGCAAAAACTATCGAAACTTTTGCTCGCCAAATCGACAAATGGACTCACAACACCAATCAGTTTGATACGGAAATTCCCGGTGTACGACTGAGCCATTGGAACACCCCGACGCCACCAACCAGCTATACGCATAAATCCAGTATCTGCTTGATTGCTCAAGGGAAAAAACGAGTCCTACTCGGCGAAGAAAACTTTGTTTACGATGCCAATCATTTTTTGATCTCATCCGTTGATCTCCCCATCATCGCCAATATCATTGAAGCCACAGAAGAGACGCCGTACCTAGGGTTGGTGATGGAAATCGACTTGCATGAGATCTCGCAATTGATCGTCGAAAGCGAACTCGCCTTTCCGCACAGTAAAGAGGCACAAAAAGGCATTGCGGTAGGGGAATTGTCGGAACCCTTATTGGATGCGTTTGTGCGCCTGATGGCACTACAGGATGACCCAGCGAGCATCAAGATTCTCGCGCCAGTGATTAAGCGCGAGATTTTTTATCGCCTGCTCACCTCCGAACAAGGCGCACGTCTCAACCAGATCGTGACCGCGGGCAGCCACAGCCATCAAATTTCTAAAGCGATTGATTGGTTGAAACACAACTTCGTCAAACCGCTCAGCGTCAGTGAGCTGGCCTCTTACACCGGAATGAGCAAGTCAGCGTTTTACACCCACTTTCGTACCATGACATCGATGACACCGCTGCAATTTCAAAAGAAACTGCGGTTGAGTGAAGCTCGTCGTTTAATGTTGACTGAAAATCTCGATGCGATGGCGACCACATTCCGCGTCGGCTATGAAAGCCCTTCCCAATTCAGCCGAGAATACAGTCGCCTGTTTGGTGCGCCACCCTCAAAAGACATTAAAGCGCTGCGAGAAGCAGACATCGCCTGACGTCTCGCCTACCGTCAACACGAAGCCGCTCAGCGTTTCAAAGCATTACTGTGAAACGCTGAGCGGTGAAATATAAAGCGCTAAAATGCAAAACGGAGAAGAACAAAACGGTGAAATACCGAGCAGTGAAAGACAGAGTCGTGGAACAATAACGCAGTAAAACAACGAAGGCAAAAAAGACAAAGCCGCTGAACAATCAGCGGCTTTTTTTGACTCATTCATTCCCCCGAAAAATGCAGCGAGGCCACCGCTTTTAGAGAGAATGTCAGAGAGACAAGGCGGACACATTAAGCAATTTTAAAGCGGCTCACCAGCTCGTTCAGGTGCTCGGCCAAAGTGGCCAGCTCTTCACTGGACGCTTTGGTTTGATCCGCCCCCGCAGAGGTCTGCACCGACAGATCTTTAATCTGCACCAAGTTTTCATCCACTTCCCGTGCCACGACAGCTTGCTCTTCAGCAGCGCTGGCGACGGTCGCATTCTGGCCGTTGATTTCACTCACCAACACCGAAATTTCTTCGAATGCCACGCTGGCATCGTTCGCCACCGTTAAGGTTGAGTTGGCCAGCTCATTGCTGTGTCCCATTTTGCTCACAGTCTGGCGAGTTTCCGAGCTCACGGCGGTAATCATGGTTTCAATATCCGCTGTGGATTGTTGCGTCCGGTGAGCCAGTGCACGCACTTCGTCTGCCACCACCGCAAAGCCACGACCATTTTCTCCGGCGCGCGCCGCTTCAATCGCTGCGTTCAGTGCCAACAAGTTGGTTTGTTCAGCAATGGCACGAATCACGTCCAGCACGGTGCTGATATTGGCTACGTTATCGGAGAGCGCCAACACGCTGTTTTCCGCATCTTGCATGTCCATTTTCAGCAGTTCTAGCGCGCTGATCGTTTCTACGATTTTCGATTTGCCGATCTGCGTTTTATCGTCCATTACTTCCGCGTTCGCACTGGTCGCGCTAGCGGTCCGAGCGACTTCTTCAATCGCCGAAGTCAATTCGCTGACGGCCGTTGCAGCCAAGCTCAATTGATCGCTTTGCTGGGTCACAATCACGGAGGATTGATGCGTCACCACACTCAACTCTTCTGATGTCGCGGCAAGCTGAGTGGAAGAATCGCCGATCATCGACATCGCTTTGGCAAGCTGTTGTTGCATGTCGGCCAATGCGCGCAGCATATCCGCGGCTTCATCGCGGTGTGGGTCAGACAGTTGCTGCGTCAGATCTCCCGAAGCGATTCGCTTGGCCACCTCCACGGCATAGCTCAAAGGTACAATCAGGCTGCGGCTGTAAACGTATGCTAGAACAACAATCACCAAAATGGTCAGCGCAATGCCGATGTACACCAGCTTTTGAGCCACAAGGTATGTATCGGTCGCGGCATCGTTGTCGATGTTGACCATCTTGATTTGAAACTGTGCGTAACGATCCAACACCGCTTCAATTTTGTCGATCAGTGGCACAACCACATCTTCACGATAACGGACAGAGGCGTCCAGCAGGCCCTGTTCGGTCAGCGTGAACAGTTGTGGCAGCGCATCGGTCAACTGACCATGCAATAAGGTCACTTCCTTCAAGATGTTTCTGGAATCTTCATTACTCGCCAACTGCGACATTTTTAGCTCAGCGGCATCGTAATCTTTAATGATCGCTTTCATGCGCGTTTGAATTGCACTTTGCTGCGCCTGAGTTTTAGCATCAGAAAGCTCACTCACCGCAACTTGGGTTCGTAAAATACCACGACGCAAATCGGCTACCGTCGCAACGGCAGGCATGCGTTGTAATGTCAGTTGATCTGTTGAGTCGTTGAGACGAGAAAGCTGAGAAACCGAGAATAACCCCAATATCAGCGTACAAGCACCTAGCACACCAAACGCCAAGGCACTTCTTAATCCGATGCGAATGTTTCTGATCATATATTCCCTTACAAAAGTCAGTTAAGCGAAGGCGCGGTGCACGCCTTCTAAAACCGAGTTTATAAAGGAATTTTTTGGGGAATCTTTTGCGCAAACCACACTTCATGAAAGATACATACGTTTCATAATGAAACTTCGTTTCACCTCACAAATTGTGTGGATTATCAATAGCCTTTAGCCCTTGTATTCCAAGGTTTGAAGCACGCCAAAAGGGATTGAAGCGCGAGATCGCAGTGCTGCTGTCACACCTCTCGGAACAGGAATTATCATCCTATTAAATGAATGCTAAACACCGCATTAGCTTGAGCAATTATTCCCCAACAGAGGCAAGCGCGCCATCATGGTTTTCAGCGCCAAAGCATCCCATGGCAGATGTTCTGCGATACCCAACCCAACCACATCAGCCACCCCCGCCATGTCTGTCAATGCGTCAATCACTTGTGTCATGCTCAGTTTGCCTTTCGCCACGCCATCGAATAACGCCGGATCATCAGCCACGTTGGAGAACAGCAACGCACGGAACAAGTTCGGATCAAGCACATCCAAATCCAAGTGAATGGCAAGATGCTTCGCGCCCGTTGAACGGAACCAATCAACCAACGGCTGGCTCCCCTCTGCTTGCAGTTGCTGCGGAGAAACATTCGCTAAGCCCAACGCGTTCATTTGTTGCGCTTCCCAACTGGTCGGCTCATTGACCCCCAAATAGCAAACATTGCGAGCGTTCACCGGTTTTGCCACGTAACTACAAAATTGAGCGTCGCCGAGGCCAAGCAGGTTGCCCAGAACCATCGCATGCGCATGACTGAACTGCGCCGGCGTCATGATGTCTGGATGCGCATCAACCCACAAAATGGCTAAATCGCCCTGATATTTCTCGTTCAGGTAGGCAAATGGGGCCAAGTCGACCAAGCAATCACCGCCCAGCACAACAATGCGCTCGGGTTGATGGCGCTGGATTTTTGCTTGAGCATCTTCGAGTTGTTGGATCAGTTGCGGCCGTGCCAGCACCCCATCCACCACTGCCAGCGTTTGGCCTTGCGGCAACGCCACGTCGATAGTTTCAACCGGCCCGTCATGTTGTGGCGCTAACCAATTTAACAACTGCGCGCCCAAGAAATAGGGTTCGTTGTTGCCCCCTTGCCACTGTGGAAAAATTAGTCTCAACGTATTGGATTGGCTCATTTTGACTCCTTGCATAAATATGAAAGCCACACGCGCTGTTTGTTTTTACGGAGATGAACGTCACGATTTGGCAAAAGCTGCGTGCGGTGCGATACAAGGAATTATGCAAGCGCAGCGGGAGCACGCGTTATTCTGAGCCGGACAACCGATGTGCTGATACGGACAATTTAGGCGGCTGAATCACGCATTTGTGAGGGCGTCATGCCGTATTTTTCCTTAAACAGTTTGTTGAAATGAGGCAGATTTGAAAATCCCTGCTGATAGGCAATATCGCTGATGGCCATCTCTTGATGGGTAAGCAACATACGACGACACGCTTTTAATCGTTGCAGCCAAACCCAGCGCATCACCGACGTATTCTGCTTGGCAAACAAGCGACTGAGCGTGCGCGCCGACATGTGCAAATGGCTTGAAATCGATACGACACTCAACGCGGGATCGCCCAACTGCTGCTCAATATAATGCTGCGCAAGTGCCAAATTATTTCGCTTGTCGCGTTGCACCAATGCGCTGGCGTCACCCGACGCGGCCTGAAACGCCGTGCCCAGCATCATCAAAATGGCGCGCAACATTTGGTCACCAAACACCTCTTCTTGCTCTTCGGTCAACCAAGCCTGTTCAAGCATGGCGGCCACAAACGAGACCAACGGCGCATCCCGCTTTAAGGTGACATTCAACCATGCCTCACAATCCTTGATATGTTCACGCACCAGAGCGTGCGGCACGGAAATGACAATCTGGTTGTCACCTTGAGGGAACGTGTAACGAAATGGCTGATGATTGTCATACATCACGATATCGCCCGCGTGCTGCTCTGATGTCACGCCAGCTTGCGTCAAGCGTGCCAACGGACACAGCGACAAACAGATGAAATAATCGTCGCTGTATTCGACGTCGTCCATCTCGCCATATTCAATCGGTGTCGAGCGAATGCGCGAGATCAAAGCGCTGCGTCCTAAGCTTTTAACATCTAGCTCGCCGTGGAACGCCTCCTCAGACAACATTCGGTTGTGGGTGGGCGAGGCAAAGGTTCGTTCCACGTTGTGTTGCCAGTAGGCAAACCCTTCTTGTGCTCTCACATCTTGTGTCGAAAAACTTCTGCCCACGTGCGATTCCTTCCCCTTATCCTGTGTGCTGTCGATAATACCTTAAGCCGCACGCGAACCAAACGATGGTCCTACTCGTGCGATATGCCGGTGTGTCTCATCGTTCCATCGACCTACGCGGCGCAAAGCAGGTTGGCGCTCATGCTGCGAGGCGACATATTGACAACATATTTGTCTGCATTCATCAATTCACGCAGAAAATCACGTCAAATCTGTGCTCGTCATGGGTTTATATAAATTCATGAAATGTTCAATTTACAGCGTATTTCACTATCTTCAAGCCCAATCCCCCACCACAAAACGATGCCCGCCAGCGACGCTCATTTCATTCAATCGATCCATTGCCCGCTCGCTCAGAACAAATAATCACCAACGACGTTCGAATGATGCTCGCCTTGCGCAAAAAGACGGCGAAGTGGCGCAAATACCTTAGACCAAGATGTTGAAGCGTCATTCGCCAACGCCTCACCGCACGGAATTTATGAAACTCCTTTTTTTCATCCATCACTAGAATTTTATATAAGCACCGATTCCATCCAAAGAACAGCATATTGATCAACATAAATTTAACAGAATAATCAATCAGAATTACACCAACATCACAGTTACATAATCTACAAATAACTAACACAAGCAATGAATTTGCTACATAATAGCCAGCAACTAGGAGTTATGTTCTAAAGACAACATCAATCGCAGGAAGCCATATGATAACCGCCCAAGCCCACATTGATCTCAACGCGCTCCAACACAACTATCGTCGCTTGAAAGCATTAAGCGGTTCGCAACAAGTGGTGGCGGTCATCAAAGGTGACGCGTATGGCCATGGTGCCGTGCAACTGGCCAGCGCGCTGCCAGATGCTGATCGCTTTGCCGTGTCACGTTTAGAAGAAGCAGAGGAGCTGCGCCTAGCGGGCATCACTCAACCCATTTTGTTGTTGGAAGGCTGCTTTTGTGCAGACGATTTGAAACGCGCCGCCGAGCTCAAACTCGACACCACCATTCATTGTGAAGAACAGCTACACGATCTCGAAACCAGCACGCTGGCACACCCAATTCATGTATGGCTGAAAGTCGATACGGGCATGCACCGTTTGGGCGTGCAGCCCTTTCAAGTGCCCGAGTATGTGTCGCGCATCGAACGTACGCACAAGCTGAGCGAAAAGTTAGGGTTCATCAGCCATTTTAGCTGCGCTGATGATATCAACCATCCGACCACGCAGCGCCAATTGGCCTGTTTCAATCAAGCGACTGCGCAATACGATGGTCCGAAAACTATCGCAAACTCTGCTGGCATTTTGTTTTGGCCAGAATCGCAATTCGACGTTGCCCGTGCGGGCATCGCCCTGTTTGGGATCTCACCCAGTGCCGAACACACGGGCCGCGATCACGCGCTGGTGCCTGTCATGACACTCAATACCCGTTTGATTGCCGTGCGCAAACATCAAGCCAGCCGCCCTGTGGGCTATGGCGAAACTTGGCACGCGCAACAAGATACCCACATCGGTGTGATTGCGATGGGGTATGGCGACGGATACCCACGCAGCGCACCAAGTGGTACGCCGGTCTTTGTCAATGGCCGGCTGGTGCCTATTGTCGGGCGTGTCTCTATGGATATGATCACCGTCGACCTAGGTCCAGATGCAACCGATCAGGTAGGAGATGTGGTAGAGATGTGGGG
Source organism: Vibrio sp. CJQ_6 (assembly GCF_043106745.1). NCBI lineage: Bacteria > Pseudomonadati > Pseudomonadota > Gammaproteobacteria > Vibrionales > Vibrionaceae > Vibrio > Vibrio sp. CJQ_6. The sequence continues at coordinate 569,412 of NZ_JBICMV010000028.1, read as the reverse complement.
GAAAAACCTGCCCATTGAAACCATCGCGAACCACGTTGGCACCATTCCTTACGAGCTAACCATCAAGCTGACACCGCGCGTCCACCGCCATTACCACCAAGCGCACGGCGTGGTGATTGACATGACGCAAGCGTTGTCAAAACGCGAAACACCGCCCACCCGTATGTTGAATCAGAAAGGTTCGTTGTAGCGAGACGATCTGTCCCGCCCCATAAGCATCATCGCCAACGAAGCATGATCACCCACGAAAGCCGCTACCCAGCGGCTTTCGTTCATTTGGGAGCTTTCGTTCATTTTGGAGAAGAGGTTACATCTGAACCCACACTTGAGGAAACGTCTCGCTACTGGTCTGAATGTTCAAGCTGACCAGCGATTCGTTCTCGGTTTCCAGCGTCACCAGATTCACATGCCCTGCTGCAGCGCATTGGTTATCCGTCAGTTGCATGTCCGCCAAGCCATTGACCTCAGTCGTCGCGGTCAGACTGCCGGAGCTTTCACAACTTGCGCCACTGACGGTAAGTGCGCCGCTGTCATCTATGTTCATTTGCAGCAGTGCGTCGTTGTAACGCGCCTGATAAGTACCAGCAAAGCTGGCAATATCAACGCTCTCAGCAAAGACCGGAGACAACGTCGTTTCACCATTGCTGTTGGTGCACGCCAGCGCAGCGGCGCTCATTTCGCAACTTAACGCTACCGCCGAAAATACCAGCAGACCTTCACTGCTGCTGCCCACATACGAAGCTTGATGCTCACGTTCATCCCACAGCGTCAGTAACGTCGTAGAATTCTGCACCACAATCTGCGCTGAGAGCGGTACCGTGTCATCACGCCACACCACACCTTCATACGTCCCCACTTGTATGGTGTCGTCGGTGGGTTTACACCCCCACAAGGCAAACACACAGCACAGTGCCATCATCCATTGTTGCTGTTTCATCACCACTTCCCTATTCCAAGCCAATCAAGCGCTGGCTAACCAACGCGACTTTGCCGCGCGCCGCCTGCACGTTGCCATCAATGGTACTGATGGTGATGTAACCTTCGTTAACCGCGATACCTTCAGAATCTTCACTGGTGTCACCAGCGTCACCGGTGGTGAAAGTCAGCCCTTGCTTACCAGATAAGGCGCTCGTTGCCGCCGCTTGCGCTTCTTCTGAAGTCATGCCGCCCGCAATCAGGCTCTGCATGGTGTAATACAGGGCAGTAGAATCGGTAGACAAATCATCACTGAATTTAAGCAGCGCACCGCCGCCGTTCCAGCCCACATCGGTAAACTTGTAGCCCATGGTGCTGTTCATCTCTTCCGGGGTATTGACGTTCAACCCAGTGTAAGCAGGCAATAGCGGTTGGCCCGAAGGTTGATTGGCCACCAACTGCGCGACAATCTTAACCACCACGTTCGCCACCAGTTGTGATTGCTCTGCGTCTGACACGGTATTGGAATTGGCGCTGACCGCAATGGCCGGAATGCCACGGCTGAGTGAAATCATCGCCGCACCAAGCGTGCCGGAGTTGTTGTTCATATAACCAAGGTTGTTCCCTTCATTCGGTCCCGAAATCACCAGATCTGGATCCTGTCCCCACACGGCCTGCGCGGCGACATCAATCCCGTAGATCGCCGCCATCACCGGCGTTCCTTCTGCGAAACTGGAAAACGCCACCGAGGTATCGGTGTCACCGACACAATATTCCTGATCTGCCGACTGGGTCTCATCAACCGACACAGGTTTGAGGAACGTCATCGCGCCGCCTTTGCCACTTTGTCCGGTACAAGGCGCCGACATAATCACATCGTGACCCGCCGCTTCGAGCGTACTTTTCATCACCTGAATGTTGGTGGTCTCCCAACTGTCGTCATTCGTCAGCAGAATATTGAGCGCAAAAGATGGGTTAGAAAGCGTCAGGGCACCACACGCTGCCATCGCCAGGCAGACTTTTGAGAATTGCTTCATGATTGTTCCGTTTTTTCACTGTGTTGTCTTCCACTCAAACGCCGTGTTCGAGCGGTCTGAACGTTACTTTTGCGAAAAAACATGACGCTTCGGTTACAACTTTTTAGTGGCTCAAGACAGAGATATCTTTAAAATATTTCCAATAAATTTCAATTAGTTAAAAACCTTCGATAGCAATATTAATCCGATTTGGAGACATCTTTAAACGGTAGCAGAACTGTGCGTTTTGATCTTTGCGGCCATTTTCAAAACCGCAAGCTTCCGTAAGCGTCTCCCCAACCACACCCAGCAGCGCTTCTTTGATTTTATTGCGGTTCTGATCGAGGGTTTTGGCTCGCAAACCATGTTGTTTAAGCTCGCTGATCGCGCGGCCATGCCCCCCAAATTGCGCCATCAACGCAATCAAATTTTGCGCACTGCGCACATCCGGACGGTTAGCAGGCGGATTGCTCACCCAACCATCATCGCTCTCGCACTTGCGGCGCTGCGCGTACCACAACCAGTAAATAGCCGGCGTAACCGACAAAGGGATCACCAACGCATTCAGGCGCACTTGGATTTGACCGTCATGAGTGATGAACTTGAGCGCCAACGGCTGAGAGGCTTGATTGAGCTGTTCAACCGCGTCTTCAATCGTGTAGGAAGACTGACGGCTTGCGAGCACCGCCAGCAAATAACTGCCATCAGGTTCAGCGCTCGGCGCCGAGCCGCGAAAGTGCTGCAGCGCTTGCTTCCAGAGCTTGGCATCGACGCCTTGCTGAGACAACTGATGCAGCAGACGCTGATCGCTCGGCCTGAGAGGTTGCGGCCGCCAACGCATCAATAGAGAAGTCAGCCCCGCCGCCAACAGCGCAAGACTGCCCCATGGCAGCCACTGCACGTCGCACTGCATGGCAAGGCGCTGCGCCCCACCCTGCGATGGCAGCTGAAGCGTAATCGGGAATCGCAGCCCGTTTGTTGCTGAGTTTGAAGACTCGAACCCGCACGTTGCCAGCACTTGCAACGGGTTGCGCCATTGCAGATGGCTCAGCGCCTCTTGGCTTCGCAGCGCAAACAGCGCTTGGGTTTCAGCCTGCTCGCCCAATTCGGCGCTGTCTTGCCAAATCTGGTTACGGGCCGACTGGATCGGCCCATCAATGACCCGTTGCAAGCGAGCCTGAGTCAGCACTGCACTGAACAATAGAGACAAAAGCAAATAACACACAATCAAACCGAGCAGTTGAGCCATCTGCATTCGGTGGAAAAAAGGAATCGTCATCATGAGGAAAAAGCAGCCAATACGTGGTGAAGATGAGACTTCAATTGGTGGAGCACAGGTTCATCGCGCAGTGAGCGAGAGACATACCAGCCACCAGCAGAAATACCCTGTGCGATCGTCGTTTGATAAAACGTATCGCCCTGATACAGCGGGCTATAATTGGTATCCGGAATGACATCAACCTCACCCTTCGTGAGCGCAGAAAGCATCGCCTGACGCGACGGATAACGGGTGACACGGGCAGCATGAATATCAATAGACAGTTGCGCCAGCACTTGGACCGGCAACTGATAGCCAGAACGACTGAAGGTATCACTGAGCAGACCGATACGATGCGTCGCAAGAAATTGCGGTGTGATGGGCTCGCGGGCAAACCACAGCGCATCATATCGAGGCATGGGTAGCAGGGTCTCATAGTAACGCTGATAGTCTGGGCTCAATCCAGCCAGATGATAATCGCGCCCCCACATCACATCAAAATCCTGCTGATAGATCATGCGTGGCGTTAGTTCACCACGTGGCAACCACTGCACGGTCACATCACGAAAGCGGTGATTGAGCATAGGATCACTGCACAGCGTTGACAGCAGCGGTCTTGCCATGACGTGCGCCGGGATCAATATGGTTAAATTGGGCAGCGCTGGGTCGGCGCGTTGTTCGGTGTGCACCGCGGAACAGGATAGCTGATTAAAAGCCAGAGTTTGGGGCATGGTGAGTGTTGGTGCTTGCAACCAAGCCATCAGCCCGACACACAAAAGCAAGCTCACGAGGGTGTAACAGCGCGGCGCAGCGGGATGGTGCCAGAGCCGCGTCATGACGTCATTCATAACGGCGATACGTTCCTTCTTTTTGTGAAGAAATTACGCCAAGCTTATGAAGTTAATATGACAATCCTCGATAATTTGTAGATGTTCACCGCAGATAGCGGCATGTTCTGCGATTATTTCTTCGCCGACATTTTGCGTCGCACCTGCCCCGGGGTTTCACCAAAAAAACGGCGAAACGCGTGGGTTAATGCACTTTGGCTGGAAAAGCCCACTTTTTCGGCAATTTCGATCAACGGAAGGCGCGTGTCCTGCAGCATCTGACGGGCACGCTTCATGCGCGCGGTAAATAGGTATTGCCCCGGAGTCATGCCTGCCGCTTCACGAAACAGTTCATGGAAGTGCCCGGCGCTGACGTTACTGACCGACGCCAAGCGCGACGTGGGCAACGCTTCATCAATGTGCTGTTGAATGTATTCATCAATCGCCACTAAATCGAGACGACCACGATGGAGGTAATTGACGTCCTGCTGATTGAACATGCGTTGATGCAAACTAGAAAGAAAGGTGGTGGTGATCCCTTCTGCGGCTTCGGGATAGGAATCCCAGACATCTTTCTCACGGTACATGTACGCTAATAAATAGCGCAGGCCAGAATCGATATCAAAATATTGCGCGGAATCGAACAGGCGTTCGAGTTTCACGCCAACGTGTTCGGTTGGTATGTCGAGAATGATGTGGCTGTTGTCGCCGATCCCTTCATAAAAGTGCTCATCGCCTCCGGGAACCAAGCAACCGTGGAACGGGTCAACCTGGCCACCCCGCCCCTGAACTTCAAACGCTGCGCCACCACGATACGCAATCACAATTTGATGGTAATCGTGGTCATGATGAAGGCAACTGTTCTGTAGTGCTTGCGTCCGTATGCGAATAGCCATGATGAGCGTGGAGACATGTCCGACCAGGTTAAATAAGAATAATTCTCTTATAACAAAAATCTCACTTAAAAGACAAGTAATATTTCAGAAGCGTTTCAAATGTTAAACAAGTGCTGCAATTTGCGCAAAAACTCAGGAGTTTTAAACAATAATCCAACATTCCGAGCTGCTTAAATGGAACAAGCGTAGGGAAACAATGCGCTGAGACCGCTTTTAATCAGGAAGAAAAAGAACAATGACAGCAACAATCACCTTTATTGGTGCGGGAAATATGGCCAGCGCAATTGTCGGCGGCTTGGTCAGTCAAGGATACCCAGCCGACCACATCACCGCGACATCTCCCGACACGGCCATGCTTGACGCCGTCAACACCCGTTTCGGCATTCAAGTCACCAGCGATAACTGTGCAGCCATCCAGCAAGCCGATATCGTGGTGTTGGCCGTAAAACCACAAATTCTACGCATGGTGTGCGACGAACTTCGCCCAACCCTCGACGCTCGAGACGTGCCGCCGTTGGTGCTGTCTATCGCGGCAGGGATTCCACTTGACTCCCTGCAATCATGGTTAGGTGAGCAGGTGCCGGTGGTTCGCGCCATGCCAAACACCCCCGCCATGATTGGTTGCGGCGCGACCGCATTAAAAGCCAATGCGTTGGTGAGCGATGCGCAGTGCGCGCAAATTGAGCAACTGCTGTCGAGCACCGGCATTGTCGAATGGCTTTCCGATGAAGATTTAATGGACGCGGCCACCGCCGTCGCGGGCAGCGCACCTGCATATTTCTTCCTCTTTTTCAAAGCGATGGAAGATGCAGCCGTGAAGCAAGGCCTGCCTCGTTCCACCGCGCGTAAACTGGCACTGCAAACCGGCCTTGGCGCTGCATCCATGGCATTAACCGGTGAGGATGAACCGGAACAATTGATGCGTAATGTGATGTCGCCACAAGGCTCAACGGAGCGTGCTATCGCCTCTTTCGAAGCTGCTGGGCTTCGTGACATCGTTGCACAAGCCATGCAGGACTGTGCCGATCGCGCCCGAGAGATGCAATCGCTCTTTGGCGAAAAATAAAAGAAATAGTTCACAGAATAGTATTCCAATAACCGACGTACCCGACACCGTCGGCAGGCAGCATGCTTTCCCCCACTTGCAGTGGCGTTGTATACGAGTGGGGAGATGCGGCCCCAATGCCGCAACCTTCGGTAACCGAGGTAAAACAACAACCCGTAAAAGGACTAAGTAAAGATGAAAGGAAATCTTCGTAAAATCATGAAGACCGCGGCGCTGGCTGCGTGCGTTTCACTGGCGACGTCAGCTGCGTACGCCGATGAATGGCGTATGGCAACACCGTGGTCAGGTGGCCCTTGGCTAGAGCGTGATGCCAAGTTCTTCGCCGACAACGTGAGCGAGCTGACCCACGGCGACATCACCGTGAAAGTCTTCCCTGGCGGTACACTGGGTAGCGCGCTGAAAGTGACAGACACCGTGAAATCTGGTGTCGCAACCGTCAGCCACAACTACATCAACTACGACTACGGTAAAGATCCAACGACAGCGTTGCTGGCAGGTCACTCGAGCGGCCTGACGCCAGAAGAGTTCATGTTGTGGATGTACAAAGGCGGCGGTATCGAACTGTACGAACAGTACCGTAAAGAGAAATTTGGTGTGGTTGCTTTCCCTTGTTCCATTCTTGGCACCGAAATTTTCCTTCACTCCAACAAACCCGTTCGCACACTGGAAGACTTCAAAGGTCTGCGCATTCGTACCTCTGGTGCATGGGCAGAGATCGCCTCTCGCCTAGGCGCATCGACCGTGGTGATGGCGGGCAGCGATATCTACTCGGCACTAGAACGCGGCGTGATTGACGCAGCCGAATGGGGCAGCCCAGAGATGAACCGTCCAACGGGTTTCCAAGAAGTGGCGAAATACGTGATCCTACCAGGGATTCACCAATCAGGTGGCGTCCTGGAGTGTCAGGTCAACCAAAAAGCGTGGGATAAACTGCCCGCTGAAGAACAAGACTTGATTCGTCAGGCAGCAAAACTGTCTATGTTCGATTCATGGTTATCTGCGTCTTACGCCGACCTTGATGCGTACAAAGAACTGGTGAACGGCAGCAACGAAATCGTTCGTCTTGATCCAAAATTCATCAGCCAAATTCTGGAAGAGACCAAGAAATGGGAAAATGATCATGCAGCCGATAATGCATGGTTCAAGCGCGTGCTGACCTCTCAACGTGAGTTCAAAGAGCAGATCAAACTGTGGCCTGAATACCGTATGCAAATCGGTGTGACCGAAAGTTAATCTCCTCTGCCACAGCCGCCGCAAGGCGGCTGTCTGGTCTCTTTTTCGATCGTAATTAGGTTAACACTATGAAGTTGATTACCAGTATCGAGGCCATTACCCGCTTTGCCGGGCTGATTGCCGCTCTGTTGGTATTGCCGCTGATCGGTGCGCTCGTCACTGAAGTCTTCAGCCGCTATATCTTTGATTCCCCGACCCTGTGGGCGTTTGAAATCAGTTACATGGTCATGGGCGCAATCTTTATGCTCGGCCTTGCCAATGCATTGCGCCTTGGCCAGCACGTCAGTGTCGATGTGGTGACACTGAAGCTCAAACCTCGCGCCACTGCGACCATTCGCAGCCTGTGCTATTTGATGTTTTTACCCATCGTGAGCTGGATCAGCTTGGAGCTGTACCACTACTTCTACGAAGCCTTTGACAGTGGCGAACGTTCCGGCCGTTCTGCGTGGAACCCGGTGATGTGGCCTGTGTATGGCGTTTGGTTTATTGGTCTGGCTGTTCTCAGCCTGCAAGTGTTGGCGGAACTGCTGAAGTCCGCACGCATGGCGCTGGGCCACGAGGTAAATGTATGAGTGATTATTTATCCCTGTTGATGTTCCCGCTGCTAATTCTGTTTATCTTTGCGGGTTTTCAGGTCGCGTTTTCCATGATTTTGGTGGCCACCATTTTCGGCCTGATGCAGTTCGGCGACGTAACGGCATATCAGCTATTGAGCAAAATTGAAGAAACCGCCACCAACTCAATTCTCGCCGCCGTTCCCCTGTTCATTTTTATGGGTGCGATGTTGGAAAAATCCGGCATTGCCGAACGGCTATTTAAAGCCATCCACATGTGGACGCACGGCATGCCCGGCGGCCTTGGGGTTGGTGCAATTCTGCTGGGTACCATTTTTGCCGCGGCAAGCGGCGTGGTGGGTGCAACCGAAGCCGTGATTGGCATGCTGGCTATCCCCATCATGATGAAACACGCTTACGACAAACGTTTGTTGTCCGGCGTGATCTGTGCCAGTGGCTCACTGGGTACCGCGATCCCACCCTCCATTACCGTGATTGTACTTGGCCCTGTCGCGGGCGTATCCGTGGGTCAGCTATTTAGTGGCCTGCTGCTTCCCGGCTTGATGATGGCCACGCTGTTTATCCTTTACGTGGTGATGTTGTCATGGCTGAAACCCACCGTGGCGCCGCGTCAGGTGGAAGATGGCGAAGGCTACAGCCTCAAAGACCGACTGGTGGCGACATTCACTGCGCTGCTGCCCGCTGCGATTCTCATTTTCGCTGTACTGGGCACCATTTTGATGGGCCTTGCCACGCCAACTGAAGCTGCTGCGTGTGGCGCACTCGGATCGATTCTGCTGGCCGCCAGCTACCGTAACCTGACGGTTAAAGTCATGTGGAACTCGCTGATGAGCACCGTCAACATCTCAGCGATGATCTTGCTGATTGTACTTGGCGGCAACATGTTCGCAGGCGTGTTCTTTGCTGCAGGGGGTATGGCAACCGTACAATCGGTTCTGCTTGGCACTGGCCTCGAAGCTTGGGCGATTTTGGCGCTGATCCTCATCATCGCGTTCCTCGCCGGATTTGTACTCGACATGATGTCAGTAGTACTCATCGTGATTCCTGTCGCCATGCCTGTGGTACGCTTGCTTGGGTTTGACGAAGTGTGGTTCTGTGTGGCGTTCCTCGTGGTTCTGCAAACCAGTTACCTGACACCGCCGCTGGCGCCCTCGATTTTCTATCTGCGCGCCATCACGCCACCGGACATCTCTCTGCGTCATATGTATGCAGGCGTGGTGCCGTTTATCGTGATTCAGCTTCTGGTGCTCACCGCAGTACTCGCCTTCCCCGCGACCGCGCTGTGGCTACCGGATGTGATGGGCGGCCCTGCGTGGGAATAAGATGTCTCGCGTAGAAATCACGTTCTCCCTGACTGGCGGCTCTGGCTGCCAGTCGTTCTAACTCTGTGAGGTTTTATGAAGTTTCTCTCAGCCGACGTTGTCGCTCGCCATTTGCCGTGGACAACACTCATCGACAAACTGGATGATACGTTTCGCACGGGGGTCAATGCCCCGGCGCGCCACCATCACACCATTGAACGTCCCGACGGCGAAGCCACCATGTTGCTGATGCCCGCGTGGGAACAGCAGGGGTACATCGGCATGAAAATGCTCAACGTGTTTCCCCAAAACTCATCGGTGGGCTTACCGGCCATTTCCGGTTTGTATCTGTTATCGGAAGGCCAACATGGTCAAACGCTGGCGTGCATTGCTGGCAATGAGCTGACACGCCGCCGCACCGCCGCCGCATCGGCATTGGCGGCGCGTTATCTGGCGAAAGCGGATGCAGAAACTTTATTGATCGTCGGCACCGGCCAAGTTGCGCCAATGCTCATCGAAGCGCACGCGGCTGTGCGCCCGATTCAACGCGTGCTGGTCTGGGGGCGTAATCCTGACAAAGTGAAAGCAATGGTTGATGAGTATCAGGGTTATCAAGGCGCCTCGACCACCATCACGCAGATTGAGGCCGTCAGCGATCTGGCCAACGCCTGCGCGCAGGCTGACATCATCAGTTGCGCGACGCTCTCCAAAGCACCGATCGTAAAGGGTGAATGGTTAAAACCGGGCTGCCACCTAGATTTAGTCGGCGCCTTTCGTAAAGACATGCGCGAATGTGATGGCGATGCCGTGGCGCGCAGTCAAGTGTTTGTCGATACCTGGGCGGGTGCCAAAGGCGAAGCTGGCGATCTGCATCAGGCGATGGCTGAAGGTCATTTCTCGATGGAAGACATTCACGGTGATTTGGAACAGCTCACTCGCCAAGAGGTCTTTGGTCGCCGCTCCGATGATGAGATAACCCTCTTTAAATCCGTCGGCGCGTCACTGGAAGATCTCGCCGCCGCCATCGTATTGTGGGAAGACTTACCGCAAGACTGATTTTCCTTCCGTCCCTTTCCTCACATGCGCTGACGTACGTGTTTGTTGTGGCACTTTTGGTTTAGGTTCGGTTCGCACTCACCGAACCTGGACACCTTGGTTTAGTAAACTTTTGTGCCCGACGGCACATTTGTATACCATACCCACCTCCGTATGGTACCTAGACCAAGAGACAACTTATGGACAACAGAAAAAACAGGTATCGTCAGGCGCATCGTGAGGCTTTTTTAGCCATTGCGCTGGCAGTGGGCTATTTCATCTGGTGGTATGTATCCGCCTACGGGTTTTCGGCGCCGCCGCAAGACACCAGCATGCCAGAACTCTATTTCGGCATGCCGCTTTGGTTCCTGCTTTCGTGTGTGATTGGCCCAATCGTCTTCACGGTGCTGTGCGCCGTGATGGTGAAAGTGTTTTATCGCGATATTCCCTTAGATGTAAACCCTGACGAATCCAATGAATAGTCAACTTCTTATCCCTTTAGTTATTTACCTGATTGGCGTCTTTGCGGTCGCATTTTTTACGCGCCGCCACTACACCAATGGCAGTTTTCTCAGCGAATACTTCGTGGGCGGCCGCAGCATGGGCGGATTTGTGCTGGCGATGACGCTTGCCGCAACCTATGCCAGTGCCAGCAGCTTTATTGGCGGCCCCGGAGCGGCATACAAAATGGGCTTGGGATGGGTGTTACTGGCGATGATCCAGTTACCGGCAACCTGGCTGACACTGGGCGTACTGGGCAAAAAGTTTGCGATAGAAGCACGCAAACACAACGCGCTGACCCTCAATGACATTTTGTATGCACGCTTTAAAAGTCGCTCAGTGGTCATTTTGGCCTCGCTGTCGTTACTATTGGCTTTCTTCGGCACCATGGTCGTGCAGTTTGTCGGCGGCGCGCGCTTGCTACAAACCGTGACGGGCTTACCCTACGAACAAGGCTTGTTGCTGTTTGCCTGCACCGTCGGTTTATACACCACCATTGGCGGATTTCGCGCCGTGGTGCTCACCGACACCATTCAGGGCATCATGATGCTCATCGGCACCATCATTTTGTTGGTTGGTGTGGTGCACGCCGGGGGGAGCATCGGCGAACTGGTCACCAGCTTGCATGCGATCGATCCTGCGTTGGTGACGCCGTACGGCCCCGATCAATTCCTCAGCCAGCCGTTTATTCTCAGCTTCTGGGTATTGGTCTGTTTTGGTGTGATTGGTCTGCCACATGCGGCAGTGCGCTGCATGTCGTACAAAGACAGTCCGTCGCTACACAAAGGCATGGTGATCAGCACCATCATGATGGCGCTGCTGATGTTCGGCACCCATATGGCGGGTGCATTGGGCCGCGCACTTGTGCCGGATGTGGGTAGCCCGGATCAGATCATGCCGACGTTGATGATGACTGTCTTACCCCCCATGGTCGCAGGCATCTTCCTCGCAGGCCCAATGGCGGCGATCATGTCGACCATTGACTCGCAGTTGATTCAGGCGTCTGCCACCTTGCTCAAAGATCTCTACATCAACTACATCAATCCGCAGGTGGTGAAAGAAGATCAGGCCGAGCGCAAACTCAGCCGCATGTCGCTCTGGATCACCGGTATTTTTGCGTTGCTCGTGTTTTTTGCAGCAACCAACCCGCCGGACATGATTGTGTGGTTAAACCTGATTGCATTGGGTGGCTTGCAAGCGGTATTCCTGTGGCCACTGGTGCTCGGTTTGTATTGGGAAAAAGCGTCGGCCGCCGGCGCGTTGTGTTCCATGGTGGCCGGGCTTTCGGCTTACATCGGCCTGATGCTGATTAAACCGAATCTTGGCGGCGTGCACCCCATCGTCCCCACGCTGGTCGTGGGTTTGTTGGCATTTATTGCGGGCAGTGTGCTGAAACCAAGACCACAACCGGATGCCATGCCATCCTAAACTCCCCCTTGAGAAGAGCGGCCACCAGCCGCTCTTTTTTATTGAAGCGCCCAGACAAATCGTTGCAAACGGATTGCCTTTACGACGCGCGCTCCATAAGCTTGCTGTCTGGCGATGAAAACCGTCAGTAATGAAACCGATTAATGATGAAAACAGTCAGTGATAAAAACAGGCAGCGATGAACGCTGGCCGTGACGAAAATAATCAGGATAGAGAATGGATAGGCTGCAATGCGATCGCATGTTTGTTGCGGTCATGGAACTCGGTAGTTTTGCCAAAGCGGCTGAACGTTTGGCCATCAGCAGCGGTCAGGCGTCCAAGTTGATTTCGCGCTTAGAGCAAGACTTGGGCGTGCAACTGGTCAAACGCTCCACCCGCTCACTGGCCGCCACAGAAGTCGGCCAAGCGTATTACGAGCGCATCAAACGCGTGTTGGACGATCTCGATGCGCTCGACGACGCCATTCGCAATGCCTCGCGCTTGCCTTCGGGTCGGCTACGTATATCTGCGCCAGTGACCTTTGGCCAAAGCCAACTGGCACCGAGCCTGATTGATTTTTCTAAACAATTTCCCGACATCACGCTTGATGTCAAATTCTCCGATCGCAGCGTGAACGTGGTAGACGAAGGCTTTGATTTGGCGCTGCGCATCGGCAAGTTGGACGACAGCAGCCTGATTGCACGTAAGCTGTGCGACGTGCGCGTCATCACGCTCGCATCCCCTCATTACCTGAGCCAACACGGCACACCCACGCACATTCGCGATTTAGCGCAGCATCACTGCATCATCGATACCAACTTTCGCGATCCCTACCATTGGCCCTATCTCAACGAGCAAGGTCATGTGCACGATTTCGCCGTGAATGGTCGGCTCAAATTTTCCAATGCCGAAGTGTGTTTGAAAGCAGCCTGTGCCGACCTCGGCATCACGCGTCTGCCAACATTTGTTGCGGCCCAAGCGCTCAAAAAGCAACAACTGGTCGCCATTTTGCAGCAATACGAAGTGCCGCCGCTCGGCCTGTATGCGCTCTACCCGCCTGCCAAACATCTCGCTCAGTCATCCCGAGCCTTCATCGATTTTCTGGTTAACCGTTTTGCCAACGGCGCAGATTGGGAATAACCAGTGGCGCACGCGCCATTTCTTCCATATTGGAAGGAAATAACTTCACTATCGCCATCTAATCATTCATTTGGAAGTAAGCTACAGTCTCTCCATCGCAAAGAAAACAGATTTGAGGTGAGACATGTTGGTGAATGGTCAATGGACAAAAGAGTGGCATCCGGTACAAGCGACGGATAAAAAAGGCGGTTTTGTGCGCCAAACATCAAGTTTTCGTGATTGGGTGGTTGCCCCGGAATCGTTAGCTGCAGGCGAAAGCGCCCAGTTTATCGCCGAACCCGGTCGCTATCACCTGTACGTGGCCTTGATTTGTCCTTGGGCATCACGCACTTTAATCGCTCGTAAGCTCAAAGGGCTGGAAGACGTCGTGAGCGTTTCTGTCGTCGAACCGCAACTGCTCGACGAAGGCTGGCATTTCGGCGATTACCCAGGTGCCGACCGCGACGAACTGAACGGTTTTGAGTGGATGCACCAACTCTATACTCATGCCGATCCACACTTTACCGGCCGTGCAACCGTGCCCGTGCTGTGGGACAAGAAAACACGCACCATCGTCAACAACGAATCCGCCGACATCGTACGCATGTTCAACAGCGGCTTCGGAGAACTGGCCAACCCAAATGTTGACCTTTATCCGTCTGCGTTGCGTGAAGAGATTGATGCCCTGAATGCGGAAATCTATCCAAAGCTCAATAACGGTGTGTACCGCGCAGGCTTTGCGACCACTCAAGAGAGCTATGAAGAAGCGTTCCACGATGTTTTTGGCATGCTCGATCAATTGGAACATCGTCTGAGCGACGGGCGCGATTACCTTTCCGGTCAACACGTTACAGAAGCGGATATTCGTCTGTTCGTCACGTTAATTCGTTTTGACCCTGCGTATCATGGCATTTTCAAATGTAACTTACGCCAGTTGCGTGACTACCCGTTCTTAAACGCGTATGTCAAACGCCTGCTGGATTTGCCGGGCGTGCGCAGCACCGTCAGCCTCGACCACATCAAACAAGGCTACTATTCCATTAAAGCGCTCAACCCAAATGGCATTGTGCCGGTGGGCCCGGACATGTCAGCGTATGGTTTGTAAGGTCCACGTGGCAATGTGAGTCAGTAAGGTGAGTTAGTAAGGTGAGTCAGTAAGGAATGAACATGACAAAGAAAATTGTAATGCTGCTGCATGGTGTTGGCAGCTCCGGTAGCGATCTTGAACGCTTGGGGGATTACTGGGCGCCGTCGATGCCGGGCGTGATGTTTCTGTCGCCGAATGCACCTTTTCCGTTTGATCACGGTGGCGGCTATCAATGGTTCAGCTTGGATGGCATCAACGAAATTAACCGCCCAAGCCGCGTGCAAGATGCCCGTGTCGCCCTAGATAAAACGTTAAATGATTTGCTGCTGCAAAACGGTGGCTCTTGGCAAACCGACGAGATCATTCTGGTCGGATTCTCTCAAGGCACCATCATGTCGATGGATGTATTGGCCAGCAGTCGCCTGCCGGTTCGCGCCATTGTCGGCTTCTCCGGTCGTTTGTCCTCGCCGCAACCCTACGACATCGACCGCGACGTGCCGGTGCTCCTGATCCACGGGCAAGGCGACCCAGTGATCCCGTATTCAGAAACGGAGAAAGCCGCCGCCACACTGGAAGCGGCCGGCGTTGAGGTCAGCACGTTCTTGGAACCCGGTATTCCACACACGATTTCTCAAGCAGGCGCCGATAAAGCGGCAGCATTTATTCGCCAACAGTTTGGCTTTGCCTGATCATCGTCAGCACTTAAAAACAGAACGGGCCTGAAATCATCAGGCCCGTCGTTTATCGTGACACGCTCGCTATCATTAACTCAGGCTAGCAAGTCGCGCCGCAAAGCCCATAAAGAACATCCCCAATAAACCGTTCCCCAGTTGTGCCAATCGCTTATTATTCTTAAACATCTGCGTCAGCGATGTCCCCAAGAAGATCAGCGCACTCAAGTAGGCAATACTGAAAATCTCCAGAATCACGGCCAGAATGAGGTATGAAATCCACGTGTGATCATAGGTGTAATCGATAAACTGGATGAAAAACGACACGTAGAACAGAATCGCTTTCGGATTGGTCAGGCTTAACGATAAGGATTTCGCAAACACGTGTTCGCTTTTCTTCGGACGCTCCACGCCCGATTCATCCTCACCGTCTTTACGTAGCAAAGAATGCAGGATCTTCAAGCCGAGATACAACAAATACGCCGCACCCAAATAACGAATCACGGTAAACAACACGGGAGAA
Organism: Vibrio sp. CJQ_6; assembly: GCF_043106745.1. Classification (NCBI taxonomy): domain Bacteria; kingdom Pseudomonadati; phylum Pseudomonadota; class Gammaproteobacteria; order Vibrionales; family Vibrionaceae; genus Vibrio; species Vibrio sp. CJQ_6. Next base: position 553,982 of record NZ_JBICMV010000028.1, on the reverse strand, counting down.
GTTTGAATTAAAGACGCCACGCCAAGGTATGACAATAAGATGAGCACCGCATCGCCAATTAATACGCCCGATGCTGCTTTATAACCCGCTTTGACGCCAAACGAAGAGCTTGATTTCAGGACATATAAAGAGTTCGGCCCCGGCGCGAGAATAATCATCGTTAATCCCACCATATAGGTCCAAATATTAATAACGCCAAAACTCTCTAACATGCTATCCCTCGCATTACCGCAGCAAATTCTACAACTGAAAGATCGTGTATAACGCAAATACTCAATGAAGTCGAGTACAGAAAATGACCGTTCTAAAAAAACTCGTCTTCGTAAGATGATTCTCTACTTCTCGCCCCCAAATGCCGCAAAAACGCTGCCTGTACAGCGGACATTAAGCAGAGAATTATACTAACTTTTGATTCAAAGCTAAGTAAACGTTTGCTTTGTTGTTCACAGCAACAGAATCATATCTTGCGTTGCCTTTTTTAGAACAAATCGTTGGTTTTATATCATTAGTTCCAACAATTTATTTATGGTTAAATCATTGAGCACAGTTTTACTATGGAATAAAAACAAATAAGGAAGCACGCTATGGATAGTTTAAAAGGCCAGTTGGGAAACTGGCAGCTGCATCTGACCGTTATAGCAATATCGGTGGTTGCAGAACTCATTGGCATCATTAAAGTGCCACTTGGAAGCAGCAGCGTGGTGTTATTACCCCTGTTCTATGCCTTCATTTTTGGTTTATTACTCAACCCGAACGTGGTTAAAAAAGCCAAAGCGGTCATGAGTACAAAAGCCGCTGAAAAAGCCACACCCATTATCATAATTTCCGTTCTCCCTTTTCTGGCTAAATTCGGCACATTGATCGGACCATCGCTAAATAAAATATTAGAAATTGGTCCAGCGATGATATTTCAGGAACTAGGCAACCTTGGCACGATATTAATTGCCATGCCAGTTGCGATTCTGGTCTTGAAGATGGAACGTGAGTCGGTCGGTGCCTGTTTTTCAATTGCCCGTGAACCGAATATCGCCCTGATTTCGGATAAATATGGTCTCAAAAGCCCGGAAGGTATCGGCGTCATGGGCGTCTATGTGATGGGCACGATGTTCGGCACGCTCTATTTTGGCCTGCTGGCTTCCTTGCTTGCTTCGACCAATTGGTTTGATCCGCGTGCACTTGCCATGGCATGTGGGGTTGGCAGTGGCAGTATGACCGCCGCTTGCTCCGCTGCGCTCGGCGCATCGATTCCTGACATGAAAGATGAAATCTTAGCGCTGGCGGGCGCCAGTAACTTGCTGACCAACGCGACGGGCCTGTTTGTCGGCTTGTTTATCGCCCTACCGCTGACCGAGAAAATGTACCGTCTTCTGACCAAGAATCAGCCTGTCCGTTCATCCGCAGCTCAAGGGAGTGACCTCAATGTCTAATACAGCGACTGCAAAAAACGTTAACGCAAACATCAACCTGATTGATTACGCGTTGGTCCTGGTCATTGTGTGTATTATCGCCCTGATCAGTAACTGGACCGGAACAGGCATTACACCGCTCTCCGCCCTCCCCGGTATGATCATTTTATTTGGCATGGTCATGGTCGGTTTATTTCTGGCCAAAGTGATGCCGTTTTATTTGCCCTCGGTCGCTTGGTTGTCACTGGTCAGCGTGATCCTCACGATCCCAGCCTCGCCGGTATCTGAATTTATTCTGGCCTACGTAAAAGAGATTAATTTCTTAAGCTTGGTCAGCCCGGTATTAGCTTACGCAGGTTTAGCCATCAGCAAACAAGAGGTCACGACGTTTAAGTCGGCCGGTGGCAAAGTCGTAATTATTGCTCTGTTAGTCTTTACCGGGACATATTTAGGCTCCGTATTCGTGGCCAATCTAGCTCTATAATTCTTAAATCATCACCATGCTCAACGATTTGGCGCTGCAGTGCGATGGCGAATCAAAATATCCAACGCTCTGCAACGTCCAACCAAATAATCTATTTCAACACGTCAGCCACTGATCGAAGTGCACATAATCAAGATGTGAAAAATGATGACTCAATATATTGATCAGAACTCAAAAGAACACCAACAACTGATTGCTTGGAGACGCGATCTCCATGCCCACCCAGAAACGGCCTATGAGGAGTTTCGCACCTCCGATACCATCGCTTCAATCCTGAGCGAACTCGGTTTGCAAATCGAACGCGGACTGGGAGGCACCGGTATTGTCGCGACACTGCATGGCAATCAGGGGGATGGCCCGACCATCGGCCTGAGAGCAGATATGGATGCGCTTGATGTCGTGGAAATGAATGCCTTTGACCACTGCTCTAAGCATCACGGCAAAATGCACGCGTGCGGCCATGACGGTCACACCACCATGCTGCTGGGTGCAGCGGTCTCCTTGTCCCAAAATCCTAATTTCAAAGGTACGGTCCATTTCATCTTCCAACCGGCGGAAGAGAACGAAGCAGGCGCTAAAGCCATGATTGAAGATGGCTTATTCGAACGTTTCCCAATGCAGGAAGTGTATGGGCTGCACAACTGGCCGGCACTACCTGCAGGTCAGGCCGCGGTGCATTATGGCGCGGTGATGGCCGCTTTCGACACGTTTGATATCACCATTCAAGGTATTGGCGGACATGGCGCGATGCCGCATGACACCGTCGATCCGGTTTACACCGCCAGCCTGATTATCAATGCGCTGCAAGGCATCATCAGCCGCAATCTTGACCCGCAAAAATCCGGCGTGATCAGCGTAACTCAGGTTCATGGGGGCCACGCTTACAACGTGATTCCAGAAGAAGTGACATTGAAAGGCACAACGCGTTCTTTCTGCCCGAAAGTGCGTGATTTGATTGAAACACGCATGCTGGACGTCGTCAGAGGCATCGCAAAAGCGCAAGGCTGTAAAGCCGATATTCTCTACTCACGCCGTTACCCGGCGACCATCAACACTCAGCCGGAAGCGGAGAAGTGTCAGCGCGTGCTTGAGTCCATGCCTGAGATTCAGCAGGTTCATGTGAATCCCCCCGCGAGCATGGGCGGCGAAGATTTTGCCTTTATGCTGGAAAAACTGCCCGGCGCTTACATTTGGCTCGGCAATGGCAGCGACAACCATTCGCACAATCTGCACAGCCCGAACTACGACTTCAATGATGAGGTACTACCTATTGGTGCCAACTTCTGGGTTAAACTGGTTCAACATTTGTTAGCCGATTAATCGTACTCAGCGAAGGAACGTATGGACGAAAGAGCACTGAAGTATTTTGAAGTGGTCGCAAAAACCAAGAGTATTCGTGCAGCCTCAGAAGTGCTGCACGTCTCACCTTCTGCGATCAGTCGAAAAGTGTCGCAACTTGAAGCTCAGCTTAACGTCCGTCTGATGGATCGGATTGGCCGCGGCGTCAATCTCACTCAGTCCGGCCTTCGCTTAGCCGAGTACATTCAAGACATCAACCAGCGAAAAAATGACTTGGTGTCTGACCTGTCTGAAATCGAGCACTTGCAAACCGGCACGCTGCGCCTTTCTGTGGGAGGCGGTTTTATTCCGGACCTCATCAATCATGCCATCGCACAGTTTTCTCATCGCCATCCGGGCGTCAAACTGATCCTGCAAGTCGGCGGCGGTGATGATGTCATTGAAGGCATTAAGAGTGAGGAAACCGATATCGGCATTCTGCTGAATGCACCGCAAGATACCAAAGTGGATGTCCTGTTCTCCTGCCCGTTTCAAGAACTGAGCCTGCTTGTACCGCCGCAAAGCCCATGGGCAAACATTCAGCTCTGCTCCCCTGCACAACTCGCGGAGATCCCGCTCGCGCTGCTCAATGAAAGTTTCAGTATAAGGCGTGCCATCAATCTTTATGAGGCGCGGCAGGAAATCCGCCTTAAAGAGATTCTGCTGTGTAACTCGTTTGAAGCGCTCAAAAGCTACGTTGAGGCCGGGCTTGGCGGAACGCTATTGCCGAAAGTCTGCGTGACGAAAGAGCTGAAAAATCAGTCCTTTGTGGCTATCGATATTGAAGGTATGCACACCCTCGACACCTCAGTTGATCTGGTGATACGAAAAGGTAGGCCGCTCAGTGCCTCCATTCGAGAGATGAGAGATTGTATCGTCACCAGTATGAGCGCGTTTAATGCCGGCTTATGAGCCTGCGTTAAACGCAAAATCACGCCAGTTCCGGCTCCGGTTCTTGTTGCTTGCTGACCTGAACATACAGCCCGATACCGGACAACGCGCCGAGCACGGCGAAGGTCAGCCATAACCAAGCGGATGGAAACTGCGGTAAATCCAGCAACCACCCCGCTCCCCAATTTCCCGCAAATGCAAAGAAACCGCCGATACAAGAATAGAGGCCGTAATAACTGGCCAGTTTAGACGGCGTGGCGAAGCGTGGCACATAGGCACCAATCAGCGGATAAACCATCATTGAACCGGCGCTGAGCAGTATCGCGCACAGCACAAACGGCAATGGCGGCCACAGCGCAAAGTGCAGGTTCAAGGCCAGAAATGCACTACCCATCAGCGCCATGCCAATCCCCATCCCTTTGGCGATACCAAGCTGCTTGTCCACCCAGTGGCTGACCGGCAGTTGCAACAGCACACCCATCAATGACGACACCATAAAGACCCAAGTGATCACCGACGGATCGCCAGTCTGAACCCGAGCCTGATGCGGAATGGAGAGGTACAACTGATGAAACAGGATTTGATAGACGCACGCCGCGAAGACAAAACGCATGAAGGGTTTGTTTTTCAGCATCGCCCACCAATCAAGCAGGAACAGCTGTTGTTCTGTCGCCGCCGGTGCGTGAACGTCTTTTGGCAGGTAGTACCATTGCAGCAGAAGCAGAATGAAGAACACACCTGCCGCCGAGAGTCCGACCCACATAAAGCTGACCGAGAACAACGTCAAACCAATCAGTGGACCAAGCAACATCCCCGCTTCACTGGCCAGATTCTGCAACGCAAACACTCGGTTACGCTCGCGAGCGTTCGGGTATTCCGAGGACAAATACGCCTGACTGCTGGGCGTAAACAGCGCGCCAGCAAAGCCAGTGCAGAACGCGCCGACGAGAATCGCCGCGAAGCTGTCGCTGATCCCAAGTAAAAAGAAACCCACAATGCGGACGGCGCAGCCACACAAGATCATCGGTTTAAAGCCGAACTTATCCCCCAGCGTGCCACCAATCAGAAACAGCCCCTGCTGGCTAAGCACACGCAGGCCGATGATGAAACCGATGTACCAACCGCTAAAACCAAGGTTTTGCAAATGCTCCGCCAGATAAGGCAGCAGCATGTAAAACCCGAGGTTGAAACTGAAACTGTTAAACACCAGCACTCGGCCAGCGGCAGAGAGCAATCGCCAGTCCTTGATGAAATGATGCAGCTTCACTTACGCGACCTTTTTCGAACGCAGCGTGCGCACAAAAGGCACACCGTGTTCATCGGTGATGACTTGCGCCTCGACGTTATAAATATCCTGCACCAGCTCAGAGGTCAGTACCTGCTTGGGATGCCCACAGGCCACCAGTTCACCCTGTTTCAGCACCAGCAGATTATCGGCATACTGCGCCGCTAGGTTGAGGTCGTGCAGCACCATCAGCGTGATGTATTGCTGCTCGCGGGTTTGCGTCACCAGATGATCCAGCAGCACGTGCTGATGATGAAGATCCAGCGCGCTGACTGGTTCGTCGAGCATCAGAATTTGTGGGTCACGCATCAGTGCCTGAGCAAACAGAATCATCTGACATTGACCACCACTGAGCGTGCGCACATCGCGGTTCGCCAGATGAGACAAGCCCATGCTTTCCAGAATTTCCAGCGCGCCGCGCAGCATGGTGTCGTCCACTCGCAGGCTCAGGGCATCCAACTTGCCCAGCAGCACCACTTCAATCACGGTGAGGTTAATGTCGAGGTGAATATCCTGCGGCATGTAGCCAAAACGTGAGCGCCAGTGCGGCAGCGATTTGATACTCAGTTGATCGTGTTGATGTGAAATCTTGCCACTGTTGAGTTTGATATCGCCAAACAGCGTTTTCAGCAGCGTACTTTTCCCCGTGCCATTCGGACCAAGGATCGCCGTCACCTGCCCCGGTTGCAGCATAAAGCTCATGTCACGCGCCAGCGTCAGCGAGCCAATCTGAATATTGAGTTTGTCAGCCTTGAGCATGATTAACCTCGCTTCGCCACGATCAGCCAGAAGAAGAACGGCACGCCGATAATTGCCGTCACAATCCCGATCGGAAACAGCGCGCCCGGCACAATCACTTTTGACAACACAGAAGCCGTTGAGAGCAAAAATGCGCCGATTAGGAATGAAAGTGGTAGGAAGAAGCGTTGATCTTCGCCCACCAGAATTTTAGCGATGTTGGGTGCCACAATGCCGATAAAACCAATAATGCCGACAAAGCTGGTTACGGTTGCCGTCATTACCGCCACGATAAACAGAATTTTAAGGCGCAGGCGCTGCACGTTCACACCGACGCTTTTTGCGCGCTCTTCGCCCAACCGCAGCGCCGTCAGTTTCCACGAATCCCGCATCAGCAGCGTAAAACCGCCCATCACCACTACTGCGGTGATGGTTAAGTTGCTCCACGTCGCTTTCGACAAACTGCCAAACAGCCAGAACAGAATTTGTTGGCTCAGCTCCGGTGAGGCGATGAACTGCACCAGCGACAACAGTGACTGAAACAGAAACAGCAACGCAATCCCTGCCAGAATCAACTGGCCTGAGGTAATGTGACGCATGGAGGCCAAAGCAAACAGAAAACAGGCCGACAACATACAACACAGGAATGCGCCCAGCGGCACCGCGTAATGGCTGTCCATGCCCAGCGAACCGATGTAGAGCATCAGCGCCGCACCAAAGCCTGCCGCTGCAGCCATACCCAGTGTGTACGGACTGGCCATCGGGTTATTGAGCAGCGTCTGCATTTCTGCGCCGCCAACCCCCAGCGAGCCGCCGACGATGATCGCCATCAGCGCAATCGGCAAACGCAGGTTGGTGACAATCACGCGGGTTGAACCATCAACCTGAAATGGCAGGCCGATGAATTCCAGCAGCGCATTCAGCACGCGCGATGCATCCAGCATCGATGGCCCAGTCATGATATCGAGTATAAAGGAAGCCAATAAAATAGTGCCAAACGCACACAGCACCACCCAGCGGCGGCGCTCACTCTTTCGTTGTTGTTCAATCGCTTGTAAAAGTATCGCGGATTGCATGTCACATTACCTGGTTACACAAAGAGCAAGCGGCACATGAAAGTGCCGCTCAAAATTATTCAGAAAGAGAAACCGCAAAGGTGCCGGTTGGTGTCACCGGTAGGTACGCTTTATAGAAGTTGATGTATTCCGCTTCCGGGTCGAGATCGTTGAACAGATCCGGGTAGAGCGCTTTGGCGATGAACTGAATCATCGGGCCATCGAGAATACTGCGGCATGCACCGTGGTAGATGCTGATCATGCGGTTGTGTTTCACCGCAGGTAGGCTATCCCACCCTAGGCGCTGCTTGTAACCTTTCAGGCGAGCCAGCGCAGTCGCGCGGTCAACGTCCTGACCAATCACCATCGCATCATCAGCACCGCCAAATTCATAGCCGGTGATCAGCAGTACATCCGGCTGAGCCGCCAGAACTTGCTCTGGGTTAAGGTGCCCCCACCACTCGACAAACGGTTTAGAGATGTTTTCACCGCCTGCCATTTCCGACATCGCACCCCACATGTTTTTACCGAAGGTGTAGCCGTACTCTTTGGTGCCAGGAAAACCAAATTCCGCGTAAATGGTGGGTTTAGGCAGGTTCGCTTTCGCCAGACGATCCGCCACCAGCTGAACCATGTCCTGATATTGTTTGGCGATTTTCTCCGCGCGCGCTTCCTGACCGGTGATCTGGCCGATGATCAGGGTGCTTTGTACGTGACGTTCAACGGTCTGTGCGTTGTAATCCACCACAATCACAGGAATGCCGGCATCTTCAATGCGGTTGACGTCGTTGCCAAGGCCTTTGAACTGCCAATCAGCCAGGACCAGCAAATCTGGGTTGAGGCTAATCACCTTCTCAACCGAGAACGTTTGGGTGTCTACTTTGCCCACATCCGGCAATGCTTCTAACGATGGGCGATGGGCGACGTACATTGCCCAGTTCGCAGGGCGCCATTTTTCCCAAATCCCTTTCGACATGCCGACCACGTGATCAAACGATTTTTCAGTACCGATCGCCATGTAGTCTTCCCCATAGAAGCCCAGCACGACGCGCTTTGCTGGCAAATCCAGCGTCACTTGACGATCAAGGACGTCAGTCACCGTCGTCATTTGAGCGAAAACTTGGGGTGCAAATGAAATGAAAAGAAGTATCACAAACCGTTTTATCATTGTTATTTCCTGTATAAGCGCGAGATGTCAAAGACTCGTCTGGGCGACTATCTTATTTATATTTACGACAATATCAATAAAAATGAGTCCAACAATCATTCTCATTTATAAAATGACATCAAAATCTAACACAAGCTCACACAAACACATACGCTCCACTCACTGATCGGCATCTTGCCCACGTTTATGGCACGCCGGTTTTCAGGAGCAGGACAACAGACTGACGGAGATTTCACGTAAGTTAATTACACTTTATTGCCAGTGATTGGCCGACTTTTCTTCTTTTTGTTGGAAACTTACGCAATTTTATTGATCTGAATCATTTCGAGGAGTAAAGTGTGACCGAAATCTCATTTAGTTATGTCGATTAAGGTGACGTTATGTACGATAAAAAACAATCTTGGTCTATCAACCTTCGCGAGTTATTCGGCATGCTGGCAATGTTCTCCGCGACCTCTTTGGTCGTTCTGATGCTCAGCCTGACCTGGGTTAATTTCTAAATTCAGGAATAACGCGCAAAGAAAAGGCACTGCTCTGCAGTGCCTTTTTCGTTTCAAGAGATCGAGGTCTCTTAGTTGATGGTTTGAATCTGCTCCAGCAATGGCACCAAATCGGGATTGTCTTTCTTGAACTTGTCGTACACCGGTTGCACTGCCGCTTGGAACTTCGCGATATCACTTTCCACAAACGTCACGTTGTGATTGGTTAAATCCTGCGTCGCTTTCTCGACGTATTTGGCCCAGTTCTCTTCCTGAACTTTCACCGTCTCTTTCGCAGCATAACGCACGGCTTCACGCTGCGCCTCGGTCAGTGAATCCCACACGCTGGTTGAAACCACCAACACGTCCGGCACCATGGTGTGGTTGTCGCGCGAGAACACATTCTTCACTTCATAGTGACGTGATGAGTAGTAGGACGGTACGTTGTTCTCTGCCCCATCCACCACGCCTTGTTGCATCGCAGAATATAGCTCACCGTATGGCAGTGGCACCGGCGTGCCACCGAGCGCTTTGATGGTATCGATAGACAGCGCCGAGTTCTGCACACGAATCTTCATCCCTTTCAAATCATCTGGCGTTTTGATGGGTTTGCTGGTGTAGAAGCTGCGCGAGCCTGCATCCAAGAAAGCCAGACCAATGAAACCGGCATTGCGTGACGAGGCCAGAATCTCCTCACCAATCGGGCCGTTGAGCACCGCATCGTATTGTGCGCGGTCTTTATACAGATAAGGCAGCGACAGCAGTTTGTAGTCCGGCGCAAAGGTGTTCAGTGTCGCCGCGCTGGCTTTCGTGAAAGCCACGGTGCCGTTTTGTACCATCTGCAAGCCTTCAGATTCATCGCCCAACGTGCCATTTGGGTACACTTTCACGCGTACATTGGCCTCTTTCTTCACCGCTTTCGCAAAATACTCCAGCGATTGGTGAACCGGGTGCTCGGTTGGCAGCGCATGCGACAGTTTCAGAGTGGCAGCATACACGTTACTCCCCAGCAGAGTTGATACCGTGCACGCCAAAAGAAGTTTGTTCATCGTTTTCATTTCACAGTCCTATGTTATTGGTTTTAATAGTTATATCCAGCCAGATGCGGCAACCATAAAGAAAGAGAAGGGATCAACGTCACAATCGCTAACGTGATGATCATGATCAGGAACAGCGGAATCATCTTCGGCACCACTTGCCCTAATTTCGTGTCGTACACACTACAGCCGACGAACAGCGCCGTGCCAACTGGCGGTGTGCAGATCCCGATACACAGGTTGAACACCATGATGATGCCAAAGTGAATCGGGTCGATGCCCATCTGCGTTGCGATAGGCAAGAAGATCGGCGTAAAAATCAGAACCGCCGGCGTCATGTCCATAAAGGTGCCGATGATGAGCAGAATGATGTTCATCAGCAAAATGATCATGATTGGGTTTTCCGATGCTTCTAAAATGAAGTCGGAAATAAAGGTGGGAATGTCGGCGTTCGCCATTGACCACGACATCGCAGACGAGGTGGCCACCATCAGCAAAACGATAGACGTCGTCACCACGCTGTCGACCAAAATCGGGAAGATATCACCGGTTTTCAGCTCTTTATAAGCAAAGCCAAGCAGTAAGCTGTACACCACCGCAATTGCCGAGGCTTCCGTCGCGGTAAACACCCCCGCCAGAATCCCGCCCATGATGATCACCACCAAGCCAAGGCTTGGCAGCGCATCCAAAATGACCTTGCTGGCTTTTTCGTTGAACTCATATTTTTCGCGCGGAATGTTGTATTTCGAGCCGAGCAAGAAAATACCCACCATGATGCCAAGCCCCATCAAAATGCCGGGCAAGTAACCGGCGATAAAGAGGTACTGCACCGAGGTCGAGCTGACCAACGCATACAAAATCAAAATGTTGGATGGCGGGATCAAAAGCCCTGCCGGGCACGATGACACGTTCACCGCGGTGGAAAAATCGGCAGGATATTTGTGCTTGTCTTGCAGGGGACGCATGATACCGCCGACCGCGGCCGCCGATGCGGTCGCAGAACCCGACAATGCGCCAAACATCATGTTGGCAATCACGTTCACGTGCGACAGTGCGCCCGGCAGTCGCCCACCAAACAACATCGCGAAGTTGATTAAGCGACTAGCGAGCCCGCCTCGGTTCATCAAGTTGCCGGCGACAATAAAGAACGGCAGCGCTAACAAACCAAAGTTGTTCAACCCGTTCGCCAGTTTTTGGGAAATTAAGATGGCGGTTTTATCGAGTGGGAAATCGACAAATACCGTGAGAAAAGCAGCCAGTCCGATCGAGAAGGCGATGGGCACGCCCAAGATCAGTAATACGGCCAATGTTCCGAACAAAACGATCACCGGGAAAATATCGTAAAACATATCCGGCGCGTTCATCAGGAATTCTTGTGAAAATAACAAATCCGTTAATGTCATGATGTCTGTTCCTAACGCGAGACTTTATACGCGGTGGTCGCTGCGAGTTTGAGTCAGAAAATAAATCGATCTGAAAATATCCAGAACACCAAAATAGGTAATCAACACGCCAGAAATTGGCACCACCAAATAGACATAGCCAATTAACAGATGATGACCGCCAATCACAATGCCCGGCGAAATTTGCCCGTTTGCGATGGTCGAACTCACCAATAAATAGCCGCCGTAAATAAAGGCCACGGTTGAGAGCATCACCACAATCAGGTTGGTCAAAATGGATAGAACGTTTCTTCCTTTTTCACCATATCTTGAGGAAAGGAGCTCCAGCGCCAAATGGCGTCGAATCGAAAAAGTGTAAGCGCCGCCTAGGACGCCAATCCAAATCAATAGATAACGTGACAACTCATCCGTGAAGTTGGCCGGGTCATTTAACACAAAGCGGGTAAAGACTTGCCAAACAACAGCGATGATCATCACAGCCATAAATAGCGTCAGCAGCAGGCGAAGCCCTCTGTTTATATACTCATTGATTAACTCAATTATCATTGCGTTTCTCTTCTGATGCGGTCCCACATATTCATTAGTCCGCCCCGGGTCTTGTTGTTATTCAATTGTGGGGCCATCATTCTCGTCCTGAATGCCCTTAATTGGTCTGACTAATTAAAAATATATATTACATGTCAAAATGATAAAAAACCAAAACGAGATCAAAAAACACTACTTTTTGTATAACAACTTTCTAAAATCAGATCTCACCAACAAAAACATCATATACGAGCCAGTTATTGAGACCTAAGTCACACATTGTCTCCCTATAAGCTCGCTAGACTCTTGAACAAGCGAACATCTAATGTATCTTTAAAACCAAATTGGTATAACAACTGAGATTAAGGACATGACAACTTTCCTCTCTGAGAACTTTCTGCTGAATAACGAGTTTGCGCGTCGCCTCTATCACGACGTCGCCGCGGACATGCCGATCATTGATTACCACTGTCACTTGCCACCACAGCAAGTGGCCGACGACTACCGCTTTCAGAACCTGACCGACATCTGGCTGCGTGGCGACCATTACAAATGGCGTGCGATGCGCAGTAATGGCGTCGACGAGCGCCTATGTACGGGCAACGCGTCTGACAAAGACAAATTCATGGCCTTTGCCCGCACGGTGCCGTTTACCATCGGCAACCCGATTTACCACTGGACGCACCTCGAACTGCGTCGTCCGTTTGGTATTACAGGCATGGTCTTGAATGAAGAGAGCGCCCCGCGCGTTTGGGATCAATGCAATGAAATGCTGGCCAGCCCAGAGTTCAGTGCGCGCGCGATCATGCAGAAGATGAACGTGGAAATGGTTGGCACCACCGACGATCCAATTGACGATTTAAGCGCGCACAAACGTGTCGCTGAAGACAAAGACTTCCCGGTACAAATGCTACCAAGCTGGCGCCCAGACAAAGCATTTAACATTCACCTCGACACCTTCACCGATTACATGGCAGCGCTGGCTGAAGTGGCAGATGTGGAAATTCACCGCTTTGCCGATTTGTGCCAAGCGCTGGACAAACGCCTGCAACATTTCGCCGATCACGGCTGCTGCGTGACTGACCATGCGCTCGATACGGTGAGCTACGAAGACGCAACCGAGCAAGAGCTCGATGCCATCTTAGCCAAACGCCTTGCGGGCGGCGCGGTAACGCCCTTTGAAACCGCGCAATTTAAAACCGCTGTGCTGGTTTATCTGGGGAGAGCGTACGCCAAACGTGGCTGGGTGCAGCAGTATCACATCGGGGCGCTGCGGAACAACAACCAACGCATGTTCAATCTGCTCGGCCCCGACACGGGTTTCGATTCCATCAATGATGGCGAAGTCGCCCTGCCGCTGGCACGCCTGCTGAATGCGCTGGATCGTGACGATGCACTACCCAAGACCATTCTGTATTGCTTGAACCCACGCGATAACGAAGTCATTGCGACCATGTGTGGCAACTTCCAAGGCGGCGGTGTGGAAGGCAAGATCCAGTTTGGCTCGGGTTGGTGGTTCAACGATCAGAAAGATGGCATGGAACGTCAGATGACGCAGCTCGCGCAACTGGGCTTGCTGAGCCGTTTCGTCGGCATGCTGACCGACAGTCGTAGCTTCCTTTCTTACACTCGCCACGAATACTTCCGCCGCATTCTGTGCCAGATGATTGGCCAATGGGTGGAGAACGGCGAAGCGCCAGCCGACTTTGATTTGCTGAGCCGCATGGTGTCGGACATCTGCTACCACAACGCAAAAAACTATTTTGGCATCACGCACAAGTGATCCACTTTTGCCACGTTTAAACGCCCGAGATTCGCTGCCCGCCCTAAGGTTGGGCAGCCCCCAACAGGTACTTATGATGAAACAGCTTAATCGCGATACTTTTCCCGGCCCGTCGTATCCGACCAAAATCATTCAATTTGGTGAAGGCAACTTTCTGCGCGCATTTTTAGACTGGCAAATTGACCAGTTGAACCAACACACCGACTTCAACGCTGGCGTCAGTGTCATTCGCCCGATTGGCGGCGAGTTTCCACCCAGCCTCAATACACAACATGGCTTGTACACCACGCTGATTCGCGGTCTGGACGAGTCCGGCGAAGCGGTGTCTCAATCGCGCATCATCTATTCCGTCAACGAAGAGTTGTCGGCGTACCGCGAATTCGAAGCGATTCTGGAACGCGCGAAAAACCCAGACATTGAGTTTGTGTTTTCCAATACCACCGAGGCTGGCATTGCGTTTGTCGACAGCGATCAACTGAGCGATTTGCCCCCCAGCAGCTACCCGGCTAAATTGACCCGCATGTTGTGGGAGCGCTTCAATCACTTCGACGGCGCGCAAGACAAAGGCTGGACCCTCATTCCTTGCGAGTTGATTGATTACAACGGCGAAGCGCTCAAAGCCATCGTGTTGCGTTACATCGACCTTTGGGCTCTACCTGCGGCGTTTCGTGACTGGGTGGAAAGTGCCAATACGTTCTGCTCCACTTTGGTGGATCGCATTGTCACTGGCTATCCAAAAGATGAAGTGGCCGCTTTGGAAGCGGAACTCAATTACCACGACACCTTTATGGTCAGCGCAGAGAACTTCTACCTGTTCGTGATTCAAGGCCCGCAATGGCTGAACCAAGCACTGTGTCTTGATCAACTGAGCGACGAACAGGCACTGAACATCAAAATTGTTGACGACATCAAGCCATACAAAGAGCGTAAAGTCGCCATTTTGAATGGTGCGCACACCGCGTTAGTCCCGGTGGCGTTTCAGGCTGGCATCGATACGGTGGGCGACAGCATGCAAGACGAGCAGATCGCCGCGTACCTCAAAACGGTGATGTTTGACGAAATCATTCCGACCTTGTCATTACCAAAAGATGAACTGCGCGCCTTTGCACGCGATGTCGAATACCGCTTCAAAAACCCGTACATCAAGCATTTGTTATTGTCGATTGCACTCAACAGCATGACCAAATTCAAAACACGTATTCTGCCGCAGTTGCTCACCTACCAGCAGGCACAAGGTCAACTGCCGCGTTACCTGAGCTTTGCGCTGGCAGCCCTCATCACCTTCTATCGCGGGCAACGCGCCGAGGGCGAATATGCCCTCGCCGATGACCAGCCTTGGCTCGATTTCTTTGCCAGCGCATGGCCAAAAGTCGAACGGGGTGAAAGCAGCCACCGCGAACTGGTTGACGGTGTATTGAGCAATACCGCGCACTGGGAAACTGACCTCACCCGCGTTCCGGGGCTGGCAGAATGCGTAACGGCGCACGTTGAACGCATTTGCGCGCAAGGCATGCGAGACGCACTCAGCCGTTGTTAAGGGGAAGCTTGTGAATCCATTACTCAAAATTCATCCGAGCGATAATGTCGCCGTGGCACTGCGCGATTTGGACGCAGGGTTGACCGTGGAACTCGATGGTCAAACCCTGACGTTGCTGGAAGCCATTCCGCAAGCGCACAAAGTGGCACTGAATGATTTCGCGCCCAACGATCGGGTGATCAAATACGGCGCGCCAATTGGCCATGCTTTGGCGCCGATTGCCATCGGGCAGCGAGTGTATCAAGACAACATTCGCACCAACCTCAGCGACCTGAACGACTACGACTACCAGCCCGATTTTCAGTCGGTCAGTAGCTCACTGGCCAATACGCCGGTGTCGCTCTATCGCCGCGCCAATGGCACCGTCGGTATTCGCAACGAACTGTGGATCATTCCAACCGTGGGCTGCGTCAATGCCATGGCCAAGATGATGAAAAAGCAGGTCGAAGCAGAGATGGATCTGTCCCACATCGACGGCATTCAGGTCTTCACCCATCAATATGGCTGCTCGCAACTGGGCGATGACCACAACAACACCAAGGTGCTGTTGCAAAATCTGGTCAAACATCCCAACGCGGGCGGGGTTCTGGTCGTTGGCCTTGGTTGTGAAAACAACCAAGTGAATGCGTTTCGTGACTCGCTGGGCGATTTCGACCCGGAGCGGGTGGAATTCATGATCTGCCAAAAACACGATGATGAAGTGGAAACCGGCGTCGAACTGATGAAGAAACTGCTCGACAAAATGGCAAGCGATCAACGTGAACCAGGCTATCTGAGCGAAGTGCGCTTTGGCTTGGAATGCGGCGGCTCAGATGGATTTTCAGGCATCACCGCCAACCCATTGCTGGGGCGTTTCTCCGATTACTTGGTGACACATGGCGGCACCACAGTGCTGACCGAAGTGCCGGAGATGTTTGGCGCCGAACATATTCTCATGAGCCGCTGCGCCGACAAAACCACCTTCGAGCAGACAGTGAAGATGATCAACGATTTCAAACAGTATTTCATCGACCACAAACAGCCGATTTACGAGAACCCGTCTCCGGGCAACAAAGCGGGCGGCATTTCCACGCTGGAAGAGAAATCACTCGGCTGCACGCAAAAAGCAGGTCGCAGCCAAGTAATGGATGTACTGCGCTATGGCGAGCGGTTGTCGAAACCGGGGTTGAATTTGCTCAGCGCGCCGGGTAATGATGCGATTGCTACCTCCGCCTTGGCAATGGCCGGTTGTCACATGGTGCTGTTCAGTACCGGACGTGGCACCCCGTACGGCGGCCCGGTGCCGACCTTGAAACTTGCGACCAACAGCGATTTGGCAAGACGCAAACCGCACTGGATTGATTTCAACGCCGGCGCATTGGTTGAAGGCACATCGATGGACTTGCTGTTGGAACAATTTGTCGCCAAAGTCGCCGATTTCGTCAATGGCGAGCCGACCCGCAATGAGCTAAATGACTTTCGCGAAATCGCGGTGTTCAAGAGCGGCGTGACGTTGTAACTCAAGCCGTGCAATAAAACCCATCGAAAGACACAGATGCCCATCAGGCGACCTTCGGGTCGCCTGATTTTTTATTGCGGGTACGTTAGTCAGCAAATTTTGAGCAATAAAAAGCGAAGCACTTGGCTTCGCTTGAAATCATCAGAATGTCGAAATGGGGCTTTCGGCAAACAGAAAACGGTCGTAATCGTCGCTCGAACCATCAAACAGCATCTGCTTGGTGTTTTCGATGTGCTGCCACACCGCCTGACGCGCCGCTTGTGGGTCGCGCTTGATCAGCGCTTTGACGATTTCATCATGCTCGCTGCACCAACTACGAATTTTGTTGTCTTCGATGTGTTCATGCAGCTTCTTCCAGTACGGGTTATTCTCGCGATGTTTGCACAGCATCTCTGCCACATGCACCACTGCAGAGTTCTGCGTACAACGGGCTAGCTGTATGTGAAATTCGCTGTCCCAGTAGGAATCGCGACTGTAATCATCAGATTTAGCTTGTTCTTGGATCTTCATCAGCGCGACCAAATCTTGCTTGGTCGCTTGCGTGGCCGCAAATTCAGCAATATTGCTTTCAAATAACTGACGCGCCTGCAATAGCTCAAAGGGGCCGCAGGTGAGCATAAAACTCGCATCGCTCAACGTTGCGCTCGCATCAGCAGCGGGTGCTTCGATGGTGGTGTTGATGACACGAATTCCCGAGCCTTTACGCACTTCGACGTAACCTTCCACTTCCAGCATGATCATCGCTTCACGAATCACGGTGCGGCTCACTTCCATTTGCTCGGCGATCAAACGCTCGGCTGGCAACATGTCACCCACCTGGTATACCCCATTGGCAATGTCAGTTTTGAAGCGGTTAGCAATCTTCTGGTAAAGCTTAACGTTCGGTTCCATATCTATCCCACAGCAACTTGTTATACCAATTAGTCTAACATACAGGATCACTGCAACGCTAAACAAAACTCGGATCGCATTAAATCAATGTCAGATTGCCAGACAAGGTCGTTTGCTCACCGCGTAACCAATCCGTGCCGAACGCACATCGCTCTGTTAGACTGTTGTTTCTCATCACAAAAAGTGGCACTTCACATGACAATGGAAACGTTTCAATCAATCTACCAACGTGCCGCCGAGCGTAAAGGCGGAGAAGACCAACTTGAGAGCCTGCTGAAGAAACCACTCAGCACAGCCGAGTTAGCCGCTATTCCCGACGACCGTTGGTTGTCGGGATTCAGTATGAAAGTCTTTCAATGCGGCATCTCATGGGATGTGGTGCGCAAGAAATGGCCCAACTTTGAAGCGCTATTTTTCCAGTTTCGCATCGAACCCCTATTGATGCTGTCTGACGACATATGGGAACAGAAAGCCCAAGACCCGAAAATCATCCGTCACCTCGCCAAAGTGATGTCGATTCCCAAAAATGCGCGCATGATTTACGACGCGCGTCAGGAATACGGCTCATTCAGTGAGATGGTCGCCAACTGGCCAGTTGAACGCATCACCGAATTGTGGGATTACCTGAAAAAACACGGCGACCGCTTGGGCGGCAATACCGGCCCGTACACCCTACGCCAAATGGGCGCAGATACATTCATTCTCTCAGGTGACGTCGAGGCCTACCTGCGCAATACCGGCATCATCGAGGGTGGCAAGAACACCAAGCGTTCACTGCAAGCGTCGAATGCCGCCTTTTGCCAATGGCAACAGGAATCAGGCCGCAGTATTAGCGAAATCAGTCAAATCATCGCTTTCAGCACCGGCGACAACCGCGTGATGTAACCTTCCAGTCAGCCAGAGTCACAAACGAGTGGCTCTGGTTTTTCACCTGACCGTTCTCTACTGCGCTCTCCTTGCCAACCAATCACTTTACGTTTTCCCTCTTATCACGCCATCGCACCGTTCATTCTTAAGTTTCACTTAAGTGTCTGGTGTCATAGTCATGTTCAGACATCTTCGACATGAGCAAAGTCAAAGAGGAGAAAGATGACTAAACCTTACGTTTGGGACGGCGTTGTGCGTCTGACCCACTGGGTCGTTGCCGCACTATTCCTGTCGAACTACTTTTTCACTGAAGCAGGCAGTGAAACGCACGAATGGGTCGGATATGGGGTCTTGGTCGCCCTGTCCGTGCGGCTAACCTGGGGGATCATCACCGACTCCCCGGCGAGCCTTTCGGCCTTTAAACCGTCAGTGAATCAGGCGATATCACACTTGAAAGAGGTTTTGGCAACCAAAGAAGACAACCACATCGGTCATAACCCGGCAGGCGCGGTGATGATTTGGGTGATGTGGCTGGCATTGATTGCCACAGCGCTCACCGGTTGGGCAACCCAGTGGAACATGTTTTGGGAAGAAGACGCCATGAAAGCCGTGCACGAATTCTTTGCCAATCTAACCATGGTTGCTGTCGCCATCCACATTAGTGCCGTGATCTTGATGACCCATTGGGTGAAACGCCCTTACGTCAAAAGCATGCTGCCTCAGCGCGGCCGCGAGAAATAAACGGTGAGCAATAAACAGTGAGGAAGAAGCGGTCACGTTTCTTCCTTTTCTCTTGCTTCCGTATCCGCAAAGCGCTGCTCAAACTCTCGTAAGCTGGCTGGGCGAGCGAGATAAAACCCCTGCATCAAATCCACGCCTAGCGCTCGCAGCAATTGGGTTTGTGATTCAGTTTCCACCCCTTCGGCCACCACACGATGCCCCAAACTTTGCACCATGCTGATGAGCCCTTTCACAAACGACAAGTTCGCGGGATGCGCTTCGATATCGGCAATAAATGAACGATCAATTTTCACCTCGCTGATCGGCAGGCGCTTGAGCAGTGAAAGCGACGAAAAACCCGTCCCAAAATCATCCAGCGACAACGTGAAGCCGGCATTTTTGAGCGCTATCAACGTACGAAGGCATTGCTCTTTGTCGGCCATCGCCGCCGTTTCCGTCATTTCCAAACAAAACAGCGATGCGGGTAAACCATAATCGTTCACTTTCTGCGCCAGGTTATCAGCAAACCGCGAATGCCCTAACTGCCTTGCGCTGACATTGACTGAAATGTGTTGAAGGTTTTGCAACCATGGCGACGTCTTCACGTCCTGACACACTCGGTCGATGATGTAATCGCCCAGTTTCATGATCAAAAAGCTGTTTTCCGCGACAACAATAAACTCACTTGGGTTCACCTGCCCCAAGGTTGCTGAGTGCCAGCGAGCCAGCACTTCCACCGCAATGATGTGATCATGTTGTCGACTGAAGACCGGCTGGTAATGAACTTGAATTTCGCCTTGGTCAATCGCCAACCCCAGCAGATGCTCGATGCGTAAATGCGTTTTGAATGGCTCATGCATGTTCGAATTGAACAACACCACTTCACCGCCGCCTAATTGTTTGGCGCGGTACATGGCGACGTCCGCGTTTTTGATCAACTCATCGCCATCCACGCCATGCAGGGGATAAAACGCCACTCCAATGCTGGCTTCGCCGACCAATTCCATGTTGTCATACTGCATCGGCCGTTTGACCGCTCGCAGCAGTCGATTCGCCAGTTCGTGGGCTTGATAATCATTCTGCACATCACAGAAGAACACAAACTCATCGCCACCAAAGCGGCCGATGATATCCTCCGCGCGCAATGTCTGTTGCAGTGCCTCCGCCACATGGCACAACAACGCATCCCCTACCTGATGCCCAAATGTATCGTTGATGATCTTGAACCGGTTCAAATCCATCATCATGACCGCTTTGGTGCTGTTGGGATGATGCTGAATATGATGCTCGATCACTTCCATCAATTTTCGTCGGTTGGCCACACCCGTCAAACCGTCGTAATAGGCCATCTGATGAATTTTGTCGGCCGACTCCTGTTGCTCCGTGATGTCCGTCATGGATCCCACCAAACGAATCGGTCGACCTTGCGTGTTGTGAATCACCGCGCCACTCAATTGCACCCAAATGTAGTGCCCGTCATCACGTCGCAAACGCAGGATGCATTTAAACGGTTCGGAAACATCCAGATAGGTTTGCAGCACCTCTTCAAACGCGGGGCGATCGTCCGGATGCACACGATTGAGCAACACTTGCGGATTAATGGCATCAGACGTATCGGCAAGCTTCAACATCTTGGTCAACCGGCCATTCCAACTCAGGCGATTGGCGAGCAGGTCCCATTGCCAAATCCCATCGTTCGAACTGTTCAACACCACTTTGAGTTGCTGTAATAACTGCTGTGATTTTTTGTGGCGCTGCACACTGGTTTCGATCAGCGCGTCTCGCTCAACAAACAGAGACAAGATATCGAGGTAGTTGTAAAACAGTGCCGATTTACCGATGTATTGGCGCCCGTCGAGATTCTCGACCGCAGTGACAATGTCCCAACAATCGCGTTCGCCGCGATGCACAGGCAACACCGACACCACGTAAGGCCGATCCCCGGCCACGCAAGGCAGATCGCTCAGCGTTCGAAGGGCGCTGTTGGCGGGGCGAGATTGCAGTGCCTGCTGCTCAAGAAACGAGACTTTCAACAAGGAGAGCGCGTCGCCGTCGTAGCGATTTAACTCAGCCCACGCCAAATTACATTGATACAGGCTGCACGCATCGAGGATCGAATCAAAGCCATCTTTGGCGATGGAATACAAGGTATCAAACAGCTCCGACGACGAATAACGGCTTTCATACACCATCGCCTGACGCACCGACTGAGAGGCGTCACTCGCGTCAGCCACCGATGCCCTGTTGCCGCAGGATTGGCGCACCACCAGCTTTTGCTCAACGTGGATCACTTCCTCTTGAAATGGCGCTCCGGCAATACGGGCAAGCGCGCGTTCAAACGCCTTGCAGGCGAGCTCCTCCAATTGTTGATCCACCGTGGTTAATGCTGGCGTGACCGACATGCCGGAGAAAATGTTATCGATTCCGACGACCGCAACATCATCGGGCACACGAATGCCGTTGCGCTGCAATTGTTCAATCATGCCGATGGCGTTTTCGTCCGTCGCGCAGATGATGGCCGTACACTCATTCCCCACCATGTTCAGCCAATCACTGGCGGCTTTGCGCCCGGCAGACAACGAGCAGCTGTCAACACAATACAACTGCGAACTGTGAAAGCCCTCGCCGCGTTGCGTGTCGACCCGTTGTTTAAAAGCGTTGAACCGTGAGCGAATGTCGTTGACGGATAAATCACCACAAAAGCCAATGTTGCGATGCCCCAGAGCGAGCAACCAGTCATAAAGCTGCTCCACCCCGCTAATCTGGTCACTGCAAAGCTGTTCCACGGGCAGCGGCGCGTAGCTCGCCCCCATTGAAAATACGGGAATACCTAACTCAGTTGCGGCTTTGACATAACTGGTACCAGCGCAGTGCTGAACAACAATCAAGGCGCTCAGTTGCGTTAACGCAATGGGCAGTGTGAAATCCCGTGAATCGCCCGCTCGAATCATGATGAGATTCACACCATGCTGTTTCGCTTTTTGACGAAACGTTGCGCTGATTTCCCCCATATAGAAACCACTGAACATCGGCATAATGACGCCAATCGTGGTTTGTCTGGTGCACTGCCTTGCTTTTGTTTTCACTTGTCCAGTCCATCAAGTCGATACCGTATCCCTGCCTATAGTGCAAAGAATCGACAAAATAACAAAAGACTCACTATGAAAACTCACGAATATCGCACATTCAGTACATGGCTTTTGGTAAGGAATGACAACGCTGTCATATTCGGTTCAGGCGCGCTTTTCATGGATACAAAAAAGCCGTCGTTGCACCAAATCGGGCTGCGATCTCATTCTCGACTGCAATGGATGCGTCATTATATTTGTGCAAATTTTGATTCCAATCGAGTGAATCTTTTCAGCATGTTCGATCAAGCCCCTCAAAAACTGGCATTTTCTGCTACTTTTGCGCGAGTGTAAGCTTTCCTTTACTCCCCCCGCTTGCGCCAATTTGATGCGAATTTTAACAATTTAGTTACACTTACCTTATCCGGTTATACCAAGATTCATCACTAGATAAATGTGGTATGAACAGCAATAAAAAATGCCGTTGTCGGAATTCGCAGGACACTATTTCAAAACTGTCCATTACGCTGCCACCTGCGCATTTCGCTCCACATCAGTCTCGGTATCACCTTTGGCGTAACGATGTGAATTGCTGCCATCTTCGATGCGTAGCGTCAAAAGGAGCTTGAGATGAATATTCAGGCCTTACCCATGGAACGATTTATCGACCACCATGGCAATCTGGTTAAGCCGCTTCCCGAATGGGCCGATGTGTCAACGCTGACCGGTTTTTATCGCGATATGCTACTGACCCGAACCTACGATCACAAAGCGGTTGCGCTGCAACGCACCGGCAAACTCGGGACCTACCCGTCCCATTTGGGTGCAGAAGCCATCGGCATTGCCGTGGGTCGGGCGCTCAAAGTGGACGATGTGTTTGTGCCCTATTATCGCGATATGCCAGCGATGTGGGCGCGCGGCATCGGCATGGAAAAGAACCTGCAATACTGGGGCGGCGATGAGCGCGGCAGTGATTTCACCCCGGATGAACATGTGCATTGTCGCGACCTGCCGTTTTGCGTCCCGATCGCCACCCAATGCACGCACGCCGTGGGTGTCGCCTCAGCACTGAAAATTCAAGGCAATCATCAAGCAGCATTGGTGATGTGCGGTGACGGCGGGACATCGAAAGGCGATTTCCTTGAAGCGATCAACTGCGCGGGCGCGTGGCACATTCCGCTGGTGTTTGTGGTCAACAACAATCAGTGGGCTATTTCCGTCCCGCGCCATCTGCAATGTGCGGCAGATTTCTTATCTCAAAAAGCACTGGGCGCCGGCATTCCCGGCCTAACTGTCGATGGCAACGACATTGTGGCCATGTACGATGCGGTGCGCACCAGCTTGGAGCGGGCACGCAAAGGCAAAGGCGCAACCTTAATTGAAGCGGTCAGCTATCGGTTAAGCGACCACACCACCGCCGATGATGCCAGCCGCTATCGCAGTGACGATGAACTGCAACAGGCGTGGCAATTTGAACCCGTTGCCCGATTGAAAACCTATCTGATGAACAGCGGCGTCTGGACCGAGCAAGACGAAGAGCAGTGGCTAGATCACTGCAAGGACGTGGTGGAACATGCGGTGCAGCGCTACCTCGACCTCACGCCGCAACCACCTGAAGCCGCGTTCGATTTTCTCTACGAATCGCTCACGCCGGATCTCCACGCGCAGCGTGACGAACTGATCAACAAAGCAATGCGCATGCAGGGAGGTAAACATGGCTGAAATGACCTTAGTTGAAGCTGTCAACCTGGCTTTGCATTATGAGATGGCACACGATCCGAATGTGATTGTGCTCGGCGAAGATGTCGGCGACAACGGCGGTGTATTTCGCGCCACCGTCGGCCTCAAAGACCAATTTGGTTTTAAACGCGTCATCGACACACCGCTCGCTGAAGCGCTGATTGGCGGTGTCGCCGTGGGCATGGCCACCCAAGGTTTGCGTCCGGTGGCCGAGTTTCAGTTCCAGGGCTTTGTGTTTCCGGCGATGGAGCATTTGATGTGCCATGCCGCGCGCATACGTAACCGCACCCGTGGCCGCCTGACCTGCCCGGCCGTGTTCCGCGCGCCATTTGGTGGCGGGATACATGCGCCCGAGCACCACTCGGAAAGTGTCGAAGCCCTGTTTGCTCACGTGCCCGGTTTTAAAGTGGTCGTCCCATCTTCCCCTCAGCGTGCCTACGGTTTGCTGCTGGCCGCTATTCGCAGCAACGATCCGGTGATGTTCTTTGAACCGAAACGCATCTATCGCACCGTCAAATCCGATGTCACCAACAACGGTGAAGCCCTACCACTCGATACCTGCTTTACCCTGCGTAAAGGCCGCGATGTCACGTTGGTCACTTGGGGCGCCTGCGTCGTAGAATCATTACAGGCAGCCAAAACCTTGTCCGCGCAAGGCATTGAAGTGGAGGTGATCGATTTGGCCAGCATCAAACCGGTCGACATGAACACCATCTTGCGTTCGCTGGAGAAAACCGGGCGTTTACTGGTGGTGCATGAAGCCAGCAAAACCTGCGGCGTCGGCTCAGAAATTCTGGCGCGCGTGGCGGAGCAGGCGATGTGTCTGCTCAAAGCGCCACCCAAACGTGTCACCGGCATGGATACCATCATGCCCTACTACAAAAATGAAGCCTATTTCATGATTCAGGAACAAGACATCGTGCTGGCTGCGCGAGCGTTAGTGGAGGGTTGGAAATGAAGTCATTTATGTTACCCGACCTCGGTGAGGGGTTAGCCGAATCAGAAATCGTCGAATGGCATGTCAACGTCGGCGATGTGGTTAAAATCGATCAGGTCGTGCTGACGGTGGAAACCGCCAAAGCCACGGTTGAAGTGCCCGCGCCATACGCGGGTAAAATCATCAGTCGTTACGGCAATGAAGGCGATGTGATCAACATCGGCAGTTTGCTTCTGGAAATTGAAGAGCTCGACAGCGCCGGCAACGCCATATCCAGTCCCCAGAAAAAACACGACGCAGCGACCGTGGTCGGCAATGTCTCCCACCAGTCACACAATGTGGATGTGGATGACTTCTGGGTGGGCAGCAGCGAACAGGCCAACCCGGCGAAGAAATCACTCTCAGCCCTGCCCTCGGCCCGCCTGCTGGCACAGCGTCTCGGCGT
This sequence comes from Vibrio sp. CJQ_6, assembly GCF_043106745.1. NCBI lineage: Bacteria > Pseudomonadati > Pseudomonadota > Gammaproteobacteria > Vibrionales > Vibrionaceae > Vibrio > Vibrio sp. CJQ_6. Next base: position 528,687 of record NZ_JBICMV010000028.1, on the reverse strand, counting down.
GGATTTACAGCGTTTACAAGGCACCGGCCCCGATGGTTTGATTGTCGAGAGTGATGTGCAGAATGCCGCTGACCAACAGATCCCCGGCACGGAAGTGCTCAAAGGCGCGCGAAGAACCATGATCAATACCATGACCGAATCGCACCTGCAAGTTGCGGCGGTCACCATCACCGAAGAAGCCCTGTTGACCGAGTGGAAGCCGGGTGAAGACATCTCGATTCGCCTCATTCAGGCGATTGTTTCTGCCTGCCAGCAAGAGCCAGCAATGAACGCTTGGTTTGATGCCGAAACCATGACCCGTTGCGTGCACAGCACCGTCAATATCGGCATTGCAGTCGACAGCGCCCACGGCTTATATGTGCCGGTACTGCGCCGCGCAGATACATTTGAACCACAAGCGATGCGTGAATGGCTCGATACCACCGTGCAAGGGATTCGCGAACGCAAGATTGGCCGCGAACAGTTGCAACACGCCACCATCACGTTATCCAACTTCGGCGCGATTGCTGGGATCTTCGCGACGCCAGTCGTGTCACCGCCTCAGGTCACCATTGTTGGTGCCGGTCGCATCATCGAAAAAGTGATGATCAAAGACGAGCAATTGATGAACGTGAAAGCGATGCCGCTGTCGATTACCTTCGACCACCGTGCCTGTACAGGCGGTGAAGCGGCCCGTTTTGCCCACGCACTGGTGCAAGATCTGCAACGTCCAAGCGCGCTGTAACGTAACGCCGCTCTCAACAGCGAAAAAACCACCTTTCTTGATCGAGGTGGTTTTTTATTTGCGTCGAAAAGTAAGTAAACCAAGACCTGAGACCACAAAAAAGTGCATCAAACTTTTAAAAAGCATGCTAGACAGTAAAAAATGGACAATTTCAGTATTTTATCAATAAAAGAGATCATTAATGAGCGATTTTGGCGTCATTCATCGTCGATATACTTTGAAAGCGTGGTATTTTTGTCCATAATTATTTTCAAACCTCGATGTTGAGGTGAGCTCGTTAAGGAGCGGTTATGTTTAGAAAAATACTTTTGCTTGCTACCTGTCTCAGCTTTTCAATCTTTAGTGGTAGCGCGCTGTCTGCAAGTGAAGCAGGCAATAGCGCGACAGGGCCTTTGGTGATGTGTGAGATGCCGGACGGCACCATGAAGTACATCCCCATTGTCATCTGTCAGCACAATAAGTAGTCGTAAAAAAAAGGGAGCACTCGTGAGTCCAGAATCAGACTCGGTGCTCCCTTTCTTCGACCAACAGAACCAACTGCTAGGTCGAAACTTTTGCAAAACTATCAAAAAACATCATTTCGAATTAAAAAACTGGATCAACGCAATAAATATTAAGTTTTTAACCGCTGCGAAAAAACGGATATCCAAAGCCATAAATTCATCTCACACCGACTGAATCAACGCGGGCATGATCTCAAACAAATCCCCGACCAAGCCGTAATCGGCAATCTGGAAAATTGGCGCGTCCGGGTCGCTGTTGATGGCGACGATCACTTTGGAATCTTTCATACCCGCCAAGTGTTGAATCGCACCGGAGATCCCCACCGCAATATAGAGTTCTGGTGCCACGATTTTACCGGTCTGACCGACTTGCAAATCGTTGGAGACGAAACCGGCATCGACCGCCGCACGAGACGCGCCAATCGCGCCGCCGAGTTTGTCGGCAAGCTGTTCCACCAGCGCGAAGTTTTCTTTACTCCCCAGACCTCGGCCGCCGGAAATCACCACTCTGGCAGCAGGCAATTCAGGACGCGCGCTTTCCACTGTTTGCTGCGAGACAAACTGCGACGTCGCCGATTCAATCACGTGATCAACGGTTTTCACCTCCGCATTTCCTCCCGTACTGGCGACGGCATCAAAGGCTGAGCTGCGAATCGTCATCACTTTGATTGCATCCAGTGATTTCACTTTGGCCAGCGCGTTGCCTGCATAAATGGGGCGAACCACCGTATCCGGAGATTCAATCGTCATCACATCAGAAAGTTGTCCCACATCGAGCAGTGCCGCCACTCGCGGCAGCAGGTTTTTACCAAACGTGGTAGCCGGTGCGAGCACGTGGGAGTAGCTGCGTGCGATTTCTGTCACCAACGCTGCGCCGTTTTCTGCCAGGCGATGTTCATAAGCGGGACTCTCAGCCAGTAGCACATGGCTGACCCCCGCACACGCTTTTGCCGCCTCAGCGACTGATGCACACGCCGCGCCCATCACAAGTACACTCACCTTCCCGCCAATTGCGTTGGCCGCCTGCAAAGTGCGCAATGTATCCACAGCCAACACCTGATTGTTGTGCTCGGCAATGACTAAAGTCGAGAGTTCACTCATCGGTTGCTCCTGTCCCTTCAGCCAATCACTTTGGCTTCGTTTTTCAGCTTATCCACTAGCTCAGACACACTGGCCACCATCACGCCCGCTTTGCGCTCAGGTGGTGGCATGACGTCCATGATTTGCTGATGCGTGGTGAGCGTGACGCCTAAGGCGTCCGGCGTGGTGACATCTAACGGTTTGCGTTTGGCTTTCATAATGTTGGGCAGCGAGGCGTAACGCGGTTCATTGAGGCGTAAATCGGTGCTGATGATGGCTGGTAAAGCGAGCTTGAGCGTCTCCAGCCCGCCGTCAATCTCGCGCGTCACCAACACGGCGTCGCCCTGCACGTCCACTTTAGATGCGAAGGTGCCTTGTGGGCGCTCCGTCAGCGCTGCCAGCATTTGCGCGACTTGGTTGTTGTCGGTATCGATGGACTGTTTTCCCAGCAGCACCAACCCCGGCGCTTCGCTCGCCATCACCGCTTTGAGCAGTTTGGCCACATTGAGCGGCTCTGGCGCGCCATCAGTTTCAATGTGGATCGCGCGGTCGGCACCGAGTGCCAATGCGGCGCGCAGTTGCTCTTGGCAACTGACATCACCTACGGAAACCATAATCACCTCTTCGGCAATGCCCGCCTCTCGCAGGCGAATCGCTTCTTCCACCGCGATTTCGCAAAACGGGTTGATGGCCATTTTGACGTTGTTAGTTTCAACGCCTGAGCCATCACTTTTCACTCTCACCTTTACGTAAGCGTCAACGACACGTTTAACAGCTACTAAGATTTTCACACAGCCTCCTTGAGCGCTTGGCCGCTTTCATGGGCGACGGACCATCGGGAATGTTGGGTGGAATCAAACCGCTCGGTGATGACTGTTTAACGCGAGCCAAAATATTGTGCTTTCTGGACTGGTTAAATCCCGCATATCAACCACCTTTGACCACCAAACCCATTCAAACTCACCAGAAAATCATCCACTTTCTGCCATTCTCAATGGGTTAAATGAGGTTACTCTTTGAGCTTAGTTGAGTTTACGTTTACGTCAACTGGACTATATTTAATCCATAAATACCGTTGACGCATGGATGAAAAACATGGAACGAGAATCGATGGAGTTTGATGTCGTGATTGTTGGCGCAGGCCCGGCCGGGCTGGCTTGTGCGTGTAAACTGGCGCAGATTTGCCAGCAACAGCATGAGCCGAATGTCAGCATTTGCGTGGTCGAGAAAGGCTCTGAAGTGGGCGCGCACATTCTCTCCGGCGCGTTATTTGAAACCACGGCGCTCGATGAGCTGTTTCCGGATTGGCAGACCATGGATGCGCCGCTGACAACCAAAGTCAGTTCGGATGAATTTCTCTATCTCACCACCGAATACAACCACGTGCGCTTGCCCCACTTTGTGACGCCCAAAACCATGCGCAATTCAGACCAAAGCTACGTCATGAGCTTGGCCGACTTGTGTCGTTGGCTCGCCAAACAAGCTGAAAATCTGGGCGTTGAGATCTTTCCCGGCTTTGCTGCTGCCAGCGTCAATTATGATGAAAGCGGCGCTGTGATTGGAGTCATCACCTCAGACATGGGGTTAGACAAAACGGGCAATCAGAAAGCCAATTTCGAACCGGGCATTGCGCTGAACGCCAAATACACCATTTTCGCCGAAGGCGCACGCGGCCATTTGGGAAAAGATCTCATCAAGCATTTCAAACTCGATGAAGGAAAGCAGCCACAGCACTACGCACTGGGTATCAAAGAGATCTGGGAACTGCCAGACGATCACCCGCACAACAAGGCGGGAGAAGTGATTCACGGCCTGGGCTGGCCGCTGAATGAAACCCACACCACGGGCGGTAGCTTTCTCTACAAGCTCGGCCACAATCAGATTGCGATCGGGTTGATCACCGACCTCAACTATCACAACCCGTATTTAAGCCCGTTTGATGAGTTCCAGCGCCTCAAACATCACCCAGCATTCAGCAAACATTTATTGGGTGGCCAGCGCATTGCCTATGGCGCACGCGCGATTGCCAAAGGCGGCTTGAACGCTTTGCCCAAACAACAATTTCCCGGCGGCTTGCTCATCGGCTGCGATGCCGGCACGCTCAACTTTGCCAAAATCAAAGGTTGCCATACCGCAATGAAATCCGGCATGTTAGCGGCTGAAGCCATCACGCATGCACTCAATGCAGGCAACCAACGCCATTTTGAACCCGATTACGAGTCGCTGTTCAAGGCATCCTGGTTATATGAAGAACTCGAACAGTCACAAAACTTCTGTGCCACCATTCACCGCTTTGGCAATGTGGCGGGCGGCGTCATCAATAGCTTCGAGCAGAACATTTGGGTACCGCTGTTTAAGCGCGCTGCGCCATGGGAGATGGAAGATCCGCACCCAGACCATGTCCGCATCATCGATCAATCACGCTGCGCGCCCATCACGTATCCCAAACCCGATGGTGTGTTGAGCTTCGACAAACCCTCATCCGTCTTTCTGTCCGGCACGCAACACGAAGAGAACCAACCGTGTCACCTGAAACTGACCGATCCTTCGATTCCGATTGAAACGCATCTGCCCAAGTTTGGCGAGCCCGCCCAGCGCTACTGCCCTGCGGGTGTGTACGAAGTGATTGTGGTCGATGCTGTGCCGCGCTTTCAAATCAACGCTGCCAACTGCGTGCATTGCAAAACTTGCGACATTAAAGATCCGTCGCAGAACATTACGTGGTGCCCACCGGAAGGGGGCGGCGGCCCGAATTACCGCAACATGTAACCCGCGATTCGCGCCAAACACCCTGCGCCAAAGACAAAAATAGCCACGGTACGTCGTGGCTATTTCATTGGCATTGCTCGTGTTTTTAAACGACTAGGAAGAACCGTTTAAGCTGCCGTTAAGCGGGCTGTTTCGCCAAAGCGGAATCGATATCCGCGGCGCTGTGGCGCTCATCAACGCGCTCCCACGCTTCGCCCATGGTGCGGTTGACAATGCGACCCCGCTGCACCGCAGGACGCTCAGCCATCATTTTCGCCCAGCGTTGTACATGGGTATAACTCTGCACATCAAGGAACTCGGCCGCGTTATAAGCGTTGCCCAGCGCCAGGTTGCCATACCAAGGCCAAATTGCGATATCGGCAATGCTGTACGCTTCACCCGCAATGAAGGTGCCTTTCGCCAGTTGTTTATCCAACACATCCAGCTGGCGTTTGGCTTCCATCGCAAAGCGATTGATTGGGTATTCAAATTTCTCTGGCGCGTACGCGTAGAAGTGGCCAAAGCCACCGCCGAGATACGGCGCAGAACCTTGCAGCCAGAACAGCCAGTTCATCACCTGCGCACGTGGCGCCGCTTCGGTTGGCAACAAGTGACCGAATTTTTCAGCCAGATAAAACAGGATGTTGCCGGATTCAAACACGTTAATCGGCTCAGGGCCGGAACGGTCAACCATGGCTGGGATTTTAGAGTTTGGGTTGACGTCAACAAAGCCGGAACCAAACTGCTCGCCATCACCAATACGAATCAAAAATGCATCGTACTCCGCGCCTTTTACGCCCAGCGCCAGCAGCTCTTCCAGCATGATGGTCACTTTCTGGCCGTTCGGCGTGCCCATCGAATAGAGCTGAATCGGGTGCTCGCCAATCGGCAGCGTTTTCTCATGGCGCGCGCCAGAGTCTGGTCGGTTGATACTGGCCCATTGACCGCCGTTTTCGCTGTCCATGGTCCAAACTTTGGGTGGTACGTATTGGTTTGCCATTGTGTTTCCTTATCTTTGTTGGAGTTCGGCACTACAAGATATAGGGGTGATTGGCGAAGATAAAAACCCCTATTGGCTCATTTACTTAGAACCTTCAGTTATGGCTTGGTCGGCGTGAGCATAACCAAGCATCGGCGCGGCGCGACACCGCACGCAGAACCCCAACATTGCCGCATGGCCTGCACAACAATGCGCAAAGATAGAGAAAACAGAGCGACCCATCGGTGCAGAGAGCCGCTCTGGTGGGCGGATTTATCCGAAGTCGCCCGAAATATAACGGCGGGTACGCGCTTGTTTGGGTTGATGGAACATTTGACGCGTCGGGCCAAATTCCACCAGCTCGCCGAGATACATAAATGCCGTGTGATTGGAAATGCGCATCGCTTGCTGCATGTTGTGCGTAACAATCACGATGGTGAAGTTCTCTTTCAGCTCGCCAATCAACGCTTCAATCGCCGATGTAGCAATCGGATCGAGCGCGGAAGTGGGTTCGTCCATCAAAATGATGTCCGGTTCCAGCGCGATGGTGCGCGCGATACACAAACGCTGCTGCTGACCGCCAGACAAGCTGTGCGCATCGGCATGGAGCTTATCTTTCACTTCCTGCCACAAGTGCGCCGCTTTAAGCGCTTGTTCTATTTTCTGCTCGATCTCTGCCTTGCTGTGGCCTTGCAAACGCAAACCAAAGGCAATGTTTTCGGCAATCGACATCGGAAACGGCGTCGGCTTTTGGAATATCATGCCGATTTTGGATCGCAGCTCGTTGAGGTCTGCGTAATCGAGCAAATTGGCGCCTTCATAACCAATCATGCCTTCGGCATGTTGATGACCATACAGCGCGTAAATTCGGTTCAGGCAGCGCAACAAGGTGGATTTACCACAACCCGACGGGCCAATCAGCGCCGTGACCTGATGTTGATAAATCGGCAGCGACACAGATTTTAACGCGCGCTCCCCTTTGCGGTCGTAGTAGAAATTCAGATCGCGAATATCCAGCACCACCTCGCTTGCCGTGGTGGCTAGAGTGTCCACCGAAGTCTCCGTGTCCGTGGTCGCCGGAGACAAAATCGTGGTTGCTATGTTGTGATTCATGGTTCTCACCTTTAAATGGTTCTCACCTTTTGAAAAGTTTCGGCAAATGCGCGGCACTGATGTTCACCAGTAGAATGAACAGGGTGACAATCAGCGCGCCCGACCATGCCAGCTGTTGCCAACTCTCGTAAGGACTCATCGCAAATTGATAGATGGTGACGGGCAGATTCGCGACCGGACCGGAGAAATCGGTCGACATAAAATTGCTGTTGAGCGCGGTAAATAGCAGCGGCGCGGTTTCCCCTGCAATGCGGGCAAACGACAACAAAATCGCGGTGATAAGGCCAGAAGCCGCTGAACGGTAGCAGAGTTTAAACACCACCACCCAGTTGGCCGCGCCGAGGCCACGGCCCGCTTCTTTGAGTGTGCTTGGCACCAGGCGAAGCATCTCTTCTGTGCCAGCGATGATGGTTGGCAGCGCCAGAACGGCGAGCGCAATACACCCCGCCCAGCCAGAATAGCCGCCGCTTGGCACGACGATCAGCGCGTAAACAAACAGGCCGACCAGTATCGACGGCGCGCTCATCAAAATGTTGTTCAGAAAGCGAATCGCCTGCGCCCACTTGCTGTCGGCTTCCTGCTCCGCTAGCCAAGTCCCTGCCAGCAGCGCAATCGGTGTGGCGATGAAGATCGACAGAAAGGTCATTTCCAGGCTGCCGATAAAGGCATTTTTCAACCCACCCGCACTGCCCGGCCCCGGCGTAATCTCAGTAAACAGCGCCAGATTGATACCGGACAAGCCCCGTGAAATCAGGGTGTAGAGAATACTCGCCAGAACCAGCAACCCCATGGCGGCCGAGCCGTAACAGAAAAGCTGAAACAGGCGGTTTTTGATGCGTCTGGTGTTCATTTTTTCACGCCCCCCATGTTGTTCGCGGCCAGCATTTTGTTTGCAATCAGCATCACCAGTAACGTAATGACAAACAGCAACACGCCAAGGCCCAATAATGAAGCGATGTGAATCGGCTGCGTTGCTTCGTTAAACTGCTGGGCGATGGTCGAGGCAATTGAGGTCGCTGGCATAAACAGCGACGCCTGAATGCGGTTCGTTCCGCCAATCACAAACGTCACCGCCATGGTTTCGCCCAACGCGCGGCCAAGCCCAAGAATACAGGCGCTGAATACCGCGCGGCGCACGCTTGGTAAGAGCACTTTGGTGATCACTTCAAACGGATTCGCGCCAATGCCGTAGGCCGTTTCACGCAGGATATTGGGAATCGACGCCAGTGCATCGCGCGTGAGTGACGTGATGATCGGCAGAATCATCAACGCGAGGATGATGCCGGCGCTGAGCAAGCCAATGCCGATCGGCGGACCATTGAACAACGGGCCAATCAGTGGCCACTGCGCGAGGTGCTCTCCGGCCCACATTTGAAAATGGTCGGAAAACCACGGACAGAACACAAACAATCCCCACATCCCGAAAATAATGCTGGGAATGGCAGCCAGCAACTCAATTGCTTTACCGACGGGCGCGCTAACCCAGCGCGGTGCGAGTTCTGACAGAAACACCGCAATGCCGAGCGACAGCGGCACCGCAATCAAACAAGCAATGAAGGCGCTGACCAAGGTGCCGTAAATGGCGGCAGCCGCGCCAAACTCGCCGTGAATCGGATCCCAGACATCACGGTAGACAAACGACAAACCAAACGTCGACAACGCCGACTGGCTGCCGGAAAGCAGAGAGAGGATGAGGCCGAGCAGCACGGCAAACACCATCAGCGCGCTGAAGAAGCTGACGGCGGAGAAAATCTTATCTGGCTGATATCGAGAAATCGCTTTATTCATAACACTCTGACTGTGCCCCGGCATACACCGGGGCATCCTCGGCTTAACGGATCACGGCTTGACCATCGGAAACCAGATTCTGTTTCCAAGTCTTGTTCACCAGTTTCACCACCGATTCCGGCATCGCCACGTAGTCGAGGTTTTGTGCCATTTCTGGGTGCTGATAGCTCCAAGTGAAGTACTTCAGCATTGCCTGCGCTTTTGCCATGTCTTTCTGATCTTTGTGCATCAGAATGAATGTCGCGGAGGTCATCGGCCACGTTGCCGCGCCCGGCTGATCGTTGAGGATCAGTTTAAAGCCCGGCGCGTGTTCCCAATCGGCATTCGCCGCTGCGGCCTGAAAGCTCGCCGCGGTTGGGTTCACAAACTTGCCGGCTTTGTTTTGCAGCTGGGTGTAAGCCAGGTGGTTTTGCGTGGCGTAAGCGTATTCCACATAACCGATAGAGCCTTTGGTGCGTGTCACGTAGTTCGCAACACCCGCGTTCCCTTTGCCGCCGATATCCGTCGCCGCGCTTGGCCAGTTGATGTCTTTACCCACACCAATTTTGGATTGCCAGTCACTGCTCACGCGCGACAGGTAATCGGTGAAGTTGAACGTCGTGCCTGAACCGTCAGAGCGGTGAACCACGTAGATAGGCAATTTAGGCAGTTTTTCGTTCGGATTGAGCTTAGCGATCGCCGCATCGTTCCAGTTTTTGATTTTGCCCAGATAGATGTCCGCCAGCACAGAGCCCGTCAGTTTCAGTTCGCCCGCTTTGACACCAGGAACGTTGACCACTGGTACGATACCGCCCATCACCATGGGAAACTGAATCATGTCTTCCTTGTTCAGTTCAATCGCATCCAGTGGTGCGTCCGTACCGCCGAAATCAACCGTGTTCGCTTCAATCTGACGAATACCACCGCCAGAACCGATCGCCTGATAGTTGATTTGCACACCTGTCTCTTTTTGGTACGCTTCCGCCCATTTGGCGTAAACCGGATATGGGAACGTCGCGCCCGCACCATTCAATGTGGTGGCAGCGAATGCTGAGCCAGAAGCACACAGTGCTAGTGACACCAAAAGCGTAGATTTCATCATTTTCATCGTGAACCCCGATATTTTCTTTGAGAATCGCTGAACCGACTTCCTTGTTCAGTAAATCGACAGCGCGCTACTGGGGACACGCTAAAAACTCCCGATGACATTTTTGTGACGATTTTGTTATTTCATTGATTTAAAAAGAATATTTATCATATTGGTTATTTTTTGATAAGTTGAGTTATCTGAAATCGGGGATTTGAGCGCCTTACACAGCGCTCAATTTTCCATCAACCTCACTCGGCTGAGTTCAACTCAATCGCACAAAAAACCCGTTCATCGAATTACCGCACAGACGCCAGTGCTCTATCGCTCTGGTCACCGTCAATCACGCGTGAAAGTTCATCGCAGCGCACAATTTTGCCCTCTCGCCACTGAAAATGAGCGATCACCTCCACCATACTGCGTTCTCCATTGCGTTTCTCGACGCTAACCTGATGGCGACTGAACACATGTTCGTCCTGCTGCGCCATCGCTACAACAGTCACGGTCATCGACTGCGTCAGTTGTTTTAAGGTCAGCAGATGCTCTTTAAATTCGCTCAGGTTCAGCACAGCGCCATCGGCCACTTGTTGATAGCTGGACGCGAAATAACGCTCCACCTCGCGCTCATCCACATACTCAGCTTCAATGACCGCCAGCAGCGCGGCATGAGTTAAGTGTTTCAGTTCCATATTGTTCTCCTCAGTTCATCAATTGAATCCGCAACATGGGCGCTTATCGTCTTCACTGCGCCATGTTGTTCTCTATGCTAAAGCCGATTTGCGTGGCAGAATTTGGACATTAAGACAAAAAATAAGGAATTTCTGCCAAATGGTTGCGATTCGCCGAGCCTCACTCAAGCATCCCAAAAACGCGATCACTGAATGGCATACTCATCAGGAAGGTCAGCTGTTTTGGGTGAACCAAGGGATTTTGATGGTCGAAGCCGAGCAGCAGCGCTGGACGGTGGCCTCCGGCTGCTTAGCGTGGATCCCCGTCGGTTGCCGGCACCGAACCGAGGTGATTACCGATGTAGAAGGCGAACTGCTGTATGTGCAAGACGCAATGATGTTGGATGCCATGCCGGCCCCCAAATTGATTCGTTGCGACGATCTCACCACGGCGCTGCTCAAGCGGCTGTCCGGCACAGCATTGAACTCTTCAGACACGCGTGAGCAGGCGTGGCTAGCACTGCTCGGCAGTGAAATCTCGCACGCCCCCGCCACCCCGTTGCAATTGCCATTGCCGGAAGACAAACGAGCGCGCAAGGTCGCCAACTATTTGATTGCTGAACCCGAAAACCGCCTGAGCCAAGAGACGCTGGCAGAACGCTTTGGCCTCAGCAGCCGAACGCTGCATCGTCTGTTTCGCCATCAGACGGGCATGACATTTGTGCATTGGCGTCAGCAAAGCCGCCTGCTTCACTCATTGAGCTTGCTCGAAGCGGGCAAGAGCATCACCGAAGTGGCGCTGGCCTCAGGCTACGACAACACCAGCAGCTACATTCAGCTGTTTCGCCAGCGATTCGGCGTCACGCCCAAGCTGTACCTGCGCCAACGCCAGTTTTAACAGCAAGGTGGAGTTTGAATGCAAGGCCGATATTTTAATGATGGGCGATGAGGTCATTTGGTGCGAGAAATCCATTTGGTACAGGAAATCCATTTGGGGCGCATGAAAAAACCACCCGGCCGGGTGGCTTCTCGTCTGGCACGCGTGACACGGCATCGTGTTCGGCGGCCTTGGCTGATCCGGTGTGAACTCACCGGTCACGTGGCGGGTTACATGCCCATAATTTTGCCATGTAGCCAGTCTTTCAGCTCTGCTCGGTTGAGTTTCATCGAATTCATGGAGTGGTCGTCAATCGGCGCGCCTCTGAGCTCCAGTTTTCGAATTTCTCTGTCTAGTGAATTGTAGTTCGACGCATTTGCTGCAAATGCCTCATCGCTCGCGGTTAGCTGACTGATGGTATCCAAGTGCTCTGGATATTCGTTCGCTAAAGAGTGATTTTCGCCTAGCATAGAAACCTCGTGAGTTAATGGGTGACACAAACGCACTGCTCACTTTTTAAGCAGTGCTATCCCTAACTCTAGCACGCTCTACTCATGACTCAAGTTCATCAATCAAACTGTTCGCGCATCTGCGATCTTGCCCCAATGATCAAAAGAAAAAAGCCATCGAAGGGAACTTCGATGGCGACTTGTATTCAATGACTGAGTAAAAATGGCAGCGAAATGTAAAGAAAATGCCTAGAAAGCCGGTTCAATAGTGCCTTTGAAGGTTTCATCCAAGAAATCGCGAATCGGCTGTGATTGATAGATTTGCACAAATTTCTTGTACGCTTCGTTGTCTTTGTCTTTCTCACGCGTTGCAATCACCATCACCGCCAGCGGCGCTTGCTTCGACTCAAGGTAAATGCCCTGTTTTTTCGGATCCAGACCCGCAGACATCACATAGTTCATGGTGATCGCCGCAGCGTCGACGTCATCCAGTGTGCGTGGCAGTTGCGCCGCATCCACTTCGATAAACTGGAAGTGTTTTGGGTTGTCGACGATGTCGTTCAATGACGCTTTGAAACCCACGCCATCGCGCAGTTTGATTAAGTTTGCATCAGCAAACAGCAACAAGCCGCGGCCGCCGTTGGTGGGATCGTTTGGAATCGCGATGCGCGCGCCGTCTGGCAGATCTTCAATCGCGTGGTATTTGTTTGAGTACACACCCATACGCATCAGAATCGATTCACCAATCGACACCAAATGCGAATCGTGGCTGCTGTTGTAGTTGGTCAAAAACGGTTGATGTTGGTAGCTGTTGATATCGATGCTGCCATCTTCCAATGCCGCGTTCGGCGTAATGTAGTCGGAAAACTCCACCACTTTGACCTTTAAGCCTTGCTTCGCTGCTTCTTTGGCAACCGCTTCCACCACTTGGGCATGCGGACCAACTGTGGCACCGACTTTGATCTCCGCTTGATCCTGTTGACCACACGCGGTTAACCCGGCAAACAGGGTTGCCACCAATGCCCACTGACCGACTTTCTTCAATCCTTTCATTTTCTTCTCCGTGTTCTGTGCGAGCGTTTACGTCAACAGACGTTTAGCCATCTAAACTGCTATACTACTCTCGCAAAATTTTTGTGCAACTCAATTTTTTACGCCTTAGACCATGCGAGCGATGACACGCAATGGCGACCACTCGTCCACAACAGTGTCTCTTGCGTGCCCACAACGATGACGGTGAGCACAGCACCAGCCGATGAATTTGTGAACCCATCAAGTGGCATCTAGAAAAAACCGCCCAACGTGGTTTTGATTCGGCCTTTTTTTCAAGTTAATTTCCCCCAGCACGCGATTTAATGCTTTCAGACGAATCCCTTTATTTCAGTTTTTATTTCATTAGATGAGGCAGTGATGACTGTATTTAAACTCGCATTTCCCAAAATCAATTTATCCGGTGTGGGCGCGATTGAAGCGCTCGTTGAGCGTTTACAACAAACCCATGACAACGCGCCCGGCCTGCTGATTTGCGACCCGACCATGGTTGAGTTGGGCTTTGCCAAGAAGCTGACTGATTCCAACTTAAACCTCACCCTGTTCAGCCAAGTTCGTCCCAACCCAGATACCCACACCGTCGCCAGCGCACTGGACGCATTTGAACAGTGCGGCGCGCAATACATCATTGGTTTTGGCGGCGGCAGCGCGATTGACACCGCCAAAGCAATTCGCATTTTATCGGCCAACCCAACCCCAATTTCGGCCTACAACGGCATCGAAAAAGTGGCCCAACTTGGCGCGCCGCTCTACGCCATCAACACCACCGCAGGCACAGCAGCCGAAGTCACCAGCAACGCAGTGATTACCGACACCGCCACGCACGTCAAACACGTCATCATTTCCGACAAAATCATTCCCGATGTGTCGGTGAACGATCCAAGCGTGATGCTGGGCATTCCGAGTGCCGTCACCGCGGCGACTGGCATTGATGCGCTCACGCACGCGATTGAATCTTACGTTTCCGTGGGCGCGCATACGCTCACCGATTACATCTCTCTGGAATCGATTAAATTGATCGCGCAGCATCTGCCCAGCGCGGTGGATGATGGCAGCAACCTTGAAGCGCGCGAGATGATGGCGTACGGCCAATTTGTCGCGGGGCTGTCGTTCAACAGCGCGGGCTTGGGCATGGTGCACGCGATGGCGCACCCTGCTGGCGCGCAAAAAGATCTGCCGCACGGCGTGTGCAACGCTATTTTGCTGCCGATTGTGTGTGAATTTAACCGCCCGGCGCGTGTGGAAAAGTTTGCCAATATCGCTCGCGCAATGGGCGTCGATACGTCTGCCATGAGTGAGGAAGAAGCAAGCTTCGCCGCGATTGACGCCATCAAAGCGCTCAATCAACGTGTTGGGATTCCCGCTGGTTTTGGCGAATTGGGCATCACAGAAACCGACACACTGGCGTGGGTCAACGATGCCATGGCCGACCCATGCGCAGGCGGCAACCCTATCGCGATGACCAAAGAGCAAGTCATCGAACTGTACGCTCAATCGGTGTAACCACCACACAAATCCGAAGCACAACCAAAGCTGAAAGGACACTTTCAGCTTTTTTTGTTTACCAAACGCCTCTGTTCCCACCTTCCCCATGTCGTCAAATTACAATACGCCAACGCTTCGACATGATATGGTGAGTCGTATTCATTGACCTGAGTGGACTTCATCGTCGACTCAGCGCATCAAATTCAGCCGTGTTCAACGGCACAGGTAGAAACATCCATCGTAAGGAAGCGTATGAAAACACTACTCATCGTCAATGTCGGTCAGGCGCCGCAAGCTCAATTGGAAAAGTTCGGGGATTTTGAAGAGTGGGCGCTGCGCGCAATTCGTTCGCAGGGCGTCGAGCAGCACGACATTCACATCGAATTCCATGACGGCGTGCAGCACGCACTGCCAAATTTCGACACCTTAGCGGGTGTCATCATCATGGGTTCGCTGGCGATGGCTTCCGAGAAAAAGCCGTGGATGCTGCGGTTATCCGACGAAATTGTTCAATTGGTTGAGCGCCAAATTCCCCTGCTGGGTATCTGCTTTGGCCATCAGTTGATTGCGCAAGCGCTCGGTGGCGTTGTCGGTTATCACCCGCAAGGCTTGGAAATCGGCACCGTGCAGATCGCCAAAGAACCTGCGGCGAACGACGATGCGATTTTCGCGCATTTGCCTGAGCAATTTGGCGCGCAAGCGGTTCATTACCAATCGGTGCTGACGCTGCCAGAGAGCGCCGTTCATCTCGCGCGCAGCGATTTTGAACCGCATCATGCGTACCGTGTCGGCCCTGCGTGTTGGGGCGTGCAGTTCCACCCGGAATTCACACCCGAGATCATGCAGATGTCGCTGGATGGTCTGAAACACGAGTTTGAAGACGACTACCCAGCGAAAAGCGCTCAGGTCGCCGAAACCAAGCAAGCCAAACAGGTCCTGCTACAATTTGCCCGCGTCTGCTGTCAGGCGCAGTAAGTTAACTTCCACGCGCATGCTCACTTCCGCGCGCAGTCTCACTTCCGCGCACACCGTCACGCACTCCTCTGCGCACGATCCGCGCGTTAAGGCGCGGCATGCACAGCACGCTTTGGGTCAGCGTCATGCGCTGGCCCTTGTTTTTGCAACGCTTCCACCCGCTCAAGCAGGTAACGTTTAAAACTGGCGCAACGCTCTGGCATCGGGTGCCGTGGCCGATAGTAAAGAAAGATGTCAAAGCTCGCGCAGCGATACTGCGGCATCACATGATGCAATTCGCCGCTGCGTAAACACGGTTCCACCAGCGAATGTGGCAGATAAGCAATGCCCGCACTTTGCTGCGCAAGATGGAGCAGCATTTCGCTGTTGTCGCACTCCAGCGCATCACGAATGGTGACGATCTCCGGCTGCTCGTCGCGCTCAAAACACCAGCGATTGCCGCCCAACAAAGTGCGTGCATACAAGCAGCGATGCGCTTTCAGTGCCTGCGGCGTGGTCGGTATGCCCGCTTCGGCCAGATAGCGTTCCGAGGCGCACAAATACAACGGCTCACTGAGCAGGCGTTTGCGGATCAGCAGCGAATCTTCCACCGGTTCACCGTCATACGTGGCGAGGGCGCGAAAGGCAAAATCGATGGTGAGCGGGTCAAACTCCCCCGCTTCAATAAAGATTTTGAAATGCACTTTTGGATGCAGCGCCATGTATTCGGCCACGATTTTGGTCAGATACTGGCGTGCAAACAGCGGCGTTGACGAGAGGCGGATTTCGCCCTGCTGCTGCTCGCTGAGGTTTTGCACCGCTTCGCACAACGTATCGATCTCGCCAATCATCGGCGCAAAGCGTTCGTACAACAGTTGCCCCGCTTGGGTCGCGGCCAGCTGGCGCGTGCTGCGTTTGATGAGTTCAACCGACAACGTCTCTTCCAGCTCTTTGACCCAGCGGCTGCCTGCGGCGGCGGAAATGCCCTGTCGTTGCGCGGCGGCTTTGAACGATCCGGTTTGCATCACCACGCAAAAGAACAGGATCTTATCCAGAATCGGCTGGCGACTGGAAAGCAGTGGCCCCGCCATCAGTTCACCAAGCCTTTTTCCAGCGCCAGTTTCACCAGCGCGGCGGTCGATGACGCGCCGAGTTTCTTTTTGATGCGCAAGCGATGCGTTTCCACCGTGCGCACACTGATGTGCAACGTATCGGCGATGTCTTTGTTGCCACAACCGCTGACGATGGCTTTCAGCACATCCGATTCGCGTTTCGACAGCGTTTCATCGCGCTCGGCGGGCTTTTCGTTGAACTGCGCCAGCAGCTTATCCGACGCCTGCGGGCAGAGGTACGAGCGCCCCTGCGCGACCTGATTGATCGCGAGCACCAGTTCATCCGAACTGACATCTTTGAGCACGTACCCTTTCGCGCCCGCTTTCACGGCGCGAATCACGTAATCTTTGCTGTCGTGCATCGACAGCATGATCACCGAGGTACTGAGATTCGACTGCTGAATACGCTCCAAGACCTCCAAACCGTTCATGCGCGGCATGTTGATATCAAGCAGCAGCACATCCGGCTTGAGCTTGCGCGTCATGTCCAGTGCGTCGTCTCCCGTGCCGACACAGGCCAGAATGCTGAGGTTATCTTCCCGTTCCAGACGCGATTTCAGACCATCCTGCATTAAGCGGTGATCATCGGCCAATACTAGCTTTATCATACAAACTCCATGTCTAAACTGACGCGAATTTCGGTGCCTTCACCCACCTCACTCGACACCGAAAACTGGCCTCCAATGGCCTGTACCCGTTCCTTCATATTTTGCAGCCCCATGTGATCCTGCGGCGCTGTTTTCTGTTTCAATCGCTCTTTGGTGATGCCTTTGCCATCGTCGCTGATGGTGAGGATCAGCAGACGCCCTTCGCGCTGCATCACCACATCCACGCCACTGGCATCGGCATGTTTTTCCACGTTATGCAGCGACTCCTGCACCACGCGATACAAGGTGGTTTCCACTTCGGCCACCATCTCGACGCCGTCGATATCGTGTTCAAACACCAGTTCCAAATCGGTGCGGCGGCGCAGATCATTGAGATACGCTTCAATGCCCGCCACCAACCCCAAATCGTCCAGCTGCGGTGGGCGCAAATCACGCGAGATACGCCGCAGCTCGACAATCGCGTGCTCCATCACCGCTTTGCTCGCTTCCAGCTCGGTTTGCTTACGCTGCTCATCCTGCTCGCGCTGCACGTTATCAATCCGGTATTTGGCGGCCACCAACAACTGGTTCACGCCATCGTGCAATTCTCGCGACACGCGCTGGCGCTCATTTTCCTGCGAATTGATGATCTGCTGGTTCAACTGGCTCAGTTGCTCGTTCGCCATACGGCGCACATTGAGGTTGAGCGATGCGCCCAGCCCGGCAATCACCGACACCGCAATAAACACTACGCCAAACAAAGCGCTGCTGCTTTTGCCTATGTTCTGGTCAAAGCCGCTTTGCATGTGCTGAATCTGACGCTCGATATCATCCAGATAGACGCCGGTGCCGAGCATCCAGCCCCATTTTTCCAGCGCGATGGCGTAACTCAGTTTAGGCAGCGGCTCCTGCGTCGACGGTTTGTGCCAGTAGTATTCGACAAATCCACCGCCCTGTTTGGACACTTCAATCAGCGCCTGCAGCAGTTTTTTGCCGTGAAAGTCTTCCACGTCCCACCAATTACGCCCGACACGTTCCGGCTGATACGGCAGCACCAGCGCTTCGCCGCCCCAAGTGTAGACAAAGAAATAGCCGTCGCGTCCATAGGTGAGCTGACTGAGCTTTTCCGACACCAAACGCTTGGCCTCGGCCTCTTCCAGCTGCGCATCGCGGTAGTAGGGTTCAATACTTTTCAGCGCCAGTTCGACGTACTGTTGCAACTCCTGACGTTTTGCCGCCAGCACGTTGTTGCGCGTGAGCTGCACCTGATCTGCCACCAGCGTTCTGGCCTGACTGAACAGAATGCTGGCCACAATGCCGACCACCACAATCAGCGGCACAATCGACAGCAGCAAGATATTCACCGTCAGCTTACGGTTACTGATCAATCCCATGGAAACTCTGGCCTCATCCTTGGCTGTGTACGTAGTTTTACGGACAAAACTCGCCATTTTCTGCACATATTACTGACAAAATTTGCGCAGTTTTCCCAATAGAGGCGATGCGTTTCGCCCTCTACACTTGAGACTAAATGTAACATCCCATTAACATCAATGAGCTTGGGATGTTCACATTTTTAAACTCAAAACAAGGAACTTACCCCACAGGAGTTAGCAATGGCTTTCACTCAAGTTGCACTTGCCACCAGCCTTTCGATTGCGGCGACAGCACTCACATTTCATGTTCAGGCGGCGGAAAAGATTCTGCTCAAAACCCCGGTCGCGTTCGGGACGCATCTGCCTGCGCTCGGCACCCCGATTCAATGGTACGCCGACCACATCACCGACACCTCCGGCGGCACCATCAAAATGAAAATTTATGAACCCGGCAAACTGGTGAATCCGGCGGAAATTCTCGATGCCGTTTCAACCGGTAAAGTGAACTCCGGTTACGCCACCGCCGGTTACTGGCAAGGCACCCTTCCGGCCGCCGCCCTCTTTTCTTCAGTTCCCTTTGGCCCGGAAGCCGGTGAATACATGGCGTGGCTCTACTTCGGTAACGGCCTGAAACTCTATCAAGAGATGTACGACCAAGGCGGTTACAACGTCAAAGTGTTGCCGTGTGCCATCATCTCTCCGGAAACGTCCGGCTGGTTTAAAAAGCCGATTGAAAAACCAGAGGATCTGAAAGGCCTCAACATGCGCTTCTTTGGCCTTGGCGCGTCGGTGATGGAAAAACTGGGTGTGGGCACGGTGCAGATGCCGGGCGGCGAGATCTTTGGCGCACTGGAAAAAGGCGCGATTGATGCGTCTGAATTCTCTCAGCCAGCCATCGATGAACGTCTCGGCTTTTACAAGATCGTGAAATACAATTACTTCCCGGGCTGGCACCAACAGTCGACGGTGTTTGAATTGCTGATCAACAAAGACACCTGGAAGAAGATGGACAAAGCGCAGCAAAGCGCCGTGGAAACCACCTGTATGGCGACCATGACCTACTCAATCGCGGAAGGCGAAGCGATTCAATACTCCGCGATGCAAAAAGCGCAGCAGAATGGCGTGGAGATCCGCTACTGGAACGACACCATGCTCAACCTGTTTGAAACCACCTGGATGGAAGTGGTCGACGAGAAGAAAAAAGCCGATCCATTCTTTGCCAAAGTGTGGGACGACCTGAGCAAGTTCCGCCACGATTACGCCCTGTGGGAAGCGAACGCCTTCCTGCCACGTCAATCACACACAAAATAATCACTCTCGCCGGCTCTCGGGCCGGCCTTTTTTCTAAGGACGCACGAATGAGCAAGGTTCTCGCATCTACGCCTGCTGTGCCTCTCTACCTGCATATTGAACGTGGCGTTTCGTCCGTGAGCAAAGTCTTTGCCTGGGCCAACCTGCTGTTGGTTGGCATCATCATCCTTCAGGTCGTGTTGCGCAAAGTCTTCTCCAACGGTCAGGTCACGCTGGAAGAGTTACAGTGGCACCTGTACGCAACCGCCGTGATGTTTGGTACGGCGTATGCGCAAATCACCAATCTGCATGTTCGGGTCGACCTGTTCTACCACAAGTTCAGCACCCGAAAAAAAGCCATCATCGACATTCTCGGCACCCTGTTTCTGGCGATGCCGTTTGTGGTGGTGGTAATCCTGCACTCGTACGATTTCGCCTATGAGTCGTGGCGAATGAATGAAAGCTCCTCGTCCCCCTCCGGCCTGCCTTATCGCTGGCTGATCAAAAGCGTGATACCCCTCAGTTTCTCGCTGCTGCTGATGGCAATGCTGGCGGGCGTGCTAAGAAACGTCGATACCCTGATGAAAGGAGGGCCGCATGGAACCGAATGAATGGATTGTGATTGCCATGTTTGGCTCCTTCATCCTGCTGCTGTTTACCGGCATTCCGGTGGCGTACGTACTCGGCGGCATTGGCATTGTGTTTGGGGCGGTCGGCTACTTCGCGGATTTGTATCTCGACACCTTTACCGGGCTTGATTACACCAGCATGGGACTGGTGGTGAACCGCATCTACAAAATCATGGATAACTGGATTCTGGTCGCACTGCCAATGTTTATCTTTATGGGCAATATGCTCGATAAATCCGGTATCGCCGAAAAGCTGATGGCCTCCATGCAGCAACTGTTCGGTAAAGTGCACGGCGGCCTTGCGGTGACGGTGATGGCGATCGGGATTATTCTCGCGGCCTCGACGGGCATTATCGGCGCATCGGTCGTGCTGCTGACCGTGATGTCGCTGCCGACCATGATGCGTCAGGGCTATCACATGCCACTCGCACTTGGCACGGTCGCGTCCGCCGGAACGCTCGGCATTCTGCTGCCACCGTCCATCATGCTGGTGATCATGGCTGATCAGCTGGGGCTTTCGGTCGGCGACCTGTTTATGGGCGCTCTCCTGCCGGGGCTGCTGCTTGGCGCGCTCTACATCGCCTACATTCTGGTGGTCGGTAAACTGTCGCCAACCCGCGCGCCGATTCCGGAAGATGTACAGCCCGTCGACTGGCGCCTGATCTTGCAGGTGTTTAAAGACATCACGCCAACTGTGATTCTGATTGTGGTGGTGTTAGGCTCCATCTTCGCGGGCATTGCCACGCCTACCGAGGCCTCCGGCATTGGTGCTTTGGGCGCGACGTTGCTGGCCGCGTACAACCGCAAACTCAACCTCAAGGTGCTCAAAGAAGTCGTGCTGACCTCATACGGCACCACCGCCTACATCTTTATGATTTTCCTTGGCGCGTCGTGCTTTGCTTTGGTGCTGCGCGAACTCGGCGGTGACGAGCTGATCGAATCCTTCCTCACCGGATTGCCGTTCGGCCCCTACGGCGTGATCGCGTTTATTCTGATGATCGTGTTCTTCCTTGGCTTCTTTCTCGACTGGATTGAAATCACGCTGATCGCCCTGCCGCTGCTCGCACCAGTTGTCGCCAGCCTAGGGTTTGAATTGGATGGTCATGGCGTGGTGGATAACCCGAGCCTGGTATGGTTTGTGATGTTGGTGGCGATGGCGCTGCAAACCAGCTTCCTCACCCCACCTGTCGGCTTTGCGCTGTTCTATCTGAAAGGCGTCTGTCCGGAAGGCATTACGCTCAAAGAGATTTACCGCGGCGTCGTCCCGTTTATCGTGATTCAGTTGCTGGCGTTGGTGTGCTTGGTGATCTGGCCACAGCTCGTCTTGTGGGTACCCAGCGTAGCGTATGGGTAAGAGGCAGGCCATGTATTAACACGATATTCATCCAACCTGATTCACCAAAACAGAAAAGGGACTGAAAACGCCATGCGTTGACAGTCCCTTTTAACATGTTGTGATGCAGGAATCCGATGCCCATCGTAGGAACTGCTTTATCAATTGCCATAGTTCCGTATAATCGCCGCCCAATTACACCCCACCATCATCAGTGAGTTTCAAATGTCCAAACTATTTTTTAAAGGTCGAATCGATGCGAGGCAAAACCACGTCATTTCAGGCTACAACGTCAAACGTGATGTGAAAGCCGGCACGGAAGAAGCTCCAATCAACGTTGTCGTACCAACTGAAGCTCGTAAAGCCGAGATCGAAGCATTGCTTTCTGAGCACGCTCTGGTCGTTAATATTGTCGTCGACGCAAATCAACCAGAGAACACGGTTGAACTTGATACGGTATTAAACAAGCCTAAAACAATTACCTTTGACAAAACACCAAACCGCAACGAACCATGCATTTGCGGCAGTGGCAAAAAGTACAAAAAGTGCTGTGCTTAAGCCCTCGACAATGACCTCAAAAGCCGTCTTCTGACGGTTTTTTTGTAGACTGAAATCTACCGATTCGGTTGTGCGCCTAGGTTAGGTCACGACCAGTTGAACTGAGTTAAGGGGCATTACGCCCCTTTCTTTGTATTGCTGGGTGAACTATTTGTCGTATCCAACGATTACACCGCACGACCTGTGACCGATTACTTTCGCAACGATGTCACCACCACGGTCGCGGCGCTAACGACTATAAGCACTTTACCTAAATGTTGAACTTCGCCAACCAGAGCCAATCCGCCACCAATCAATAAGTAATACAATAGCCCGAACAGTGCACCAGCGCTTCCCGCTTGCGGCTTATAGTCAACCAAAGCAACGCTCAGCACGTTGGGAATCGCGATACCAAAAGACATCACCACCAACATCATCGATGCCACAAACCAGATAGAATCTAACGTGATGTAAACCCCTATCGCACCTGCCGTTAACAGCATTGCCGACACCCAAAGTAGCGAACGTTGTAACACTTGTTTGGAAAGTAACGTTTTGTTTAAGTAACTGCCTAATAGCGTGCCAAATCCCAATACCACACCGCTGTAGCCAAACTGTTCAGAACCATAACCTAATTCTGCAAAAGTAAATGCGCCAAGCTGGTAATAGGAAAATAGAGCAATGTTGTACAACGCAACTAACAACGCTGAGAACCATATGTGTGAATCCTTCCACATACGCATACTTAAACAACCCAGTCGAAGCGGCTGACGCTCAATTTGCGTTTCTGGAAGCTTAAAGAGGTTGTACAAAAATAGGACTAGAGCCATGACAAACAGTGCCAAGAATACATAGTGATGGCCCCCCATTGCTGTCAGTTGGCCACCTAAGAGCATGCCTAATACAGGGCTAATGGAGATCCCAATTCCCATGACGCTAAAAACTTTACCTAACTCTTCGCGGCTAAACGCATCACGAAGCATCGTCTGTGTCACAACGGAACCAACCGCGATGCCGAACGCACTCAATGCCCGTGCGACCATAATGATGGCAAAGCTTTCCGTATACATCGCTACCAAAGCCGAAATACCGTAAATAAACAAGCCAATCATCATTGTTGGGCGTCTACCCAACTTGTCTGCCAATATTCCCCAGACCACGACGCCAACAGCGAACGCCAAGAAGTATACCGATAACGTTTGGGCAGCTTGGGAATAGCTGACGGAGAATGATTGAGCAATAGACCCCAAAGCTGGGCTGTAAGTGGTTTCCACGATTTGCGGAAACATCAGCAGTACAACCATCAACCCTAATGAAGGTTTTATATTCATCTTGTGTCCTCATGTATGAACTTGGCACGCAGTATAGATGAGGCTATCCTTTACCCATTAACAACATTCATACCAAAAACAACAAGATTCGGACAAATGGCAATTATCGATGAACAAACCCTGTTTGATGCAGATAAATTAACCGCTTGCGTGATAGGGATTGCAGCCGATATCGGTAAGCACGACTCAGGTATGCACCAGCACAAGAAAGGACAACTGCTCTATGCGCCCCAAGGATGTATGAGCTTTGTTTTAAATGACTTACTCTGCATTTTGCCGCCGACAAAAGCGGTATGGATTCCACCATACACTCAACATCGAGTGGTGATGACTAACGTGGTGGCTTATCGCTCACTGTATTTCGATTGTGACATGTTCGACTGTCCAACGAGCATGACCATGGTAGAGGTAGATACTTTGCTAAAGGCTTTGATTGATAAAATGGCACTGTGGGCATGGGACAAACCAGAAAATGAAATGCAAAATACGACGGCTCTGTTTTGGGAAGAGTTTTATGCGGCTAAACGTCATGCGTTCCAATTGCCTTTGCCGTCAAATCGACGACTTCAAAAATTCCGAGCACAATTGATGCAAGAATCTTTTTTAGTGCCAGACCTGACTTCGATTGCCGATTCCGTTGGTGCAAGCACTAAAACCGTGAGTCGACTATTCAAAACTGAAACGGGGATGTCCTACCAAGACTGGAGGCAGCAATGGCGTTTATTGAAAGCCATTGAATTACTGTCTAGAGAAAAGCAAGTCAACGATGTCTCTGATTGGCTAGGTTTCTCTTCTGACAGTGCGTTTATCGCATTCTTTAAAAAACAAACTGGGCACACACCTCTGAGCTTTATGAAAAGTAAGTAAGTCAGTCACCGCATAGTGAGATGAGTGCTCAACTCCCCCAAAAAGTTGGGGGAGCTGTAGAAAATCAGAGCAAACCCTGACCAGATATTTCGTTACCGTATCAGCTTGCCAATTCGCCCAAACACTTACAACACCAACCCACCATCGATTTTCAGCACCTGTCCGGTGATAAAGCGACTTTTGTCTGAGGCGAGGAAGGACACGCCGTCGGCGATATCTTGCACGGAGCCCATGCGCCCGAGGGGTGTTTTTGAGGTCATGTAGCCAATCACTTTTTCGGGTAGGTCTTTGGTCATGTCGGTTTCGATAAAGCCCGGCGCAACACAGTTCACGCGAATTTGCGCGCCTTTGCGGGCCAGTTCTTTGGCCCAGCCTTTACTCATTGCAATCACGCCGCCTTTACTGGCGCCGTAGTTGCTTTGGCCGATGTTGCCGTCGGTGCCGACGATGGATGAGATATTCACAATGCTGCCACTGCCCTGCACCAACATCAGCGGTGCGATCTTCTGGGTTAACAGGAAAACGGCTTTGAGATTCACATCCAGCACGCTGTTCCAGTCACTTTCGAGCATGTCGGTCAGCATCGCATCTCGTGTGATGCCAGCGTTGTTCACCAACACATCCACCCGTTGATGTTGTTCGGCGATACAGGCGACGGTTTGCGCCACGGCTTGGGCATCACACAAGTTCACCTGATAACTGCTGACCCGTTCGTAGCGGGTCTGCTCAAGGCTAGCCCATTCAACCGGTGAAATGTCGAGCCCGACAACCTTGAAGCCATCTTCAAGTAACTGCTCACTGATCGCGCGACCAATCCCGCGCGCGGCACCGGTGACGACCGCCACTTTTTGCTGATTATTCATGATCAATCCTTAACGTAAATTGAGGCTTAAAAATCTGCTCATCCATCAGTTTCAGCGCTGGGCTGATATAAGGTTCAAAGCCCATCTGTGCGAGCACATCGCGCTTGAGATCCATCCCCGGTGCAATTTCCGTCAGCGTTAAGCCACGTTCGGTCAGAGTAAAAACCGCACGCTCGGTAATATACAACACGGGTTTGTTGATTTTACGCGCCTGCGCTGCGCTGAATGTGATCTGCTCAACAGCGGGAAGGAATTTGACTTGCTGGCCTTCTGCCACGATGCGCAGTTTGCCGTTCACCACTTCGGTTTGCAGTCCTTGCGCGGTAAAGGTGCCGCAGAAAAATACCTCCTTGGCGTTCTGGGTGATATTGATGAAGCCGCCGCATCCTGCGATGCGCGAACCGAAACGCGACACGTTGATATCGCCGAGACGGTCGCACTGCGCTAAGCCCAGAAACGCTTGATCGATGCCGCCGCCGTCGTAGAAATCGAACATCTGATCCTGGCTGATGATCGCCTGCGGGTAGCGCGACGCGCCAAAATCAAGCCCTGCTGCAGGTTCGCCGCCGACCGCGCCCGGTTCGACCGTCAGCGTGAATTGATCCAAAATGCCTGCTTCGCGCGCCACTGCCGCGACGTATTCCGGTGCACCGATGCCCAGATTGAGAATCGCGCCAGAGCGCAGTTCCATCGCAGCGCGGCGAGCGATAATGGTTTTGGCGTCCAGCGCCTCATCCACCGCTTGCGGTTTCACCGATTCGCCCCCCAGGCGGCCGACAAACGCCGGATTCATCTGCGTGGCGAAGGTTTGCATGTGGTCGGCGAGGTTGTCACACACCACCACCGCATCAACAAAAATCCCCGGAATTTTGACCGCGTGCGGGTCGAGCATGCCCGCTTCCACCACACGTTTCACCTGCACAATCACTTTACCGCCTTGGTTCTTCGCCGCCTGCGCGGCGGCTAAACTTTCAACGATCAAACACTCATCTTCCATGGTGATGTTGCCGTTTTGGTCGGCGGTGGTGCCGCGCAAAATCGCCACGTTCACTGGCAGACGGCGATAAAACAGAAACTCTTCACCGCGAAAATCGACCACTTCGACCCAATCGGTTTGCGTGCGACTGTTGATTCGTCCGCCTTCGATGCGCGGGTCCACAAAAGTGCCTAGGCCGACTTTGCTCAGCGTGCCCGGTTTTCCGGCGGCGGTGTCGCGCAGCAAATGAGAAATCACCCCTTGTGGCAGGTTGTAACCTTCGATCTGGTTGTTGACTGCCAACGCTTGCAGCTTGGGCACCAAGCCCCAATGACCGCCAATCACGCGGCTGACCAACCCTTCCTGCGCAAGATGATTCACCGCGCGGCTTTTACCATCGCCCTGCCCGGCGGCAAACAACAGGGTGAGATCCTGCGGCTTGCCACTGCGCTCAAAGCGTTCGCCAATTGCGCGTTCAATCGCTTCGGGAACTACGCTGCCAATAAAGCCGCCAAGCATGACGGCATCGCCGTCGGCGATCCATTCTGCTGCCTGCGCAGCGGTTAACGTCTTGACCACATTCACCTTCCTTGTTATTCGCCCTTTGAGAATAGCCAAGCGTTAACCGGATGTTAATTACAGTATTGGCAAGTCTGAATTGCAGATATGAAATAATTCAAGCGAGTACCACCGCAGCGAAGCGCAGGCACAAAAAAGCCCGCATAAAGCGGGCTTGCTGAATTGCGGTAAACACGCCGCGTTACATACGCATCCCGCCGTCAATTTCCAGCACTCGGCCAGTGAAGTAGTCGTTTTCCAGAATGTATTTCGCCGCATGCGCGATTTCGCCCGGTTCACCCATGCGCCCGACGGGCACCATCTGTTTCAGCCGTTCAATCGCTTCCGGTTTCATTTGATCGGCCATCGCGGTGTGCACAATCCCCGGCGCAATCGCCGCCGCACGAATACCATACCGCGCCAGCTCTCGCGCCCAACTGGTGGCCATAGTCGCCACCGCCGCTTTAGATGCCGAATAGTTGGTTTGGCCGATATTGCCTGCGCGCGCCACGCTGGAGATGTTGATGATCACCCCTTTGCGTTTGGTTTCGATCATCTTCACTGCCGCTTCGCGTCCGCACAGGAAGGTGCCGGTCACGTTGACATTCATCACGGTATCAAACTGCTCAAGGGACATTTTGCTCACTTGGCCGTCTTTGACTTTCACCAGCAGACCATCACGCAGAATACCCGCGTTGTTGATCAGTCCATCGACATGACCAAAATCGGTGACGATGTCTTCGAAGGTGGTCACCACCTGCGCCTCGTTGGTCACATCCATGACGTAATAAATGGCTTTAGCGCTCAGCATGTGGCACTGCTTCTGAGTATCGAGCAGCCCCTGCTCGTTCATGTCCAGCAGTGCTAAATCGGCTCCGGCTTGGGCCAGCGTCACCGCCATCATCTGCCCCAGTCCTTGTCCGGCACCGGTAATCACAATCACACTGTCTCTAAGATTCATGTTTTTTCTCCCTGCCAGCGGCTTAGCCCCGTGAGCGATAGAACTCAAACAGGCTGGAGAAATCGAGTTCTTCGTTGCCGTTTGCGTTGTGAAAAGCGTACAGATTGCGCGCCAGCGAGCCCATCGGAATCGAGGATTGACTTTTCAGCGCCGCATCAATGCCCAGCCCGAGGTCTTTTTGCATCAGTTTGCTCATAAACCCCGGTTGATACTGGTTGCTGGCAGGTGCGTTTTCCATCACGCCCGGGCACGGGTTGTACAGCTCCAGTGCCCAGTTGCGCCCTGAACTTTGCAGCATGATGTTCGACAGCACTGTGGGGTCGAGGCCGTTATCCATGCCAAGATTGAGCGCTTCACACGTGCCGGACATCAGAATGCCGAGCATCAGGTTGTTGCAGATCTTGGCCATTTGGCCGTCACCGGCATTGCCCGCATGGAAGATGTTTTTGCCCATGTGTTTGAGCACATCGTGCGCCTTTTTAAACGCCGAATCGGTGCCGCCGACGATAAAGGTTAATGTGCCCGCCTTTGCGCCCGCCACGCCGCCGGAAACCGGAGAATCGACAAACTCGAAGCCTTTTTTCTCGGCTTCAGCCGCCACCAACCGCGCAGATTCCGGATCAATCGTTGAGCAGTCGATGAGAAAGGTGCCGCTTTCGATCATATTGAGCAGCCCCACACCGCCGCTGTGATCGCCCAAGTAAACCGCGCGAACATGCGCACCCGCGGGCAACATGGTGATCACGGTGTCGGCGCCTTCCACCGCTGCGGGCAGAGACTCGGCAACCACGCCACCCAGCGGTTCCAGTTTTTTGGCCGCCTGCGTGTTGAGGTCAAACACCCGCACCGGCAATCCAGCCTTGAGCAGATTCTCAGCCATTGGGCCGCCCATGTTACCCAGTCCTATAAACGCGATGGTGCTCATGTTCTGTCTCCTTGAAATGGTGTGGTTAGTGGGCTTGTCCCAGCGATGCCAGCGGATGCGCAGCGTCGTTCCACAATGAGGTAAAGAGTTCATCAATCACGGTGGTATCCACTTCGGCCACCGAGCCATAACGCCAGGTCGGCGCGCCATCTTTATCAATCAAGCGCGCGCGCACCCCTTCCTGAAATTCGCCCAGTAAGGCGCTGCGAACCGACAGTGTCAGCTCCAAACGAAAACACTCAGCCAGCGTTAACTGGCTGCACTCGGTGAGTTGGCGATAGGTGATGTGCGCCGAAATCGGGCTGCCCGCGGCGAGGTTGTTTCGCGCACTGGCGATCCATTTATCGTCGCCACGAATGCCAAGAATGTTGTCGCAGATATCAGCGAGGGTATTGGCGCGGCAAGCCGACTGAATGTTGGCCAGATACGGCAGCAATTGGCTGTCTGGTTCGGCGTCATCCACCATCAGCGCCAGTTCGCTCAAGACATTGCCTACCACGGTAAAACCGTTGCCTTCCCAGCGCTGCGCTTGCAAGCGTTCCAGCATGGCCGAATGGTGTTCGTGCAGCAGCAGGTAATCGGCCATGCGAATATCAATCGCATCGGTGGCATTGATAGACGCGCCCGTCAGGCCCAAAAACAGCCCGATGCCTTTGGGTAAGCGGTTTAAAAACCAGGTGCCGCCCACATCAGGATAGAGTCCGATGCTGATTTCAGGCATCGCCATGCGCGAGCGCGGCGTGACCACTTTGTGGCTGCATCCCATAAACAGGCCCATGCCACCACCCATCACAATGCCGTCGCCCCAGGCGATGATCGGCTTACTGTAGGTGTGAATCAGGTAGTCGCACTCATATTCAAGTGAGAAGTATTCGGTGCAAAACGCCTGCACTTCGGCTTTGCATTTGTCACGCATGACGTTGTGCATAGTGCGTACATCGCCGCCGGCGCAAAACGCTTTTTCGCCGCCGCCTTCGAGAATGACACACATCAGTTGTTCGTCGTCCTGCCACTGTTTGAGTTGGTCAAACAGCAGCGCCAGCATGTTGTAGCTGAGCGCATTGAGCGACGCCGGATTGTCCAAAGTAGCAATTCCAATTTTATGTGTTTGGTCCCGGCACCAAAGCTCCTGAAAACTGACCCGGTCCGTCATATTGCCTCCTGATAATTTGCAACTTGTGTGGCGAACGTTCTGCCTTATGACTGACTGCATACCGCTTACTGGTTTTTCCATTGCGGCGCACGTTTTTGCAAAAAGGCCTGCACGCCTTCGGTCTGATCCTCGGTATCGAACAGATCGAGAAAGTATTCACGCTCTTTGATCAGCCCATGCTGACGTGGCGCAAAGCGGGTTTGCTGAATCAGCTTTTTGCACGCCGCCACCGATGAGGGCGATTGCTGCGCGACCGATTCCGCCATCGCAATTGCGCGATTAAGCGCTTCGCCGTGGGCGACCACCTCTTCCACTAAACCAATCTCGTGCGCTTTGGCAGCAGTCAGTTGCTCGCCGCATAAGATCACCCGCTTGGCCCAACCTTCTCCCACCAACGCGGTGAGATTTTGTGTGCCGCCCGCGCACGGCAGTAGGCCGACTTTGGCTTCCGGCAGCGCCATCACCGCTTGCTCTTCGGCAATGCGAATGTCGCACGCCAGCGCCGCTTCCAGACCACCGCCCATCGCGTAGCCGTTGATCGCCGCGATCGAAACGCCGCGAAATTCCGACAACGCTTCAAACGCTTCACCAAACACGCGCGCCATTTTGAGCGCACGCGCTTTGTCGCCATCGGCAAACAGTTTGAGATCCGCCCCGGCCGAGAAGAACTTCTCGCCTGCGCCCGTCAGCACCAAGGCGTACACGGCTTTGTTGAGATTGAGCGACTGCACCAGCGTTTTAAGCTGTTCTAAACTTTGCGCCGTCCAGGTATTGGCGGGCGGATTGTTCATGGTGACCACGGCCACATGATGATGCAGATGAAAACCGATCAGCGCATGGGATTCGCCATCCGTGGCCGGGTGTTGTGGTGAGTAACTGTTGGACGTCATAACCACTCCTTAATTTTTTTGTGCTGACTTCCGTTTTGGGGCGCTGGCTTACAGCAGTTCCCCGCCGTCAGACAACAGCCGACGCGCCACAATCAGGCGCATGATTTCATTGGTGCCTTCGAGGATCTGGTGCACCCGCACATCGCGGAAATGGCGCTCCAGCGGATACTCTTTGATGTAACCATAGCCGCCATACAGTTGCAGCGCGGCATCACACACCTGAAAACCGACATCGGTAGCAAAGCGTTTCGCCATCGCGCAGTATGCCGTCGCTTGCGGATCGCCGCGATCCAGTTTGCTGGCGGCGTAACGCACCAATTGACGCGCCGCGACCAGTTCGGTCGCCATGTCCGCCAGCTTGAATTGCAACCCCTGAAACTGCGCCAGCGATTGACCGAACTGTTTGCGCTCTTGCAGGTATTGCGTCGCCTGATTGAGCGCCTGTTGCGCCGTACCGACCGAGCAGGTGGCGATGTTGATTCGCCCACCATCCAGCCCTTTCATCGCAAAGGTAAACCCTTGGCCCTCTTCGCCCAGCAAAGCATTGGCTGGCACGTGCACTTTATCGAAGGTAACCGAACGGGTCGGCTGACTGTTCCAGCCCATTTTCGGCTCTTTGCGCCCGTAGGTAATACCATCGGCTTGGGCGGGCACCACAAAAGCGGAAATGCCTTTCGGGCCAGCCTCGCCAGTACGCGCCATCACCACCAGCACGTCGGTATCCCCAGCGCCGGAAATAAAGGTTTTGCTGCCGCTCAGCAGATAGCCATCGCCCACTTTGGTCGCTGACGTGGTGAGCGAGGCGGCATCGGAGCCGGCATTGGGTTCAGTCAAACAATAAGATCCGAGCCATTCGCCGGTGACCAGTTTGGGGCAAAACTGCGCTTTGGCTTCCGCCGTTGCAAAGCTCGCGACCATCCACGTCACCATGTTATGAATGGTCATAAACGCGGTGGTGGAGGTGCACCCCATCGCCAGTTGCTCAAAAATCAGTGAGGCATCAAGGCGACTGAGACCAAGCCCGCCCTCGTCTTCCGGCGTGTAGAGCGAGAGAAAACCCAGCTCGCCCGCTTCACGCAGCACATCCTTCGGAAAGATGTGTTCTTCGTCCCACGTGGCCGCCATCGGTGCCAGCCGTTCACTGGCAAACTGGCGAGCGGTATCAGCAAACGCACGTTGATCTTCGTTGAATTCAAAATCCATAATGAGCTCCGAATCGTCGTGTCGTGAAAACTAAACCTGCGGATTAGCGCAGATGAATCGTCAAGTTCGGACCACTGGGAATATCGTCGTCAAACCAGCGCGCCGTGACGGTTTTGGTTTCGGTGTAAAAACGCACCGCCTGCTTGCCGTAAGCGTGCAAATCGCCGTAGAAACTGCCGCGCCAGCCGGTAAACGAGAAGAACGGCAGCGGCACCGGAATGGGCACGTTGATCCCGACCTGACCCACCTGAATCTCATGCTGGAACTTGCGCGCCGCCGCGCCGCTGGCGGTGAAAATTGAGGTGCCGTTGCCATACGGATTGCTGTTGATGATGTCGATGGCTTCTTCCAGAGAATCGGCTTCCAGACACACCAACACCGGGCCAAAAATTTCTTCGCGGTAAATGCTCATGTCGGTACTGACGCCACTAAACAGCGTCGGCCCAACCCAATTGCCATTGGGCAGTCCGTCGACTTCGCATTGGCGGCCATCCAGTTCGCACACGGCACCTTCGTCGATCCCTTGTTGGATTAGGCGTTGTACCCGCTCTTTGGCTTGTGGGCTGATGAGCGGCCCGTACGCCGCATTGCTGTCGTCCCAGCGACCCGGATGCATTTTCGACATCGCGGCTTTCAGTTCCGGCAGCCATTTCTTCGCGCCATCCACCAGCACCGCCACCGAGATCGCCATGCAGCGCTGACCCGCCGCGCCTACCGACGCCCCGACTAGGTTGTTGATCACCTGTTCTTTATTGGCATCCGGCATCACCACCATGTGGTTTTTCGCCCCGGCAAATGCCTGCACGCGCTTAAAATGCTGTGTCCCTTGCTGATAAATGTATTGCGCCACTTTCACCGAACCGACAAAAGAGATGGCTTTGATTTCAGGGTGTTCGAGCAGAAAATCGACCTGTTCTTTGCGCCCGTGAACAATCTGCAACACGCCTTTCGGCGCGCCCGCTTGTTCAAACAGTTGCGCGAGGCGAACGGACGTCAGCGGCACCTGTTCGGACGGTTTCAAGATGAAGGTGTTACCAGCAGCAATCGCCAGCGGGAACATCCACAACGGGATCATGGCGGGGAAGTTAAATGGCGTAATGCCGCAGCACACCCCCAGCGGCTGAATCATGGAGTAGGTGTCGATGTCGCTGGCGACGTTTTCGACCATCTCCCCCATCATATTGCTGGCAATGTTGCCCGCCTGCTCCACCACTTCGATGCCGCGCCAGATATCGCCTTTCGCATCCGCCAGTGTTTTACCAGTTTCCTGCGACAGCGTTTGCGCCAGCTCGTCATGATGTTCTTTCAGCAGATGTTGGTAACGCAGCATCAGACGAGCGCGCTCTGGCACCGCAACCTGCTTCCAGGTTTGAAAAGCAATCAGCGCACTGGTGATGGCTTCGCTCATTTCGAGATCCGTTGCGCAGGGCAGCGAGGCGATGACGTCATTGGTCGCCGGATTGGTGACGTCAACCCACGCTTTGGTGGCCGACTGACGAAATTCGCCATCAATGAATAAAGGAACCGGGTTTAGCATAACGTTGTCCTTGTCGATCATGGGTTCAATGTTGTGTTCCATGGTGAGCGCCGCACGCAAGTTGTGCACTGTCTGTTGTCGTTGTCCGCGCGGCTCTCGCGTATTCAAAAAACGCTTTTAGTTTCAGTCTGTTAGTTTCAGGCCGTTATTTCAGGCGATTGCCTTCAGGCTTCCGACAACGGAATCTCAATCGCGATGGCCGTGGCTTCACCGCCGCCGATACAGAGCGATGCCACGCCGCGCATCACTTTCTGCTGCGATTTATCGCCGTTGACACCCAGCGCCTGCAACTGACGCAGGCTGTGGATCAACGTGACCAGAATGCGCGCGCCACTGGCCCCGATCGGGTGACCCAGCGCGCAGGCACCGCCTTTGACATTCACTTTGTCGACATCCAACCCGAGCTGCTGCACGGCGATTTGGGTGACCACCGCAAACGCTTCATTAATCTCCCACAGATCGATTTCATCCACCGTCCAGTCAAGCTGCGACAGCAGTTGTTCGATGGCGTACACCGGCGCTAAGGTAAATTCTGCTGGTAATCTGGCGTGCGTGGCGTGGCCGCGAATCACAGCTAAAGGCTCCAAACCTTGCGAACGCGCAGAATCTTCATCCATCAACATCAAGGCAGCAGCACCATCGGCGATGGCACTGGAGTTGGCCGCCGTGACGCTGCCATCCTCGGCAAAGGCGGGTTTAAGCTGTGGAATTTTGTCGAGCTTGATGGCGCGCGGATGTTCGTCGTAATCAAGCAATTCGGCCTGTTTACCAAACGTCAGCGGCGTCATTTCAGCGACAAAGAGTTGCTGCGCTTGCGCTTCCCAAGCACGTTGCGCAGACAGCGCTGCCCATTCGTCCATCGCTTCGCGACTGAACTCAAGTTTGTCGGCGATCTGCTGGGCAAATACGCCCATCAGGTGCCCGTCGTAGGCATCCTGCAATCCATCGAGAAATAGGTGATCAAAGGTCGTTTGGTGGCCCATTCGCATGCCACTGCGAGCGTTGCTCAGCAGGTACGGCGCATTGGTCATGCTCTCCATCCCGCCCGCAATCATGCATTGCGCGCTGCCCGCTTTGATGAGGTCATGTGCCAGCATCACGGCTTTCATGCCAGAGCCACACACTTTATTGATGGTGGTTGCCCCCACCGAGAGCGGCAGGCCCGCATTCAGCGCCGCTTGCCTTGCAGGCGCTTGGCCGCACCCGGCAGGCAGAACACAGCCCATGAGCACTTCATCGACTTGCTCAATGGGGGCCGATGTGTCGTTCAATGCCGCTTTGATGGCCGCTCCGCCCAGTTGCGGCGCGGTGTACTCTTTCAATGCGCCCTGAAAACGTCCTTGTGGCGTTCGTTTGGCAGATACAATCCAGATGGCTTTTTCCATACCCCGTCCTCGTTGACGAAAGTGATGACCACAGATTGGCGCAAAGTCAGGGACTGCTGAATACGGCGACAAACGGTGCACAGGCATCGTTTGGTCATTTCACCCCGGCGATTTTTCGCCCTGCGGTTTCTTGACGTTTACGTAAGCATAGCACTAACATTTACGTAAACGTAAAGAAACAAAATAACAACAATTATATTTTCTCATCGGCCTCTGTAACCGATTTTGAACAGCACAAACGATCCTCAACCACAATGAGCAGTTGGAGGACATCATCCGGTGGAAACTTTTAAAATCAGTGAACTCGCAAAAGAGTTCGACATTACGACAAGAAGCATTCGTTTTTACGAAGACATGGGATTAATCGAGCCAGAGCGCAAAGGCACGGTGCGAATCTATCACCGCAGAGACAAGATTCGTCTTAAGCTGATTATGCGCGGTAAACGCCTTGGGTTTTCTCTGGCCGAGATTCGCGAATTGTTTGAGCTTTACGATGCTCATCAAGGCGAGACACAGTTGATGAAAATGCTCAACATTATCGATGAAAAGAAAGCAGTGCTTCAGCGCCAGCTTGATGACATCGGTGTGGTGATGGGCGAACTGGAAGCAGCCCGCCAACGATGCGAGCTGGCGCTGAAAGCCCAATAACCTGAGCCGTTTCATCGTTCTCATCCGCTTGCGTTCCACTGCCTGAATGCAAGCTTATGGAGGTGTTATGAACAGCCAGTACCCGTCGCTTAATTTCGGTCTCGGTGAAACACTGGATCTGCTCAAAGAGCAGGTTCATGCGTTTGCCAGCGAACACATCGCCCCACTTGCGGCGCAAATCGACCACGATAATCAATTTCCTGTCCATCTCTGGCCCCTATTTGGCGACATGGGGCTGCTCGGCGTGACGGTCGATGAAGCCTGCGGCGGCGCAGAAATGGGCTACCTCGCTCATGTGCTGGCGATGGAGGAGATCAGCCGCGCGTCGGCGTCCGTCGGCCTCAGCTATGGCGCCCATTCCAACCTGTGCGTCAATCAACTGTTTCGTAACGGCAATGCCAAGCAGCGCGAAACATACCTGCCCAAACTGCTGGATGGGTCATGGGTGGGCGCGCTGGCGATGAGTGAGCCCAATGCAGGCTCGGATGTGGTCAGCATGCAGCTCAAAGCCGAGTGTCAAGGCGATCACTTTGTGCTCAACGGCAGCAAAATGTGGATCACCAACGGCCCGGATGCGCAGGTGGTCATTGTCTACGCCAAGACCGATCCCAATGCCAAATCGCGTGGCATCACCGCGTTTATCGTCGAACGCGATTTCCCCGGTTTTTCCTCAGCACAGAAGCTCGACAAACTCGGCATGCGCGGCTCCAACACCTGTGAATTGGTGTTTGAAAACTGTCCCGTGCCGGCTGAGAACATCCTGGGCGAACTCAACCAAGGCATCGAAGTGCTGATGAGCGGGCTGGATTACGAACGCGT
Organism: Vibrio sp. CJQ_6; assembly: GCF_043106745.1. NCBI lineage: Bacteria > Pseudomonadati > Pseudomonadota > Gammaproteobacteria > Vibrionales > Vibrionaceae > Vibrio > Vibrio sp. CJQ_6. Next base: position 492,223 of record NZ_JBICMV010000028.1, on the reverse strand, counting down.
GGTACTGGCCGCCGGCCCGCTGGGCATTATGCAGGCGTGCCTTGATCTGGTGCTGCCGTATGTGCACGACCGCAAACAGTTTGGTCATGCGATTGGCGAGTTCCAGTTGGTGCAGGCCAAAGTCGCTGATATGTACACTCGCCTGAATGCTGCACGAGCCTATGTTTACGCGGTCGCTAATGCCTGCGATCGCGGCGAAGTGACGCGCAAAGATTCCGCAGGCGTCATTCTTTACGCCGCCGAACTGGCGACCCAAATGGCGTTGGACGCGATTCAGCTACTCGGTGGCAACGGATATATCAATGAGTTTCCGGCCGGACGCCTGCTACGCGATGCCAAACTGTATGAAATTGGCGCGGGCACCTCGGAAATCCGCCGCATTCTGATTGGTCGTGAACTGTTTGAAGAGTCGCGCTAAGGCGTGTAACGGAGACGCAATGGCTGTGATAAAAACGAAAGCAAAACCTGAATCGGACCTATTTCAGGCCAACTTCACCCACATGAGTGAACTAGTGAAGCAACTGCACATACATCGCCAGACACTCCTACTGGGCGCCGGAGAAAAGGCGATTGAACGCCAGCGACAAAAAGGCAAGCTGCCCGTGCGCGAACGGGTGCAGCGCCTGCTTGACGACAATTCGTTCTTTCTTGAAGTCGGTCAGTTTGCAGCCTGGCAAGTGTATGAAGAATCGGTGCCGTGCGCTGGCGTGGTCGCAGGCATTGGTAAAATTCACGGCATTGAGTGCATGGTGATTGCCAACGATCCCGCCGTCAAAGGCGGTACCTATTATCCGTTAACGGTCAAAAAACATCTGCGCGCGCAGCAGATTGCGCAGCGCTGCCAATTGCCTTGCGTCTATCTGGTCGACTCTGGCGGGGCGAACCTGCCTCATCAGGCGGACGTGTTTCCCGACCGCGACCATTTCGGGCGCATTTTCTACAATCAGGCGCGCATGTCGGCGCAAGGCATTCCCCAGATTGCGGTGGTGATGGGGTTGTGCACCGCAGGCGGCGCTTACATTCCGGCCATGGCAGACGTCGCCATCATCGTCAAACAGCAAGGCACCATCTTTCTCGCCGGCCCGCCATTGGTAAAAGCCGCAACCGGAGAAGTGGTGACCGATGAAGAACTGGGCGGCGCGGATGTGCACTGTAAAAAGTCCGGCGTGGCCGACTACTACGCGGACGACGATGCGCACGCACTGGATCTGGCTCGCCAAGCCATCGCCAGCACCAACCAATCCCCGACGCTCGCGCCAAAAGAATACTTGCCGCCACGCTATGACGCGCAGGAAATGTACGGCATCGTCAATGCCGATCTCCGGTTGTCGTTTGACGTGCGCGAAATCATTGCCCGCTTAGTGGACGATTCCGAGTTTGACGAATTCAAAGCGTTGTATGGCAGCACGCTGGTGTGCGGCTTTGCCCAGTTGCATGGCCATCGCATTGGCATAGTCGCCAACAACGGCATTCTGTTTTCCGAATCGGCGCAAAAAGGCGCGCACTTCATCGAGCTGTGCGCCAAACGCAAAATCCCACTGCTGTTTTTGCAAAACATCACCGGATTTATGGTGGGCAAAAAAGTGGAAGCGGAAGGCATCGCCAAGCACGGCGCCAAGCTGGTGATGGCAGTGGCGTGTGCCGATGTGCCCAAATTCACCGTAATCATCGGCGGTTCTTATGGCGCAGGAAACTACGGCATGTGCGGGCGGGCGTACGATCCCACCATGATGTGGATGTGGCCCAACGCACGAATTTCAGTCATGGGCGGCGAACAGGCGGCAGGCGTACTGACGCAGGTACGGTACGAGGTGAAAGCGCGCCAGCAGGAAGCGTGGCCGGATGACGAAGCCAAAGCGTTTCGCGACTCGATTGTTGAGTTATACGACACGCAAGGCAGCCCCTATTACGCCAGCGCGAGGCTTTGGGACGACGGGATTTTGGATCCGCTCGAAACCCGCGATGTTCTGGGCCAAGCGCTCAATGCCGCGTTGCGAGCGCCAATTGCCGACAGCCAGTTTGGTATTTTCCGAATGTAAGCGGGAGGAGAACAATGAACCCTCGTCAAAGCGATGTGTTGTGTGACGTGTCCGCTAACGGCATCGCCACGTTAACCCTCAACCGCGTCGAGAAGCACAACGCGTTTGATGATGTGATGATTTCGCAATTGCTGGACAAGCTCACTCAGTTGCAATCCAACCCGGCCGTGCGCATTCTGTTGCTACAAGCCAACGGGCAACACTTTTCGGCGGGCGCAGATCTGCAATGGATGCGTTCGATGGCTGGAAAATCCCATTCCGACAATCACAGCGACGCGGCGCAATTGGCGCTGCTGATGCAGACGCTGGACACGTTCCCACACCCAACCTTGGCCATTGTGCAAGGCAGCGCCTTTGGTGGGGCCTTGGGTTTGATTTGTTGCTGCGACATTGCGCTGGCCGCGCCGAATGCGCGCTTTTGCCTGAGCGAAGTGCGCCTCGGGCTGATTCCCGCCACCATCGGCCCTTATGTGTGCCGCGCCATGGGGAATCGCCAAGCGCGGCGCTACATGCTGAGCGCAGAAACAATTGACGCCGCTACCGCGCTCCACCTCGGTTTGGTGCATCAGGTGGTCGGCTATCAGCCGGATGCTCTCGAACACACGGTCAACCAGTTCACCACGCAGCTCTTAGCCAATAGCCCAGCCGCCCTCACGCAGGCCAAAGCCTTGTGCGCCCGCTGCGACGCCGAGCCGATTGATCAAAAGCTGATCGCGCACACCAGCCAGGTGATCGCCGAACTGCGGATTTCAGCGCAAGGACAGGAAGGACTCAACGCGTTTTTTGACAAACGCATGCCTGACTGGCGCGCCGCAGACATTCAAACCGAAGACACACAAGCTGCAGACAAACAAGACGGAGGCCGATGATGTCGCTGCCCTCAAAAGTGACGATTGTAGAAGTTGGCGCGCGCGATGGGCTGCAAAACGAAGATTTTGTCAGCACCGATGCCAAAGTGTCGCTGATCAATCAACTGTCGCAGACCGGACTCACCCACATTGAAGCGGGCTCGTTTGTGTCACCCAAATGGGTGCCGCAGATGGCCGACTCCAGCGATGTGTTCGCACGCATTGAGCGAGCAGATGACGTCATTTACGCCGCCCTCACCCCCAACCTAAAAGGTTTTGAACAGGCCATGGCCTGCGGCGCCAATCAGGTGGCCATCTTTACCTCATCATCCGAAGGCTTTTGCCAGCGCAACATTAACTGTTCGATTGCCGAAAGCCTGAAGCGCTTTGAACCGCTGATGCAGGCGGCGAAAGCGCAGCATATCCCGGTGCGCGGCTATCTCTCTTGCGTCGCCGACTGCCCTTATGATGGCCCGACCCAACCCGAGCAAGTCGCCAGCGTGGCGGCGGATTTACTCGCGCTGGGCTGCTATGAAATTTCACTTGGCGATACCATCGGCACCGGCACACCGCTGCGCATCGCGCAGATGCTGGACGCGGTGCAACACCATGTTCCCACCGAGCAACTGGCCGTTCATTTTCACGATACGTGGGGACAAGCGCTGGCCAATCTCTATCAGGCCTTGTCGATGGGCATTGCGACGCTGGACAGCAGCGTGGCTGGGCTCGGTGGCTGCCCATACGCTTTTGGCGCCGCAGGCAATGTGGCGACAGAAGATGTGCTCTATTTGTGTCACGGGTTGGGGATTGAAACTGGCGTCGATTTACCTGCTGTGGCGCGTGCAGGCTGGGCGATCAGCGCCGAACTGGCACGAATGCCGACCTCGAAAGTCTCGCTCGCGCTGCATCAGCAGGCAATCGCAGCGACAAAAACAAAGCAGCACTGATTGCGCTGCTTTGCTGAAAACCTGAAGTTGGGAACCAAGATCGGGATGAATAGACAAAAAACCAGCTCAATTCAAAGCCGTTAACCCTTATGCGCATATACCCAAACAACTTGGAGTTGCAGGTAGGCGGCAAATGAGTGAGTCCCCATGAGCATAGATACGCTATGTGATTGGGTGAATGAATGCAGCCAACACCGCTGCAACTTCAAGTAGGAAGGGTATAGATGTGGTCGTCATAGCGTTTGCCACCAATCTCATACGCCAGCGGTTCGATACGCGCTAAGGTAAAGCCGCACTTTTCCAGCACCCGCTCAGAGCCAACGTTCCCTTGCGTCACAACGCCGCGATACTGCTGAATATCGTGCTCTTGCTGCGCCCACGCAATCACCGCGCGCAGCGATTCGGTGCCGTAGCCTTTGCCATGATGCTCAGCCAGCAGCAAATAGCCGACTTCGGCAACGCCCTCGTGATCGATGAAACCCGTGATGCCAATCCACGCGCCAGTGGTGCGCTCTTGAATGGTCAAACAGAGCCAACGGTTCTGATTCATTTGCCATGGCATCAACCTCTGCGCGAACTTCGCTTTCAATTCTGCCTCGCTTGGTGGGTCAAAACAGAGTGCGATCACCTGCGGGTCTTGATGCAACGCTTGAAACAGCGGCCACGCCTGTGCAGTGATCGGTTTCATGACCAGATTCGGGCTTAAAATGAGACTTTCACCAAACTTTTCTTGTAAGCTTTCGCCTATCGTAGACATCTTCACCCCTCCTTGAGCACGCCATTATCCTTATTTAATGAAAGGATATTAAAACCCGCGACAAACTGTAACCAAATGTACTCAAGCTATTGAAACAAATAAACATAACATGATATTCAAGTAGTTAAAGGCGACCATGATCACGAATCATGCGCCGTTCAAGTGATAGGGTAAACATCGGTATTGCCTATCAATACAATAGCTACAAGCAATTTTCGTAAGACGAAGGATTATGTGACTATACATCCCGAAGACAAGACATTCCAAACCCAATAACTTAAAGGAAACTCGGAATATGATTAATACTAAAATCAAACCATTTAGCGCAACAGCATTCAAAAACGGTGAATTCGTTGACATCACAGAACAGGATGTTCTAGGCAAATGGGCAGTATTTTTCTTCTATCCAGCGGACTTCACTTTCGTATGTCCAACTGAACTTGGCGACCTTGCGGATCACTATGCAGAGCTTCAATCTCGTGGCGTAGAAGTGTACTCAGTATCAACTGACACCCACTTCACTCACAAAGCATGGCACGACAGCTCTGACACTATCGGTAAAATCAACTACTACATGGTTGGCGACCAAACTGGCAACATCACCAACAACTTCGGCGTAATGCGTGAAGGCCAAGGTCTGGCAGACCGTGCAACATTCCTGATTGACCCAGAAGGCGTTATCCAGGCAATGGAAATCACTGCAGAAGGCATCGGCCGTGACGCAGAAGACCTACTTCGTAAAGTGAAAGCGGCACAATACGTAGCTTCTCACCCAGGCGAAGTATGCCCAGCGAAATGGAAAGAAGGCGAGCAAACACTGGCTCCTTCACTTGACCTAGTTGGTAAAATCTAAGGCAAGTTTGTCATCCCCAAAGATGACTGACCCAATCGTTTGAAGCTGTGCACAGCGCCGTGAATAAGACCACCAGCATGAGTAAAACCCACAGATGGGTCTCGGCTGAGGCGCACAATCGCTGACACGACGCAGCTTCCAATGAGATGAGTCACAATTAAGAGTGGGCCGGGTGTTTTACCTGACGACCTAAATGCCCGGTTCGCTCTCCCCTTTTATCTAGAGTGACCACTCTAAATTCAAAATAATAAAGAAGAAGGTATTTCGGTATGCTAGACCAAGCGATCAAGCAACAGTTACAACAGTATCTGACCAATTTAAAAGAAGACGTCCGTTTAGTGGTCAGCCTAGATGAAAGCAAAGGCTCACAAGACATTTTGGCATTGGCGAATGAAATCGCTGAACTCAGCCCACTGATCACCGTTGAGCGTGATGATGCGGCAAGCGATCGCACGCCTGTCATGACGGTCCAAAATCCAAATAAAGGCACACAACTGCGTTTTGCAGGCGTGCCCATGGGACACGAATTTACATCTCTGGTTCTGGCGTTGCTGCACTCAGGCGGCCACCCCATCAAACTAGAGCAAGAAACCATTGAGCAAATCGCAAAACTCGGCAAAAAGCTCGATGTTGAAGTGTTCATTTCTCTGTCTTGCCAAAACTGTCCTGACGTCGTGCAAGCGTTCAACATGATGGCAGCGATCAACCCAGACATTCGCGCCACCATGATCGACGGTGCGCTGTTCCAAGATGAACTGAAAAACCGCGACATCATGGCCGTTCCAAGTGTGTTCATTAACGGCGAACTGTTTGGTCAAGGCCGCATGACCCTGACTGAAATCCTGAACAAACTCGATGATGGCGCCGCAGAAAAAGCAGCAGCCAGCCTGAACGAAAAAGACCCATACGATGTACTCGTGGTCGGCGGTGGCCCTGCAGGTGCTGCGGCAGCCATTTACGCAGCGCGTAAAGGCATTCGCACCGGTATCGTGGCGCAGCGTTTGGGTGGTCAGGTGATGGACACCATGGCGATCGAAAACTTCATCTCTGTGAAACACACAGAAGGTCCAAAACTGGCGGCGAACTTGGGTGAACACCTGAAAGAGTACGGCGTAGACATCATCACAGAGCAACAAGCTGAAAAACTGATGGGCGCTGAATTCACCGCAGATGGCAAAATTCACGTGAACCTGCAAAGCGGTGCGACACTGAAAAGTAACAGTGTCATCTTAAGCCCGGGTGCGCGCTGGCGTGAAATGAACGTGCCTGGCGAACAAGAATACCGCAACAAAGGCGTGGCGTACTGCCCGCACTGTGACGGCCCACTGTTCAAAGGCAAGAAAACCGCAGTGATCGGGGGTGGTAACTCAGGCATCGAAGCGGCGATTGACTTAGCGGGTATCGTTGAGCACGTGACCGTCCTGGAATTTGCTGATGTTCTGCGCGCAGACCAAGTGCTGATTAACAAAGCGAATTCAATGCCAAACATCGACATCATCACGATGGCTCAAACCACCGAAGTGGTGGGTGATGGGACTCGTGTGACTGGCTTGAAATACAAAGACCGCAACACCGATGAAATTAAGCAGATTGACCTGTCTGGTATCTTCGTCCAAATCGGTCTGGTGCCTAACACCGAATGGCTGAAAGATTCAGCGGTGGAACTGTCTGCTCGTGGCGAGATTGAAATCGGCAGCCGCGGCGAAACGAGCATGGATGGTGTGTTTGCTGCAGGTGACGCAACGACCGTCCCTTACAAACAGATCATCATTGCGATGGGTGAAGGTGCGAAAGCGAGCTTAGGCGCGTTTGACTACCTCATCCGCAAACAAAGTTAAGAGTCCGAACATAACTTTGAGTCCTAAAAAAGGCGAACCGCAAGGTTCGCCTTTTCTTTTGCTTCGACTTTTCTGCGTCAATGGACTTCTTCGTCAATCTCATCGCTGCGTTGATAACACCCGACTAAGCGCTGGCCACCAGCTTCGCGGCCAAAGCTTTGTGTTCAGCCATCAGCGCTTGAATATCAAGCCCGGCGATGATGCCGTTTTTCACTCGCCATTGTCCGCCGATCATCACATGCTCCGCTTTTTCTGCGCCGCACAGTAACAAAGCGGCAATCGGATCGTGACTGCCGGAAAAACGCAGCTCATCGAGTTTGAACATCGCCAGATCGGCTTGTTTCCCAACGGCAATTTCACCAATGTCCGAACGCCCCAGCAGTGCAGCCGAGCCGCGAGTCGCCCAGCCCAACACCTCTTCCGGCGTGATGCGTTCGGCACCATATTTCAGCCGCTGCAGATACAGTGCCTGACGCGCTTCATACATCATGTTGGAAGCGTCGTTCGATGCAGAACCATCAACGCCCAACCCCACTGGCGCGCCAGCAGCTTGCAGATCCAGCGTCGGACACATACCCGAGGCCAAACGCATATTCGACACCGGACAATGACACACGCCAGTTCCTGCGCGCCCAAGGCGTTCGATCTCTTCTTGGTTGAAATGAATGCCGTGCGCCAGCCAAGTGCGATCGCTCAGCCAGCCGACGCTGTCGAGGTAATCGACCGTACGCATGCCAAACATCTTGAGGCAAAAGGCTTCTTCATCGAGGGTTTCGGCAAGATGCGTGTGCAAACGCACATCCAGCGCTTTGGCGAGCATGGCGCTGTCGGCCATGATGTTCTGCGTGACCGAAAAGGGTGAGCACGGCGCAAGTGCAATTTGGATCTGCGCGCCCTCACCCCGTTCATGATAACGCTTCACTAAGCGCTCGCTGTCTTTAAGGATCACATCACCGCTTTGCACGGTATGCCGTGGCGGTAAACCGCCTTCATCTTCCCCAAGGCTCATCGAACCTCGGGTCAACATGGCGCGCATGCCCATGTCACGAACGGCGGCCACTTGAATGTCGATCGCCTCATCCATTCCGGTCGGAAACAGATAATGGTGATCGGCCGCGGTGGTACAGCCGGATAACAGTAATTCAGCCAGCGCCACTTTGCTGGCCAACTCCAGTGCTTTTGGTGTCAGCTTCGCCCAAACCGGATATAAGGTTTTTAACCACGGGAACAGCGGCACGCTCACAACGGGCGCCCACGCTCGGGTTAAGGTTTGATAAAAATGATGGTGAGTATTAATCAATCCCGGAATGATCACCAGCTCACGGGCATCAAACACCTCATCGACGGGCGTCGATGGCATTTGTCCTTGAGCTAACAGTTCAACAATGCGGTTGTTGTCAATGACCAGACCGCCACTGGCATCGCAGGGGTTGGCGGTGAAACAGGCCAGCGGGGATTGTATCCATAGGCGTTGTGCAGACATAAGCAGGCTCCTTGATTGCTATGAGTTCAACGATCAATTACCCAGCTCAGTTATTACCCTGTCTGCTGATCCAGGGGCAATTTGAAATGCGCGACTACCTTAGCGGAAAAGCGCCGGCGGATAAAGTCCGTCGCGCCTCTTGTGGCCTTAAAATGCCGAAGTGATCATGAAGTTGCGTTCGTTTCATCGCGGGTTCGACTCATGAGCCACTCCGGTCGTAGCTCAGTGTCTCAACTCCTGAGACAGCTTGTACTGTTTTGGCGTGACACCAAACTCGGTCTTAAACAGGCGAATAAAGTGGGAAATGTTTTCATACCCCAGTTCTAATGCGGTGTCTGTCACCGATAGCTGACTTAAATACCGTTTTGACTGATTGAGTTTCAGCCGAGTGAAATACTCTTTTGGGGTTTGATTGGTGACCAGTTTGAATTTTTGGCTGAAGTTTGGCAGCGACATGCGCACCTCTTCCGCCAACTCTGAAATCGACAAACCATCGCCAAGATGCGCTTTCATCATTTGAATCGCGCGATTGATCGGATGGTGATGGTGCTGAGACAAAATTTCGTATGCCCCTTGACGCTTGAGCAGCTCATACACCATTTCTTGCGTGACTAAATCGAGTAGAAACGGAATGTTGGTGTCGTTGCTGTGCAGAATTTCCTGCGCGCGGTCGTGCAGTGCAAAGATGCGGTCTTGGGCATTATCCATCTGAAAATGGCTGTAATCATGGTCAAGTGACGCTTCGATTTCAAGTTGGTCACCCACTCTCGCACTGACATCATCCAGCACATCTTCGCTGAATTCGTACACCAAAGCTTTGGTAAATTCCGACATCGACATGTGCACATTGGCATGAGGCGGCAACAGGACGCACTGCTCTTTTCGATAGGTAAACTGCTGCGACTGGTTGATGCGTACATCTTTGCTGCCTTGCAAAATCGTACACAGACGCGGCGTTTCGTAAGACCGGTATTCGCCCTGAAAGTGTTTTGGCAGATGATAGTACAGCACATTGACTTTGTCGGTTGATAGCGCGTATTCGGTTTCATCAACCCGACGGAAACTGTTGAGTGTTTTCATTCAGCCCAAGTGATCATAATTTTCAGAAGGGGCAGTGTAAGATAATTGATTGGATATGAACACAATCTCATTATAAAAAATTGTGGATTTTACGTGTAACAATCAGAGGACAGCGCCTGAAGGCGCGTATTCAGAAAGGTGTCAGGCCCCATGACAGCGGGTCATGAGGCCTGATGGTCAATTACATTGCCGATTTCAGAATGGCAACGATTTCTTCATGAGTCGCTTGTTTAGGGTTGGTGAAACCACAAGCGTCTTTCAGTGCGTTTTCAGCCAGCACGTCGAAGTCTTCTTCTTTCACGCCAAGCTCGGTCAGGCCTGCAGGAATTTTCACGTCAGACGACAGTTTGCAGATCGCGCGAATCGCGGCTGCAGCGCCATCACTTGGTGTCATGCCTTCAGTATCCACACCCATTGCGCGTGCCACGTCAGTCAAACGCTCAGCGGCAACATCGCTGTTGTATTGCTGTACATGTGGCAGCAGTACCGCATTGCAAACACCGTGTGGCAGGTCGTAGAAACCGCCGAGTTGGTGTGCGATGGCGTGAACGTAACCCAGTGACGCGTTGTTAAATGCCATGCCCGCCATGAATTGTGCGTATGCCATGTTGTCACGAGCGGTGATGTCATCACCGTGTTCTACGGCTTGACGCAGGTTCGCTTGAATCATCTCAATCGCTTTGATAGCAACTGCATCTGTAATCGGTGTGGCCGCGATAGACACGTACGCTTCAATCGCGTGAGTCAATGCGTCCATACCAGTCGCTGCAGTCAGAGACGCAGGTTTAGCCAGCATCAGTTCAGGATCGTTCACAGACATCAGCGGTGTGACGTGCTTGTCGACAATCGCCATTTTGATGTGACGTTTTTCGTCAGTGATGATGCAGAAACGGGTCATTTCTGATGCGGTACCCGCTGTGGTGTTCACAGAGAATAGTGGCAGTTGCGGTTTTGGTGATTTATCAACGCCTTCGTAATCTTTGATTTCGCCGCCGTTTGCTGCCAGCAGCGCGATACCTTTTGCACAGTCGTGTGGTGAACCACCGCCGAGAGACATCACACAGTCACATTCGCTGGCTTTCAGTTTTGCTAGGCCTGCTTCAACGTTATCCACGGTTGGGTTAGGTTTGGTTTCGTCAAACACAACGCTGTCCACACCCGCTTCTTTTAGCAGTGTTGCCACTTTGTCGACCACACCCATTTTGTTCAGGAAACGGTCAGTGACGATCAAAATGCGTTTAAAGCCATGAGAAGCGATCGCAGTCGCTGCATCGGCCAGACAGCCTGGTCCCATCAGGTTAGAAGAAGGAATGTAAAACATGTTAGACATAATTGTGCTCCTCGGCTTCAGCCAGTGCAGCCTGTGCTGCACCGTGCAGTAACCTTGTTTTAATTTACGGGTTACGTTTGATGGGCTGTAGGCTAGCAGGGACAAAAAATCAGAACTAACACGTTTTTCCACAAAATAGCTCTAATTTTCAAAACCAGCATTTTCCATTAGATCTAAATCAAGAAACAGAAATTGCCGCTGAAAATTTGGCCATTCGACGAGCGTTTCTCTCAAGCTGTCATGAGGTTGAGGTAAGCTTGGTTGTGATTGGGGTCGGCGCCTTTCGCAATGGCGTACAAGGTTTCCGCGTGTTGAATCACTAAATCAACGAGACGGCGATCCAACTTGCCAGCATCCGCCATGCCATCAATTAGCGCCAGTGCGATCGGTTGGCTCATCCCCTTGCGATACGGCCGATGCTGAACCAACGCTTGAAACACATCGGCCACCGCAATCATACGCGCTTCAATGCTGAGTTCATGTTCTTGGGGATGAAACGGATAACCAACACCATTCACACCTTCATGGTGGAACGCCGCCCAGCGGGCCATCTCGCCCAGCCCTTCAATGCTGCGCAGAATGTCGTAGGTTTCGTAGCTGTGGCGCATCATCACGGAACGTTCGTAGTCCGTCAGCGGGCCGGGTTTATCCAGAATGTCATCCGGCACATTCAACTTACCGAGATCATGCAGTAATCCCGCGATCTCAATTTTGTCGCATCGGGATTCAGACAAGCCGTACAATACGCCGATACTGCGCGCCACATCAGCGACCCGCATCGAGTGTTTTGCGGTATAACGGCTTTTTTGATCGACGACATAAGACAGGATCATCGACAACTGTTTCACTTGCGCCAAAGAGAGCATCTGCGGGTTCTGCGACTGCCCCATCTCCCACGCTAAACGCGTCACGTAGCGATCTTCTAACGCCATCCAAAACGCTTCCGTACGCTGCACGCGTTCAAAGGCTTGCACCCACTGAGGGGAAAAATAATGGTCGGCATAGCCGCGAATCGATTGCACGATCTGTTCGTTGATCAGCAGAATGTCCGTTTCATAATGGCCGACGCCCAGCACATCAATCCGATCGGCCAAAAATATCAAGTTAGCCATGCGCACGTCGCGCTCATTGATACCGGAATGTTCTAGCTCACGCCACGGCGTGTGATGATAGAGAATGGGCACGGCATATTTGGCTAACGGTGCAAAGTTTCGCAGCAAGCGATAACCAATATCGCAATGAATGTGGGCATCTTCACTGTCAAAGTGGTTCACCAATGTCGAATGCATCTGAGCGGTTGAAACGCCACAATCGTGCAGCATGCCAAGCTCAAAGGCAGACTGAACATCTTCGTCGTCGCATCCCGCTTCACGCGCGATCTGGTAAGCGATGGCACCCACGCGCTTGCCATGATTGGTGTCGTTCATGCCCACCAATGAGACGGTCTTTTCAATCGCCATGATCATCTGGCGTAAATCAATGTTCAGTGCCTTCTCATCGTTCATTCGCTCTCCATGCCGTCCGCCATTCTGTATCAGAAATATAAGCGGTAACCCCCAAGGAAAGATACGAAGGAAGCAGCGAAATCAGACCGTTGGCGCGATTTGCAAAGCTCGTGTTTGACTTCTCTATCCACAATCACAAATTGAGCACACCAATGCGAACGACATATTGTTAACACTATCATTTTAGGGCACACTTTGGGGTTCCGTCGCCGTGAAATTGCCCCAAAAATCACAGCTAAATGAATGATTTATCTTGAAAACAATTCACTCGTTCTATGATTCCATTTTGAATGATAAAAAAGGCGTCTTGCGGTAAATCTTGCGCCCATACTTGATCGTAACTCAGCCCCAGCAGCATCCCGCGTAACACGATTCCCGTCAGGCCGTGGCTCACCACGACAATGTCTTCCTGCTCAGGGATCTCGGCTAACCAATCGTTGAGGCGCGTTTGCACGTCTTGGTATGTTTCTGCCTTCGGTGCCTTAAGATACCAATCGCGGCGATCCAACAACGCCGGATCCTCATCGAGCAACTCAAACAGCGGTTTTTCTTCCCATGTGCCGAGTGAAAATTCTTTCAAGCGATCATCTTGATGTACGTTGGCTTTCTCAAAACCAATTTCGTCACAAATGATATGCGCGGTTTGAATGGCTCGCCCAAGTGAACTGGCATACACGCGATACGCGCGCTGCGTGAGATGGGATTTAAGATGCGTGCCAACAGCCAATGCTTGCGCTTTGCCTTTGCTGGTCAGCGGCGAGTTGCAGTGTCCTTGTAACTTACGTTCAGCGTTGAACTGCGTTTGCCCGTGCCGGATAACGATGATCTTTCTGGTCATGCCTTCCCCCTAATGACGTCGAATCATCACGTTAGCCGATTCCATCACTGACTGCAAAGGGCAATGCGGGGAAGGCTGACCGCACTGTCGCTGAGAAAATGCCTAGCGTCGCCGCTCATCCCTCAACTTCACGGCTCCGGAAACTTCGCGACTCGCGGCGCTTCCAGCCCAGCTTTATGCCATTCGGTCTGTTCACTGCAAAATATGCGGGCATCGGGTGATTTACTGGGTTCTTCGTTGAGGCTGCCAGCGGGCACAATCAAAAATTTGCCGTTGGATGACACATACGGCAACCCGGAACCACACTTTTTGCAAAACACCTGCGTCAACGATCGATGCGGGTGATCGTAGCGCTGAGTCATCGACTCCCCCGTCAACCAGCGAATGTTGTCAGGCGCCGTAAAAAGATTAGACGCATGCGCTGATCCGGTCATCTTGCGGCACTGCTCACAATGGCAGAAATAGAAATGTTTGAAATGATCTTCCACGGCAAACGTCACTTCTCCGCAGCAGCATCCACCGCTGATTTTATGACTCATAGAACCTCCTTGTTCCTTTCATCGTATCGGCTAAGCGCCGAACTTAGATGCCTGCACACCATCGTGCACTCTCTTTGACTATAATGGCGAATCTGGCGGGCGACAAATGCCGGCATTCACGCCGTATCTGTGTGGTCCTAAAATGAGTTGCTTAGAATCGAGTGCCACGACAAGCCTTGTGACACAACATTGGAATGCCTACGGAAGTTAAATCCAAAGGCGAGATATTCTCTCGCCTTTGGATTTAAGCACACAACACTGCCACACGACGGCCGTCACGCGTTGGGGCACACGTTCGGCTGGCGTTTCAACAGGCGAAGACGTGGCAACAACAAACCTGCGATCACCACCGCAATCCCGACCAGCTGAAGCTGAGTCACCGCTTGCCCAAGTAGAAACGAGGTCAACACCGAGAAAATCGGCACAAAGTTGAAAAACAGCGCAGCATTGGCCGAACCGAGGTGACGCACGCCGTTCAACCACAACAGATACCCCGCCACCGTACCAAACACGCCGATATACACCACTTCCGTCATGCCCAGTGCGCTGCTGTTCCACAGCTCAACAAAAGGCTGCACGTCAGGCGATAGCAAACACATCGCGCCGATCACCGCAGCACCGCTGACCATGCCGACAAAGGTATAAGGAATCACCGGCATCCAACGGCTGATGCCTTGGCTGAAGTAGGTGTAAAGGCTCCAAGCCAACATACCGCAGAAAATCAGCTTATCGCCATGGTTAATCTCCATCGAAAACAGCGTTTCCAAGTGACCGTTGGTGATCACCATCAGCACGCCGGTCAAACTCACCAGCAGGCTAAAACATTGAGCAAACGATGGCAGCGTGCGCAGCGCAATACAGGCAATCAGCGATGTCATCAGCGGGCTAAGCGCCATAATCAAGGAGCCATTGGTGGCATTGGTGTACGTCAGGCCGGTAAACAGCCCAAGGTTCAACCCGCCTACCCCAACGGCACTGACCGCAATCACCCACAACCACTGACGCGAACTGAGGTGAGGTTTGGGCATCCGCGCCGCTTTGATATAGATGCCTAAGCAGGCAGCCGCAATCACAAAGCGCCAAAACACCAGTGTCAGTGCATGCACTTCGCTGAGCGCGTGCTTGCCAATCGGAAAGCAACTGCCCCAAAAGAAGGTGCAGATAATGAGCAGAACAATCGCTTTCATGGTTGAATCAGATTTCATCGTCACTCCGAATGACTTGTCAAAACATATTCACTAGTGTATTGATTTCAATAATTGGATAAACAAGCAAAATTAAGACAGTAAATGCCAATAATGAAACCTAGCTATTCGTTGGATGATTTGCGTTGCTTTTGTGCTGTAGCACGTTGCGGCAGCTTCAAAGACGCGGCCCAATCGTTGGGCATGCCGCTTTCGACCTTAAGCCGCCGCATTCGCCAACTGGAAGCCGATTTGCAGCTTCGACTACTTAATCGCGATGCACATCGCGTGGTATTAACCAGCACGGGTGAGCAATATTTCCAACGCTCGGCGGCCCTGTTTGATGAACTCGATGATATCGACGAAGACCTGCATCGAGACAAGCATCAACCCCAAGGGAAAATTCGCATCTCGGCGCCGATCAATGCCGGTTCCCAGTTCTTGCGCACCATTTTTTATGATTTTCTGTTGCAGTATCCGGATATTCAGTTGGACCTGAGTTTTTCCAACTCTTTGATTGATATTGAAGCGGAAGGCATGGATGTGGTGTTTCGCGTGGGCAGTCCGGTGGTCGACAACTGGATCGCGCGGCCGCTAAAACACATTCACTTCATTTTATGCGCCCATCCCGATTACGATATTTCTGGCATCACCACCCCAGAGCAGTTGTGCGGGCATCCGACCATCATTTGTCGTCCGATGGTGCCGTGGCAATTGGTGAATCAGGAAAATGGCGAGGCATTTGACTATCACCCGCAAAAAGGGGTTCGTCTTGAAGTGGATGAAATCCTGATGCTGACCCATGCCGTAAAAACCGGGATTGGCATTGGTTATGTGCCCGATTATTTTGCATTGCCCATGATCGCCCAAGGGGAGATGACGCATGTGCTGCCCGGCTGGAGCAGCAAAGTCAGAACGCTGTTTATGCTCTATCGCGATCGAGACCACTTGCCGCTACGGGTGCGTTTGTTCGTTGAGTTCGTGATGCAGCACTTTACAGTGAGTTAGCCGCGCCAACCCACTGTTTTTCATCACTCAACAGGCTACTGCTGCGCGGTTTTATAGCCCAGCATGTAGCTCAGTTTGCTGTTTTGTTTGCTGAGCTTCTTAAACTTCTTCGCATCAAAATGATCAAACTGCCCCATCGCTTTCGCCGACAGGCCAGAGCCGCCAATGTCGAGACTCTGTTCAGCCAGAATCCGTTGAGACGCCGTTTCGATGGCATTTAAGTAACCATGTTCGGTATTGAGATCAAACTGAGCCAGCGGTAACTGGGGCTTCAGTTGCTTCGCCCAGTAAAATTCAAGAAATGGCACGGGCTGAGCAGGTTTGTCCCAGCTGACATCACGCGCAAAATACATCAGCGACCGGTACGGATCATCGGCAAAGTTGTCCATGCCAAGTTCCGTTGGCAACTGCTGGTAGGAAATCGGCTGATCGTTGACATCAAACAGCCAAGTATTTTTGTCGAGCGCCAACTGTTTCCAGAACGCCGCCATAGTGCTGAGCGCGCGATAATCTTTGTCCACCAGCACATGAATCGGGAATGCGCTGCCCCCACCGTCCATATGCCAGAAGGTGTTAAACGTGTGATGGCCATCGGTCAAATAGAGTTGATTGTTGGGCGCAATCACCACCGTTTTCATGTCTTGACGCTCCGTGCCGACCGGCGCCTTGCACTGAAAACTGGTTGCCACAGCCGGTTGAGATTGGGCATCAAACTCGCTGACCCCTTTCTGACCATTCGCTTCACAAATTTCATCAAACTGCTTTTCCGCATCATGCTGGTAGCGCCCCAACTTGTAATAAATCTGGTCATAACCCACCGACGGTTGCGTTGGTTTCAGTTCTGACAAGGTGACTGAAACCACCTCACCTTGGTGTACTTGGGTCAATTCCACCGCCCAAGTTGAGGTGCTTAACGTGGTCAACAGCGTCAACAGTAGTGCCGAGTAGTTCATTGCCTTTTTCCTTAAAGAATCACGATAGCTGAGGATAAAGTTTGGTTGTGACGGTTGTTTTACACCGTTATTTCAGTTGCTTATTTTCATCGCCCGGCCAAAAGACAGCCGCGTTTCGCCGCGGCCGTGCCCAAACTTCGCGACACACAAAAGCGCCACACCGCAGCAAAACCGCGATGAACTTTTTTCGTGTCTATCACATTTGCAGGTTCACCGGCGAACTACACTCAGTGCATTGGAGGTGACTCATGCGCGAATTTTCGTCTTTATCTCTCTCGAACCCCTTCATGCATTTCAACACGCAGACGGATCAACCCGCCTTTTGGCTGCTGAGTCAGTACCTGCTGAATGAGTTTCAACTGGCGCAAATGCATGAAACGGGCATGGCTCGCGACCGCGATGCCGAATACTTGCATCAATACCGCGTCAGCTTGCGCCGTTGCCGTTCCCTGCTTGCGATACTGCAAGCCTGTTATCGTAGCCGAAGTGTGGACTTGTTGCTTCAGCAGTTCAAGGCCTTGATGGAACCCACCGGCAAGTTGCGCGATCTGGATGTATTTCTTGATCCCAAATCGCACGATCCGATCCGCTTTGAGATGCTAAATCTCTTGCGCCCACAGGTGCAGCTTGAGCGCAACCAAGCGTTTGAATGGTTCTCTGTTTGGCTGAAAAGTAACGAGTATCGCGCGCTCAAGCAAGCCACGTTCACGAGTTTGATCGAATGCGCTCAGCACCCGACCCATCTCGGATTGGAAGATGTTCACGCGGTAACGACAGAAAAATGGACGCTGCAACAGAAAAAGCTGCGCAAAAGCATGGGGAACATTCATGCCGACAGTGCCGATGACGACATTCACACAGTGCGCATTGCGTGTAAAAAAATGCGCTACCTCACCGACTTCGCATTCGCGCTCAATATCGAGCTCAAACCCAATCTGCCGTTGAAAAAACTCAAACAGCTGCAAACGGAACTCGGCGCATTTAACGACAGTGCCTGCCAGATCGTGTTTTGTCGCGATCATTTGGCGCCGCTGCAATGCGACGGAGAGACCGCAGAGGCCATTCAGTCTTTCATCGACCATGCGATGGCATCCCATCAACACAACAAGCAGCGCATCATTCGCTTATTGAATCGGCTTAGTGGCTGAGAATACCCCATCGGCAAAAATAAAACCCACCGCTGCGACGGGCTGCGGTGGGTTGGGAGAAAAGCGTTAACTGTGTTTTTCAAGCGTGATGATTTCAACGCCCGTAGCTCA
This sequence comes from Vibrio sp. CJQ_6, assembly GCF_043106745.1. Taxonomy (NCBI): domain Bacteria; kingdom Pseudomonadati; phylum Pseudomonadota; class Gammaproteobacteria; order Vibrionales; family Vibrionaceae; genus Vibrio; species Vibrio sp. CJQ_6. Next base: position 473,762 of record NZ_JBICMV010000028.1, on the reverse strand, counting down.
AGAACATCGACTCAAGAGCCGTGTTTCTCAAGAACCATATCGCTGATGCAATCCATCACATGGTTGCTCGCTTTCTCGGCGTCACTGATGGTCGAGACCAAGGCATGCAGGACGGCATCGTCATTGAGCCAGTCTTGTTTGACCAGATCCATCGCCGCGTGCATGTTGCTGTGCACCGCTTGGTGATGTTTCTCTAAACGATGATAGGCCGACAGATCTTTAAACGATTGGTATCCCTCGCCTTCGTAATACCATTTGCCCAGTCGACACCCGTGGTGATCAACCCCCACCATGTGCGCTTCTTGCCCTTCACCGTTGCTTTCCAGCCCGATGTATCCGTTTTGCATGTAGATGATGTGATCCAGCTTGACCAAGGTTGCAAACGAAATGTCTTTAGTTTGATTGATCAACGCGATGGTTTCCTGCGACGAGTTCGCGACCTGATCGAAGTTGGTGTGGAAGTGATTCACTTCATCCCCCACTTTCGCCGCCTGTTCACCCACCGCCATGGTTTGCGACACCATGTCCTCAATTTGCTGCGTCAGTGAGGTGACCACGTTGCTGATCTCCGACGTCGATGAACGCGTGCGATCCGCCAACATGCGAACTTCATCAGCCACCACCGCAAACCCGCGCCCCACTTCGCCGGCACGCGCAGCTTCAATGGCAGCATTGAGCGCCAACAAATTGGTTTGCTCAGCAATGTCGGTAATGATCTTGATCGTTTCAGAAATGCGCACGCTATTACTGCCAAGGCGCTGCGCGGTTGCTTCCATGCTGCTCATGCGTTGATTCATGTCTTCAAGCGCGACTTTCAAATCCTGCACCGTCTCTCGGCTCTCTTCCGCGCCATCGCGGTTTTGGGTCGCGATCGACAGCACATCATCCATTTTCTGCGACAGCGACACCAATTCCTGCTGGTTGTTTTTGAGGTTCACCAGCAGGTTCGATGTATTGATATGATGCAATTCGCTTTTCAAGCGGTTTTGCGTCGAGAACACATGCGCGTCATGCATCGATTGAATCGCGTGATTGATCTTGTCCATTGTCGCCGAAAATTCACCGGGCATCCCATCGGCCAAGCCTTGCCGATGAAACTGCTTTTGCGACGTGCGCTGAAAGCTGTTCGACAGCTCTTTGAAATTGGTTTCGACAATGTCGAGGAAATCATTCAGCGCCCACGCCACCTGCCCCACCTCGCCCAAGCCTTTGGTTTGTGTGATACGGACGTGAATGTTGCCGCGTTTGGCCTCTTCCAGCGCATCACAAATGCGCCCAAGCACCAAAATCGGCTGCTTCTGATCATGATAGGCATATAAGGCAAAACCAATCGCAAACGCCGGGCCAACTAGATTGAGCCAATTGAATCCATAGAGCGCAATATTGGCAATCGACAATCCGATCACCAAAGCCACAAAGACACCACACAGCAGTTGGAATTTTTGTCTGAGCAGCAGAATATTTTTACTGATATGACTAGAGTTCATGCGCCATCCTTCTTAACGAGACTGCTTGTACAAATCGAGAACATACCGCTCATAGCTGATGCCTTGCTCTCGCTCCACCTTGTCGACCATCCAGTTCCACGATAACTCGGGCGCTTGTTTTCGATCCGCGCCTTGTTCCATGGTGCACATCTGATGGTAGATGGTGCTGATAACATCGACAGACGCTTTAGAGGGCGTACGACGCACAGAGTAATACCCCACGGTTTTTCCGTTCATCACATCGGGGGTGATATTGGCGAATACCCAGTAGAAATTGCCATCGCCGGTACTGTTTTTGACGAAGCCAAAGAATTCCTGACCCGATTGCAGTGTTTTCCACAGGCCGTAGAACACCCCGCGTGGCATGGACGGATGACGAATGATGTTGTGATTGTGTCCCAGCAGTTGAATTTCAGAAAAATTGGCGACGCGCATAAATGTACGATTGGCGTACGTTAATCGGCCTTGAAGGTCTGTTTTACTGATAATCATCTCGTCGCGACCAAACGAGACTTCCTTTTCATTGCTCACGATGTCCCACCACTATTGATAAAACCCACACAAACTATAGCGGTAAATCGAGACAATCGTTGAGCGTTGCTGATGGGATCAGCGACAAAATTTAGACCAATGCTACATTTAGCACTGCAACATCACGCAACTTCATGCGATTCGACGCTGCGCTCTGCGCTTTTTTTGATGTGATTCGGGGAGAAACCAAACAACTTGCGAAATGCGGTGATGAAGTTGGCCGAGTGCGTGTAGCCAGCCAATTCTGCGGCTTCCTGCACCGTCACACTGCGCGCTTCAAGTTTGACCTTCACTTCCTGCAACTTACGCTCTCGCAGATACCGTTGCAGGCTCATACCCAACTCTTTCCTGGCTGCGCGCTGCAGCGTCGACACGCTCATCCCCAGCTCCTGCGCAATGGTCGTCAGTGGCATGTCATCCACTTTCTCTTCCATCAAAAACATCTTCAAGCGTGTGGACTGGGCGTGATGACGCTGCGTGGATACAAACGACAACTGCTTCATGTTGTTCATCAAGTTGTCCCAAACAGACAGCGCAAACGCCTGACGCATCAACGCTTCGGCGGGGCTTTGGCTGCTGGTGAGATTGAGCGCTTCAGCCATTTGGCTGATGTGCGGCGGTAACGACCAGTCAAAGCGGCTCAGGTGCTGATGAAACACGCGCTGAAAACTGTCGCGTTTTGCCTCGTTCATCGCCGACTGCAACCATTCGGTCGAGAGCGACAACACAATACTACGGCTACGCACGTAAGCTTTGGCTGCGCCGCGCACTATGTCGGGCTTGGCGTAGTAGATTGCAGTGGCCACCAGCGGATCAGACTTGTGGAACCGGCACCCTTTCAACTGGTGCGTATCGCCATAGGTCATCAACGCTTTGCTTTCCAATGGCAAAGCGATGATCAGTTGTGGCGGCAGTTCGCGCTGTGTCGAAAAGTCGGCTTTATGGACGATATCTTTGTTATGAAATAAGATGCCTTCCTCCACCATCAGGTTTTCCACCCGACCGGTAAATAAGCCGCGCTTTCTCACATTGGTGTCCCGAATTACTGATTCACTTCTCATGACTTTGACCATTTTGAAAAACTAAATGAACAGACCGCAAAATTTTCCCGTGGTTGGGGGTGCTATATTAACGCCCACAAAATCAAATGAAAATAATTATCATATAGATTTAAGGAGTTAATCAGTTATGGTGGTCTATCAACATAAAGCACTGAACCCAGTTGCATTGGCGATTGCGTTCGCACTGGGCGCGACGGCCGTGCAACCCGCCTTTGCCGAAGAATCCCAAGACAAAACCGATGAAACCGTAGTGGTGTATGGCAACCCATTGTATGGCATGGCGCCATCTGAAGAAACGGGCGGCTACAGCGTCGATTCCGCCACCGTAGGCACCAAAACGCCATCCGCGCTTAAAGACATTCCACAGTCCATCACCGTGCTCACCAACGATTACATTGAAGAACGTAACTTTGTCGCGGTCGATGACTTGGCGAAATACACCCCGGGGCTTCGCACTATGGTCAACGACAGTGGCCGCTCTTCCATTTTCTCCCGTGGTTATGAATACGATGAAGTGAACCTCAACGGTTTGCCATCACCAATGCAAAGCAAATACGGTAACTTGCCATCACTGGCAGCGGTCGATCGCGTTGAAATCATGCGCGGCCCATCAGGCCTGTTTAACAGTACCAGTGAACTGGGCGGCGTGATCAACATGGTGTTGAAACGCCCAACGGAAGAGTTCAGCGGCTCTGTCACGGCGCGTTACGGCAGTTGGAACCGCCATTACCTTGAAGCCGACATGGGCGGGTCGCTCAATGACGATGGCACCGTGCGTGGCCGCTTTGTGGTCGCTAATGCCGACATCAAAAACCAGGTGGATTACAACGACAACGACAATGGCAGCTACTACGGCACCATGGAGTTTGACTTAACTGACACCACACTGCTTTCGGTGTACGTACTGCATCAAACCAAAGACATCGTGCCGACCAATGGCCTGCCTGCATACAGCGATGGCTCGATGCTCAACATCAGCCGCAAAACCTATTTGGGGTCGGCAGACGATAACTTTAACGCCAAAACCACCGATGTGGGCGCGTCGCTGCAACACGCGTTCCCGAACGGCGGCGTGGGCCAAATTTCCGCCCGCTACATGGATCATGACGTCACCCTTGAGCAGACATACACCAATGGGGCAATTGATGACAACGGCAACACTGGCTTGATGTTCAGCGCGCAGGCAAACCAACAGAAGAACGCATCCTTGGATGCCAACTACAGCCAAATATTTGGCCTGTTCGGACATCAAAGCGAATTCGTACTCGGGACCGATTACAAGCGCTACGAGTCTGATACCCAGAGCTACACCAACCGCAGTATCGCCTCGATCAACGTGTTCGATTACGATCCAACCAGCGTGAGCACCCCGACGTATAGTTACACCAAAAACGTCCACGAAGTGCAGTCTGAACTGGGCTTGTACGGCAAAGTAACCTGGCGTTTGCTGGAGCCTTTGGCCGTGATCACCGGTGCGCGCGTGTCGTGGTACGATCTGAAAACCGTCAACACCACCCTTTCTACTGGCGCAGAAACAGAGCAAAAAGACAGCTTTAACGGCGAAATCACACCTTATGCGGGCGTGGTGTACGATCTAACGGATGAACATGCACTGTATGCCAGCTACTCGAAAGTGTTCAAACCACAAACCAGCCAAGATGAAAATGGCGACATGCTGAAAGCGCGTGAAGGGAACCAGTGGGAAACCGGCGTGAAATCGTCACTGCTGGACGGCCGCCTGAATACACGCGCCACCGTGTTCCTGATGAAAGACAGCAACATCGCCGCGCAAGCCTACGATGACAGCGGCATCGCCATCAGCAACACCTACTGGGCAACGGGCAAAGTGGAAACCAAAGGGGTGGAACTGGAAGCGACGGGTTATCTGACTCAAAACTGGATGACCATGACGGGCTATACCTACACCGATATCGATGAGAAATCAGGTGACCACAACTCGAAATTTGACGCCATTCCGCGCCACTCACTGTCATTGTGGACGGACTACCACTTGGCTGATTGGGTTCAAGGCTTGCACATTGGTGGCGGTATGACCGCCGTGAGTGATTACTCCTTTACCAAAAGCGGCGTGACCACTCACCAAGGCGGTTACGCGGTGTTTGACGCAGCGCTGCGTTACGACATCACCGAGAACATGCAAGCCACATTCAACGTCTACAACCTGTTTGACCGCGAATACTTCTACCGCGTTGGGACCACCACCACATTCAACATGTACGGTGAACCTGCAAACGTCATGGCCGGCTTCACCTATAAATTCAAATAAGGCCTGCCCGCAGGGCCAAGTGCCCTGCTTTGTTATTTTGCCAAACCCAATCGGAGAACCAGCCGGTTGGGTTTTTGCACTGAATTACACTGGAAGACACCGATCATGAAAAAAATTCTGACCACCATGGCCGCCCTGTGGAGCCTCTCTTCAGCTCAGGCGACGCCAGTCAACTACGCGCAGTTGTATCAACATCACTCGTCGCTGCTCAACGAAGAACGACAATACAGCGTCTATTTGCCACAAGAATACAGCGCGCACCCCGAGCAACATTTTCCGGTGCTGTACCTGCTCGATGGCGATCAGCGCCTGTTGCAAGTTGCTGGCATCGTGCATTCGTTTCGTTCCGGATTGAATCCCGCAATCCCCGCGATGATCATTGTGGCGATTCACAATACCGATCGCATGCGAGACTACACCCCAAGCCACACCGATCAACTGCCCAATGGGGATCCCGCAGGGCCGAGCTACGCGCACACCGGAGGCGGCGCTCGGTTTCTTCAATACTTAACGCAAGAGTTACGCCCAGAGATTGAGCGTCAGTTTCGCACGGCAGCGCCGAATCTATTAGTCGGTCACTCATTGGGAGGCTTGTTGGCGTTGGATGCCGTAGCGCGCGATCAAGGCGCATTTCAAGGCTACATTTCGATTGATGCCAGCTTATGGTTTGATTACCCCAAAAACTACCAACGCATTGAGCATGCCCTGATCACGCCGCTTGAACACCGCGCGTCACTCTACATCGCGGTTGCCAACAACCCGTATACACCGGGTTTTGGCCGCTCTTACGTTCATCGTGATCATTTAAATGCGTTCGCCGACAACGTGAGTGCGCACCATGCTGCCAATCTGGACGTGACCTCCCGCTATTACGAGCACGACGATCACCATTCGGTTTACCATGTCGCGGTGTATCAAGGCTTGCAGTGGCTTTTCCGCGGCTATGCGCTTGACTTAGCCCCGGGTGAACTCAAACAAGCGCACGTCGTGGCGAACTATCAGGCACTAAATCAACGCCTCAGTAGCCAGCTCACGCCGGATCTCGGCTATTTGGAGATGATCATCAAGAAAGCCAAACGCTGGCCACAGATGGCGATTGACGTGAAAGAAGCACAAGCGATTCAGCGCCACTTTACGCCACCTTCGGCGCAATAGCCCATCGAAGCACATGCGGTGATTGGCTCGCTCGCAAATCGCCGCATGGAGTGCGCTCTTAACAACGGGCGTTCTCGGCAAACCGTGTTTGAAACAAATCGTGTTTGAAGAAAGCGCAGTTCAAAACAAGCCATGTTCGAAACCATCGTACTCAGTCGACATAAGTCGATTAGAAACAAGTCGTGTTCAAAACAAACAAGGGTTCTCAAAATATCAGAGGAAAAGTGAACGCTGAATTTCAGGCATAAAAAAACCAGCATAAAGCTGGTGGATGATTGCTGTTCAAGGAGAGAATGGAGGCGCGTCCCGGAGTCGAACCGAGGTTCACGGATTTGCAATCCGCTGCATGGCCACTCTGCCAACGCGCCTTACCTTGAACCGCTGTCGGGGTGGTCCCCGTTGCGTTCGCTGCACACTTTACGGATTGAGCGACGAGAGTCAAACAAAAAAACACTTTTTTTGTTTACTTGCCGAGATTTAAACCAGATTGACCAGTTCTTCGACGCTCAACCGCGTGTTCTCGGTGAGATCACCATTTTTTCATTAGGCGTCCAACCAAGTTGGGATGGTAATGCCAACAATGGTCAAACAGACTCATCAGCTCCGGGTTGCCGTATTTCGACAAGCTGATGGCGTGAAAACGATTTTTCTTCTGTTTGAGTGCCGCCACTTGAGCCAGAATTGCGTCATCTTGCTTGGGCGCAATGAAATCAGAAATCACCACCATGTCGGCGTTTTTGTAGCGCCCACCAGCCATCAACTCAATCGACTTGAGCATCACCGGTTCGAGGTCTGTACCGCCGTGAAAGGCGTAGCTGAGAAAATCGCTCGCTTCACGCAACCCGTCCTGACGAGTCAGTTCATAGGTAATGTGTTCAGTCGAGAACAGCATCACAAAGCAATCGCGATCGCCGGCCAGTGCAATTTGCATCAAGGCGTACGCCATCGCTTTGGCACACTGCTCAGGAAAGCCATTCATGGAGCCTGACGCATCCACACAGACGATAAACGGGCCTTTTTCGATATCCGCTTGCTTGTTGTCGGGGCGATGTGCCCGCACACGACGCAGCGTGCGCGATTTACCCTGCATGCGATAGTTCATCAACCGTTTGTCGACCAAATGCTTGTAGAACACCACTTCCAGTTCGGGATAGGCCAAAAACATGGTTTCGTTGGGTAGCAGTTTGTTGAGGTCGTCACTTTCATGAATGCCGACAATGTCGTCGGTCGCTTCATCAGACTTCTCTTCCACCAATTGCAGCTCTTCGGCCGGTGCGCGGTTCAGATCCGGATCATCCACATCACTTGCCATGCGGCCCAGTTGCTCGGCGATGTCCTGCAAGCCCTGATTTTTCTTCAGAAACTCGGCGTGACGCTTCATGACCGAAATATCGCCCCGGCTGAGCTTCGCCGCAGCCATGTCCCACAAACGTCCAACACTGGCTTCATCACCCGATTCGGTGACTTTATCCATGTTGCGAATGGTTTCCATGCGCTGATACAGGTCCGACAGCAGCTTTTCTTTGTTGGCTTCCAGCTCCAACACCTGCGCTTGGCGAATCGCCTCGGAGAGCGATTTGTACCATTGATCGCAAAAGAAATGTGGGAACATCGGGTTGTGAATCCCTTTGTTCTTTTCCAGCAAACGACGGGCAGGCAAATAGAATGCAGAGTGCCATTCCAGCTTCTTCACCACATCGGGAATGCGTTCAAAAAACGTCTCTTCATCCCAATGGATCACGTCCTGATACAGCCCCAACTCTTGTTGAAAACGCTCGGTTTCGCACACGCGGGTGATGCGTGTTTTCACGTTGCCGCGCCATTTGAGCAGATGACGTTTCACCGACGACTTCACGCCACGGCTTTCGGCCATCATCATGACCTGAGAGCGTCCCATTAAATCGCTGACTGCAGTGTCAATGATACCGGAGTCAGCAATCATCAGCGCGAGGTTCAGTCCGTCTACACCGAGCATTCACATCCCCTACGCGAAGAATTGATCAAGATGACGGAAGCGCTGCACGCTCTTTTCACACTCCACCTGAGTGCTGTCGAGCTGCTGTTGCAGGTGTTGCAACGTTGCTTCCATCGCCGTGGGCAATTCGGGGTCGATAAAGTTATGAGGCAAGGCACCATGGAAACGCGAACGCACTTTGCGCAAATGGTGTTCAGCGTGTTGCAATTGGGTCACGGCTTGCTCAGCTTTCACCAACCAATCCTGATACACCGATTGATCCAGCCCTTGCTGCGTCACAAGCGCTACCAGCACTGCGCGATTGGCAATGTCTTTTATCACCAAATTGTTGCTGGCATCGATATCAAAGCGCAGGCGGCACAAATTGGTGTTTTGGTTGACGTAACCGTACACATCGCCATGCCCTTCTTTGATCACGCGCTCCAGTTCGTTCTTTGGTACATAGACCCAGCGACTGTCGCCTTTTTCCGATTCTGAGACGGACATGTTGCTTTGCAGTAGCACCAGTTTGACCAGATCGTACGCTGAGCCCACTTTGTACGCTTTGGCATGGCTGATGTCATATTGATGAATCTGCTTTTTGAGTAGCCCTGTGGAGGTTTCCATCGACAGCATCATGCCGAACTCCGACTCCAATTCATCTTGAATCGCCAGTAATTCCTCACGGCACAACTCGATTTGCTGTTCCACTTCCAATTGATCAAAGGCGTAGCGCAGCGCAAACTCGCGAATCACGTCGCGCACGACTTCACGCGATTCTGGGCTGTTCCATAAACAGTCTTGCAGCAGCAGCAAATCAAGCGGGTTAATGGCGTCGCGACCATTAAAGAACGCACTGGCTTTGAGCAGTTTGACAGCTTTTTTCCAGCGGCGATCCGACACATACATGTCGGCTTGCGGCAGATGGCTGCTCTCTACCGCGCTCTCAAGCATGTGCTTCAGCTGATAGAGCTTTTCAAACACATCGTCGCTTAAATCGAGTTTATCGAGCTGAGTTTGCCACTGATGATACTCTTCATCCGTGATGGCTAAGCCTTCAGGAATACGCGCTTCCTGCGGCGTGCCCACCGTCAGCATCGATTTAAAATTCTGTTTGTTTTGAATCCGGTTAACGAACACGCGCACCAACATTCGGTCATACAGCGCTTCAAGGCCACTGTCTTCATCCGGCAATTCGTTGGAGGCCGACACCAGCAGGCGCATTGGCACACGTTCGATATCGCTGCCGTTTTTAAAAGTTTTTTCGTTCACCACCGTCAGCAGGGTGTTGAGAATCGCAGGCCCGGCTTTCCAGATTTCATCCAGAAACACCACTTGCGCAGTCGGCAAGTAACCTTGCGTCAGGCGCACGTAGCGGCCATTGTCTTTCAGCTCTTGAATACTGAGCGGACCAAACACCTCTTCCGGGGTCGAAAATCGGGTCATCAAGTATTCAAAATAACTACTGTTATCAAAAGCTTGAATGAGTCGTTTGGCAATTAAACTTTTAGCAATCCCCGGGGGACCGAGTAGAAAGACGCTCTCGCCGGACAAGGCGGCAAGCAGACACAATTTGATGGTACCTTCACGTTCGTACACACCATCTGACAAGGCTTTGGCTAATTTATTGATACGTTCTGAGAGAAGCGCCTTTTGTGCGTGAGAAGCAGAAGACGGATTGATCATAGAATCGCTCCACGGCAGGCTTGGACATAATAAGAATAGTAGAGGGCTTTATACATTTGTTATCACTTTGTTACAAGTGTATTTTTATGGGGACGCCTCCTTATATCAGATCTCCTTTGCATGAAACCACACGCAATCAATGATTGCAAATTTGTGAGTCACTTCACCAATTAACCCTAAATTAAACAAGGACTAACCCGAATCGCGTGTGCCAGTTGGCCACGGCATGACGAAGCGACCAATCATCGCACAGATGCCATCGTCAGCTCAGATAGTGTTTGGGTTATGAAACCAAATTAAGGTAAGGTGACCAACAGCCTCCTCCATTGAGCCATGATAGTCACACGCAGTCATTCTTTAGCCTGACCCAATAATGCGATTACCCACGGATGACGACTATCACCAACCTGAAAGAAAGATTCGCATGAGCAAAACCATACATCGCTGGAAAACCATCGCCTTGATTGAAGAAGATGTGCGCTTGCCCAACGGCCGCACTGTGGCGCACACCACGATTGAGCATCCGGGCGCGGCGGTGATCCTGCCGATCACCACTGACCACAAAATTGTGGTCATTCACCAATTTCGCCCATCGTTGAAAAAATGGTTGCTGGAATTGCCAGCAGGCACCATCGAAGACAATGAAGCCCCGCTCGACTGCGCTGCACGGGAACTGGAAGAAGAGACCGGTTACAGCGCGCAAGAATGGATTGAATTGGGCCAAGTGACACCACTGGCCGGATTCTGCGACGAAATTCAGTACCTTTATGTCGCCAAACAATTGAGTAAAACCGCGCGTTACGCCTGCGATGATGATGAAGTCATCGAAGTGCTGGAACTGACCATCGAAGAACTGGAACAGAAGATCATCGAAGGCGAAATTAGTGATTCAAAAACCATCGCGTGTTTAAGCAAAGCCAAGCTATGTGGCTATTTGTAACCCCATCCTTTAGTAAGCCATTTAATATTGTCAGCATCTAAACAAGGAGAAAAAATGGATTTTCGTTCTGATACAGTGACTCGTCCGACCCAAGCCATGCGCGATGCGATGGCACAAGCCCTTGTTGGTGATGATGTCTACGGCGATGACCCGACCGTCAATGCGCTGGAACAATGGGCCGCAGAGCGTCATGGGTTTGAAGCGGCGCTGTTTACCACCTCGGGTACCCAAGCCAACTTGTTGGGATTGATGTCTCACTGCGAACGCGGTGACGAATACTTATGTGGCCAGCAAGCCCACAACTACAAATATGAAGCGGGCGGCGCCGCGGTTCTTGGTTCCATTCAGCCACAGCCGATCGAAAACAACCCCGACGGTACGTTGGATTTCGACAAGCTCAAAGCAGCCATCAAACCGGATGATTTTCACTTCGCTCGCACACGTTTGCTGAGCCTTGAAAACACCATTAACGGGAAAGTGTTGCCGCTCGACTACCTCAAGCAAGCGCGTGAGTTCGTCAACGCGAATCACCTCAAACTGCACTTGGATGGCGCGCGCGTCTACAACGCGGCCGTGGCATTGAATGTGGACATTCGCGACATCGCTCAATATTTTGATTCGATGACCATCTGTTTGTCGAAAGGCCTCAGCGCGCCGATTGGTTCGTTGTTGCTCGGCGATGCAGCCTTCATTCAAAAAGCCCGGCGCATTCGTAAAATGCTGGGCGGCGGCATGCGTCAAGCCGGCATCTTGGCTGCCGCAGGTCAACTCGCGCTCACTGAACAGGTCGCGCAACTGGCGACCGACCACGACAATGCGCAGTATCTGGCGCATGGCCTTGCGGCACTGCCAGGGTTTAACGTCAACCCAGACCATGTACAAACCAATATCGTGTTTGCCAAACTCGATCACCACCTCGATATTGAGCACATTTGCCAACAGTTGAAACAGAAAGACATTTTGGTTTCCGCTGGAAATCCGGTGCGATTTGTCACTCATAAAGACGTAACTCGCAGCGATATTGACCAATTACTCGCAGAACTGGCCAAATTGCTGTAGAACCTGCTTGCGTCGCCCCTAGGATGACGCTTTACAATAGGCGCACTTTTTCCATGGAGAATCAGATGCGCCTGTTATCCCTTTTTTCCTTGTTATGTCTCTCCCTCAATGCACAAGCCTTTGAAGGTGATCCCGTTCTTGGCCAACAAAAGGCACCCAGTTGCGTCTTTTGTCATGGCGCTGATGGAAAAGCGGTCAACGACAGCTACCCTAATCTCAAAGGTCAGCATGAGGCTTACCTTTTTTCATCCATGAAAGCTTACCAGCAGGGCGATCGCAAAGGACCGCTTGCGCTGATGATGCAAGCTCAATTGCAACAATTAAATGATAATGATTTGCGAGACATTGCTGCGTTTTATGCTTCGCAGAACGAGAATTGAGCATTCAATCATACGTGCAGCACGTTTTTCCGTGAAACTCCGTATCAGATCTGGTAAAACAACGGCCGACAAGGTGGACATAGAACAGCAATGACAGAAAAAAGACAGGGGCGCCGCAGCGCTCAAGACGCACAAAAAACCCGGTATCACATTCTCAAAGTGGCAGCAGCGATGTTTTGCGAGCTCGGCTATGCCCGTGTATCACTGCGCTCAATTAGTGAGAAGGCCGGTGTGTCGCACAGTCTGATTCGTCATCACTTTGGCAGCAAAGAGAAGATCTGGCACAGCATCAGTGATGGTCTGCATCTGTACATGCAGCATTACATTCGTGAAGTGTTGGATCATATTCCCGATTCCACCCCGGCCAACATCAAACTCTATTCTTTCATCATGCGCCTGCTGGCACACGGGTTGATCATCAAGCAGCCCATGCAGTTAATTGCCGATGCCGTGCGCCAAGAAGATGCGCTATTTGACTACTTCATCGACACCGCCGGTGAACTCGAGTGCATGATTGAAGGTGTGGCAGCGCAATACAACCAAGAGTTTCCAGACACGCCCGTGCAAATTTGGGAGTTCAAATGGCAGATGATCATGTATACCCACAGTGCGGCGAGCTTAACCCCATTCTTGAAAGAGACATGGTCGCGAGAAACCGACAGCTTGGATGAATGTTTGCTGCGCCACTGGCAGTTGTTTAACGAGATCATGGTGCACAAATTCAATGTCCCGGATGACCAAGTAATGCGCCCGAAAGCCGTGAAAGATTTGGTGTACTCGCTCAACTACAACTGGGAAAAACATTGCGCCCAGATGTGCGAACTCAACGACGAAGAGGAATAGTGCGTCACGCACCGTGACAACACGATATTCTCGATATAGAAAAGGCTGCTCACGCAGCCTTTTTAGCATTTGAATGTCTTTGCGAACGCTTGCTCTCGTCTATGCATGCATTCGTAAATCAATCGCGGCTTAGCTTTTCTTACCGCGATTGGCGTGAATTTTCAACTTCGCTTTCATTTTGCGTTTTTCCGCTGAACGGCTGTTGCGGCGCGGCGCTTGACTTTCTTCGCTGACCACCACCGGTGAAGGCTCATACCCTTTCAGCCATTCTTGCGGCAGGCGTTTATCCAACAGGCGTTCAATCGCTTCCAGCAACGGCTGCTCATCGTGGCTCATCAACGATACCGCAAAACCCGCTTTGCCAGCGCGCCCAGTTCGGCCGATACGGTGCACGTAATCTTCCGCCTTAAACGGCATATCAAAGTTCACCACTTGCTCTAACTGGGCAATATCGATACCGCGCGCCGCCACGTCGGTGGCGATCAATGCGCGAACTTTGCCGGATTTAAAATCATCCAACGCTTTTTGGCGCGCGCCTTGGCTCTTATCCCCATTGATCGATGCCGCTTTAATGCCATCCAATTTCAATTCTTGCGCCAACGCATCACTGCCCTGCTTGGTGCGCGTAAACACCAACACCTGTTGCCAGTTGCGAGACCCGATCAGATAGGCCAGCAGTTCACGTTTACGCTTTTTATCGACCGGATACACCATTTGTTCCACCGTGTCGGCGGTAGAGTTGCTCGGCGCCACTTGAACTTCCACGGGGTTTTGCATCATGCGATGCGCGAATGCTTTGATCTTGCTATCAAAGGTCGCCGAGAAGAACAGCGTTTGACGCTCGTGCTGCATCTTGCGCAGCACACGTTGAATGTCAGGCATAAACCCCATGTCGAGCATGCGGTCGGCTTCATCCAGCACCAACGCTTCCGCATTGCCCAAATAGAGTGTTTTCACATGAGCGTGATCCAGCAAACGACCGGGCGTTGCGATCAAAATATCGGCCCCGCCACGCAAATTCTGCTTTTGCACGTTCATGCTGGTGCCGCCATACGCGGTGACAATTTTCAGTTCACTGCCTTGCGCGTACGACTGTAAATTATCAAACACTTGCTGCGCCAGTTCACGAGTCGGTACCAATACCAAAGCGCGAATGTCTTTGCTATTGGGTTCCCGTTGCAACGGATGGTCAACAAAACGCTGAATCAAGGGCAAACCAAACGCCGCTGTTTTGCCGGTGCCCGTTTGCGCGCCCGCCAATACATCTTTGCCTTCAAGCACATGGGGAATGGCTTGTGCCTGAATCTCGGTTGGCGTGTGAATACCAAGCGCAGACAAGCGTTCGACCAACGCGGGTGCGATGCCTAATGGAAGAAAAGGGGAAGATGGTGCGGACATGTCACTTACTCGAAAAACAATGGGCCGCGGATTGTATCAGACCTCAGCCAGTTTGGCTTTCTCTAATACGTCAGGGTACAGGGTAGCAAAAAGCGCATTCAGGGGCTGGTAATGGTGCTGCATGCTATCAAAGCAGTGAGCAAGCGGCGCCATACGCGGACTGCGCTGCGACATCCGCTGCAACGCAAACTCAATATTGTCAAAATCGGCATACGATTCCAGCCAGCGCCCCTGCCACATGTGCGTCGACACACGGGTAAAGCGCTCAGGCAGAACCGCCGGATGGGCATGTTGTACCCGTTGCTGTGCTTGATTGACAAACGAGCGTAGTGACAATGAATGGTATTGTCGCCACTCGTTTGCCAAGCAGTGATCCCAGAACATATCCAGCGCAATCGGCGCAAAGCGGCGCGTTTGTGAGGGGAAATAGGCCTTCGCCTGTTGCATCACGGGGTGGCTGTCGGTGTAAGCGTCGACCAGACGGTGCAAGCGAATACCACGCGCGATCTCCGTCGAGAACTGCGTATCCGGATCACCTTTGACGAAATCACCTAACAGGTTACCCAGCAGGCTGCTGTGGCAGTAGTCCGCAATGTGC
Source organism: Vibrio sp. CJQ_6 (assembly GCF_043106745.1). NCBI lineage: Bacteria > Pseudomonadati > Pseudomonadota > Gammaproteobacteria > Vibrionales > Vibrionaceae > Vibrio > Vibrio sp. CJQ_6. The sequence continues at coordinate 458,383 of NZ_JBICMV010000028.1, read as the reverse complement.
AAATGGGCTAGATAGTTCATGCTCTAAAAGCCAACCATTTCAGTTGACTTCTCTGATGGGATTATTGAAGACAGAAATCGTCGCCGACTTCTTCGCGAGTCGCTTCGTACTCGGATAGATCAAAGCCAATTTCGAGCGCGTCAAGCAGCTCGAGACAATCATCTTGTTGGTATGTTGTTTGGTCACTCATTTTGACCTCCTTTATCATGCAACGGGAATTGCATCCCGTTTCCTTTCTAAACTGCTTTCATGACACGACGATGAAATTCAAGCGTCATTTTGCAGCGAAGTAAGATCTTTATCATAGGATGTGCAACTGCGCTAGTCCTTTCTTTCTGCGCTAATCCCCCACGCCAAACCGAATGTAATCTTAAGTTTACAGTTGTGGATTTTTATTTTTACAAACCCGTTGACCAGAACCCATAACTCCTACAAAATAGCCAAAAACCAGCGAATGAATGTCGAATATTTGTTCAAAATTCGCACAATGCACTTATGCAACCACAACAATCGTACAGATAAGTTTACATTATGATGAAATCAAAGCTTTTAGGCAGTACTTTGATTATCGCTGGCACCACAATTGGTGCTGGTATGCTGGCGCTGCCGCTAGCGTCCGCCGGGATCGGCTTCTCAACCTCACTGATGATCATGTTCGCTTTGTGGGCCATGATGGCATTTACCGCTTTGTTGATGGTCGAAATCCACCAATACGCAGATAAAGACGCCACCCTGCACACCTTGGCGAAACAGATCCTCGGCCGTAAAGGCAAATGGGTCGCGACCTTTGCGATGCTGTTCCTTTTCTACGCACTTTGCGCAGCATACATTGCAGGTGGCGGCGCACAATTCACCAGCCGGATTGGTGAACTGACGGGTTTGGAAGTCAGTGGCCCAACGGGCACCTTGATTTTCACGTTGATCGTGGCTGCGGTGGTAACCATCGGTACGGGCACGGTAGACCGCGTGAACCGTTTGCTGTTTGCCGGGAAAATGGTGGCCATGGTGATGGTATTGACCTTTCTTGCGCCAAACGTCAGCCAATCTTACCTGCTGAGCATGCCGCTGGGCCAAGGGTTGGTGATTGCATCCATTCCCGTCATCTTCACCTCGTTTGGTTTCCACGGCAGTATTCCTGCAATCGTGAACTACTTGGATGGTCACACACCTTCCTTGCGTAAAGCGATTGTGATTGGGTCTGCGATTCCGCTGATCATTTATGTGTTTTGGCAAATTGTGACATTGGGTGTGGTTAGCCAACCACAACTGGTTGAAAACGCAGGGCTCAGCGCGCTGATTGGCACGTTGTCGCAAACCGTTCATCAATCTAATTTGGGTAATGTGATTGGCATCTTCGCTGATTTGGCACTGCTGACTTCTTTCCTTGGCGTGAGCTTGGGTCTGTTTGAATTCATGGGCGATACCATCCGTAAAAAAGACGGCAATATGAACCGAATGGTGGCATCTCTGGCCACATTTGTTCCACCGTTGATGTTTGCCCTCTTCTACCCACAAGGCTTCATTATGGCACTGGGATATGCAGCCATCGCACTGGCGGTGCTGGCGATTTTCCTACCATTGATGATGGTGTCTCGTGTGCGTCGTCAAAGCAAAGAAGGCACCTATTACCAAGTGATGGGGGGAACACCTGCCCTTGCAATCACTGGTGTGGTGGGCATTCTGATTGTAGGCGCGCAGTTGCTTATCACCATTGGAGTGTTACCGTCACTGGGATAAGCACACACGCAAGCTGGCACCCAAAAGGCGAATACTCGGTATTCGCCTTTTTTGATTGCATGGTTTGGCTACACGGTTTGATTGAATGCGATTTATTTGACAAAAGTCTCAATTGTATCATTCGATCAACACCCATTGCATAAATTTATGTTGGATAGAACACCTTCGGCGTTAGGATAGAGTTCGTCTATTCAAATCTATTTTTAGCACCGGAGTTACCATGAAAGAAGTTCAATTCAGGACGATTGACCGCGTGTTCATTAAGATGTCGATCAACGACAAAATGTGGGCCATCGTCGTCCTCTTTCTGACCGCGTTAACTGCCATTGCTGGCGCTCGTTACTTCGACACGCTGACGCGTTTTGAAGCGCAATCCAAACTGGCTGTGGAATACAAATTACAAGGCATCTTGAGTCACCCTGATGTCACCACCCTTCCTGGGCTGCAAACCCGCACGAACACGGCTGAAACCACCTATAATAATGGCCGAGTCACCGCAACAGCCACCGCCGCCAACGGCAAAGTCTATGCACTGAGCGACGATTTCAGCCGTGAAGCAGCGCAAGTGCGCTCACAAGCACTGACCTCGTTCTTGCTCTCTTACCTGTGGACGTTGCCTTTTGCCCTCTTCGTTTACTGGGTGGCCACGTTCATTGGCGGCGCTTTGTGGGTTCTCTACAGCACCACGCTGAAAATTGCTGAAGGGGATTTAACATCGCGCTTGGGCTTCCACCCGGGTCGTGACGAATTCGGCACCATTGGTTGTGCGTTGGACAACGCCATGGACACGCTGACCGACTTGGTGGTTTCGGTGAAAGACAACGCTTCAACCTTGAGCGAAACATCGAACTCGTTTGCCAACGAGATGAAAGAGAGCGAAACGCAAATTCAAAACCAATACGCGTCGCTTGATTCTGTGGCAACCGCCATGGAAGAGATGACCGCTTCCGCGCAAGAAGTCTCCGGCATTTCTCAGCAAGCGACTCAGCAAGCCGAACAAGATGCCAAACAGGTGGAACGTGGCCGTCAACGTGTTCAGCAAGCCATCCACGAAATTGAGCAGCTTTCGCGTTTTATTTCGCAAACCTCATCATCGGTCTCCACGCTCAATGACAATGCGATTCAGATTAACGAAGTGATCACCACCATCAACGCGATTTCAGAGCAAACCAACCTGTTGGCACTCAACGCAGCGATCGAAGCAGCGCGCGCGGGTGAACAAGGCCGTGGCTTTGCCGTGGTGGCAGATGAAGTTCGTACGCTGGCCAGCCGCACTCAAGCCGCAACGGTCGAGATTCAATCGATGATTGAAAAACTACAAACCGAGAGCCAGAACATTGCGAAGATGACCCAACAAACGGTCAACCAAGCGGAAAGCAGCAACACGCTGGTGGCAGAAATCGGTCAAGACATCAATCTGATCGCCGAGTCGGCGCAGATGATCAACGACATGAGTATTCAGATTTCGACCTCGGCAGAAGAACAAAGCTCGGTAGCCAACGATATCGCCTCTGAACTGAGTGACATTCGCGCGCAGTCGAACACCATTCGCACCGTGGCGCAGCAATCATCAACAGGGATTGCCAATATCGCTCAAGCGACGCGTAATCTGGGGCAAACGCTGCAGCGCTATCGCACGAACTAAGACCTCGCTTCTCCGCATCCACAAACGCGGAGAATCATGATCGATAGAAAAATGTTGATAGTAAAAAAGCCAGTCATTCGACTGGCTTTTTCTTTGCTTTGCACTGTGCGAATACCCACAATATCAGGACAAAGGCGATGAGGACGTGACGCAAGCGAATGCGTCCCGCGCCTTACGCGTCAGGATAACCTTGCGGGTTATGAGACTGCCAACGCCAAGTATCTTGCGTCATCTCTTCCAAAGTACGGGTCGCTTTCCAGCCCAGCTCTTGCTGCGCTTTGCGCGGATCAGCCCAACACTCCGCGATGTCGCCCGGACGACGTTCCACCAACTTGTAAGGCACCGCTTTATTGGAGGCGATTTCAAACGCTTTCACCATGTCCAGAACGCTGTAGCCATTGCCTGTACCTAGGTTGTAGATGTGCAAACCAGATTTCTCACCCACTTTTTGTAGTGCTGCGATGTGGCCATCCGCCAGGTCCATCACGTGGATGTAATCGCGCACGCCGGTGCCATCTTTGGTTGGGTAGTCGCTACCAAACACAGAGAGAAACTCACGACGACCGACCGCCACTTGAGAGACAAACGGCATCAAGTTATTTGGAATCCCTTGGGGATCTTCGCCCAATTCACCCGATGGATGCGAACCTACAGGGTTGAAGTAACGCAGCAGCGTAATGCTCCAGTCTGGGTTGGCCTTTTGGAAGTCTGTTAGGCACTCTTCCACCATCAATTTGCTTCGGCCATACGGGTTGGTGGCACTGGTGGGGAAATCTTCAGTAATCGGCACTGATGCCGGATCGCCATACACCGTCGCCGACGAGCTAAACACCAGTGATTTGACGCCTGCTTCACGCATGGCATCCACCAGCACCAATGTTCCGTTGACGTTGTTATCGTAGTATTCCAACGGCTTTTGAACCGATTCACCCACGGCTTTCAGGCCCGCAAAATGAATCACCGATTGAATGTGGTAACGCTTCATCACCTCAACCAACAGCGCTTTATCACGAATATCACCTTCGATAAATTGAGGACGAACGCCCGCAACTTTCTCAATGCGCGCCAGCACGCTGGCTTTGCTGTTGTAGAGGTTGTCCAGAATCACAGGGGTCATGCCAGCAGCAATCATTTGAATGCATGTGTGGCTGCCGATGTAGCCCATGCCGCCGGTTACTAAAACGTTCATACCTAGCCTCCTTAGAATTTAAGGCTATTGTAACGACACTTGCCCCTGAAATCACTTAGGAATTTAGGGTTCTTTGCCTTGTATGATCCATGAGAATGTAACGTCCTTTACCAGCACATTTTGCTTGATACATAGCGCTGTCGGCCGATTTCATCACGGTGTCCAAATCGAGATTGGCGTCATCCACATAATAAACCCCCATGCTCGCGCCGACACGCAGCACTTGCCCGCGGTAGACCATGTCCTGCGCAATGACACTTAGCAGTCGGTTGGCAAGATGGGTGACACGGTCACGCTCGCTAGGATAGATCACCAACACGAATTCATCCCCAGACAGACGCGCAACCAGATCGTGACTGCGAACTTGAGACAACAAACGCTCTGACACCTGCTTGAGCACTTCATCGCCCGCATCGTGGCCAAATGAATCATTCACCTGTTTGAAGCCATCCAAATCAAGGTATATCAATGCAAACGGTACCAGCATGTTGTGGTTGCTCGCCAAAATATCCTCCACCACGCGATACAGTTCCGAGCGGTTGGCAAGGCCAGTGAGCGAATCGTGATGCGCCAGGTAAGCAAGCCGCTCCATCTCTTTGATGTTGGACAGATCGGAGATCATGAACACCATGTCATCGTCGTGCGGCGCTTCCGGCAATGAGATGCGATTCACTTTGATGAGCAGCGGCACAAGGTGCCCGTCCTGATGCTGCTCCCACACTTCCCCTTGCCAATACCCTTGCGCCGCCACGGCCTCAGTAATCGCCGGCATGAGCAATGAAAGCTGCTGCCACGCCACACTGTGTTGCAGGGGTTTATCAAGCAACGCGTCGCGATGATAGCCTATCAACTGCGATACCGCAGGGTTTAGGAGCGTGATGTCCCCTTGCGCATTGAGCACCATCAACCCATCTTGGCTGTTTTCAAACACAGCGGCCGCCAAGCGCTGACGACGCCTTGCGATTTCGATTTGGGTGACATCTTGAATCGCAAACAAGGTTTGCCCTTCACGCGATAGCGCTCGGCTGCCCACACGTAACAGCAGCGGCTGGCTGCGCACATCCATGGCCACCACCAGTTGTTCATCCAATTGCGTTTCGTTGCGAATGGCCGCTTGGATGACGTCAAGCTGATCCGTTTTCAACACATGCAGTAAATTGGCCCCCCGCAAATACGCGCGGGTACATTTGAACACGTGATTGGCGGCATCGTTGGCGTGAAGAATCATCCCCATGGCGTCCACCACCACCAGCGCGTGCTGCACTGTATCGACCACTTCGTTAGCAAATGACTTTTCTTGTTCAAGTTTGTCGAGCGTAAACAACACCTGTCGTTCACGTTGATCGAGCTTGTCGAGCATGGTGTTGAACGCCTGCACCAGATGGCCGATTTCATCGTCGGCGCGGCGGACCAAGGTCTGACGGCGTTCTTGGCGTTCGATGTAGGCCTGCACTGCTTGATTGAGCGCCAAAACGGGCGACAGAATCATCCGCTGCGCCATCCAATAGAGAATCAAACCGCCCATAAACAGCAGCGAGAAAAAGAAGGTCGCGTTATACATCGCCGATTGATAAAGCTGCGCAATCGACTGTTTGGAGATGATGACGCGCAGCGATGCCCCATGTGTTTCATCAATCACAACGGGAACCCGCAAATAAATGTAGTCCTCACTGATGGCGTATTGCTGGCGTTGAATCTGCTCGCGCTGCTGCGCATTGGGGATCGGCGCACTGCTGTCATAGCGTTCATACATGGCAAACAGCTGTTCAGCCGCGTCATACAGTTTGACGCGCACCACGTCTTTGTCGGCCGAAAATGCCGACAGCACTTCCTGCGCGGCCAATTGATCGTCAAACACCATCGCGGCTTGCAGATTGTACGCCACCCCTTTCGACAGCACGTTCACCCGCTCGATCAGGTTCGTTTGTCGCAATTGAGTCCCGGTGTACAACCCAAAGCCCTGCGCAATCACAAAGATGAGCGTCATCAGCATAAAAATGGGCAGCAGCAACTTGGTGCGCAGTGAGAGTTCACTCATCGCGCCGAGCCCTGTCGCCGTGTGACCGAGAACTTGAGGTCAATATCAACGCAAATCGCTGAATCATGGGTCCTTCGTGAGTCGTTGTGTGGGTCGGTATGAAGATAAAGATAGGCATAATCGGCCACGAACGTGACACTTTAAATGCAACAAAGTGACTAATACACGCACTTATTTTGAACTAACGCACATTATTTAGCCGCTGCGCACTGTTTAGCCGCTGCACACCGGTTGAACGTGTACCGACTTTTGACATCGTATTCGCGGCGACGCATCACGATGAGATTTCACACTTCACTCAACCGATGTCGCTCAACTGATGTTGCTCTGCGGCATGTTTGAGTCGATGAAACTGACCCCATGCAAAGAATTCATCGCCAAATTTTCCTATCCGTTTTCGGTTCACTATTCTTAAAAAGAGCAACGTAAATCTCTGGACAAACGGCTGAGAAACCGGAGACTGCATAGACATCATCAATGCATGCTTTCACGGTGTGCCATGCAGCATGGCAGCACATTCGCCGTGGCCAATACAACAAGGATATGGAATCCGGTGACGACACGAACAATCAAACTCAACTGCGACATGGGCGAAAGTTTTGGCGCTTGGATCATGGGCGCAGACCACCTCGTGATGCCTTATGTCGACATGGCAAACATTGCCTGTGGATTCCACGCGTCCGATCCGCATGTGATGAGCAAAACCATCGATATGGCGCTGCAGCATGATGTGATGATTGGCGCCCATCCGGGTTACCCTGATTTGCAAGGCTTTGGCCGCCGCTCTATGGCATTTAACGATGAAGAGATCTGCGAGATCTTGATCTATCAAATTGGTGCATTGAAAGCGTTGTGTGAAAGCAAAAATGCCGAACTGAGTTACGTCAAACCCCACGGCGCGTTGTACAACGACATGATGCGGGACAAAACGGTGTTTCGGGCGGTGGTCGATGCCGTCTCGGTGTTCAATGTGCCGCTGATGATCCTCGCCTCATCCAACAATCAAGATTATCTTGATATCGCGGATCGTTACGATGTACCGTTGTTGTTTGAAGCATTTGCCGATCGTACCTACCTGGCCAACGGCACACTCACCCCGCGCTCGATGCCCAATGCGGTGCTCAAAACCGAAGATGCCATTCTGAGCCAAGTGCAACAGATCGCCAAATACGGCAAGGTCACCAGTGCCGATGGTTTTGTCATTCCCATTGAAGCCGATACGCTATGTGTTCATGGCGACAATGACGAAGCCATTGCCCTCATTGCGAAGATTCGCGATCAACTTGAGAGATAAAAAAAGGATTTTAATTGCGACTGAATTACGCCATTGAGCCGGTTGCGGAAAACAGCCTGCTGATTCGTTTTGAGCATCAAGCGCATGCCGCGTTGTCCGTCACCATCGGAGAAATCGCCAAACGAATTCGTCTGACACTGGGGGATTACGTGATGAACGTGACGCCCTCCTACACCACCATTCTGATTGATTACTTGCCCTACCGCATCGCGCCAAGTTCATTCGCGAAACGGGTGATTCAGTGCGTCGAAAAAGCCAGCCTTATGGATGCGCAACCTTCGGCGCCAGTGGAACTGCCCGTGTATTATCACCCAGAGGTTGGCCCGGATTTGGCGCTGTATCAGCAGCAAGGGTTAAGCGTCGACGACGTGATTGCGCTACACACCCGCCCAACGTATACCGTGTGCGCCATCGGATTTGCGCCGGGATTTGCATTTATGACCGATGTGGCCGAGCCGTTGCGCCGCCCACGCCATGCGACGCCAAGGCTTTCGCTGCCCGCCGGTAGCGTCGCCATTGCCGAGCAGCAAACAGCCGTCTACCCGAACGCTTCACCGGGTGGATGGAATGTCATCGGCAACTGTCCACTGCCACTGTTCACGCCCAACCACTCGCCCATGCTGCCTTGGGAAATCGGCAGCCAAGTGACATTCCGCGCCATTGCGCGCGATGAGTTTTTAGCACTCGGCGGCATCATTGCGCCAACACAGTTTCAAGCGGGAGGTGAACGATGAACGCCTGCATTCACGTGATCAAGCCCGGGCAACTGAGCTTGATTCATGATTTCGGCCGTTTTGGCCTCAGTCATTTGGGCATCTCGCAATCAGGACCGGTGGATGATTATGCCTACAGTTGGGCGAACCATTTATTGGGCAATCCGGTGAACGCGCCCACCTTAGAAATTACTTTAGGCCAGGCCGAATTTGAGATTCAACACCCGTGTCAATTGGCCCTCACCGGCGGGGATTTGGCCGCAACCCTCGATGGCGAACCGTTGACGAACTGGTGTACATTTCGCGCGCAAAAAGGACAACGCCTGAAGTTTGCCCTGCCGCGCAATGGCCTGCGTGCTTATTTGGCGGTGCGCGGTGGCTTCTTGGTTGAACAACATCTGGGCAGTGTATCGACGGTGAAAAAAGAGACTTTGGGCGGTCTGCATCGCGACGGGCGCGCCCTATTAGCAGGTGATGCACTCTATTTCGACTCGCATCCGTTGGACAATAAGCCGCTGCAAATGACGTTTCGTCTCAAACCGGATTACAACTTGCCGCTGCGGTTACGGGTCATTGAAGGCTATCAGAATGACTGGTTTGACAAAGAGAGTTTGCACACCTTTTTTACGCGCACTTACACCGTCAGTCAGCACGCCGACCGCATGGGCTATCGCTTGACGGGCCCAGAAGTGCCTCCGCCCACCGAACCGATCTTGTCTGAGGGAATTGCGCTGGGTGCGATTCAAATTCCTCCCGACGGACAACCCATCGTGCTATTAAATGATCGCCAAACCCTCGGCGGCTACCCGAAAATAGGCTGCGTGGCGAAAATCGATCTGCCGCGATTGGCGCAAGCCAAACCCGGGCAAAGCGTGCGCTTTGTGAAAGGAGATTTAGAAGGTCTGCAAGATGTGTGGTGCCAATGGGCGCGCTTCTTTGGTTACTGATCGGCTCACGGTGACTGGCACCCAGCGACATCGGCATGACATCGACAAAAAAGCCCTGATTAATCGGGGCTTTTTATATATCTCTCACCGTTTGTCTCGCAAAGCTACGCCATGCCGACCACTTTCGCCAACGCAACTGGGTAGCCACGTTCTTGCGCCAGTTGCAACGCTTTACACTCCACCTGCGCTGCGGACAGGCTCATGCTGACTGGATGCTGCGCCTCAATGGACGCTGCGGCATCTTCATCCGCCAGTTGCCACTCAGAGACAATTTTTCTCGCCGCTTCAAGTGCAGAGGAGCCTTTCACCACTTCAATGCGCGCATAATGATGGGCTTCAAAGGTCACATCAGCGGCTCGCAACGTGGCGTCATCGCCCGGGATCTGCTGCGCGCCAAACAGCGGCTTTCCGCCCACTTCGGCTCGAGCAAACGCGGGCACAAACTGACTCATGTGCTCAATGGCGCGCTGCGTGCGCTCACGCGTCGCATCTGCTTGCCAGCCTTGCGTGATCTTGTGAGTCAAGTATTCGGGCAATTCTGGCTGTGATGACATGCCGTTGGACGCCACCAAGCCATCATCAAAGAGCGTGATGCCCTGCGTCATGCCGTGCAGTTGGAAAACACCATCTGCATACGGGGTGAGCTGCGCCATACCTTGCGGCGTGCCGCGTGGCCCATGGAAAATCACTTCCGGCCACTGCTGCTGACATTGCGGCCAGTGCGTCACGTAAGCGGCCTTAAACTCCACCAATCGCTGACGCTGGAAATGGGTCATGTCATCCACGGTTCCAGTTTCAAAGCCGCACGCGTTGATCAAGTAATCACACACCAACTGGTGTTGATGGCCGTCGGCATCCTGATACGTCAGTTGCCACTGGCCATCCACAAACGCCGATGCAATCAAGGTCGCGTGGGTCAAAACCTGACAGTTACTCAGCGACGCCAGCACCAGTTCCGCGCTGGCCGCTAAGCGAAACACGCTCCAGCCGTACTCTTGCACCGCAACCACCGGATACTTCAGCGCGGAAAGATCCGCATGCTGCGCAAACGGGATCAACCACTCCGCCATGGTGGTCGGGTTGTGTGGCTGCGTCTGGGTTGCTAACGCTTCCAGTTCCGCACGTTCAAACGTTTGATAGTAATCTTGCGGCGCGCCCAGAATCTCATTGCGAGGATCGTCGTTCACCAGCGCCTGATATGCGCTTTGAATCGCCACCAGCCGAGGCAAAATATCCTGCGGTTGACCCGGGTCCGAATGTGGCACCGCAATCACTGTCGGGCGTTTATTCAACGTATGAGGATACAGCCGAACGGTTTCGATCGACTGTCTTAATAATTCGATGCACTGCTGCTGAGAAATTTCGCGGTACAAGTTGCCGCCTGCATGCAAGTGACAAATAGGAGGGCCATTGACTAAACCCGGCCCTTTTTCCAACAGCAGCACATTGAGTCCTAACTCACTCATGTGAACTGCTGCGGTCGCCCCCGCAACACCACCACCAATGATAGCGACGCTGGGTGACACGGTATTTGGCGTTGTTTGTAACATGTCGCTGCCGATCGTCATTTATTCGCTGCTTATTCTAATGCTTGTAAAACGCTATGAAAATCACATTTTTTACGCGGTCTTCATTCAAGAACGACTCATTTATGTCGTCAATTTTTTTGTTACTACCCATCAATAGAGCTGGATCACTCTCTGAACAAATCAAGACAAAAAAAGCAAAAAAAAGCTTGACTCATTATTGCCAAAACCGCGTTTTCAGCCCCTTGTGCATAACGCAGGGTCTGGATCCTACGGCGGCACGGGGCTGGCGCGAAACTGTGAGTTATTAACAGGCTGAGTTATCCCAAACTTTATCCACTGTTTTTGTGGATAACTAAACTAATTACTCAAGTGAGGTCTAATTAAACGCTTTATTTATAGGAACTAATAACCGTTTGATGAGACTGCTCACAACCACAGCAAGTGTGCAAAACGTCACCACAGGAAGCGTCAACCACATCACAAAATGCGCAGATGGCGTGAGCTCAAAACCAAACTTCATCACGCTTGCCACCACGGCGTCCGCACTGAGGCTCGCGACCAAACCTGCGATCAGTGCCATTAAGCCGTACTCTGCCCAAATGGTGCGTGTGACGCGGCGACGGCTCGCCCCCAGCGTGCGATAGAGCTGAATCTCTTGCTGGCGCTGGCTCAAACTCAAGCGCAGCAGCGTGAAGATCAACAAGATACCAGCCACCACGCCCAATGCCGCCAACACGGTGATCGACCAAACGATCTGCGTCAGCAAGGTTTGGATCTTCGCACCCATCGAGCGGATATCCATCAAGCTTACGGTCGGGTGGTTACGCGACAGCTGGTTGAGCAGCGCATCATGCTGGGGTTCAACCCGAAAGCTCACCAGCCAGCTGCCGGTGATGTCTTTCATGACATCTGGGGTAAAGATGAAATAGAAATTCGGCTTCATTTCACGCCATTCCACGTGGCGAATGGTGTTCACCGTCGCTTCAATCTTTTGACTGTTGATCACAAACGTCAGTGTATCGCCAATCTTCAAGCCCAGATCGCGCGCCACATCCTCTTCAACCGACACCCCATCGTGCGTGGTCCATTGACCATCCAGCACCTCGTTGTAGCTCGGTAGCGTTTCCCCCCATGTGAAGTTGAGCTCTCGGCGTAACGCATCAGTGCCCTCTTCTCCCTGAGTCCGTGTTTTGGCATCCACACCGTTGATATCAGCCAAGCGACCCCGAATGATTGGGAATGCCTGAGAGCGCTCAATGCCAGCATCATCGAGCGTTTTGAGATACGCCTCTTTTTCATACGATGCAATATTCAGCGCAAACGCATTCGCGGCATCCGGCGGCAATGTGCGTTGCCAATCCGACAGCAGATCAGTACGCACCAGCCACATCACGGCTAAAAGCATCAACGACAGCGACAACGCGCCAAACTGAATACCGGTCGCGACACTCGAACGATTGATGCGGCTCAGCGCCAGTTTCATCGAGGTGTTCAACGGCAGGCGGCCAAGGGCTTTGGTCACCGCCACACTCAGCAACGCCAAGACCACAAACAGCACCACGATGCCAGCGAGCACAATCCACACCAAGCGGTTTTGCCAGTACACCGCCAGCATCGGCACCAGCGGCACCAGAATCAGTGCCACATTCCAGCGGTGACGACGCTGTTGTTGCGTCGCTTGCATCACGCTCACGGCATTCACATTCAGCAGATGCCCCAGCGGAATGCCCAACGCGGGCACCGCAATCAACACGCTTGATGCCAACGCAACCATCACCGGTTTGTAACCATAACCCGGCAGCGGATTGGGCAGCAGATCCACCAGCGGCACCCGCAGCAGATATTCCAGCCCCACACCAATCACGATGCCAGCAAGGGCAGCAAACCCCAGCAGCATCAACACTTGAACAGCCAACCAGCGGAAGATCCAACGCTTGCTGGCGCCCAAACTTTTGAGCATCGCAATGGTGCGTTGACGCGTAGAGACATAATGCTGACACGTCAGCACTAAGGTGGTCGCGGCCATAATGATGACGATGGCGACGGTCAACGAAAGGTATTGCTGAGTGCGTTCAAACACCTCGTTGGTGCGACTGGCGCTGTTTTGATCGCGCCAACGGTCGCTCGGCGTCAGTTCAGTTGCTTTTTTCAAGGCCTCAATTTGCGCCGGTTCCCCATTGATAAACAAGCGGTAACTGACTCGGCTTCCCACTTGCAATGCACCGGTTTTGGCCACGTCCTGTTGGTGAATCAACACCGACGGCATTTGTTGAAAGGGGTTAAAACTCAGCCCCGGCTCTTCGACAATACGTCCACTCACCGTAAAGTCGGCATCGCCAATCGTCACGTTCTCTCCAATCGCGACATCAAGCTGAGCAAAAATGCGTTCATCGAGCCACAGTTGACCGGGCTGAAGATGATTAACGATGGTTTGACCGTCGGAAAGCTGCATCTCACCGCGAATCGGGTAATGGCTATCGACGGCTTTGACCGTCACCAACTGCATGCCGTTGTCGCTAAAGGCCATGGTCGCAAAGCGGGTCATGGTGGATGTGGTCAACGCTTGCTGCTCAGTCAGCGCTTGCAGCGCGGGCGGAATCGGGTTGGCAGAAACGAACACACTGTCCGCAGTTAAGGCATCTTTGCCCTGCTTCACCACCACTTGTTCCATGCGACCAGCCAGCGCCGTTAGCGCAAACACGCATGCGATGATCAGCGTCAGCGCGACAGAAATAGGCCACAACTGGCCGTGACGAATCTCGCTCAAACTCCAACGAATGAGACGTCGATTAAGCGCAGGGGCCGAATGCTGACTCATGTGCGCTCCTCCAGCATGCCCGCTTGCATGTGAAAACGACGGTCACAACGCGCTGCCAGTTTTGGATCGTGAGTGACGAGCACCAGCGTGGTGCCATGTTTCGCGTTGAGTTCAAAGAGCAGATCAATCACTTTCGCCGCCGTCTCTTGATCGAGGTTACCGGTTGGCTCATCAGCAAACAGCACTTGCGGGCCAATCATGAATGCGCGCGCCAAGGCGACGCGTTGTTGCTCGCCACCGGACAGTTGGCTCGGCGAATGATGAATCCGATGTTCCAATCCGACAGACGTCAGCAGCGCAGTCGCTCGCTCGCGATCTTCCGCTTCCCCTTTCAACAAGCAGGGCAGCGTCACGTTCTCCAAAGCCGACAGGCTCGGGATCAACAGAAAACTCTGAAACACGAACCCGACCGATTCACTGCGAATGGCCGCGCGCGCTTCGTCATCCAACGCGGAGAGCGCTTTGCCCAGCAGATGAACTTCTCCGTGGCTTGGCGTATCTAACCCGGCAAGCAGGGTCATCAGCGTGGACTTGCCCGCGCCAGAGGTACCGACGATGGCAACGCTTTCCCCCTGATGAATCTGCAGATTCACCTCTTTAAGGATTGTTAATTGCTCCTGATTGGTGGAGACTACTTTGGATAACGATTGAGCTGAAATAACAGGTGTTTGCATGATGAGACGACTTTCCTTGATTCTTGTTCTTTTCTTTTCTGCTAGCGCTAGTAGTAACACACTCTTAATACTTGGCGATAGTTTAAGCGCTGGCTACCAGATGCCGATTGAGCAAGCTTGGCCCAGTTTACTCAGCAGTGCGTTGGCGGGAAACGGCAAAAATGTATCGGTTGTTAACGGCAGTATTTCCGGCGATACCACAGGCAATGGCCTTGACCGTTTGCCATCCCTGCTGAAACAACATCAACCCGATACCGTGTTGATCGAGCTGGGCGCCAATGACGGTTTACGCGGCTTTCCTCCCAAAGTGGTCGAAAACAATTTACGCGCGATGATCGACCAGATTCAGGCCAATAAGAGTCACGTGATTCTGATGCAAATTCGCATTCCGCCCAATTACGGCAAGCGTTACAGCGATGCGATCGCCCAACTGTACCCCACCCTGTCTGACGAAAAATCCGTGCCGCTGATCCCGTTTTTTCTGGAACAAGTCATCGTTAAACCCGAATGGATGATGAACGATGGTTTGCACCCTAAACCGGAAGCACAACCTTGGATCGCCGACTTTATGGCTCAACAACTCGCGCCATTGCTCTGATCCTATTTTCACCTTTTCTTCCCCGATTCCGCGGCGTTCACACCATGCGGAATCGGCCTTCCCTGCTTAAAATCCCAGTTTTTAATGGTCTAGCTCAATAAAATTTACGCAGCTTTACGATATTGTTAACACTCCCCCTACTGTAATGTTTAAAAGGTGATCATCAATGCGCATTGAGCCCGTGATTCAGGGTGTAGTGGCCCGCACCGCTCATCCACTTGGCTGTGAACAAGCGGTTTTACAACAAATTGAGTACGTTAAATCGGCAAAACCGATCACACAGGGGCCCAAACGCGTTCTGATCCTCGGCGCCTCTTCTGGCTTTGGTTTGGCGGCACGCATTGCACTCACGTTTGGTGGTGCCAACGCCGACACGATTGGGGTCTCTTTTGAACGCGGCCCGTCTGAGAAAGGGGTGGGCAGCGCTGGCTATTTCAATAATCTGGCGTTCAAGAAATTTGCAGAACGTGAAGGCCACATCGCGGTCAACATCAACGGCGATGTGTTTTCCGATGCCGTGCGAGAACAAGTCGTTGAAGCGATCGAAACCTACTTTGAAGGTGAAGTGGATCTGGTGATTTACAGTATTGCCAGTGGCATGCGCCGCAAACCGGGCAGCGATGAGTTCTGGCGTTCCGCCATCAAACCGATTGGTGACGCCGTTTCTGGCGCGACGATTGTGTTGGAAAACGACACATGGGTCGACACCACCTTGGAACCGGCTAACGATGAAGAGATCGACAGCACGCTGCATGTGATGGGGGGTGAAGATTGGGAAAGCTGGATTGATACGCTGATCAACAACGAGTCCATCGCGCCAGGATGTAAAACCATCGCATTTTCGTATGTGGGTCCATCAATCACGCATCCGATCTATCTCGATGGTACGCTCGGCCGCGCAAAAATCGACCTGCATCAAACCAGCCATTCACTCAACCTGAAACTGGCAAACTTTGACGGCGGCGCCTACGCCACCGTGTGTAAAGCCTTGGTCACCAAAGCCAGCGTCTTTATTCCCGGCTTAAGCCCATACATGTTGGCGCTGTACCGCGTGATGAAAGAAAAAGGCACACACGAAGGATGCATTGAGCAGATGCATCGTTTGTTCAGTGACAAACTCTATAGTCACACCAGCGTGCCTGTTGATGGTGAACGTCTGGTACGTATGGATGACTGGGAACTGAACCCTGACACGCAACAGCGCGTGCGTGAAGTGCTTGCTGAAATGAACGGCAGCAACTTCCAACAAATGGGCGACTACGCGGGCTTTAAAGCCGAGTTCCTGCGTTTGAATGGATTTGGTTTTGACGGCATCGATTACGATGCTGACGTCGACCTAGAACGCTTTTAGACGCTTCGCCAGAGCCGAATGTCGAATCGGCGACAATTTCTGTCAATTTGTGAAGGTCCCGTGCATTTGCCGGGACTTTTTTTGTCGATTTGCCAACCCGTTCATATACTGTAAATACGTGCTGCAACAACGCAGCGCACGAAAGCTGAGCACGGATCGCTCAGCGGTTCCGCCGACGTTCAAAGGATGGGCTGTATGTCGAAAATCAATACACAGTCATTAACTGTTCCTCAAGAGATGCTGAGTGGCTGGCAAACCATCGTCAATCTGTTGGCCGATATCCTCCAGGTTCCTGCCGCACTCATCATGCGTCTGCACGATGAAGAAATCGAAGTTTTCTGCGCCAACACCAATGTCAAACAGCCGTATCGCAGCGGTGACACCGAAGCCCTCGGCCAAGGCCTGTATTGCGAAACAGTGGCCAAAACACGTCAAGAACTACTCATTCCAAATGCCTTAACTGACATGAAATGGCGTCATAACCCTGATATTTCTCACGGCATGGTGGCCTATTGCGGGATTCCGGTCTGTTGGCCCAATGGCGACCTGTTTGGCACCATCTGTGTGCTGGACAATAAAGCGAATGCCTTCACGCCCACGTATCGCAAGCTGCTGCAAAGTTTTCGTGTTTCGCTCGAATCGCAACTCACTGTGATTTACCAACATCAGAAGCTCAAACTGCTCAATGATGATCTGCAAGCGCGCATTCAAATTCGCACCCAAGATTTAGCCGACCTCAACTACTCCCTCAATCAGGAAATTGACAAGCGTAAAGCGGCGGAACAGTTAGTCGCGTTCCAATTGCACCACGACACCAGCACCGCTTTCTTCAATCATTCCGGTTTGGAGCGTGAAGTCGACAAAGCACTAACGCGTGGCGATCACGATTTGGCACTGCTGTATGTTGGCTTTGCCAACGCCCGTCATCTGCAATCGCGCTTGGGGTATCAAAACTGGGAGAAAGTGCTGAAGCGCTACCGCGAACGCGTTGGGCATTTTGAAGGCATTGAAATCCTCACGGCGCGCCCCACCGCCAACGATTTGGTGCTGTTGGTCAAAGCGCCATCCTTAGAGAACAGTTTGGAGCTACTGTGCCATCGGCTGGTCGGCATTCATCAAGCCGAGTTTCAACTTGAGCAAGAACGCTTTCACCTCAACGCCTACATTGGCATTGCGACCCATGCCGACTCCGCTCATGCCGGAGAACTGATCCACTTTGCGTCCGAAGCCATGTTGGCCTGCAAAGATTCCGGCTATCAGTTCCACTACCATTCTCAATCCAGCGCGGATCAATTGGCGTCCGCCAATGCACTGGAAAGTTACCTGTTGCAGGCGTTGCAAAATGATGACTTAGCGCTCTATTTTCAACCCAAAGTGGATCCCCGTTCACGCCGTTGGTTAGGCGCGCAAACCGTCCTGCGTTGGAGCCATCCACTGCTGGGCGACGTCACACATGAAGCGCTCATCAACATGGCCGAACAAAACGGGCTGATGTTTGAAGTGGGTAACTTTGTGCTGCGCCACACCATTGAAATGGCCGGCCGCTGGCGTCACTCCTTCCCCTCGCTACGACTCACCGCTGCAATTTCGACGGGTCAGCTACAAAATGGTCAGTTGGCCCAACAGATCGAAGCCTTGCTTAACGCGCATGATGTACCGCCCGCGCAACTTGATTTGGAGATCAACGAAAATGCCTTGTTGTCCGATGAAGTCGTCGCGCGCAACACACTCAGCGCCTTACATCAACTGGGGGTTCACCTCACACTGAGCGAGTTTGGATCGGGATTTGCGTCATTCCATCACTTAAAACATTACCCATTTGATGCAATCAAACTCGACAAAACCTTTGTGCAACAACTCACCCATAACGACGAAGACGAAGAGATTCTGCGTTCAGTCATTCACGTTGCGCAGAAACTGCATTTGCAAGTTGGGGTTGAAGGCGTCGACACCCCAGAGCAAGACACGTTTTTCATTGAAGAAGGCTGCGATATCGCAGAGGGGTATCTGTACGGACGCCCATTGCCAACCGAAGAGTTTGAACTGGTGATGCTCAATCAAAGTTATTCCTTTGCCAAATTGGGCGGCAACACCCACTTAGCATCAAAGTAGTTTCGCGGCTCGCCTCGGTTCCCCTCGCGCACGCAAGGCGAAGCCAATTAAAGGTTTCCCCACTGCTTTGAATTGCTTATCATCCCTTTACTCTCTGGTGGGCGCTCCCTATAATCGCCCCCTTTTCTCTTTCTCAATGAGCGATAAACGAGATGGATCTATTAACATCTATACTGAAAAAACTCGAAAAACAGAACTACCGAGCGTATCAGCAAATTAAAGGCCAATATGATTTTGGTGACTACACCCTGTATATCGATCACGTTCAGTCGGATCCTTACGCTTCGGCCTCTCGTCTTCGCGCGACCCGCGCTTGGTCGCTCACCGGCCTTGATTGGTTGCGCGAGAAATCGCCGTCTTACCAACGTGCGGCGCGTGATTTTATCGCTCGTTCCTTTGCTGAATTTGCCAAGCAAGAGAACTCCATTTCCATTTCGCTCAGTGGCCAGACGGTGCTCGACAGCACCTCCGTGGTGTTCACCAATGACGGAATCGAACTGCGTTTTCGCATGAGTCTGCCGGCAGAAGGGCGTGATATTTTGGCCAAGAAAGCGCTGAATATCTTGACGTTCCACATGCCAAAATTCATTCGCCGCGCCACCATTGAGCGTGAGCTGGATAAAGACGCACTGATCCACCACTGTGAGATCATCGAAGATCAAGATGCACTGCGCGATCAACTGGCAGACCAAGGCTTGGTCGCGTTTGTTGCCAACGGGAGTGTGCTACCACGCCTTGCCGGTAACTGTGACCTGCCGATGAAAGACGCCGTTCCTTTCACTGCGCCAAGCGCACTGGAAGTGACGCTGACCACCCCCAACCAAGGTGAGATTCGTGGTTTGGGGATCCGTCGAGGCATCACCTTAATTGTGGGCGGCGGTTTCCACGGGAAATCAACGCTGTTGACTGCGCTAGAACGCTCAATTTACAACCACATTCCGGGAGATGGCCGTGAGCGCATCGTGACCGATGGCAATGCGATGAAGATTCGTGCCGAAGATGGTCGCTGTGTGCACAACCTGAATTTGGCTAACTACATCAACCACCTGCCCATGGGCAAAAACACCAGCGATTTCAGCACGCAAGACGCATCGGGCTCCACATCGCAAGCGGCATGGTTGCAAGAGTCCATCGAAGCTGGCGCGACCACGCTGCTGATCGATGAAGATACCTCTGCCACCAACTTCATGATTCGCGACGAACGCATGCAAGCGCTGGTGAGCAAAGGCGATGAACCCATCACGCCGCTGGTCGACCGTATCGGTCAATTGCGTGATGAACTTGGTATTTCAACTTTGGTGGTCATGGGCGGCTCAGGCGACTATCTGGATGTGGCGGACACCGTGATTCAAATGCACGATTACCAAGCCGTCGACGTTACCGAGAAAGCACAGCAAGTGATCGCTCAGCACCCAACGGCCCGTCGTAACGAATGTGAAACGCCACTGGCAACCTTCCCTCCGCGCTCGTTTAACCGTGCCGCGCTGCAAAAACTGCTGGTTGAAGGGAAGTTCCGCGTCTCCGCCAAAGGGGTTGATGCGCTGCGCTTCGGGAAAGAGTTTGCAGATATTTCGGCGCTAGAGCAGTTGGAATCAGCGTCTGAAGTGAATGCGATTGGTTGGTTGTGGTTTCAGTTGGCGCAGCTGCCAGGTTGGTCAAAAAACCCAGCCAAAGAGATGGCAGAAATGCTCACCGAACACTGGTACACCGCGATGCCAAATCACGGCGATCTGGCCAAGCCACGCATTCTGGATGCCATGGCTGCATTGAACCGCATGCGCAAATCGCAATTCAAAGCGTAAACGCCTCAGCGAAATCGGCTGGCCTTTGATGCGTGAGCGCATCCAACGTGTGCCCTCGAAAAGCTGAGAAGCGAGAGCCGCTGAGCCGTTAGAGCCGCTGAGAAACAATAAAAACGCCCGCAGACCTTGTCGCGGGCGTTTTTATTGGTATTCAAATCAGCAAATTAATACTCTTGACGCAACACATTCCATGCAGCGCATAAAATACGAAACTGCTCGGCATTGCCATTGTCACGGTCCGGATGCCAACGCAGCGCCAGTTTGCGCCATGTTTTGCGAATCTCAAACGATGTTGCGTCGCTCGGTAAGTCAAACAAACGCAAGGCCTCATGACGATTGAGGTGACTGACCGTTTCCCCCCCGACAAACCGGCGATAACGAGTCCAAAACTCATTCAATAGCCGCTTCACTTCCCCTTCACTGGCCTCATAATGGGTCCAGTTGGTGTAGTAATCGCGCAAAGGCTCGTCCGGGTCGATAACATGGTTGGCATTGCGAAACATCGGCATCAACACAATGTCCATCGCTTCTACTTGCAACCATTTTTGTGGATACAAGATTTCCTGCAACTGATAGAGCGCGTTCATGATCAGAAAGTTACGTTTAAACAAGTCTTTCTCTGGCGCATCATCGAGTACTGGCACCAATTCAAGTTCACTCAAATGGGCGGCCAATGTGTGAACTTTCCAGCCCGATGGCTGTTGTTTCAACACTTCCAGAATCGGCCAAAGCAGCGGATTTTCCATGTACGTTTGGAAGGTCGCGCTCAGCGGTTGTGTATCAGACATACGATGCTCGTTTTTCAATCCCTGCATTAAATTCAAATCCAAATTGACCGATTTGTCGAGTCGCACTCCGTTTCACGATGCAAGTTTTTGAACTAGCGTCTGTTTCTGATGTAACGTTGACACAATAAAAAAGCCAGCACGTGGCTGGCCTTGAGGTAGATAACCGAGCGCGGTTAAATCACGCCCAGTTCACGTAAACGTTCCATCAGGTAGCTGTGCGCTGTGTAACGCTCAGACAACACCACTTCTGGCTTCGGGTGCAGGAACAGCGGCAGAGAAATGCGCGATTGAGTTTGGCGCTCACCACTTGGGTTAATCACACGGTGCGTGGTCGACGGGAAGTAACCGCCCGATGCCTCTTGCAGCATGTCACCGATGTTGATGATCAAGTTGCCAAAATCACAAGGAACATCGATCCAGTTGCCATCGCTGCCCATCACTTGCAAGCCCGGCTCGTTCGACGCAGGAAGCACCGTCAGCAGGTTGATGTCTTCATGCGCTGCCGCGCGGATTGCGCCTGGCTCTTCATCACCACTCATTGGCGGGTAATGGAGCACACGCAGCAAGGTTTTCTCACTGCCATTGATCATCTCAGACAGAGCAATCGAAAAACGCGCCTGCACGTCTGCCGGAGCATGCGCTTCCACCCAGCTCAATAGCTCTGCGGCAAATGCATTCGCGCGGTCATAGTAATCCAGAATCTGTTCTTTCAGCTCTTGCGGGATCTGCCCCCAAGGATAAACGTGAAAGTATTCTTTGATGTCTTTCACGGTGTGACCTTTCGCCACTTCCGAGACGCTGGGAGGGAAATAACCGTCTTGTGTATCGACGTTAAACTGGAACTCATTTTTACGTGCGGAGGTAAAAAATTGGTACCAATTTTCGTAGATGGATTCAACCAGCTCTTTGGGAATCGGGTGGTTTTTGAGTACACCAAAGCCCGTTTCGCGCAGTGACTTTACAAATTGCTCGGCAGCATCCGGAGCAAGATAATCGACAGTGTCCAGTTTCATGACTTTACTTTTTTGTTATGAGAATTGAACGCGGGATTTTAAAAGTCACTATGGGGTAAATCAAACTTTAATGAAATGATCGGTTTTGAATGCGTTGAATCTGAGCGAACCACGCCAATTTCAACAGTAAACGTTTACGTCAGATGACTTTCCCGCGTAAAAACACAATTGAACAGCGTTCATAATAGTGGCACCATAGACTCAGCACTTAAAAAAGGATTGATCACCCAATGAATTTTCCCAAAAGTTTGATTGGCTTTACGCTCGCCTACGCTGTGGTCTTTGTGTTCTCGGCCATTGCCCCATCGTCACGCGCGGTATGGATCGCTGAAATTCTGCCCGCCGTACTGATTTTGGTTGGGATTTGGTGGACATCCACCCATCAAACGTTAAGTAAAACGGCCTACCTGCTGATGTTTATTTGGTTAACCCTACATACCATTGGCGCGAAATACACATTCGCAGAAGTCCCGTTTGACTGGTTCAACCAACTGATTGGCTCTGAGCGTAATAATTTTGACCGCGTCGCACACTTTGCGATCGGCTTATATGCTTACCCCATCGCGGAATATCTCATTCGCCGCCAACTCGCGAACCGCTGGATCGCAGGAGCGTTTGCGCTGTTTTGCATCATGAGTATTGCCGCTGGCTATGAAATCATCGAATGGTGGTATGCCGATTTGGCGGGCGGCGAGGAAGGCATCGCGTTTTTGGGATCACAAGGCGACATTTGGGATGCTCAAAAAGACATGCTGTGCGACACACTGGGAGCGATCACCGCGTTGTGCGTGATGAGCGTGCAGTGCCGAATGCAACCGCAGCGCTTCTCCGTGGCTTAACCGGTTATACCTCGTATGGTATAGAAAATCGCACGCATAGAACGCGCATAGAAAAAGGAGCTGAGGCTCCTTTTTTATTTGGATGATTCGATGTGCTTGAGCGCCTCGATTTGTGTGCGCGACCTGATCGGTTCGGGTGACTCGCCTGCTACCGGGTTTCTGTCGTCGGTGTATTTTGCTCAATCCATGTCAGATATGGATTGAAGCCATCGACAATCGGCACTTGGACAATTTGTGGCACTTCATAACAATGCAGCTGTGCGATTTCCTGTTCAAGGTCGGCATAACACGCTCGGCGCGTTTTGATGATCAGCAAAATTTCGGCATCACAGCATACTTCGCCATTCCACAAATAATGACTTTGAATTGGCATGGACTGCACGCACGCCGCCAGTTGTTTTGACAGCAGGCTATGTGTGATTTGCTGCGCGTTCTCCGGACGATTGGTGGTGGTCAAAACCATGCAGAATGCCTGCTTATCCATCGTACTCTCCTCTCATCGAGTTCAATCGAAACCTCATCACTTCACAAAGCATATACCGAAATCGTCGGTGCGGAGAGTGCTATACCACCACGCTGCGATCTCAGTCCCCCCCATTCAACGATGTGGTCATTTCCACTGAGAATCGGTATGATTTTCATTCAGAATTTTAAAAGTGCCATCAGCCTTAGAAATAGAATAAATTTCTATGTTGTTTTTCAGTGTGATGACAGATTTATTTATGAATTCACTCTCAAAACCAGCACAAAACCCAACACTGTAACAGTACGGATTCATGATTCCGATTATTCTAGAAGCATAACAAATGAAACCCAACATCATGGCGCCACCGGCGAGCAGCCAAGGCTTCATCCATAAGGGTCAACATTCACGCTTTTATCGCTGCTGAGTAAGTTCATTATGACAAAATCAAACCATACCGATGCTTTATCGCTCGATTGCTGTCCACTATGCCAACATGACGAATACCTGATGTCGGAGGATGGGGAAAAGTTTATCTGCGGTCAGTGCGGATTTAAAACCGACCATCTGAAAAGCATTCAACTGCAATTGATGCTGCTGCATCATTCATCTGCATTACATCGCACGCACTCGCTTCGCCCAACCATGCACTAAGCTAGCGCGGCGTTTATTAGTGTTCAACAAACCGATGTGTTCAACGAACCGATGTATTCACCGAGTCGCTCTGTTCGCTGACACGTCGTATTCGCTTAACAGACATAGTCCGTGAGTTGTTCTAATCTACTGAGGATCACCACGTCGTCGTGCGTGGTGCGGTTGGCCGGGCTCAACGGTTCCAACTGATACGTGGTCACGCCCGCTTGCACACCCGCTTCCACCCCTTTTGCGGTGTCATCCACATACACGCACTCATCCAACATGAAGCCCATATTCATCGCACAATAGCGAATCAAATCCGGTTCAGGTTTCCAACTGTTGGCTTCAAACGCCGAAAAGACTTTGCCATTGAAATACGGCAGCAAGCCGGCCAACTGCAGCGTGGTTTCAATTTTATTGCGCGGCGCATTTGAGGCCACGCAGAACTCTACATTGTGACGCGTCAACGTCTCCAGCAGAGGTAACACGCCATCCATTGGTTTCAGTTCATGAGCGAACAGTGTATCCAACACATCGCGGTAGCGCGCTTCCAAAACATCTAAATCCGCAGTCATGGATGCCAGCTCTAATGTGGCGGTCAGAATGTCCGCAATCTTGCCCCCCTCGAAGGTATCCGCGACATCGTCCACCGTCAGATTTGCATCTAACTCATTGAATATTCGAACAAGGGCTTCGCAACAAAGACGCTCGCTGTCAACCAACGTCCCTTCACAGTCAAAAATAACGCAGTTTGTTTTTTTGTTAGTCATATACGCTCCCCCTTTTCGAGCAGTGTATACGCATACAATCACGACGAAATAACACAACGAAGGAAATGAAACCGTTCTCACATGGTGAAAAACAATTTCCCAACCAACATCACTTTTCTGAACGTGAGTAGCCTAAGCTGTCTTAAAGCTGCAACATTATTGACGTTTATACTTCGAGGAACGCCTCGCCATCGAACGCATGGGCTTGGCACCACTTCGCCAGCACGGCCGCGGCAAACTGAGGGGCATCGGCGTAGGTTTGATTGGTATTCAGTGCGATATCCGACACCAACACGTTGTCGTCGTGTGCGGTGACGATCGCGGCCGCCACTGGCTGTGAGTTTTCAAACCCGACATACAGCGAGCAAGGCTCAGAAAAGATAATTTGGGTGAAGAATTCGACCAGCAAATTTTGCTCAGCTTCCGTCTCCATCTGCGCCGCTTGTAGCAGTGCAAACATGATGGTCAGGCGGTGAAAATCGACTAGAAAGATGTCATCCAGTGCCGCTGAATCCTGCAGTTGGCTGGCAAAGGGTTGAACCTGGCGAGATGCGGTGTGAGCTTGATAGAGCGCACGCCCCTTGAGGCTTTCCGGTGTCGGATACTCGACATCAACTTGGCTCCAGAGCCACTGATTTTTGATTTCAACAATCGCATGAGATGACGGTGTCATAAGGCGTACTTCTTATCGTTAGCAAAATATCAGGTGCAGATGGCGATGATCGCACGCAGGCGAAATCGTGTCACAGCACCGAAAACCTAGAGTCTACCACAATTCGGTTCTGTCTTTCTCGTAACATACTGCTATCATGGACTCAACGTGAACAGTTGGAATAATAAAATGATCAAGAAATTAGCCGTAATTTCTTTAAGCGCGCTTGCCCTTGCCGGGTGTGATAACTCCGAAGTGGGCGACGTCAGCTTGGGTATGTTTACCATGAAAGATATTAAGATTGGCTCGCTCAAAGATGATGTGGTCACGGGTGTGACATGTCACATCGCTTCCATTGAAGCGAATCTGAGCTTTGCAGATCCAAGCGACAGCTCCATCTCTTGCCGTCAAACTGGCGACATTACGCCAGAAATGATCGCGCAGATTGATAAGAGCAAATCGGGTGAAGTGGTCTTTAAGAAATCAAAGAGTATTTTCTTCAAAACCATGAAAGTACGCCGCATCTACGATGCTGAGAACCAAACGCTGCTCTACCTCTCATACACCACCAAAGAAACCGAAGGCAGTTTCAAGCACAGCCTGTCGACTGTACCGCTTTGGGGAACAAAGGCTTACAACGCCTTCCCCGCGACTGCTGAGAAATAGCGCACATCATGAATGCCCGCGACTCGTTCTGAGTCGCTTTTTTATGTCGTTAAAATGAAACTTTGCATAAATTTTTGTGATATCATCCGCGAAAATTCTTTCACAATGCCCACTTAACACATGAAGTTTCCTGGACAGCGCAAATCTAAGCATTATTTTCCGACGCACGCCCGTGATCCGTTGGTCAACCAAATCCAACAAACCCCACTACTCCATCGCCCTACGATCGTCGGTGTCGGTCAGACCATCGTTGATATTGAAGCGCGCGTGGATAATGCATTCTTAGACAAATACAGCCTGAGTAAAGGACATTCTCTGGTACTGGAAGAGAGTCAAGCCGACGCGCTTTACCAAGAACTGGTCGAACGGAATTTGATCACACACCAATACCCGGGTGACACCATTGGCAATACCCTGCACAACTATTCCGTGCTGGCGGACAGCAAATCGGTCCTACTCGGCGTGATGTCAAAAAACGTCGAAGTTGGCTCTTACGCGTATCGCTATTTGTGCCGCACGTCGTCACGCATGAACCTCAACCATCTTCAAACCGTGGATGGCCCAATTGGCCGTTGTTACACCCTCATTTCTGAAAATGGTGAACGTACTTTTGCGATCAACGAAGGTCACATGAACCAGTTGCATCCTGAAAGCATTCCTGAAGACGTATTCGACAAGGCGTCCGCTTTGGTGGTCTCTTCATATCTGATGCGCGGTAAGCCAAACGATCCGATACCTCAAGCCGTACAACGCGCCATTGAAATTGCCAAAGCGAAATCGGTGCCGGTGGTACTCACGCTTGGCACGAAGTACGTGATCGAAGGCAATGAAACATGGTGGCAAGACTACCTCAAAGAACACGTCACCGTTTTGGCGATGAATGAAGAAGAAGGTGAAGCGCTGACCGGCGAAAAAGATCCGCTTCTGGCTGCCGATAAAGCACTCGAATGGGTCGATTTGGTGTTGTGTACCGCTGGCCCAGTTGGCCTATACATGGCCGGTTATGTCGATGAAGCCGCTAAACGCGAAACCGAACTGCCGCTGCTGCCGGGCAATATTGCTGAGTTCAACAAATACGAATTCAGCCGCGCAATGCGCCAGCAAGACTGCGAGCAGCCACTGCGTGTTTATTCTCACATCGGCCCATACCTTGGCGGCCCCTTAGAGATCAAAAACACCAACGGTGCTGGCGATGGCGCGTTGTCGGCATTGCTGCACGACATGGCGGCCAACAGCTACCACCTGCGCAATGTACCCAATTCGGCCAAGCACGATCGACACTATTTGACCTACTCGTCGCTATCGCAAGTGTGCAAATATGCCAACCGCGTCAGCTACGAAGTGTTAACGCAGCACTCGCCACGTCTGTCACGTGCGCTGCCTGAACGGGAAGACAGCCTAGAAGAAACCTACTGGGATCGATAAATCGTTCACGAAGACTGGCACTCCACCACTCATATGGATTAGATTAGCGGCTTGTAAGCCGCTTTTTTTGTGCTTCAACATAGTCGACTAACACAAATCATTCTCAATAGATATTCAATGTGTTGAAAAGTATGGGTGTACGCACGCTTATCATTTACATGGAATTTCATAATTGAGACATTCTTTCATAAAAGATATAGTTGACGCCTAAAAGAAAATTAAATTAATAACTTTGTTATCAACGCCTTTTATTTTTTAACGTTGTTGCTTTAACTTTAGTGCTCAGAATCCGTATGGTTCAGTAGAGCTAGGTGCATTGATATGTCATTGACGCAGGAAAAACCCGCAGACGTGATCAATATGTTTTCAGACGTCTATCAAAAACGTTTGATGCATATCTTTGACGTATTCAGCGAGGGGATTTTTCACATGGATGAGCAGGGCTGTATGACATTTTACAACCCTGGCTTTTATCAACAATTTGGTTTCAATGCTTCCACAATCACTTTGAATGAGTGGTTCACTGTCGTTCACCCGCAGGATCGTGAGGATCTGGAAGCGCGGGTGCATCACCATGTTGCGAGTATCGGCCGAGCCACCGCGCAGTACCGAGCACGTAAAAGCAATGGGCAGTATGTTTGGATTGAAGGCACCGCCGTCACCTGCCAGCGGGATGGCGAAACGTTTATGGTTGGCAGCCATCGGGATATCTCTGATCAGAAGTTGATGGAGTCTTATCTCAATCAGGCGGCGTTTTACGATAACGTTTCAGGCTTAGCCAACGCGACCAAACTGCTCAAAGATATTGATCAAATTAAACTCGACGACCAAAAGTCGGGCACCTTGCTTTACATCCAAATTGACGACATCAAATCCTACTTGAACCAATACGGTACGGAAGTGGTGCAGCACATTTTGCACCATTTGATCTCCGCGCTAAACAGCGTGACCAATCCTGACACCGAATTCTATCGCGTTCGCTCCGATGACTTTGCCCTATTGCTGAGTCAGAACATCAGCCATGACGCGCTGACCGCGTTGTGTCACGACATCTTGGATCGCTACGCAAAATCAGCGCAAGAACATGGGCACTTGTTTGGCGACAGCATGAGCATCGGCGTCTATCCTGAATTTTCAAATGCGTACAGCGCCGAGCAGATCATCAATATTGCCTCACGCACTTGTCAGTACGCTGGTGAGAAAAAGCGCTCGCGGATTGAAATCTACAACGGCAAAACGCAGCGTGCAGTTGATCGCTTCTTCTATATCGAGCGCGGGCTCAAAGAAGCGCTGCAATCGCGTTCACTCTCCGTCAAATTCCAACCCATTTTGAATGCACAAAGCGGCCAAGTATCGAGCTTTGAAGCGCTGGTACGTTGGCGTTCCAAAGAGTTTGGCGAAATTTTCCCCGACGAATTCATTCCCGTGGCCGAAGAGAAGGGGTTAATTACCGACTTGGGTTATCAAGTCTTTGAAAAAGCGTGTGAATTCATCAGTCGCTACAACAAAGTCAACGGCGTGAACATTCGCGTCAACATCAACGTTTCGGTGTTGCAACTGCTCAATAGCACCTTCCCTTCCAACATCAAAATGATGGCCAGTGAAGCGGGCATTGATCCTCAATCCATCGTGTTAGAACTGACGGAAACCGTGATTTTGGATGGCAACAAGAATGCGCTCAATCAATTGGAAACCCTGAGCAAAATGGGCTTTCAGCTCTCTTTGGATGATTTTGGCACCGGCTTTAGCTCCATTCACAGCTTTTTCGATTTGCCGTTGAATCAAATTAAAATCGATCGTTCTATGGCCACAAAAACCTTGACCAACCAAGCCTCCGAAGAGTACCTGAGCTTCATCATTCAGCTCAGTCGTAGCAAAGGCGTCGACATCGTGATTGAAGGCATTGAGAACAGCGACATGTTTAGGAAGTTTCGTGCAATGGGCGCGTCCTATTTGCAGGGCTACTGGTTCTCGAAACCACTGTCGCTTGCCAGTGCCAGCCGTTACACACTGTCTAGCAACCTCACCACTGGTTAAACCACACGATGTGAACTCGCTCTGATTCAAAGCGATGTTCATAAATCCTTCATCTAAGTGACTGGATTTTAGTGAGATTGCTCCATAATATCGCCGAAACATACGGAAGTGTTTCAGGCGCATGATCCTCAATCAAACCCCAATATCCAGCTCATCATCCTTTCAACTGGAGGTTAAATGCCTTCTGTTTACGCTCGTCATCGTGTTCCTGATTAATACGCCGATGCGCTACGTAAAATCTGACAAAGAATCCGACTTCGCCGCGCAACTCAAAACGTTAGAAAATACCCTGATCCTCAAACGCAACCTGGCGTCGAGCTTCCTCGCCATCGGTGACTCGCACATTGCCACCCGTTATTTTGACGATCCAGCGCCGTTTTTAGATCTCGCCAATCAGTTGCTCGCCACCCAATCCTTGATCAAATCCATGACGATCGTGGCGAAGACGCCGCCCGTGGGGTATCGCTACCAACGTTGGATCACCACTTACAACCGGTTTTACAGCAGCAGCCTCAATCGCCAGAAAACGCAACTGCTGCTCTCACCGCAATGGGGCGTATTCACCGAGTTTAAGGCCATCTATCGCCATCAGCGCCACATCGGGTATCTGGTGTTGGAGATCGATCTCAATGAATTTTCTGAAATTGGCGGCGACAACATCCTGCTCATCAATCAGCTCGGCACCGTCTATTCCAGCTCTCATACCGGAATCGACAGCCTGAGCAATTTGAGCGATAGCTTGCCCCATGTATGGCAGGATTTACAACGCTCTAACCGCTTTGCCGGTTTATTTGAATACGATGATTTTAGCTTTATCTACCGCAAACTCGATCTGCTGAATGACGGCAAAACCTACTTGGTCAAAGTGGTCGATAACCATGAACTGGTTCCGCCCTACTTCTACTTGATTTTGATGTTCGGCAGCATCACAGCGGGCGTGAGCCTCTACCTGTATCGCATTCGCAAAGACAAACAGGAACTGACGAAAATCACCTTCACCGACGAGCTTTCCGGGCTGCACAATCGCCACTATTTGAAAAAAGTCAGTCGTCAGCTCAAAGCGCATCACCGGTATCATTTGTGTATTCTGGATATCGATCACTTCAAGTTGGTGAACGATAAATATGGCCATGACATTGGCGATCAAGTGATTAAGCGCGTGGCCTCTGTGATCAAAAGCCGCATTCGCTTATCGGATTATGCGTTTCGTTTTGGCGGTGAAGAGTTCGTGGTGGTGATCAAAACTGACTCTGCCGAACAAGCTGTGCGTATTTTTGACCGGATTCGCGAGGATGTGGCGCTGTATGTACAAGCGCCGAAAGTGACGATTTCAGGCGGTGTTTGGCCCGTCACCGAATCGGTGGATGCCGCAATCAAACACGCCGACCGTTTGTTGTATATGGCGAAAGAACAGGGCCGCAATACGATTTTGAGTGAAGCCGCTTAACCCGACGCGCACGCCACAATCCCAGGACCAATAATGCACCAAAGCTCACTATGTTCAGCGAACCGCCGCCGCCACTGTCGGATGTTGTCGTTCCATTGAGATAAGCAACCCGTTTGTCATCCGTGGCCACAAAATCTGGCGTTTCGCTGCCAGCCAGCACGCTGTTGATCCAACTGGTGTAGTCAACCACTTCGGTAAATACTGCATCGGCGTTGGACATGGTCCACGGGTTGCCGCACGTGGTGGGGCCAAAACTGACAATGCCCACTTGTTTTAATGTACCGCTGTCATTCCAATAAATGGGGCCACCCGAGTCGCCCTGACAGGTGCCGTTGTCCAGCCCCGTGGTCACGCTGGTATCACCACCAAAACAGATCTGTTTGCTGGTCAGCGCAGTCAAATCCAACTGACACGTCGCGTTCGAGACATAGTTCATGTCGGTCACCAGCAGGTCGTCACTGTCATCGGTGCCGGTACTGGTATTGCCATGGCCGACGGCTTCAAACACATTGTCGTTGGTATCATTATCTGTGTTATCGGTTCCTAAGCGATAAGTCTCAGTACTGGGGATATCGGTATAGCCAATCACGTTCAGGGGCGATTCTAACTTGATGATCGCAATGTCATTCGGCCACAGGTTGGTGGAGGAGTCTTCATACCCGGGATGATAATAGAACTCAGACGCTCGCACGGTTTCAATATTGCCGTTCGGGAAGGCGGATTCACTGTCAGTTTGCGCCACCACCGTAAACAAATTGTAGTTTTCATCTAAATTGCCGGAGCCATCAAAGATACAGTGTGCGGCCGTAAGCACATGCGTCGCATCCAGCATGGTGCCGCCGCAATAACTGCCGACACCATAGACGCCATCGTATTCAATGCGGTCGTAATACAGGCTGACAAACGAGTCATACGTCGTCACCGAGGTCGTGGTGCCGTTAACGATGTATGTGGTCACGTCCGTCGTGGCTGCCAATGCGGGTACAGCAGCAAAGAAACTGGTGAGCGCCGCCAACGCCTTCCATGTCGTCATGTCGATATCCTTAAAGTAAACCTGCTCAGATAGTACTTGATACGTACCATTCAGCAACACTGGCCTTACGCGCCAGTCAAAGCGTCAATAAAAGTATGCATGATAAATAAAAAAACAGCCCCTAAAAAGGAGCTGTTGTCGCAAATTCAATCGCTTAGCCGCGGTAGTAACGTTGCGGTACAAACGGCATTTTTTCCACCAGCATCGGCAGCATTTTACCGCGCACTTCAGCAAACACTTCCGTGCCAATGGCCGCTAAGTCGGCACGCACATACGCCATAGAAACCGGAATTCCCGCAGTTGGACCAGCAGTGCCGCTGGTCACGAGACCAATTTTTGCGCCATCGGCATCAAACAGTTCGGTGCCTTCACGCACAGGCGCTTTGGTTTGACCAACCAGACCTACACGTTTGCGCGACACATCTTTTGTCGCGATTTGCGACAGAATGATATCCGCACCTGGGAAACCACCTTCACGCGCGCCGCCCGTGCGACGAACTGGCTGAATTGCCCACAGCAGGCTGGCTTCAACCGGTGTGGTGGTTTCATCCAAATCGTGACCATACAGACACAGGCCACACTCCAGACGCAGCGAGTCACGCGCGCCGAGGCCGATCCACTCCACTTCTTCAAACGCCGTCAAGGTGCGAGCCAACGCTTCGGCTTGGTCAGCTGGGACTGAGATTTCGTAACCATCTTCGCCGGTGTAACCACTGCGGCTTACGATGCAGTCGATGCCATCGATTTGCACTTGCTGGATATCCATAAACAGCATATCCGCGACCGCAGGTTGCAGGCGAGCCAGCACGTCAGCCGCTTTCGGGCCTTGCAGCGCTAGCAGCGCGCGGTCGTCAATGATTTCCAGCTCGACACCTGATGGCAAATGCGCCTGCAGGTGATTGATGTCTTGGTCTTTACAGGCCGCGTTCACCACCACAAACAGGTGATCGCCCAAGTTCGCAACCATCAGGTCATCCAGGATGCCACCTTGCTCGTTGGTGAAGAATGCATAACGTTGTTTGCCTTCCGCTAAATCAACCACATCAACCGGAACAAGCGTTTCCAGTGCGGCAGCCGCCCCTTCACCGTGCAGACGAAGCTGACCCATGTGTGAAACGTCAAACAGACCCGCCGCTTCGCGTGTGTGCAAGTGCTCTTTCTTCACGCCCAAGGCGTATTGCACCGGCATGTCGTACCCCGCAAAAGGCACCATTTTTGCGCCAACTTCCACGTGAAGCGCGTGCAATGGTGTGATCAGGAGTTCTTGTGTCGCATGTTCTTGAGTCATTTTCTTCTCCATTAAGCCAGACTCCGTCTTTTGAGTGTAGCCGCTAGTGTTTAGCAAAAACTGTCGCAAAAGTGCGCATCAGGAAACCATGTTTCCAATAGTGAACAAAGATGCCCTTGTTTTAGCGGATTAACAAGTTCAAAACAGTGAGAATCGTCATAATTAACAACTCAATCACATTTAAAGCGGTAAAAGAAAAACGCCGCACTGACGACATTCTCATCATTGCGGCGCATTTTTCTTCAATTCGCAACAAAAAGCAAACGGTTGCTTTCACTATAGGAAATTTTTTAGTTTTTCACTTTATTTGGCCGTGACCCACAAGATCAGCGCATCGTCCTCACTCACCGAGACCAACATGTGGCCCATATTGGCGTCATAATACACACTGTCACCTTCGGCCAGCAGCACCGGTTCATAGAACTCACTGTAGAACATCACCTCGCCTTCAAGGATCAACAGGAACTCTTCACCGTCATGGCGAACCCAGTCACCATACTCTTCAAATGCACGTGCTCGAACTCGGCTTTTAAACGGCATCATCTTTTTATTCGACAGTTGCGTAGCCAGCAATTCATGCTCATAAGTTTGGGTTGGATGCGGTTTACCCTGCCCTTTCTTGGTCACATCACGACGGCCGCTTGCCATAATTTTTTTAGGTGGCTCAAAGAGTTGAGGCATATCAATTTGCAAACCATGCGCCAGTTTCTGCATGGCTTGAAACGTTGGTGAGATCTGTTCATTTTCGATTTTGCTGAGTGTGGAACGAGCCAACCCCGTGCGTTGACTGGCCTCTTCCAGCGTGATGCCAAGCTTGGCGCGAATGTCTTTAATGCGCTGGCCGAGTTTAAGCGGTTCGATCGTTTGGTCGCCGGATTCCTTGGCGAGCGTCAATGATGGGTACTCATCATAAATGTCTTCTGACATGCTTTCCCTCGAATATTTATTCTTCCTGTCGTAAAAAACATTGTTGCACGAAGCGACAGAGTGATTAAAGAGCACAATCGGAAATAAAGCGTGCTTTAGGTAGCAAAAACCGAAACCGTGTTTCCTATAGGAAATTTTTGATTGATTGTTCATATCACAGGGAGTATGTTACGTCCTTGTTAGATGAAGAGATGCAAGTTACCGCGTTCAAGTGGCAAGGATTTAACATTTGGCTGCGGGTTTGGACCCTGTTTTTGGGGTCAGTTATCGGTGCAATCACCACGAGTCACCTCAGTGGCTCACCCGCGATTGAACCGATAGCCGTGATTAAGGAACAACCAACACATGCACGATTTTGCTTTGGCAGAATCGAAGAAGAAGGACCGACGAGCCGCAAGACGCTCAAACGCTCGTCAGATTATGGGAAGGTCATCTACCATGAACGCAAACGTGAACAAAGCTTACCAAAATCACAGCCTGGAGAGCTTCTTCTCCACGAACCTCGCGGCTACGGACGATGCGGTATTTGCCGGCATTCAAGCCGAATACACCCGTCAAAACGAACAAATCGAACTGATTGCTTCCGAAAACATTGTGTCGAAAGCCGTCATGCAAGCCCAAGGCACCTGCCTGACTAACAAATACGCGGAAGGCTATCCGGGTCGTCGTTACTATGGCGGCTGTGAGCACGTCGACAGCGTTGAAGCCATTGCCATCGAACGCGCAAAGTCACTGTTTGGCTGCGAATATGCCAACGTTCAACCGCACTCTGGCGCACAAGCGAACGGCGCAGTGATGCTGGCGCTGCTACAACCGGGCGACACCATCATGGGGATGTCGCTGGACGCTGGCGGCCACCTAACGCACGGCGCGCGCCCTGCTTTATCGGGCAAATGGTTTAACGCCGTGCAGTACGGTGTCGACCGCGCAACGTTGGAAATCAACTACGACGACGTACGCAAACTGGCGCTGGAAAGCCAACCAAAGCTGATTATTGCCGGTGGCTCAGCCATTCCACGCATCATTGATTTCAAAAAATTCCGCGACATCGCTGACGAAGTCGGCGCACTGTTGATGGTTGATATGGCGCACATCGCCGGTTTGGTTGCCACGGGCGCTCATCCAAGCCCGCTGCCACACGCCCATGTCGTGACCACCACCACACACAAAACCCTGCGCGGCCCACGCGGCGGCATGATTCTGACCAACCACGAAGAGATCATTAAGAAGATCAACTCGGCTGTATTCCCCGGCCTGCAAGGTGGCCCACTGATGCACGTCATCGCAGCAAAAGCGGTTGCATTTGGTGAAGCGCTAGGCCCTGAGTTCTCAAGTTATATTGATTCGGTGATCGAGAACGCAAAAGTTCTGGCCGAAGTATTGCAAACTCGCGGCTGTGACATTGTGACTGGCGGAACCGACACGCACCTGATGCTGGTTGACCTGCGTCCGAAAGGATTGAAAGGCAACGTGGTCGAACAAGCACTGGAGCGCGCGGGAATCACATGTAACAAAAATGGCATCCCTTTTGATGAAGAGAAGCCTATGATTACTTCGGGCATTCGTTTAGGTACGCCCGCTGGAACCAGCCGTGGTTTCGGTCGTGAAGAATTTAAACTCATTGGTGAGTGGATTGGCGACGTGCTGGATGGCTTAGTTGAAAGCCCTGAAGGTAACCCGGATGTGGAACAACAAGTTCGCAAACAAGTGAAGACGCTATGCCAGCGCTTCCCGCTTTACCAATAAACAGTTAATGACGCAGAAGGCGCATCAACGTCAAACCCAATTCAACGTTGATGCTCACCTTAGGCAGCAAATTCGATACATTTTGGAGATTATGCAATGGACAAAACACTGAAGTTTACAGACAGCCATGAATGGGTGCGCGACAACGGTGACGGTACAGTAACAATCGGCATCTCTGAGCACGCTCAGGAAATGCTGGGCGATGTTGTGTTTGTTGAACTACCCGAAGTCGACAGCGAATGCGATGCAGGCGAAAGCTTCTCACTGGTTGAATCTGTAAAAGCAGCTTCTGACATCTACGCGCCTGTATCTGGTGTGATTGTGGAAGTGAACGAAGACCTTCAGGATAGCCCAGAGCTAATCAACGAACAGCCATACGACGGCGGCTGGATTGTAAAAGTGAAACTGTCTGACGCAGCTGAACTCGACGATCTGAAAGACGCCGAAGAGTATCTGAGCTCTATCGAAGAAGACTAATGTCTCAGAATAAAGCTGCCCTTACGGGCGGCTTTTTTTCAAGGGAAAGGAAAATGACTGAATTACTTCACAGCCTAAGCACTCAAAATGAGTTCGTTGCTCGCCACAACGGACCCAACACCGCTGACCAAGCGAAAATGCTCAACACAATCAACGCGGCTTCTCTGGAAGCGCTGATTGCAGAAACCGTTCCAGCGAACATTCGTCTGGAAAAACCAATGAGCCTTGCGCCAGCGAAAAGCGAAGCCGACATGCTGACTGCCATGAAAGCATTCGCCCAACAAAACCAAATCAAACGCACTTTCATCGGTCAGGGTTACTACAACACCTTCACGCCCAACGTCATTCTACGTAACGTGATGGAAAACCCGGGCTGGTACACGGCTTATACGCCTTACCAACCAGAAATTTCTCAGGGTCGTCTTGAATCGCTGCTGAACTATCAACAAATGGTGATGGATCTGACGGGGATGGAAATCGCGAACGCCTCTCTGCTGGACGAAGCGACCGCGGCTGCCGAAGCAATGGCGCTATGTCACCGCGCAGGTAAGAGTAAGAGCAATGTCTTCTACGTGGCAGACGACGTTCACCCGCAAACCATCGAAGTGGTGAAGACTCGTGCGGCTTTCCTGGGTTTTGAAGTTCAGGTTGGCGCAATCGATTGCCTAGCAGAACAAGACGTGTTTGGTGCGCTACTGCAATACCCAAGCACCACGGGTGAAGTTCGCGATCTGACGGACATCATCGACAAAGCGCACGCCAATAAAACCTTGGTGACAGTCGCGACTGACCTGCTGGCCAGCACGCTGCTGAAACCTGCCGGCGAAATGGGCGCAGACGTGGTGATCGGTTCTGCGCAACGTTTCGGCGTGCCGATGGGTTACGGCGGTCCGCACGCGGCCTTCATGGCAACGCGTGATGCGTACAAACGTACCATGCCAGGCCGCGTCATCGGTGTATCTATCGATGCCAAAGGCAACCAAGCCCTGCGTATGGCGATGCAAACGCGTGAGCAGCATATTCGCCGCGAGAAAGCGACCTCCAACATCTGTACCGCTCAAGCGCTGCTGGCAAACATGGCCTCATTCTACGCCGTATTCCACGGTGCTGAAGGCCTGCGCACGATTGCTCGCCGCACGCACCACCTGACTGCAATTCTGGCCGCTGGCCTGACCAAAGCGGGCTTCGAACTGGCGCACAACAGCTTCTTCGACACCATCACCATCAATTCAGGTGCCAACACTGACGCGCTGTACCAGAAAGCACAGCAGGCCGACATCAACCTGCGTAAATTGCCTGTTCAACTGGGCATCAGCTTAGATGAAACCACCAGCATCGCCGATATCGAAGCGTTGTTTGGCGTGTTCGGCGTCAGCGAAAGCGTTGAAACGCTGTCGGCGTCGATTGAAACGAACGAGTTTGCTGCGATTCCAGAAAACTGCCGTCGTACGTCTGAATACCTGACTCACCCGGTCTTCAACACGCACCACAGCGAAACGCAAATGATGCGCTACCTGAAAAAACTGGAAAACAAAGACTTCTCTCTGACGCACGGCATGATCCCACTGGGCAGCTGTACCATGAAGCTGAATGCTGCGGCAGAAATGATTCCGGTGACTTGGCCAGAATTTGGCTGCATTCACCCATTCGCACCCAAAGCTCAAGCGGCGGGTTATGCGGCTCTGGCCAGCGATCTGAAAGCGAAACTGTGTGAAATCACCGGTTACGATGCGTTCTCACTGCAGCCCAACTCGGGTGCGTCAGGCGAATACGCAGGTCTTGTTGCGATTCAGCGCTACCACCAAAGTCGTGGCGAAGGCCATCGTAACGTCTGCCTGATCCCAAGCTCTGCGCACGGTACAAACCCGGCGACCGCATCAATGGTTTCGATGAAAGTCGTGGTGGTGAAATGTGATGACAATGGTAACGTGGATATCACTGACCTTGCAGAGAAAATCGAAAAACACAAAGACAACCTGTCAGCCATCATGATCACCTACCCGTCGACACACGGTGTGTACGAAGAACAGGTGCGTCAGGTGTGCGACATGGTTCATGCCGCTGGCGGTCAGGTTTACCTAGACGGCGCGAACATGAACGCTCAGGTGGGTTTGACGTCGCCAGGCTTTATCGGCTCTGATGTCTCACACTTGAACCTGCACAAAACGTTCTGTATTCCTCACGGCGGCGGCGGCCCGGGCATGGGTCCTATCGGTGTGAAATCGCATCTGGCACCATTCCTGCCAGGTCACATTGAAGGCGGCCTGGAAGGCACAGATTTCGCAGTTTCTGCCGCGGATCTGGGTAGCGCCTCGATTCTGCCTATCTCTTGGGCTTACATCGCGATGATGGGTGCAGAAGGCCTGACCAACGCGACTGAAGTGGCGATTCTGAATGCGAACTATGTGATGGAGCGTCTGCGTCCTCACTATCCGGTTCTGTACCGTGGCGCGAATGGCCGCGTTGCGCACGAATGTATTATCGACATTCGTCCGCTGAAAGAAGAAACCGGCATTAGCGAAGAAGACATCGCAAAACGTCTGATGGACTACGGTTTCCACGCGCCAACCATGTCGTTCCCTGTTGCGGGCACGCTGATGGTTGAACCAACAGAATCGGAAGATCTCGCCGAGCTGGATCGTTTCTGTGATGCGATGATCGCGATTCGCGAAGAGATCAACCAAGTTCATTCTGGTGTATGGCCACTGGCAGACAACCCATTGGTAAACGCGCCACATACACAAGTTGACCTTTCAAGCGACGAATGGGTTCACCCGTACTCGCGCGAAATCGCCTGCTTCCCTTCCGCGCAAGCGAAAGCCTCGAAGTACTGGCCAACGGTCAATCGTGTCGACAACGTCTACGGCGACCGTAACCTGATTTGCTCTTGCCCGAGCATTGAAAATTACGAAGAGTAATGACGTTTTTCACGTACACGCAAAAGGCGAACCTCAGGGTTCGCCTTTTTGATGGGTTGTTTTACACAACCTGATGGATTGTTATCGACGTGCGAGAAAACGATAAATTCTTGTATCGAGAAAATAAAATGACACTCCTGAAACATTTCCCCCTCAAAATAAGTTCAGAAATTCTATATAATACCGTGTTGAATATCACATTTGTACACATTGGACGAACGCTCGCGCGTTCATTCACTGCGTGGAACCCTCGTTGAATTTTGCCCAAGATGTGGCACAAAACCGGGGCATCATGCCCGGCCAGCAAACGGGTCACGATGTGATGTAAATGCATTCAAAGCAATAGGAAGGACTATGAGTGATAATAATGGCGGCATTCCGCATCCAAGCGGAAAAGCAACGCCCATAGACACCGACTATACCGTCGGACAGGACAACGTCATTGTGTCCGTAGGGCCATTTGGTCTTGATATTCATAACCGCGTGTTTGCGGTTTCTGGGTTAGCGATCGTGATTTTCGTCTTCGCAACCTTAATCTTCCGTGAACAAGTTGAGCCTCTGTTTGTTCACATGCGCTCTTGGTTGACCTCAAGCTTAGATTGGTTTTTCCTTCTTTCCGGCAACATTTTTGTCATCGTCTGCTTGGGTTTAGCCATTTCACCATTGGGCCGCGTGCGCATTGGTGGCACCGACGCCACCCCAGATTACAGCT
This sequence comes from Vibrio sp. CJQ_6, assembly GCF_043106745.1. Taxonomy (NCBI): domain Bacteria; kingdom Pseudomonadati; phylum Pseudomonadota; class Gammaproteobacteria; order Vibrionales; family Vibrionaceae; genus Vibrio; species Vibrio sp. CJQ_6. Next base: position 418,099 of record NZ_JBICMV010000028.1, on the reverse strand, counting down.
ACATGGGCTGGCTGGCGATGCTGTTTGCCGCTGGCATGGGGATTGGTCTGGTGTTCTTTGGCGTGTCTGAGCCAATGTCGCACTTCAGTACATCACTGGCAGGTCCGGTGTTTGAAAACGGCGTACGCACCGACTGGGCGCCGCTCGCAGGTGCAATCGGCGATGTGGAAGCGGCCCGCTCACTGGGCATGGCTGCCACCATTTACCACTGGGCACTTCACCCGTGGGCGATTTACGCGCTATTGGCGCTGGGTTTAGCCATCTTCTCCTTTAATAAAGGATTGCCCCTGACCATGCGCTCCATTTTCTATCCGCTGTTTGGCGAACGCGTGTGGGGCTGGACGGGTCATATCATCGATATTTTGGCGATCATCGCGACGGTCTTTGGCCTTGCCACCTCGTTGGGATACGGCGCGTCGCAAGCAGCAACAGGCTTAAATTTCCTATTTGGTGTACCACTCACTGACACCACGCAAATCGTGTTGATTGTGGTCATCACTGCGTTTGCATTGATCTCGGTGGTCGCTGGCCTGAATGGCGGCGTGAAACTGCTGTCTGAAATCAACATGGGCTTGGCGGCACTGCTCCTGCTGTTTATCGTGATTGCAGGCCCAACGGCGGCGATTTTGCTTGGTTTCTTTGACAACATCGGCGCTTACCTCACGAATCTGCCTGCGTTGTCGAATCCGTTCGCACGACCTGATGTTAACTTCTCACAAGGTTGGACATCATTCTACTGGGCATGGTGGATCTCATGGTCACCATTCGTTGGCATGTTCATCGCTCGCGTCTCTCGCGGCCGTACCGTGCGTGAATTCATCGTGTGTGTGCTGTTGGTGCCATCCGCCGTGTGTGTATTCTGGATGACCGCATTTGGCGGCACCGCCATCAGCCAATTCGTGAATGAAGGCTACGAAGCGGTGAAAAACGCTGATTTACCACTGAAGCTATTTGAAATGCTGGAAATCATGCCGCTGTCGAGCATCACCTCGATCGTGGGTATCGTTCTGGTCGTGGTGTTCTTCATCACATCTGCCGACTCCGGCTCACTGGTGATCGACACCATCGCCGCGGGTGGTAAAGTGGATGCGCCAACACCGCAGCGTATTTTCTGGTGTACGTTTGAAGGCTTGGTGGCGATTGCCTTGTTGCTGGGCGGCGGGCTTGCTGCCGCGCAAGCGATGGCGGTAACCACGGGCTTCCCATTTACGATCGTGCTTTTGATCGCCACGGCATCGCTGATCATTGGCTTGCTGGACGAACCCCGTTCAGTGCCGAAAAAAGCGGTGCTACGCCCCGGTAAATAATCGGCCCCAATGCAAAGAACCCCAATATTTGGGGTTCTTTTTTATCTGGAGAACGCGCTACTGCGAAGACGCAGGATCAAACGCCCTTAATCCCGATCCCATGGCGACACCGTTTCACCGCTGTGTTTTTGAAAGAAACGATAATTGCGTTGCATGTAGTCATCTTTCTTCAACGCGTCAAAATCCCAAGATTCCCCGCTGAGATCAAACTGAAAATCGTTGTTGGCCAACTGCAACTGATGAAAATCAGGTTTGGCAATTCGATACACGGCGCTGTTGGCTGTTTGGCAGATGAACTTCACCGTTTCGCTGGGCGCCTCATTCACCTGTAACGTGGCTTGAATCGGTGACTTTTCATCACACGGCGCATCTTTCACGAAGGTAAACAAAAAGAAACCATTGTTGGTGGTGTTGAGGAACACAGCCAGATGATGGCCGATATCCACCTGACGATAAATCAGTTGATTGGAATGATGTTCACGGGCGCTTTGCATGGCGTGATCGTTGAAACTGATCAGTTGACTGTCGACCCAAAACCACCGCAATCCGTGATTCATGAACGTCAGCGACTGGTAGGAATGAAAGGCGAGCACACCAAAGCCCACCAAAAATACCGCGCTCACCGAAACCATTATTTTAAACAACTTAGACATCATTTTTTCTCAAACCCACTGCAAGCGCACCATTCTAACATGACCATTGTGATGAAGTTTTGAACGTGTTCGCTAAATGTAATCCGGCATGATGCGAGCAGGTTGCCCTCGATGTCAATCAGGATATTTTTATGGATGGCCGTTTCCTCACGCGACATCATGCATCGATGATCATGGGGCAAAGCAGCACAGTTATCGTTTTTAGCGCTCGAATAACAATTCTCTTACGTCCTACTTTCAAAGCGCCTTTATAATAGCGAGGTTGAACTTAATTGAATGCGAAGGAAGCAACATGGATGCAACCATGAAGACGACACTGCTAGCGGCAACGCTACTCTCGTCGCCTTTATTGAAGGCGCAAGAACTCAGTGACTATGACCGATGTCTGTTGACGGCCACCCAATCGCAGAGCGGTGAAATGACCATCAACCAAGTGCGTCAGCGTTGTCAGTCGATGAGTGAAACCCCGTCCGAGACGCAGAAAGAAGACCTACTGAGCCAACGCCGCGAATCAGAAAAAAGCACCGAATTTCGTCCTTTTGTGATGACCGCGCATCGCATGAACTACATTTTACCCATCGTCTACACCGATAGTATCAACCGACAAGCGTATGAAGAATCAGGTTGGGCAGATGGCCTGCGCAAAGCAGAATCGGAGTTTCAAATCAGTTTTAAAGTGCCACTCAATTATACCGATCTGCTGTTTGAAGATGATGCCCTGTTCTTTGGCTTCACACTGCGCTCGTACTGGCAGGTGTATGCAGAATCGATTTCTCGCCCATTCCGCGAAACCGATTATCAACCGGAACTGTTTTACTTCACGCCCACCCGTTGGAAACCGCTGGGCGGGAACACCTGGTTAGGATTTGGCATTGAGCATCAGTCCAACGGCCAACGACAAGATTTGTCGCGCAGTTGGAACCGCGTATATGCCTCATTTGCCTACGAGAAAAATCGTTTGGCGCTCAACCTGCGTCCGTGGTGGCGCATTCCCGAAAATGACAAAACCAGCGCTGATGATCCCAACGGCGATGACAACCCAGACATCACGGATTACATGGGGCACTTTGAGCTGATGGGCGCGTATAAATGGGACAACCTCACCCTGAACTTTACCGGACGTGAAAACTTCGCCACCCACAAAGGCTACGCCGAGTTGGGGTTAACCTTCCCGATCTGGGGTAAAGTGCGCGGCTACGCGAAATACTCCACGGGGTATGGCGAAAACCTGATTGACTACAACCACAATCAGCAGCGCTTTGGTGTCGGCATTGCCATCACCGATCTGCTGTAATCCCGTTTTACGAAGATAAAAAAGCCCGAGCATTGCTCGGGCTTCTGTCTGTTTTTTGCGGTGAATTACCACATGAGATCGTCTGGTACGACGAAGTCGGCGTACGGATCGTCTTCATCCACCGTGTCGCTTGAAGCAACCTGTTGCTCGATGATGGTTTGCTCATCACGTTGCGCAATTTTATTGGCGACAACGCTTGGAATAATCACGTATGTGTCTTCGTATCGCGCAATCGCCACAATGCCTTTGATCAATTGCTCGCGCAGCAGTGAGGTCACATACAACGATTTCACCAGCGTGCCGTCGGTAAAGTTGTATTTGATGTCGCCATCTTTGGTGTTGAGCTTGTTCAGCTCAATCAGTTGCTTCACTTGTGACTGAATTTCTTTGCTTAAACGCGCTTCGTTCTTTTGCGTATTCAGTTCTTTGTCACGCTCTTGCTGCTGACGCTTTTGCTCTTCAACCGCCGCTTTGACTTCGCGTGATTGAACGCGAGATTTTTTCGCGCCTTTGGTAACTTTCTTGAATTTCTTCTCGTTCACCAAGCCCGCTTTTAACATTTGCTCCTGGAGCGTAAGTTTTGCCATGAGATGTCTACTTTTCTGTGCTTTTTGCGCATTCTATCGGCTCCGCTCACGCAAATAAAGTCGCCTGATGAACCGCTTTCACACTCGGGAGAAATTCTTACCCGCCATAGCCACTACCAATCGCGCGAAATGGCATTTTCAGCCCCAATTCTGGCACTTGCCGCCCCACCCATGCCGGAAACGTATTGCTGTTTGGCCCCGGGAACAAGGTGTATTCGTTGGCCCACGGATACAGCGCCACCACATCCTGCACTTTCGGGATCAACTGCTCGGCTTTTTCGCCTTGAATCGACAGCACTTTTTCAGGGCGTGCGCCATACCAGTAACGATCCGGCGTCGCCGTTTGATATTGATACAGCGCAGGCTGACCGCGATCCACTCGCCAGCCAATCACTTCATAGACCGTGTATTGCTCGGCATCGTGCGGCTTCACCGCCACCCACGTATGCACAGCAAACCAACCGCGCCAACTAAACGCATCGGCGGCGTAAAATTCAATCACTGCTTGACGATTGTGTTGCGGATCGGGCGCAATGCCTGCCGGTTCTCGGCTTGCGGTGCGCCAATCGCTCTGCGTGCACGCGCCTAACAGCGCGCCTGTGGCGAGCAACATCCACTTGACCGATCGCTTCATATTCAAACTCCCTGTCATTCTTGGCTTGGCTATTAGTTGGCTATTGGTTGGCTTCGCGTCACTGTATCAAACCGATAGCGATTGAGAAAACGTTCACCACAAACTCTATACGCAGCGCGAGGAAAATGAAGGCAAATGCAATCCAGTCACTTGTCTATCGCCCCCGCATTCTTTCCGCAGAAACATCACTCAGCGACGCTGGCATGACGTGTAGCCACGGCACGCCGAACGCGTGTGAGGATCCAACCGCCCTCGTTGAATTTTACAATAAGCGTTTTTCAGTGCACGTCGCGCAGCAAACCAATCCTGCGGTTTTTCGAGCAGTAAATAGCCATAAAAACGTTTGGCCAGAGGTTCACGATACTCGTCGATAAATCGGCTATCAAAGTCGATCTCAAAGTAGGTCAGTGCCTGTTCAATGGAAGTAAAGCTGGCAATGATGTCTTGAATAGTGTTGTCGCTCACGGTTTCGATCCTCGGTCATCGTAACACCAGTCTACAAACGCAAAACGCCCGCTGCATTGATATCGCGCGGGCGTTTTGCACATTCTTTAAGCGCGATGCGCTAGAGAATCAAATGGGTCAAACGGGTGATCACGTCATGTCCGGGCTGAGAGAACGTCCAGAAAAAGCCGGCCATATTGATGAAAATAGTCAGCCACAGAATGGTTTTGAACGGCTGCTTTTTCGATTTATGCCGCAACTGGCTTTGTGCCATTAACGCGCCGGGCCAACCACCGGCGAGCGCCAACACATGTAAGGTATTTTCTGATGTGCGCCAATTGCCCAATTGTGCGGCCCGTTTATCGCCCGCATACGCCATGTACGTCAGGACACTCATCACCAAATAAAGCGGAATAAACAGCACCGAACCGCCCAATAGAACGGTGGCACCCGACACAAACACCAAAAACGTGCCACCAAACAACGCGGTGACTGACAGCCCTTTAACCCCAGTCAATTCGACATTCACGGCGTTCAATCGGCCTTTGCGATCCTGCTCTACATCGAATGACACGGTGTCGTTTTTCGCCAGTCGTTTAGCGCGATGTTTCACCGCCGAAATGTGGACGAAGATTTTACTCTTGCCGTCCGGCGCCGTAATAAAGCCGTACCCTTTGTCATCATGCCAACGCGTAATTTTGCCTTTCACTGATTCTTATTCTCTGTCGGTGATTATTTTTTATAAGCTTAAACCAGTTCGTCTCGAACGCTAGTACAGCCCGCAACTACTGCTGAGCACGGCGAATATTGAGCCAAAATGCCTGCTGACACGCATTGATAAAATGCTTTCGCTTCGGCGTAATATTCATCGTGTCTGGCTCGCTCACGACACGATAGCTGATCCAACATTCGGCGCACACGGCATCGTTGGGCTGCATATCGAATGCTTGTTCAATCGATTGATGGATCACCACACCATTGGTAAACGTCACGGTTTGTTCGCGCGTGTAAAGTCGCTCACCTTGGTCGTCTTGCGTGGTGTCTTCATTTGTGGTGCGTTCGGCAATCGTCAGCGCAAGCGTCGAATCCAACATCGCCGCCACGTAGAGGTGGAGATCGTTCATGAGCTCGTGATCCTAAAATGGAGTACGCCATTGTGCCATGCTTGGCGACATGAGGCATCCATGAATTGTTAAGCCACTGAAAAACAAAGGGCGAACCTAATGTTCGCCCTCAAAATGCCGATGGACACTCAGTAGGTTTTGTCTTTTTTGTCCTTCTCTTTTTTCATCATTTTGTCTTTGTTCATCTGTTTATCGAGTTTCGCCTGACACTCTTTTGCGCTGCGGCCATCTTTCTCACACGCTTTGAGTTTCGTCATGTACGCTTCACGCTCCTCCGCGGACATGCCTTTGGCATTCGCTTTATCCATCGACTTGGCCTTTTCCATGGACTTTCCTTTGTCTATCGACTTTCCTTTGTCCATCGATTTGGCTTTGTCTTCGTCGATTTGATGCATCGAACCCGCTTTGCCGAGGCTGCGCTCTAACTTCGCTTCACACGTTTGGGTACTGTGGCCCTCTTTTTCGCACGCGTTGAGTTTCATCCTGTACGCTTCACGTTCTTCAGCAGACATGCCCATGGTTTGATGCATGGCGCCCATGTCGTCGTCATCCATCATCCCTTCGGTTTTTTCGTGGTGGTTTGCCAAGGCCAACGTCGAGAAACTACAGGTTAAGCCAATCAACCCAGCCATGATCCAATTGTTCATCGTCTTTCTCACTTGTTTCGGTGAATCCCTTCTACAGTGTAGTTCAATCACCACTCGCGAGACGCAAGGAGGCCGTGTCGCGCTTCAACAGCACTCACAGCCTCCTTTCACAACAAGCAGATTTATGCCTTAGCCTTCTCCGCCTTGACGGCCGAGGATGCATTGCTGGCCGCAGCCGCCATCAGCGCTTGGACTTCAAGCTCTTTGATTTTTTTACCCATCGCCGCCTGAAACACCTGAAACATCAGACCGCTGAAAAAACTGCTCAGCGTGATGGCAAAAAACGTGGAAACCACCAGATCCACCGGCCAATACGGGCTTTGCACCACCACCGGTTGATAAACCACAACGCCAGCAATCACCACCCAGTGGCTCATGCAGTAAAAACAGCGAAACAGGTAACCAATCATGTGCCCCAAACGCTCAGTGAACGCGCGCAGCGGCGCAAACAACTCGGTTTGTGTGATGGTGATGGAAATGCTCGATGCACTGATCGCCAGTACCAAACAAACCCAAACACCGTGTAACAGTTCTTGATCAAATAGTGTATTCATCATGACGCCTCCTAATGTAACTTAAAATGTTACGTTAGGAGATAAACGAGATCAACGCCAAAAAAATTAAGGTTATTTTTTAAACAGAGGGGATGCGGGGATTATTCCAGTTGCGCGATAAATTCTTGACTGAGATCCGCCAGAGAGATCTGAGAAAAGCGAGTCAGTAGCAGCACTTCCGCTTCGTGCAACACATCACGCAACGACGCATTCACCGCTTTTTCAACCACGCAATTGGGGTTGACGTTGTCAAAGCCGATCGAAAAAATCTTCGGCTCGCCAACCGCTTGATAGATATCGAGTAAGGTCACGCGCTGGAGATCGCACGACAATGTCCAGCCGCCGCCCTGCCCTTTGGTGGACGTCACATACCCCGCATCTCGCAGCCCCGCCATCGTGCGACGAATCACCACCGCGTTGGTGCCGAGCATGGTCGCAAATTGCTCCGACGTCATCGGTTGTTTCACCAAATGCAAAAGGATGTGCAAAACACGGGAAAGGCGGCTGTCTAGTCTCATGGGGTCGGATATCGGTTACAGGGTTGAGGTCGTCATCTTAACAAGCCAACGCACGAAGACCAACGGCCAATTGCAGCGACGCCTCACTGACATTAAGGGCGAGAACTGAGCAGCACACCGCTGCCCATGGTGATGAACAAGCTTCCACTCACTTTCGCCATGATGTGCTCAAAATGCCCGCGGCTCACTTTTTGCCCGACTTGAGTGACCAACCACACATACGCCAAATGCACCGACATCACCGTCACCGCGATGGTTCCAAACATCACAGCGAACTGTTCACTGTGCGGGTGTGTTACATCGAGGAACTGCGGCAAAAACGCCGACAAAAAGATCATGGTTTTGGGGTTACTAGCCGACACCAAGAATGACTGACGAAACAGTTGAAGATTGGATTTGCGCGCGCCGCGCGATGTGCGTTCAATGGTGGGTAAACCTTGCTGCTTTTGACGCAGTGCTTTGACTCCAAGGTAGATTAAATACGCGCCGCCCAGTACTTTCATCACCAAAAACCACAGTGGCATTTTGCTCAGCAACTCGCCAACACCCAACGCAACCAAACTCACGATGATCAACTGGCAACTGAGATTACCCGCTACCGTAACAAAGGTGGTTCGCCAGCCATATTGCACGGCGTTTTTCAGCACTAATAGTACATTCGGCCCCGGCGTCAACGTGGTTGCCAAATACGCCAGCGCAAACATCACCCACAGTTCAATACTCATATATCATCCTTGAAAAAATCACGCTGCGATTCCCACCTCACCATTCACAAACTGAAAGATGAAATAGCTGCGTGGCATTGCAGTCAATAGGTGAGCATTATGCCACCAATATCATCCATGAACATGCTTTGTTCATGTTACACGCACGCTGCCCATGGTACATACGGGCGGCTCAGTCGACCAAACGAATTTCCTCTAGCACGTCATAGATCAGCTTGTTGTCAACATGCTTGCTTTCCATCAATGCGACGGAATGCACCACCAGCGTCAACGGCGCCATCGGTATGTCTCTCAAACGGGTATCGAGCATCACGTGCCGTCCCAACGTAATGTGCGGCACATAAGGTCGATTTTCTGGGGGAAAGGGGGTGTCAGCGAGCTTCATGCGTAGCGCTGCTTGCAGAGCCATCAAGTCATGTTGTTGGGTCACACCCAGCCAAATCAGTTGGCGACCTTTGATATGGAAATGGCCGAGATGGTCGACATGAAGTGTCATCGGCGCGCATTCAAGCTCATGCAATAAGCCTTTCAGCGTGGGTAAATGCTCACTTGCGACCTCACCAATGAATTCCAACGTGAGATGAAAGTTATCGCTGTGCGTAAACGTCCCTTTCGTGGCATGAGTTTTGAGCCGCTCGCGCTCGCGGCGAAGCTGGGCTTTTTCCTCGGCTGCAAAGGTCAGTGCAAAGAAACAACGCAAGTCCGAATTCATCATCCACTCCTGTGGGTTGAGATCCTGAATGAAAGACGACAAATTATTCTCCCTTTCTGCGGCGTTTTAAAGCAGATTTTGTCGACTGAAACCGCTGGCCGCATACTCCGATAAGGGGTAACCTGTTGACTCTAATATAAATAAGGTCATTCAGGAGGAGAACCTTGAAATTCGCGATTTTAGGCGCTGGCGGCATTGGATGTTACTACGCAGCGCGTTTACTACATGCTGGTCACGATGTGGTTTTGGTAGCCCGAGGCGCTCACCTTGATGCCTTGCAAAGCCAAGGCTTGTCGCTCAGCCATCCTGATTTCTCGTTTGAAGGCCGCGTGAACGCCACCGACGTCGCGGGCCTTTGCAAGCAGGAGAACGCAGCGGACTTCGATCTGCTGATCCTCGCATCAAAAGGCAGCACAACCGCACCGATTTTGGCGCAAATGCAGCCTTGGTTGGCGGGCAGTTCAGTGCCGATGTTGTCGATTCAAAACGGCGTGACCAACGAACAAGTGATTGCCGAGGCGCTCGGCATCGAACGCACCATTGGTGGCTTGGCGGTGAAAATTGGTGCCCATGTGCTCAGCCCCGGCGTGGTGGAAGCGACTGGCATCGCACAAATTGATTTTGGCGCCTGGCCCAACGTACAACACAACCCGACCCTCCAACCATGGCTAGAACAGCTCGCGGCCATCTTCCTTGATGCGGGTATTCCCAACCAATTGTATGACGACGTGAGTTACGCCTTGTGGCGCAAGCTGATGATTAATAACGCCGTCAATCCCATCACTGCGCTGACCATGCAAGACACTGGCGTGGTGACGCGCGATCCGGTGCTGCGCCGCACCATTCACACCATCATGCAGGAAACAGCGCGTGCGGCAAGTGTGGCCGGCGTGACCATGACCGAGCAAGACGTCGATGCGATGTTCGATCTCATTTGTCAGTTTGATGCGATCAAAACCTCTATGCTGGTCGATCGTGAAAAAGGCCGCCCGATGGAGATTCACGAAATCTGTGGCCCGGTGATTGAGAACTGTCGCCAATTGGGCGAACCGGCGGTCACCACAGAACTGATAAGCCAACTGTTGCAGCACGCCAGTGGTCAACGGCCAGCTTAATCGTTTACACTTTCCGACGTGTTGAGTGGCACGGCCACGCAATGCCGTCGTCTAAAACCGTCTTAAGGAATCGTTGTGAGTAACTACTTTGACAACCCATTTTCAGGTAAACCGCTCACCGAACAGGTGACCAATCCTAACATTCACGTGGGTCGCCACAGCTATTACTCGGGTTATTATCACGGCCACAGCTTCGACGATTGCGTGCGCTATTTAAACCCTGATCGCGAAGATGTGGATCGGCTGATCATCGGCGCGTTCTGCGCCATCGGCTCCGGCGCAGTCTTTATGATGGCGGGCAATCAAGGCCATCGCACCGATTGGGTCAGCACTTTCCCGTTCTTTTATGTCGACGACGATACCTTTACCGATGCCGACGATGGGTTTGTTCGCGCTGGCGATACCGTGATTGGTAATGATGTGTGGATTGGTTCAGAAGCGATGATCATGCCCGGCGTGACCATTGGCGATGGTGCCGTGATTGCCAGCCGTGCGGTGGTGACGAAAAACGTCGCGCCGTATGAAATCGTCGGTTCCAATCCCGCGAAACACATTCGTTTCCGCTTCACGCCCGAACAGATCGAGACACTCTTGGAGATGCAATGGTGGCATTGGCCAGATGCGCAGCTCAAGGGGGCAATGAAACTGCTGACATCCGGCGACATCGACGGGTTGTACCACTACTGGCAAAGCAAGATCCGCAACCACTAAGCCGCGCAAAACCTGTCTCTAATTTTTCAATTTTCAACGGCGCATGACGGCGTAAAAACCGTCATCGCTCACACACTTCGTTGGCCAATTATGGCTGGCATTCACGTCGCATTTTATTCACTTTCATCCCTTTTTATAAACGCCATTTACCTATAATTAACAAAGATTTATCACAGCGAACCAATATCCGCCAAGGTGCACAATTTTGCATAACCACGGTTAACTTTTATGCACCATTGCAGTATTACTGGTAATCAGTTCAGGGCAACAACAAAACGGACGACAGCCATTGAGTCTCCGTATTTGAACCCCTCAGCTGTAGACCTAACCACGCTTGCAGTTTTACTCTCGCAGTTCTTACGCCTACCCCTGTCTGCTGTTCAATCGCGTTTGCCCGCCATGATTTTTAATTGATCAGGAGACTCGCTATGAGTGATATCGCACTCTCTATCAGTATTCTTGCGCTGGTAGCGGTGTTGGGTCTGTGGATTGGGAATTGGCGCGTGTATGGCGTCGGTTTGGGGATCGGTGGGGTGCTGTTTGGCGGCATTCTAGTCGGTCACTTTACCGGCTCTTGGGGCGTTCAACTCAACTACGAAACCTTACACTTCATTCAGGAGTTTGGCCTCATTCTGTTTGTTTACACCATCGGAATTCAGGTCGGCCCCGGTTTCTTTTCTTCACTGAGAAGTTCCGGGCTCAAACTCAACGGCTTTGCGGCCCTCATTGTTCTGCTCGGTTGCGTGGTGAGCGTTGCGCTTTATTACCTGTTTGATGTACCACTGCCCGTCATGTTAGGCGTCTTTTCCGGAGCAGTCACCAACACGCCCTCCCTCGGTGCTGGCCAACAAATCCTCACCGAACTGGGTGCAGAGAGCAACTTACTCGACCTCACCGGCATGGGGTACGCCATCGCCTACCCATTTGGTATCTGCGGCATTTTGATCACCATGTGGCTGCTTCGCATGATTTTCCGCGTCAACGTCAACAGCGAAGCGGACGAGTTTGAAACCCACAACGGCCACAAAAAAGAGAATCTGCACACCATCAACGTCGCCGTTAAAAACCCCAATCTGAATGGTTTGCAACTGCAAGATATTCCGGCATTGAGCGAAGGTGACATTGTATGTTCGCGCCTCAAACGGGGTGAAACACTGCACGTTCCCAAACCGGATTCACGCGTAGAAGTGAACGACTTACTGCACTTAGTGGGCGACAAAAGCGCCCTCGAAAGAGCGCGGTTGGTGATTGGAGAAGAAGTCGATGCGTCGCTGTCGACTCGTGGCACAGCGCTGCGCGTGCAACGTTTGGTCGTCACCAATGAAATTGTGCTCGGCAAGAAGCTGCGCGATCTGGATTTGAAAGAGAAATACGACGTGGTCGTGTCCCGTTTAAACCGTTCGGGTATCGAACTGGTGCCCACCAGCAATTCAACCCTGCAATTTGGTGACATTCTCAATCTGGTTGGCCGTCAGGAAGCAATTGAAGCGGTTAGCGGCATGGTGGGTAACGCCCACCAAAAGCTGCAACAGGTGCAAATGCTACCCGTGTTCGTCGGGATCGGTTTAGGGGTTTTACTGGGTTCGATTCCGTTCTATCTACCGGGTTTCCCTGCCGCGATCAAACTGGGATTGGCGGGCGGCCCGCTAATTGTCGCGCTGATCCTCGCCCGGATTGGCAGCATCGGGAAGATGTATTGGTTTATGCCACCGAGCGCCAACTTAGCGCTGCGTGAAATCGGCATTGTGCTGTTTCTGGCGGTGGTCGGGCTTAAATCCGGCGGCAACTTTGTCGAAACGCTGGTGCAAGGCGACGGCGTGAGTTGGATGGGTTATGGCGTCTTGATCACCGCGATTCCACTCATCACCGTCGGCATTCTCGCTCGCGTGCTTGGCCACATCAACTACCTGACCATCTGCGGCATGCTGGCCGGTTCGATGACCGATCCACCAGCGCTGGCCTTTGCCAACGCCATTCACGAAGAGAGCGGCGCGTCTGCCCTTGCCTACGCCACCGTCTACCCATTGGTGATGTGTTTAAGGATCCTCTCGCCGCAAATCCTCGCGCTGATTCTATGGAGTATGTAGATAAAAAAACGGGCTTCGGCCCGTTTTTTGTCGTCAGTCTCGAGATGTCGAGTCACCGGAACTACTAGTTCAATCCCAGCGTGCAAAGGCGCTTATGATTTGGCCAAAATCTCTTGGCGAATGATCTCCGCGCCAGCGCTAAGTGCGCTTAACTTGCCGCGAGCAACGTCGCGTGACAAAGGCGCCATGCCGCAGTTGGTGCATGGGTAGAGCTTATCTGCATCAACAAATTGCAGCGCTTTGCGCAGCGTAGCGGCCACTTCTTCGGGGGTTTCAATCGTGTCGGTCGCCACATCAATCGCTCCAACCATCACTTTCTTGCCGCGCACCAGTTCCAGTAGTTCGATCGGCACACGGGAGTTGTGACATTCAAGCGAAATGATATCGATGTTCGATTGCTGCAATTTCGGGAACACTTCTTCGTATTGACGCCATTCATTCCCGAGCGTCTTTTTCCAATCGGTGTTGGCTTTGATACCGTAGCCGTAGCAGATGTGCACCGCGGTTTCGCATTTCAGGCCTTCGATCGCGCGCTCCAGCGCCGCAATGCCCCACTCGTTCACGTCATCAAAGAAGACGTTAAACGCAGGTTCATCGAACTGAATGATGTCTACACCTGCCGCTTCCAGCTCTTTGGCTTCTTCATTCAGAATTTTGGCAAATTCCCACGCCAGTTTTTCGCGGCTCTTGTAGTGATCATCATAAAGGGTGTCGATCATGGTCATCGGCCCAGGCAGCGCCCATTTGATCGGCTTGTCGGTTTGCTGACGCAGGAACTTCGCATCTTCAACAAACACCGATTTCTGACGCGACACCGGCCCCACCACGGTTGGCACACTCGCCTCATAGCGATTACGAATGGTGACCGTTTTGCGGTTCTCAAAATCAACGCCGCTCAGGTGTTCAATAAAGGTGGTCACAAAGTGTTGGCGCGTCTGTTCGCCATCGCTGACGATATCGATTTCCGACTGTTGTTGCTCTTGCAGTGACACACGCAGTGCGTCGTGCTTGCCATCGGTAAGTTCCTGGCCTTGCAGTTTCCAAGGTGACCAAAGTGTTTCCGGTTGAGCCAGCCATGTCGGTTTCGGTAGGCTGCCAGCGGTTGAAGTCGGTAGTAGTTTTTTCATAATCAATGCTTCTATCAATGTGAGTGAATTACAAAGGTGTGTTGGCAGACCACTGTTCAAGAATGGTTTGATACGGCTTGATAAAGTGTTCGTGCGCAAACTTCCCTTGCTCAACCGCTAACTGGCTACGCTCTGCACGGTCATACACGATTTGGGTAATGGAATGATCGAGGTTCTTTAAGTTCGGCTGGTAGCGTTGTCCTGCCGACGAATTGGCGTTGTAGATCTCCGGGCGATAGATCTTTTGGAACGTCTCCATGGTGCTGATGGTGCTGATCAGCTCTAGATTGGTGTAATCATTCAGCAGATCGCCAAAGAAGAAGAACGCAAAAGGCGCGGCGCTATTCGCAGGCATGAAGTAACGCACCTGCAAGCCCATTTTTTTGAAGTATTGCTCAGTCAGCGACGACTCATTCGGCAAGTATTCATCGCCCAGAATCGGGTGATGATTTTCCGTGCGCTCGTAGACTTTGCTGTCTGACACGCTCAGGCAAATGACTGGCGGTTTAGCAAACGCTTCTTTGTAGGTTGGCGAATCCACAAAGGTTTTAAACAGCTTGCCGTGCAGGTCGCCAAAGCCATCTGGGATCGAGAATGTCGGTTGGTTCTTATTGTGCTCTAGCAGCAATACGCTGAAGTCATAATCACGCACATAAGAGGAGAAGTTATTGCCCACAATGCCTTCAATGCGCTCGTTGGTTTTGTGGTCAAGGATGTTGGTTTTCAGAATTTCAATCGATGGAAATGCTTGGCCGCTGCCTTCGATATCCAGATCTACCGAGATGATTTCCAGCTCAACAGAGTAACGATCGCCGCTGGCGTTGTCCCAGTTCGCCAGTGCGTTGAAGCGGTTATCAATCATCTTCAGCGCATTACGCAGGTTCGACTGACGGCTTTCGCCGCGCGCCAAGTTGGCGAAGTTCGTAGTAATACGTGTGCTATCAGAAGGATGATAATTCTCATCAAAGACCACACTGTTAATCGTAAATTTAAAGCCTGTATTCATGGTAATCATCCTTCCTATTGCTGAGCTAAACCTGAGTGACTTTTCTGCGCTTCGTCCATTTCACGGTTGTTATGCGATGTGGGCGGCGTGATTGGGTTGGGTGAATCCGCCCCATCAATATTATTTAGAGTTATGAGCGCTGTAGTTTTTATACATGTGCGGTTATATGAATAAAAGTGGCATTACTTCATGTTCAACATGAAAATAATTAATGATTAGGTTTTCGACGGTCTGCATACAAGACGGAATGGCGGGTGGCACGCCAAATCGCGACCTAACATATCTGCTTTGAGGCGCAATTAGACTTTAGTGAAAGGCAGCACAAGCTCAACGTTCTACAGATGAAAATCACGCTATAGTTTAGGCGCTACTCTGCTGTTTCAACGCTGGCACGGTCGTCGTCAACACGGAGCTGCAGGGATAAAAATCACAATAATAACGACTAGGACAACGTATGCTATCCGCTCAACAACGTATTGGCTTGAACCTCGCTGCCTGCGCCATTTTGGCAGCCGCAGGTGGCGCTTGGCTCAGCATCGAAAGTGCTGCACTGATTCTTCTCACGGGCGTCATCATGGAGCTGTTGCAACGGGTTGGGCACACAACTGCCAACGCTGACATAGCTCAAACCGAGGCAGAGGTGATTGCCCCCTTGATCGCCGCCGAGCTCAACACCAACGCCGTGAGTGCGGCCAAAGTCTCGTACGCGATTGATGTGGTGAAAACGCAAACCTCACGCCAAGTCGACTCCATTCAAACCATCGCAGACACCTCCAATGCGATCACCGAAACCCTCGCCGTGACCGCCACCAGCGTGCAATCGGCACTTGGCGCGACGCAAACCATGCGCGACACCAGCGAAGCGGGGCGCGGCGAGCTCGAATCCGCCATCGCGGGCATGCAGCAAATCAGCGCGCAAACGGCGACGTCGGTGACCCAAATTCAAACGTTGGACGCGCAAGTGCACCGCATCAAAACGGTGGCCGAAGTGATTGAAAACATCGCCGCGCAAACCAACCTTTTGGCGCTCAATGCCGCCATTGAAGCGGCGCGAGCCGGTGAAAGTGGCCGCGGGTTTGCGGTGGTAGCCGATGAAGTTCGCAGCCTTGCCGAACGGACTTCGCGCAGCACCGAAGAAGTCTCGGGCATTGTGCAGCAAATTTTCGATGAAACGCAGGAAGTGACGGCCACCATCACCGCGCTGTCCGATAAGGTCGAGCAAGGTGTCACCCGAGTCGAAAGCGTGAATCAGCGGCTGCACAGCATCGCCCACCAATCGCAAGAAGTAGAATCGCAAATGAGTGGCATCAGTCAGGATGTGATTGCCAACGAACGCAGCCTGCGCCAAATCGCTGAATCAATCGAACACATTCAGGGCGAACTGTCCGACAGCGACAATGAACTTTCTGATTTACAAAGCGAAGCCGAGCAATTAATGCAAATCGCCGAACACAGCAATGCGGTGTTGGTGGAACATTTCGAGGAGAGCATTCATCGTCCGTTCTACGATTTAGCCGCCGGATTGGCGAAAGCCGTGGGCGCGCGTTTTGAAGCCGATATTGCATCTGGCAAAATCGCCGAACAGGCGCTGTTTGATCGCCAGCACCAACCCATCGCCAATACTTCGCCAGCCAAATATCACACTGCGTTTGATCAATACTGCGATGCCGTGTTGCCTGAACTGCAAGAGCAGGTCATCCAACAGCGCCGCGAAATGGTTTACGCCATTGCCACGGACGATCACGGTTACGTGCCCACCCATAACAACCAATTTTGCCAAGCCTTGACGGGCGATCCCAAAGTCGACATGGCGCGCAATCGCACCAAACGAATTTTTGGTGACCGCGTCGGCCTGCGCTGCGGCAAGCACACGCAAACCATGTTGCTGCAAACCTATAAACGCGACACGGGCGAAGTGATGCATGATATTTCGGTGCCGGTGATGGTGAATGGCCGCCATTGGGGCGGCATGCGCCTTGGTTACTATCCACCCAAGTAAAACGTCCTTGGCAAAGCGCTGCTGGCATAGTGCCGCCGCGATGCCTGATAGAACCGCCCACCGATAGCAACACATGAGCGTTCGTGGCCACTCGCGGATTGTCACGAACGCCGCTGGGTCAATTCCCTGCCCGCCCCTCAATGCCCCAAGCCTGTGCAAGCGGCGTGCTACAATACCGATTCCTGCAATCTAACTGTGATGTTTTGAGCAATTTCCTCAATTGATAGTCGCATTTATGTCATTTAGACTCGCGCAATGGACATGCTCATCATTTTCAAACTCTATCTGCTTTCAGGGCTGGCTTTTTTCGCCGCCGCTTTCGCCATATTCTCGCGAAACCTAAAAAACAGCAGCAATCGAATTGCCCAATTACTGCCTATTTTTGCCCTGTTTGGCTTGGTCCACGCCTTTCATATTTGGTCTGAACTTTATTTCGATCTCTATCAACATGAATTCATTCTGACACGCGGCATCGACACCTTTCGTGTGTTAAAACTGGGCTTGTCGTTTCTGCCTTTGGCCTATTTTGCTTGGCGCATGTTACCTTTAAGTATGTGGTCGCAACGCCAAATTACGTTGATCAAAAAAGCCATCGTCTTGTTTCTGTTCGTGTTTGTGGTCAGTGTGTACTGGCTGCATCATCACTATGCGTATCCGGTGTTTATCCATTACGCCAGCAACCACATTCGTTGGGTGTTGGGGCTGGGCTTTAGCTCATTGGCGGGGCTCGCGGTTTACAGTTATGCCGACCGAGTTGAGTTTGAAGGGTTTGGCTCACCCGGCGCGTTTAAATTGCTGGGGGTGGCGCTGATTGCCTATGCCTTTAGCACCGGCTTTTTGACCGACGACGCGGCGTTGTGGGTACAGATCATTCGCTTACTGTGCGGATATGGGATTTTGCTCAGTTTGTGGAATGCGATGCGCGTGTTCGATCAAGAGCACGATCAGCAATTGCAATCCGCGCTGCAGCTCTCGCTGCAAGATGCCAAACTGCGCGAGTTGGGCGAACTGACTTCCGCCATCGCCCATGAGATCAAAACGCCTTTAAGCAGTGCGCTGATGAGCTGCGATTTGCTCGAACATCAACTGGCACACGACAGCAATCACAAACGTCAAATCGACCGCATTCGTTACGGTTTAGGACGCGCGGCGGAGATCAGCCAAGAAGTGCTCAATTACGCGCATCACAAAGCGATCCATCGTCAACCGGTTCGGTTGGCCGAAATCGTCGATCAAGCGCTGTCGCTCAATCAATATCGTTTGGAAGGCTTTGATGTCTTGGTGAATGTCGACAGCACGTTGAGCGTTTATGGTGATGCAGGCCTGCTCGAAGAAGTGTTCACCAACCTGATTGGCAACAGTGTGGATGCGAGCACAACCCACAAATCGCTGCGTATTCAAGGCTTTCAAAATAAGCTCAATGCCATCCTGACGTTTACCGATTGCGGTGGCGGCATGCCCGATGCACTACTCGCTAAAGCGACCCAGCCTTTTTTCACCACCAAGCCCAAAGGCGAAGGGACGGGCATGGGATTGGCACTATGCAAACAAATTATTTCGCAACACAACGGCGAACTCTTACTGTATAACCATGATAATGGACTGACCGTTGAAGTTCGTATCCCGAGGAAAATGCAATGACGTTACAACTGTTACTCGCAGAAGACGATCCACAGCTACGCGAAGTGCTGGTCGAAGCGCTGACGTTAGAATCGTTCGCTGTCACGGCCTGTGACAACGCCGAAGACGCGCTCGATATCGCCGCTAAACAGCCGTTTGATTTGGCGCTGTTCGACGTCGTGATGGGCGGCATGACGGGCATTGATGCGTTAACGTCGCTGCGTCGCTTGCAGCCAAATATCGGCATCATCATCACCACCGCATTTGCCACTGTCGATATCGCCGTTGATGCGATGAAAAAAGGCGCCGATGAGTTTCTGACTAAGCCATTTAATCTCGCGGCTTTATCGGTCACTCTGAAGCGCGTCCACGCAGAGCACGCACCGAAAGCGGATATTGCCGAAAGCGAGCACGACCAAATCTTCAGCGCGCTGTCGAACCCGATTCGCCGCACGGTGGTCAAACAGCTCAAATTGCATCGTAAAGTGAAGTTTATGGATCTGTGCCGCATGGTTGGCATTGAAGATCACACCAAATTTAACTTCCACCTACGTCAATTGGTGAACAGCGGCTTGGTTGCCAAAGAAGACGGCCGAGTGTACTCACTCACCCCGCAAGGCTTGCAGATCTACGCCAGCTTGCTGAAATAACCCATCTCCATAGATTGAGTGATTCGGTGCCCGTGCGCCGGACACTTGAATCGCCACCGAGTCAGTAATCACGCGTAAGCCAAGCAAACCCAACAAACGCCAGATAAAACAGAGCCACGCGGCTCACTTCGAGGTGGAGAAGCATGGTAGCTCGAGGTGTAGAAGCATAGCAGCGTGGCGGTTCGTTTATTTGCTTTTCGGCGCTGGGCGTTTCACCTTCCCCTGAAACTGTTTAATGCTGCTCTTATTGTTGGTGCGGCGGTTGGCCTTTTTATCACGTGGCGCACGTTTGCTCTCACCCGTTGACGGTTTGTCCGTCACAGGAAAACCTGCTAAATCTTGCACGGGTAATGCACGTTGAGTGAGATGACGAATCGCGTTCAGTGCGTCCATTTCACCATGACAAACCAACGACATCGCCACACCTTGCTCGCCTGCGCGGGCGGTACGCCCCACTCGGTGAACGTATGTTTCAGCATGCATGGGCAGTTCAAAGTTGATCACAACCGGCAGCTGTTCAATGTGAATGCCACGCGCTAAGAGATCCGTGGCGATCAATACGTTGACCTGACCGGATTTAAATTGAGCCAGCGCTTCTTCTCGCTCATCTTGACTCTTATTCCCATGCAGCGCAGTGGTCGACACCCCCGCTTTATTGAGCTTTTTCGCTAAGCCATCGGCGTTCTCTTTCGCACCGATAAAGACCAACACTCGCGTCCAAGCATTTTGTTGGATAAGTTCAATCAACGCTTTGGTTTTACTACCTTTATTGACTAAAAACAGCGTTTCAGTGATGTCTTGATTGGTGCTATTTTCTTGATGCGCGGCCACCTGTTTGGGTGCGTGCATCAACTGCTTCGCTTTTTCCTTCAACGCATCAGAGAAGGTCGCGGAGAACATTGCCGTTTGGCGCTGATTGGCGGTTTGCATCGCGATGTTTTGTACATCCGGCCAAAAGCCCATGTCTAGCAAACGGTCCGCTTCATCCAATACGAGGGTATGAATATGGCTCAAATCCAAACCGTGAGTCACCAGATCAACCAAACGACCGGTCGTCGCGACAAAAATATGAGGATTTGTCGCGAGCGCCTGCTGCTGCTGCGCTTTATCAACGCCGCCACACAAACACACGGCGTTGAGTTCAAGCGCTTGACCAACTTGGTTGATCGCTTCACTCACTTGGATTGCCAGCTCACGCGTTGGCACAAGAATCAGCGCTTTTTGCTGAGGATTGGCGTGGAGTTTGTCTAACAACGGCAAAGCATAAGCGAGCGTTTTGCCGCTGCCAGTATTCGCCAGTGCCAACACATCTTTGCCAGCTAATAACTCTGGAATCGCTAGCGCTTGAATATCGGTCGGCTGCTTGACGTCTTTTGGCAGTGCGTGAATCAGCTCAGAACTCAATGAGAGAGTAGAAAATGGCATTAGCGACACCTTGTGCTTTGGGTTGAAGAGGCAATAGAAACAATAAAAATACGGGAAAACGCAGGCGCGGACTTTACCACAATCTATGGGGTGAACCATCCTATTTTAGGCGCTGAAAGCAGCGGCGCCGATACCATGCGTCAGAAAGCAAAACAGCGCAGTGCCGAAATGCTGCGCTTTCAAGTAGGTTTTACATTGTAAATCGTGCCTTGGGGTAGAAAGCGCACTTCAAAGCCATCTCTCAGCCGCGAACACCAAACCATGTGCGCAAGCCGTTGATCTTTGCGCTGCAATGCATCGCATTTTATGCACCATGTTGTCGTTGCTATCAAAGTTTCAATCGCCTAAATCACAATCTATTTGACTCATTTCCAGTCATCACGCAACGTTAATCGGTGTCAAACCACATGGAGCTTAGGAATGGAACACCACACGTTACTACTATTCACGATCGCCTGTCTGTCGATTAATTTGATCCCCGGGCCCGATGTGATTTATATCGTATCCAATACCATGAAAGGCAAGATGGCCGCAGGGATGAAAGCGGCGCTCGGCCTCGGGGTCGGTTATGTGGTGCACACACTGGCAGCCTGTTTGGGATTGTCGGCATTGATCTTAAGCTCTGCGCTGGCATTTAGTGTCGTGAAATGGCTCGGCGCTGCTTATTTGATCTACCTTGGCGTAAAATCGCTCCTCGCGATGTGGAAAGGCGGCAGCCAGCTCAACGTCGACACACACAGCCAAGCACCACAGAACATCTTCATGCAAGGCATGATTGTCAGCGTGCTGAACCCAAAAGTGGCGCTGTTCTTTTTATCTTTCCTACCTCAGTTTATCGACCTTGCGGCCGGCTCGGCCAGCCTACAATTGTTCACGTTCGGCCTAGTGTTTAGCCTGCTGGCGACGCTGTGCAATGTGTTATACGCCACGGCCGGAAGCTGGTTACTGAGCAGCCCGAAAGCCAGTCGTTATTCACGCACGTTGGAAGGTGTCTCGGGAGTGCTGTTAATTGGTTTGGCAGGGAAAATCGCCGTTAGCGACCGCTGATGCCTTCCCCGACTGACTATTGCCGTTTAACGATCTCATCAAGGAAGCACGATGTATAAAGGAAAGATCACTGAGTTGTTAGGGTCCGAGTTTCCGATCATTCAAGCCCCGATGGCAGGCGTGCAAGATAGCACGTTAGCCATCGCGGTGTGTGACGCCGGTGGCTTGGGATCGCTGCCTTGCGGCATGCTGAGCGCTGATAAAATCGAGAGCGAAATCAAGACGATGCAAGCGGCAACCGACACAGCGTTCAACCTCAACTTTTTCTGCCATACCATGCCGCCACACGATGCCGAGCAACAGGGCGTGTGGCGCGAGACGCTACGTCCCTACTTTGACGAACTCGGCAGCGCGCCCGAACATCACAGCGGCGGCGCGAGCCGTTTACCGTTTAGCCATGACATCGCCGATGCCATTGAGCCGTACCACCCTCGCGTGATCAGCTTTCACTTTGGGCTGCCAAGCCCTGAATTAGTGACGCGCGTAAAATCGTGGGGCTGTGCAGTGTTGTCTTCGGCCACCACATTGCAAGAGGCGTTGTGGCTAGAAGCACATGGCGCGGATGCCATTATCGCGCAAGGTATTGAAGCGGGCGGCCATCGCGGTATGTTTTTAACCGATGACGTCACCACCCAACTTGGCACCATGGCGTTGGTGCCACAAATTGCCCACAACGTGCGGATTCCGGTCATCGCGTCTGGGGGCATTGCCGATGGCCGAGGGATCAAAGCAGCGCTGACACTGGGCGCTGAAGCGGTGCAACTGGGCACAGCCTATCTGCTGTGCAGTGAAGCCAAGACGTCCCCACTCCATCGCCAAGCGATTGCCACACCTCGCGCTGAGCACACCGCCTTAACCAATCTGTTTTCCGGACGACCAGCACGTGGCATTGTCAACCGAGCCATGCGCGACTTGGGCTATCTATCTGCACTGGCACCGCAGTTTCCTTATGCTTCAGCCGAGATGTCGGCGCTGCGTGCATTGGCCGAACCTCACGGCCGTGACGATTTCTCACCGCTGTGGTGTGGTCAGAACACCTCAGGCTGCGTCGCGATCTCTGCCGCCGAACTGACGTTGTTGCTGGCCAGTGAAAGCGGCATG
Source organism: Vibrio sp. CJQ_6 (assembly GCF_043106745.1). Taxonomy (NCBI): domain Bacteria; kingdom Pseudomonadati; phylum Pseudomonadota; class Gammaproteobacteria; order Vibrionales; family Vibrionaceae; genus Vibrio; species Vibrio sp. CJQ_6. Next base: position 395,012 of record NZ_JBICMV010000028.1, on the reverse strand, counting down.
TGCCCCCTCCAATAACGCGCTAAACCACCTCCCCGCGATGAGGCATTGCACCTGTTTGCCTCATCGCCATCACACATCATTTACAAAACAACGCACTATTTACAAAACAACGCACTGTAACGCCACGTGGACGTTCACCCCATCTGTTGCCTTAGTCATTCTTATAACAATCAATTGCATACTCAACAAAGAGCTATGCTATCGTTACGCCACTTCATAGATGACGCCATCGTCGTCACCCAAAACACAATCTATTCAGAGGAAACTATGCACTTCAATCCATGGTTCGCGTCTGCTCTGGCGATGCTGAGCATCAGCTCTGCCGCCATCGCTCAGACCGAGGACACTCCGCGCACGAAAGAAAAATCCAACGGCACCATTTACGTCGGCGCTGGGCTGGGCGTATACAACAATGCAGAGATCGAATATGGCAGTTTGTCGACCAACGAAACCGGGGATTTCGGTGATTTTGGCTATAACCTGCTCGCTGGTTATGAATTTAACACCCACAAAGTGGTGAAATTGGGGGTCGAACTTGAGTACCGCCATTTCGGTGAAGTGAATTTTGCCGACCAACTTGACGTGGAAGGCGATGCATTTTTCATCAATGTGCGTCCAAAATTCATCGTTTCATATGATCACGCCGATCTGTACGTCGCGCTCATTGCCGGTTTGGGTACCATCGATCTGGATGCAACCGCCACGCAGTACGGTGTTTCAGCCTCAAAATCAGAAGCTGCGTTCCAATACGGCGCTGAATTTGGCGTGTTATTGAACGAACATGTGGATCTGCACGTGGGTTATCGCGCGGCACAAGTCGATGTCGAAGACTTTGACGTCACATTAAGCACCGGTTACGCCGGCATCCGTTACCACTTTTAATCACGTGGACCGACTTGGCGCGCAGCAAACGAACACCGAAAAATGAGCACATCACGCGCGCCAACCGATAACTTGAGGTTTATTTATATTTATCTCACTGATAAATAATAAGAATTCATAAAAAAAACTGCCGTTAACCTGCCAAAATCAGCCCATCTTTGAAGCTTTGAGAACACCCTTCCAATTTCACGCCTCAATCTAATGTTTCAGCATACGCCCTGCATAAAAAGGGGCATTACTATGCAGCGTTTGCCCACGGGATCACGCAATCACCCGAGGCAATTCAATCACATAAAAGGAGGTATCATGAAAACATTAGGTTTGGCGATGGCCGTGAGCGCACTGTGCGCGGTCAATGCGCATGCATCAGAGTGGGGATATGAGGGCGAACATGGCCCGGCGCATTGGGGGAACGTGTCGTCCGTGTGCGCTGCAGGGGTCAACCAAAGCCCCATCGATATCAAGCAAACGGTTAGCGCCAAACTGGCCCCTTTAACGGTGCATTATGCCGGTACGGTCACTGCGTTAACCAACAATGGGCACACCTTGCAGGCCAGTGTCAGCGGCGATAACACGCTGACCGTGGATGGCAAAACGTTCACGTTACAGCAGTTCCATTTCCACACGCCGTCTGAAAACCTCATCAACACGCATCAATACCCAATGGAAGCACATTTTGTGAATGCGGACGCACAAGGCAACTTGGCAGTGTTGGCGGTGATGTTTGAAGTGGGTGAAGCGAATACGGCACTGAATCAACTGACGGCGACATTGCCGAAACAGGGTCAATCACAGCCGCTAAGTACGACATTCTCAGTGGGCGATTTATTGCCACAAGTAGCTGATTATTATCGATTTAATGGCTCGTTAACTACGCCGCCATGCACTGAAGGGGTTCGTTGGTTGGTGCTGAAACAGCCGCAAGTTTTGTCGGCTCAGCAAGAGGAAATGCTGACCACCCACATGGGCCACAATAACCGCCCAATTCAGCCGCATCATGCACGACTGATATTAAGCAATTAGTTGCTGGTAAAAAATCTAAAATAATCCAAAAATATGAATAACCTCGTGAATAAAAACACGGGGTTAATTTTTATTACGTTTAAATAATCACCTATTTAATAAAAATCAAATAAAAAAAACCACTCTAGACAACGGGTCTAGAGTGGGATTCTGGTAAATCAAAAAATTAGCTTTTATTTGGGTTCATATTGCCAACACATAATAACTCGAGCCGATGGGGTCGCGTCCTTGTGAAGAGCTATGTTTGTGTTGCGATACAAACTTGCTTTTTAATCTATCCCCAAAATTTCTGAAAAACAAATAAATATAACCGTCAAAAATGAAATGATAATTTTCAGCTTATTAGGCTTCAAACCTTTCGAATGATGGGTGTATATTTTTTCGGACTCACGAGAAGGTTGTTTTCTCGGGTTACCATTATTCTGTGAATTATATTTATCATCGGCAATTTAAATCTGTGAATTTTAATTATCGGAATATTTTAAATTCAACAAAATAACGGTTTTTGTGAATTTTAATTATCAATTTGAAGTGTAATTTTAATTAACAAGGTGGTTTATGGAAGCAAGTATTACCAGCAATGCCATTATGGTGGCAGGCAAGCGGATACTGTGTGCTCAAGCAGCCCTAGGGTTGTTATTCATCGGATTTGAGTACGTGCGATACGGCACATTAAGCGCAGAATCTGCGTTTGTGGGTGTCGTGATCGCGGTGGTCCCGTCCTTGATCGGAATGTTACTGGCATCCATTAAATCGAAGTTCAAACCTACGGAGAGTTTGCGCGACTTAATGAACTTAAGCCGCAATATCAAAGTGATATACACCATCCTGATGTTTGTATTGACCTTTCGATTCATGGCTCTACGCAACATTGTGGTCTTGCTGGCGTTCTGTGTCACGATGCTTGGGCATTTTTTCACACCGATGTTCAAAGACAAGGCCGAAAGGAAAGCATAGATGGAGAAGGTTCAATCTGCTCATGATTACATTGAGCACCACCTGACCTTTCTTACCTCTGGCGAGGGTTGGTCGGGCATCAATATCGATTCCATGATCGTGGTTTGGGTGATGGGTCTCGCCTTCATTCTGGCGTTCCGCTTTGCGGTTAGCAAAGGAACTAAAGAAGTACCGGGTCGTTTCCAATGTTTAATCGAATTAATCTTTGAATTCGTGGACAACATGGTGAGTGAGATTTTTCTGGCCAAAGACAAGTTGATTGGTCCTCTCGCTCTGACGATATTTGTTTGGGTTCTGCTGATGAATGCGATCGATTTATTACCTGTCGATTTAGTTCCAGCAGTCACACGAATGATGGGAATTAGTCACTTTAGAGACCTACCGTCAGCCGACGTAAATATTACGATGTCGATGGCTTTGGGTGTATTCGTTTTAGTGATCTTCTATACGTTAAAAAACAAAGGTCTGAAAGGGTTTATTAAAGAGTTAACTACGCAACCTTTTTCTCATCCTTTGTTATATCCAGTTAACTTTGTGTTAGAACTGGTAACGTTAATTTCAAAACCTATCTCACTAGGTTTGCGATTATTCGGCAACATGTACGCAGGGGAAATGATATTTATTCTGATTGCATTGATGCCATGGTGGATGCAATGGGCACTGAGTGTTCCATGGGCATTATTCCATATTTTAATCGTCGTTCTTCAGGCCTTCATATTCATGGTTTTGACCGTTGTTTATTTGGCGATGGCTGTTGAAGAAAACCACTAATTTATTTCTTAATTTATTTAATTTTAACTTGTTGATTCAATTCTAGGAGTTGTTATGGATATCGTTAGCGCAGTTCTCTATGTAGCCGGTGCACTATTGATTGGTTTGGGTGCCGCGGGTGCAGCCGCAGGTATCGGTAACCTGGCAGGTAAATATCTGGAAGGTGTCGCGCGTCAACCTGACTTGACCCCAATGCTTCGTACCCAGTTCTTCATCATGATGGGTCTTGTGGATGCGGTACCAATGATTGGTGTCGGTATCGGTCTATACATCATCTTCGCCGTAGCGTAATTCGAAATTAATCGTCAAAAACACGTTATGAATGTGAGGGTGCTATGAATATCAATGCCACTATGCTCGGCCAAGCGATTTCGTTCGTGATTTTCGCGTGGCTCTGCATGAAATACGTATGGCCACCACTCGTCAAACTACTGGATGAGCGCCGCGCCGAAATTGCTGAAGGTCTGGCTCAGAAAGACAAAGCCGCAAAAGAACTTGAGCTGGCGAAAGCCAACGGCGCCACAGTGATTGCCGAAGCGCGCGAAAAAGCGCAGGCCATCATCGCGCAAGGTCAGCAGCGTCAGGACCAATTGGTCGCTGAAGCGGTGGAACTCGCCAGACAAGAAAAAGACCGCATCATTGCGGAGGGCAAGGCGGAAATCGACAACGAACGTAACCGTCTGCGTCAGGAACTGAAAGCGGAAATGGCTGACTTGGTGATCGAAAGTGCCAGCAAGCTGATTAGCCGTAATCTCGACAGCACTGCGAATCGCGATCTTGTGAACCGATTCATCAGTGAAATGTAGGAGGACGCATGTCTGACTTAACTGTCGTCGCTCAACCTTACGCCAAAGCCGCGTTTGATTTCGCCAAAGAAACCGACGCGCTGGACGAATGGCAGCAAATGCTGTCCATCGCCGAGATGATTCTGACTCAACCCAACACCATCCTGATCCTCAATGAGATGGATGATGACAGCTCTGAACAGCCGCTGCTGGAGATGATGCTGCAAGTGGGCGGTGAGTTTATGAGCCAATACTTTCAAAACTTTCTGAAAGTGATGGCAGAGAATCATCGGCTCAAAGCGATGAGCGAAGTCCTGAGCCAGTTCCGTGATTATGTGGCGGAACTCCAACAAACCATGAATGTGACAGTGTGTACGGCCGAGCCGTTGGATGATGAGCAAGCGCTACAGCTGACTCAAGCATTAACACAGCGATTTGGTAAAACCATCACGCTGGAACAACAACTGGATCCATCCCTGGTAGGTGGTGTGGTGATTAAAGCCGGCCAAACCGTGTTTGATGGCAGCGTCATCTCAAATATCGGCCGCCTCTCGACCAACCTACATGTGTAATGGGGTAAAGAAATGCAATTAAATTCAAACGAAATCAGTGAATTAATCAGACAGCGTATCGTCAACTTCGATCTAGAAAGCGAAGCACGTAACGAAGGTTCTATTGTCTCTGTCAGCGACGGTATCATCACCATTCACGGCCTGTCTGACGTGATGCAAGGTGAAATGCTGGAACTGCCAGATAACCGCTTTGCACTGGCGCTTAACCTTGAACGTCACTCAGTTGGCGCGGTGGTCATGGGCCCCTATGCGGACCTATGCGAAGGCATGAAAGTCAAAGGCACCGGCCGCATTCTGGAAGTGCCTGTGGGTAACGGCCTGCTGGGTCGCGTGGTGAACACACTGGGTCAACCCATCGATGGTAAAGGTGCGGTCACATTCGATCGCATGGAACCTGTTGAAGTGATTGCACCGGGTGTTATTGACCGTAAATCGGTCGACCAACCGATTCAAACGGGCTACAAAGCCGTGGACTCCATGGTGCCAATCGGCCGTGGTCAGCGCGAACTGATCATCGGTGACCGCCAAACAGGTAAAACCGCGATGGCCATTGACGCCATCATCAACCAGAAATCTCTGGGCGTGAAATGTATCTACGTGGCGATTGGCCAAAAAGCCTCCACCATTGCCAACGTGGTTCGTAAACTTGACGAGCACAACGCGTTAGACAACACCATCATCGTGGTGGCTTCTGCTTCTGAAGCGGCGGCGCTGCAATACCTGGCACCTTACGCCGGTTGTACCATGGGCGAATACTTCCGTGACCGTGGTGAAGATGCACTGATCGTTTACGATGACTTGTCTAAACAAGCGGTCGCTTACCGTCAAATCTCCCTGCTGCTGAAACGCCCACCAGGCCGTGAAGCATTCCCGGGCGACGTGTTCTACCTCCACTCTCGTCTGCTCGAACGTGCAGCACGCGTGAACGAAGCATACGTAGAACGTGCAACAAACGGTGAAGTGAAAGGCAAAACCGGTTCATTGACTGCGCTGCCAATCATCGAAACCCAAGCGGGTGACGTGTCAGCGTTCGTACCAACCAACGTCATTTCGATTACGGATGGTCAGATCTTCCTGCAAACCCAACTGTTCAACTCCGGCCTACGCCCAGCGGTTGACCCAGGTATCTCGGTATCTCGTGTGGGTGGTGCAGCGCAAACTAAAGTCATCAAAAAACTGTCTGGTGGTATTCGTACCGCACTGGCGCAGTACCGTGAACTGGCCGCGTTTGCTCAATTCTCTTCCGACTTGGATGAAACCACACGTCGTCAACTTGACCACGGTGAAAAAGTGACTGAGCTGATGAAGCAGAAACAGTACTCACCGATGAGTGTGGCAGAGCAAGCCGTAGTGATTTTCTCAGCAGAGAAAGGTTTCCTGACCAACATCGCGCTACATGACATCGCTAAGTTTGAAGACGATTTGCTGTCTTACGCTCGCTCGAATGCGGCTGAACTACTGCAAACCATCAATACAACCGGTGACTACAACAACGAGATTGAAAGTCAGTTGTTTGCGCTGATGGAAGCGTTCATGGCACTGCAATAAGGGTATTGCATCACTCAGTAGGAGGCCTTTATGGCAAATACGAAAGAGATCCGCACCAAGATTGCCAGTGTTCAGAATACCCAGAAGATCACCAGCGCGATGCAGATGGTGGCCGCGAGTAAAATGCGCAAGGTACAGGACAACATGGAAGCATCGCGTCCTTATGCCATCAACATGCGCAAAGTGATCGGCCACGTATCATCCGGCACGCTGGAGTACAGCCATCCGTTCCTGCAAGAGCGGGAAATCAAACGTGTGGCGTACATCATCATCTCTTCAGACCGCGGCTTGTGCGGCGGTTTGAACTCCAACCTGTTCAAACAGGTGCTGACTGAGATGCAGGATTGGCGCGCCAAAGGCGTGGAAGTGGATACCACCTTGATCGGTTCAAAAGCCATTGGCTTTTTCCAATCGATGGGTAAATCCATCGCACAGACTTCCGGTCTGGGCGACAAGCCAAAACTGGAAGATATGCTGGGTACCGTGAACGCCATGATGGAGCACTACTCCGAAGGCAAAATCGATCGTTTGTATATGGTGTTCAACCAGTTTGTGAACACCATGGTGCAAAAACCAAACGTACTGCAACTGCTGCCATTTCCGAAAGAGGACATTGAGCGCGATAAACACAGTCGTTGGGATTACATCTACGAACAATCACCTCGAGACATCCTTGACCATTTGATTCACCGTTACGTGGAATCGCTGGTGTATCAGGGTGTGGTTGAGACTATCGCCTGTGAACAGGCCGCGCGTATGGTGGCCATGAAAGCTGCGACAGATAACGCGGGCCAACTGATTGAGAACCTGCAACTGGTGTACAACAAAGCGCGTCAAGCTGCGATTACCCAAGAGCTGAGCGAAATTGTTGCAGGCGCCCAGGCGGTTTAGAGAGAAATTTGAGGTTTTTATTATGAGTATTGGCAAAATCGTCAAAGTGATTGGCGCGGTTGTTGATGTGGAGTTCGAGCAGAATCAAGGCCCGAAAGTCTACGACGCGCTGAAAGTGGTTGGCGGCAACTCGTCACTGGTACTGGAAGTTCAGCAACAAATGGGCGGCGGTATCGTACGTTGTATCGCCATGGGTTCATCAGACGGCTTGAAACGTGGCATTCAGTGTGAAACCACTGGCGGCCCAATCACCGTGCCTGTTGGCGAAAAAACACTTGGCCGTATCATGAACGTGCTGGGTGACCCAATCGACGAATGTGGTCCGATTGGTGAAGAAACAAAATACGGCATTCACCGCGCTGCACCAAGCTACGAAGAACAAGCCAACAGCACTGCCCTGCTGGAAACCGGCATCAAAGTCATCGACTTGATCTGCCCGTTCTCTAAAGGCGGTAAAATCGGTCTGTTCGGTGGTGCAGGTGTGGGTAAAACCGTCAACATGATGGAACTCATCAACAACATCGCCAAAGCGCACTCTGGTTTGTCTGTGTTTACTGGTGTGGGTGAACGAACCCGTGAAGGGAACGACTTCTACTACGAAATGAAAGAAGCTGGCGTTCTGGACAAAGTGGCCATGGTGTACGGCCAAATGAACGAGCCACCGGGCAACCGTCTGCGTGTGGCGCTGACCGGTTTGACCATTGCGGAACGTTTCCGTGATGAAGGCCGTGACGTGCTGCTGTTCGTCGATAACATCTACCGTTACACCTTGGCGGGTACCGAAGTATCAGCGCTGCTAGGTCGTATGCCTTCTGCAGTAGGTTACCAACCCACCTTGGCGGAAGAGATGGGCGTGCTGCAAGAACGCATCACCTCAACCAAGAGCGGTTCGATCACGTCTATCCAAGCGGTATACGTTCCTGCGGATGACTTGACCGACCCATCACCTGCCACCACCTTCGCGCACTTGGATGCGACCGTTGTACTGTCACGTAACATCGCAGCACTTGGTCTGTACCCAGCGATTGACCCATTGGATTCCACCTCACGTCAGTTGGATCCACAAATTGTGGGCCAAGAGCACTACGATGTGGCTCAACGCGTGCAGATGACGCTGCAACGCTACAAAGAGCTAAAAGACATCATCGCGATTCTAGGTATGGATGAGCTGTCTGAAGAAGACAAACGTCTGGTGTCTCGTGCACGTAAAGTAGAACGTTTCCTCACTCAGCCTTACCACGTGGCGGAAGTGTTTACCGGTCAATCCGGCGTGTTTGTACCGCTAAAAGACACCATTACTGGTTTCAAAGCGTTACTGGATGGCCAGTACGACGATATCCCAGAGCAAGCATTCTTGTACTGCGGCACGATCGAACAAGTACTTGAAAAAGCCAAAACAGTTTAATTGGCAGGAGGCAACATGGCGATAGCTGTTACACAAAACACGTTTCAACTGAACGTAGTGAGTGCCGAAGGCACGTTGTACTCTGGCCCAGCCCATGGCCTGGCCATCGCCGGTGCTGACGGTGAGCTCGGCATTCGTCCGGGCCACTCTCCGCTGATCAGTAAGATCAAACCGGGCGTGGCACGTATTGTCGGTGACTTGCACAAACCAGAAGAGATTATTTATGTCTCCGGTGGTTTGGTGGAAGTCCAACCGGATGCCGTGACCGTTCTGGCCGATACCGCATTGCACGGGAAAGACATCGACCGCGCACGTGCTGAATCAGCACGCAAAGCCGCAGAAGAGAATATTCGTCACCACGGTGATGATATCAGCTTCGCGCAAGCGCAGATTGAACTGACCAAAGCGCTGGCACAGCTACGCGCCGTTGAACTGGCAATGCAGACACGACGCTAAGCGATACGCTGGAAGCCAACTGAAAAGGCACGCGCACTTCGAATCATCGAGTGACGTGCCTTTTTTATTACCCGCCATTCTGACTACGCCGCAACATCAAACCAGCCGCGCGTGCGGTTCACAAACCACACCAGTGAGAGCATCACCGGCACTTCCACCAACACACCAACTACCGTCGCCAGCGCGGCTCCCGAATGCAAGCCAAATAGCGATACCGCCACAGCCACCGCTAATTCAAAGAAATTCGAGGTGCCAATCATGCAGGCAGGCGCCGCCACATTGTGAGGCAGCTTCATGCGTTTGGCCGCCCAATACGCAATCGCAAAAATAGCGTAGGTTTGGATCAGCAGCGGAATGGCAATCAGCACAATGGCTTCCGGACGCGCCAAAATCGTCGGCGCCTGCAAACCAAACAGCAGCACCACTGTGGCCAACAAGCCAACAATCGACCACGGTTTCATGGTGGCAAGGAACTGATTCAAGCGAGTGTGATCGCCGCCTTTTTCGAGTTGACGACGCACAATCGCCCCAGCCACCAGCGGGATCAAGACATACAGCACCACCGACAACAGCAAAGTATTCCATGGCACGGTGATGTCCGTGACGCCCAGCAAGAACCCCGCGATCGGCGCGAACGCAAAAATCATGATAATGTCGTTAATGGACACCTGCACCAAGGTGTAATTCGCATCACCTTTGGTCAGTTGACTCCACACAAACACCATCGCCGTACACGGCGCGACGCCCAATAGAATCATCCCCGCGATGTATTCGCTGGCGGTTTGCGGGTCGACCCAATCAGCAAACAGCCCTTTGAAGAACAACCACCCTAAAAACGCCATGGTGAACGGTTTGATCAGCCAGTTGATGACCAGCGTCAGCACCAAACCTTTGGGTTTCTTGCCCACATCCTTTAAAGATGAGAAATCAATCTGCACCATCATCGGAAAAATCATCAACCAAATCAGCACCGCCATCACAATGTTCACGTGCGCCCATTCCACACTGGCAAGGGTCGCAAACGCTTGTGGCGCCACGCTGCCCAATCCAATCCCGCCCAAAATGGCGAGCCCAACCCACACGGTGAGATACCGTTCAAACAATCCCATTTTATCCTCCAAACCCCTTGATGTTGGCGGTGAAACCATGCCAAAAGACGTTCACAGCCATCGCAATCATGGCCCTACTTTAACGCCGTTCAAAATATATGGAAAGCCATATATATGAAAAATCATATATTTAAAATCCACCATTCGAGCCGGTGATAAATGCTGCATGTAAAACGACTCGATGCGGGTCCGAAGACATTTGAGCGATGCCCATAAACTGTGAGCCTCCACTGATCTTGAGCATTTAAGCGCATGAAATCCCCCATCGCGTTTGAATTGCAACGATGTATCTATAAATTAGATTGAAATAGCCCTACTCATCGAAAAATATAATTATGGAACTGAAACGCCTTCAATACTTCGTTGCGCTCGCGGCCAATGGCAATTTCACCAAAACCGCCGATCAGCTCAACATTGCCCAATCGGCGCTGAGCGTCAGCATGCAAAAGTTAGAAAAAGAGATTGGCCTGAAACTGATTAACCGCACCAATCGCCAGATTCAGCTCACATCCGATGGCATGCGATTGTTATTCCATGCGCGACGCATTTTGGAAGATGTCGCCTTAGCCGAAATTGAAATGGACGAACTCAAAGGGCTCGAACGCGGCAAAATCGACTTTGGGGTCTCGGCGATGCTCGGCTCCTACTTTTTCCCCGAAGCATTAGCAGCGTTTACGGAAACCTACCCCAACATTCGCATCCATATTCAAGAACATGGCACGGCGACACTGGAAAAAATGCTGCTAGAGGGTGCGTTGGATCTGGCGTTTGTTCGAACCGACCAACCTCTCGAACAACTTCGCTATGTGGCGCTGTGCCCGGAAGAAATCGTCGCCTGTGTGAATAAAAGTCACCCCTTTGCGCAGCGTTCCGAAGTGTCGCTGGAGCAATTTTGTCAACAGCCGCTGATCCTGTTTCGGGATGGTTATTTACTGCGAGAAGCCATCAGTCGTTATTGCAGAAATAACAACATCACGCCCGATATCCGCTATGAAACCAACCTGATTGAATTGGTGAAAGCGTTATTGAAAAAAGACATTGGCATTAGCACCTGCCTGCGACGCATTATTCACGACAATGAACCCTTGGTGTGCGTGCCGTTTAATCCGCCAATCAAAGTTGAATTTGGCATCGGCTGGAAAAGCAGTCATTACCTCTCCAACGCCGCGCGTGCTTTCCTGAAATTCATGGAAGATTGGCACAAGACGAATCATCATCAAACCCACCTTCAAGACACAAAGCTTTCTTGAAGCCGCTCGCACGGGATTCTGGCGAGCTTGCTGTCATCAACCAACACAAAAAAAACAGCCCCTCGGTGAAGCACACGGAGGAGCTGCGGTTTATTTCGGGCGCTCGTTAATCTGTGCGAGCGTTCAGCACTTGCCGACCTTTGAGTTGATTGAGCGCCGCAATCATCGCAATCCCGATCGTTGCAGCGATATTGATCATATCGCTATCGAGCAAGGCCAATGCCAACGCGCCAATAAACAACATCGCTCGCGCCCAAACGGACAAGGGATGAAATAAGCGACCTTCAATGCTACCCGCAAAGGACACAATGAGCGCCAACGTATAAACCACCGAGAGAACGAACGGCACCAACGCAAACTCATGCATCCAGATCAGTGCCCCATGAGCCATCATGATGGGGATTAAGAAGAAGCCTTGCGCCAGTTTCATGGCCTGAATCGCTGATTTCATCGGAGAAGCATGCGCGATCCCCGCCCCAGCGAATGCGGCCAATGCAATTGGCGGCGTGATATTTGAGGTTTGTGATAGCCAAAACACAATCATGTGCGCAGCGAGCAAACTCACGCCCAACCCGGTTAATGCGGGCACTGCCATCACCGACAGCACAATGTACGCGGCGGTCACGGGTAACCCCATGCCCAGCACCAACGCTGCGATGGCAATCAACCCCAACACCGACCACAATTGCCCGCCAGACATCGCCAGCAAGAACTGCGTAAACTGCAAACCAATGCCCGTTTGGCCAATCACGCCAACGATGATCCCAGCGCTGGCACACGCCACCGAGATTGGCAGCGCCATCAACGCGCCCTCTTTCATGCCTTGGATGATCAGCGCCAATGACACGCGCGTCGATTTTCGAAATAGAGAAGCGGCCAATATCGCGCCGCAACCGGCAATGCCGACCAAGACTGGCGAGTAACTCATCATCAGCAGTACAGTAGTGAACAGCAGTGGCGCTAAGAAATGCCAACCCCGCATCAACACGACTTTGATTTTTTCGGTCTGCGACATGCCTTGTAAGCCGAGTTTGCAGGCCATCAAGTGGATGTAGAGCAACGCTGACAGAAAGTAGAGTATCGACGGCACAATCGACACCATCAGGATGTCGGCATAGGCAATCCCCGTAAATTGCGCCATCACGAACGCCCCCGCGCCCATGACAGGCGGCATGATCTGCCCGCCCGTCGACGCCGCCGCTTCAATACCCGCCGCCTGTTCAGGCCGATACCCCAACTTCTTCATCATCGGAATCGTCAGCGAACCGGTGGTGACGGTGTTGGCAATGGCCGAACCGGAGATTGAACCGAGCGCGGCCGAAGCCACCACACTGGCTTTCGCCGGGCCGCCACGGTATTTCCCCGCCAAGGCAAAGGCGCAATCAATGAAGAATTGCCCAGCCCCCGTGACCTGCAAAAAGGCACCAAACAACACAAAGGTGAACACCACGCCTGCGGCAATCCCAAGCGGCGCGCCATAAACACCATTGGTTGAAAAAATGTGGAATCGGATCATTTCTTCAATCGAGAAGCTGTTGCTCGCAATTGCATCGGGCAAGTTGGCGCCAAACATGGCATAGAGGATAAAAACAATCGCCAGCCAAGACATCACCGCCCCTACCGTACGACGCGTGGCTTCCAGCAACATCGCGATCACCAACACACCGGCAAGCGTATCCGCCGGTTGCAGACCATCCATCAAGAAGCTCATGTCATCGTAATCAAAAATGCTGATGCGCCAAGTTGCCCACACCGTCACCAGAATGCACAGCAGATCCAGCACTCTACCCAGCAGGTACACCGACGGGGTTGCCTTTTGAGAGAATAGCGGCTTCACCAAAAACACCAGCACCAACACCCAACTCAGGTGGATCGGCCGAAAGGTGGGTGAGGCGAGCGACGCGGTGATCCCCTGCCAAATCTGAAATGCCGACAGCAGCACCGCAAAAACCGCAGCGACAGCAATCAAACGTTCGGTGACCCAAATGTTCCAGTCTATGTTGCCTTTCATGAGTCACCCAGCCTTACTCTGCTTGCTTATTCCGTTGTTCCAGAAGGTATTTCTGTGCTCCCGGATGCAGCGGTACTGCACTGAGTTGATTCATGTTGTCGAGGGTGGTGTATTTGGCCACACTCAATGCATTGGTTATTTTGGACGCGTTTTCAAAAATGAGCCGAGTCATGTTGTACGCCAGCTCGTCATTCAAACGTTGGTTCACCACCAACACGTTCCACACTGCCGGTGCCGTAAAACGCTCGACACCGTTGTAGACTCCTTGATCCACGCTCACGGATTGATACGCAGGCAGCGCTTTCTGAATGGTCGCCAAATCATCTTGAGAGAAATTAAGGACGCGAATATCGCGAGTCAGCGCCAACTCGCTGATAGCTCCCAAGCCAGCACTGCCAACAAAAACGCCCGCATCAATCTGACCATTGGCCAGCGCTTCAGTGGTGGCCGAGAAATTCAGTGACTGTACTTTCATACGCTTTTCATCCACGCCGAGCGCCGCAAGAATGCTTTTCGCGCTCACGCGAGTCCCCGAACCGGGCGCGCCCAACGACACAGTTTTCGACGCCAAATCACGCAGAGAATGAATATCGGAATCAGCCATCACGACAAACTGCACCACATTTGGATACAAGGCCGTCAGCACGGCCACGTCGAGTGGACGCGGAAATGGCTTGCTGCCTTCCTGCGCTTGGATCACCACATCCCCCATGGCAAGACCCACCAACTGTTTATCCTGAACCACTTTGATGGTGTTCTCGACCGACGCCGCCGTCACTTCAACCCGCATGTTGAAATCCGGCAAATTTTCACTCCAGATCTGCGCCAATACGCCACCATAAGGGTAATAAGTCCCGCTCTGACTTCCCGTGCCAATGGTGTAATTTTCTGCCTGCGCTCCGCTTAAAAAGCCAAACAGGGAGACAAACAGCAGCGATTTAATGGTGTTCTTCATTCTCATCCTCACATTTTTTATTGGTATTGTTCCTCAAAAAATCTTTTACACAGCATTAACAACTCTAACAAACCGAATCTCTGCTTTTGAGAGACCAACAAATAAATGTCGATGAAAAAAAGCTGCAAACAGGCAGTTTCAATATCAATCGATGATGAAACACATCGATTTCATTAATAAATGGTGAGTAAACGATGTGTTCATCCTCAATATCGCCATTTACTATCAACTAAATAGATTGAAAGTATATTTTCAATATATTGATTATATAACAACAATTCAGTTACCTTTTCATAACAGCAACCGCAATAAGAAAGCAGCGTGCTTACCCCAATTGCCTGCACGGCTGAAAGCTCATTCCAGCACAAGGCGAACACGGAACCCCTCTTGACATGAAAGGATAGGAATCACTCTATGAGACTGGAAACAAAAGACGCCGAAGTGACCGCGCAACACGCATTCACCGTACAACCGCACTCAACCACCCCACGCCTACAAGTGGTGACACTGGCACGCTGCTTATTGGAAAAGTTTAATGACCTGACGTGTGAGTGGGATCTTCAATCGATTGAATACAAACCGTTTCTTCGCTTTGCAGTCGCCGATGCGCTCGACAAAGCGTCGGATTACCAACTGGGTTCGCTGCTCAAGCGCATCATTGATGACCGCGACCAAGGGGCGTTTCTGCTGGAAGCAGACAAAGACGTGCAAGCAGAATTTGAAGATACCGAAACGCAACGCCGTTATTTCGTCAAACTCTCGACCGCCATTTCGCACCTGATTGGTTTGCCTAACTTCGATGCGATGTACGGCAAGTATTACGCGCGATTCACTGTGAAGAACGTCGACAACAGCGACAGCTATTTACGCCAAGCACATCGCCGAATGGAACTGCACAACGACGGCACGTATGTCAATGAACGCACTGATTTTGTCCTCATGATGAAAATGCATGAAAGCCACATGGAAGGCGGCGATTCGCTCCTCCTGCACCTCGACGACTGGCAAGACTTGGGCAAGTTCTACAACCATCCGATGGCGAAACAAGACATCACGTGGGGCGCGCCGCCAAGCAAAAACACGGGCTATGACATTGCGCACCCCGTCTTTTTTGAAGAGGATGCCGACGGCAAACCGCACATGCTGTTCATCGACCAATTTGCCAAGCCGAAAAATGTGCGTGAAGGCTTGTACCTGTATGAAATGGGCGAATCACTTGAGCACGATCCCGCATGTTTTAATGTGCGCGTGAACGTCGGTTCGATGCTGGTGATCCATAACCATCGCTGGCTGCATGGGCGAGACAAATTTGTGCCGCATCCAGAGCTGAGCCGCGAATTACTTCGCCAACGCGGTTATTTCTCGCGCTAATCAACCGCCTCAAGCAGCACACAGGCTCATACCGAGCCTGTTCAAACCCAACGATAATTATCAGCCCGTGGTCCGACACGGGCCAAGCTATTTGGAGATTTGTACATGGAGCAGTCGTACGACTATGTCATTGTTGGCGGTGGCATTGTAGGGATATCCACCGCGTGGCAACTCAAACAACGTCATCCCCACGCGCGTGTTCTGGTGGTCGAAAAAGAATATGACGTGTCCATGCATCAGACTGGGCACAACAGCGGCGTGATTCATGCGGGGGTTTATTATCAACCCGGCAGTCTGAAAGCACGCTTTTGCCGCGAAGGGGTCGAAAAGACGATTCAATTCTGTCAAAAACACCACATTCCTTATGAACAGTGCGGGAAGTTGCTGGTTTCCACCAATCCGGTGGAATATCAACGCATGCAAGCGCTCTATGAACGCTGCGCGCAGAACGGTATTGAAGCGGAACTGTTGAGCGAAGCACAACTGCGTCAACGAGAGCCCAACATCACCGGTAACGGCGCGATTTATGTCAAATCGACGGCGATCGTCAATTACCGCTTGGTGACACAAAAAATGGCCGATGAATACACCGCCATTGGGGGCGAACTGAGCTTAAAAACCGAAGTGCTCGATATCGAAGAAACTCCCGAGCAGATCAGGCTTCGCTGCCAAATCGGCAACCAATCCCACACGTTCCGCACGCAGTTTTTAATCAGTTGCGCAGGCTTGATGGCCGATCGCATCACGCGCATGCTCAACATCGATACCGATTTTCAGATCGTGCCCTATCGCGGCGAATATTACCGTTTACCAGAGAAACACAACCGCATCGTCAATCACCTAATCTACCCGATTCCCGATCCAGACCTGCCGTTTCTTGGCGTGCATTTAACACGTATGATTGATGGTAGCGTCACGGTCGGGCCGAATGCTGTGCAAGGCTGGAAGCGTGAAGGCTACGGCAAAATTAACCTGTCGCTGCGGGATATCAAAGACATGCTCACCTTCCCCGGATTTTGGAAAGTCACCCGCAAGCATCTGAAAACCGGATTGGTTGAAACGTTCAATTCGTGGTGGAAACCGGGCTACCTGAAAATGGTGCAGAAATATTGCCCCTCCTTGAAGGTCAGCGACTTGCAACCTTATCCGGCTGGCATTCGCGCCCAAGCCGTGATGAAAGATGGTTCACTGGTGCATGACTTTCTGTTTGCGGAAAGCCCGCGCTCACTGCATGTTTGCAATGCGCCATCGCCCGCCGCAACCTCTGCCATTCCCATCGGCCATTACATTTGCGATAAAGTCGCCGAGAAAACGGGCACTTCATGGTCTGACGCGGCCTAAAATGCGGCTCACGTGAAACCTCCGTGAGTTCAAGCGCAGCATAAAAAACCCCGCGCAACGTGACGTTGACCGCGGGGTTTTGATGTCGAGGGCAGAAGCGTTCACTGCGTCACTTGAGTGATGCAGTTGCTTCGTTGACGTTGCCCCAATCATCAATATAGGAAAACGTCAGGTTGTCGCCTGCGGTTAACCCATGAGTTGGCGGCAACAGCACATCGGCTTGCGAAAATGGCGACACCATAACGCCGGGCAGCACCAACCCACGCTCAAAAACAAATTGGCTGTAAGTCACAAAGAAGGGCGAGCGATTGTCGATCGTCATGTGCTGACGTTGCAGCGAAAACGCTTGTTCGTCAATGAGTGAGGCGAGTTTACTTTTCAGCGCCGGCGGACGATAGAACACTTTCATTTGCGTGCGCATCGTCAGTTGCAAGCGAAACGCCATCTCCTTTTCCGAGGGCGGCACTTCATAGATATTCAGCCAGAATAACTGCTCGCGATCGTGAACCGCCTGCGGCGCTTGATTGGCGTTGATGATTCGCAGTGGCTTCTCTTCCCCCGGTGCCAAATGAAAGACTGGCGGAATGGTGATCAACGGCGATTGCGCATCCGACGGCGTCGCTTGCGGGCTGCCGTCATCAATCCATGTTTGGACGATGACGGGATAAGCGTTGAGATTGGCCAACTGCAACGATTGCTCTTTCTTGCTGCTGTTAAACACAACCCGCGATGTTTCAGCCGTCACGCCCGCATGCGCAGGCAGGACAAACAGCAAGCCTTGCAACAAGGTGAGGCTACTGAACGCGAATAAAAACTTGAGCTTGTGCATAGACTTTCCCTGGGGTCGCCGTTTGACCCGGTAACGCTTCCAAAATGGCCGAAAAGCTCTCTTGATAGCTATCTGCCACATCGCCTGTTGCCACTTGTGTTCCGTTGAGTTTGTACCAACCGTCGGCATTGCCCCCGGTCATGACGTTGGCGTCGCTCAACCAGTTTAAGGTTGTGCCCTCACGCTCTAAACGAATCCCCACCCCCGTTGCCACGTTGCTGTCCACGCCATATTGGTTGCTCAATAGGTACGTTAAGCCTGAACCTGTCGTCGTCAACCCTTCAGCCAGCGCCGCCGAATAACTACCACTGCTGACTTGAAAACCAACGGCGTTCTGCCCCGCGCTCACGCCAGCGGTATAACCCGATTGACACTGATACGTGATGTCGATATTGGCAGTTCGCGAACCGCCGTTGTTGATCTCTTCGGTGGAAATTGTCGGAAACAGCACAGTGGGCGTCACACTGTTGAAGCGGCACGCTTTGGAGCGGCGAATCGCGACATTGGAATAAAGGTTAATAATACCGGGCCAATAGAGATACCAACCCGGATAAGACAATTGACTGTCTGCGCCATCCGCCGGATAAGAGATCCCCGGGCCGCCAAATGCGATATAACCAGCCGGTCCAGGATGAGCATACGTCCCGACGGCCGTGACACCGCGCACTTTACCAATGCGATAGAGCTCAATCGTGACACTAGTGAAGTTCTTCGCTTTCACCAATAAATTACCGGAAGCGTCCGTATCGAGATCCGTTAACGTACGATATTGCCAATTCTTCTTAAAATATTCGCCAGTTTCATTATTGGTGATTCGAATGACCATATTTTGAATGTAGGTTGCATAAGCATAATCAAGGCCATATTCAGCACCATCATTGTAAAGCCCCCCCCAAAGATCATCACCATTGGTGGCATATATTTCGTACAACTGGCCCGCACTGTCTGCGGTGCAAGAGAATAAAACCTGCTCTGGGTCATAGCCATTTTTTTGCCCATATTGCACAAAATCCACCACCGAAGACGCCAACAAAGTGCCGTTGGGTTGGAAACTTTCATCGGTAATATTGATTGTACTCGGCAAATTCAACGGGCCATTATTGGCATCATAAGCACCACCCCAAACGCCATAGCTGCCATATTCATCCGTCGCTTGCGTCTTGGAAATACGCGTACAACTGGCCGCATTGCTGTCTTCAACCACGGCCAAAAACAGCAAGACAAACGCACAAATCGAATAATAGACATGTTTGCTTCCCATCTATTCCCCTCCTACCTTGATATACGATTCCACCCCAAAACTTTGCACGTCGTTTTTGTGTTGAGACGCCAATTTCAGGTCAGAGAATTTATTGACGATGATCCAATGGCGGTTGCGATAACCGACTAACTGGGTCGTTGAAAATCCGTAATCCAACAATCGTTCCAGTTGGGCGCTGGCATTCGTCAGCTCATCAAAAACACCTGCGACCACCCAATATTGACCGCGCATCCGTGTTGGTGTGACAGCCGGTGTCACTGCTGGTAATGGAGCCAGCGAAGCCGCTGGCGCCATCACCGTCAGCGTGTCAGAGGCGCTGGTTTGTAGCTCTTTCTCTTGGGGATCAGCCATTTGTGGGTCGTTCAGGGGAGATGTTTCCGCCTCACAACGCACGTCTTGATACAGAATGCTGGCAGGTTCAATGTCGCGAATGTCGTAATCAAAGCGACAGCTTTTCGCTTTACCCCATGTCACCTGTAGCGTGCCCTGCAACTGTTCAACACGAACATAGGCTTGCATCGCTTGCCCGACCATGCCCAGGCTTTGCCCGGACGGGCTGGAAACGTCCGCCCCCATGGGGATCTCCTGTTCGCCGTCGACTGTAAATAGCACCGCTTGGCCGTAGCGCGTTTGATAAGTCACTTTGACCGCCGAACCCGCATATGGCGCGACTTGTTTTTCACTGGTCAAAATTTCCACTTGCTCACTGCCACTGGCGCCAAGTGTCACTTTGTTGTAGCGATACGGCGTCAAAGAAGGCACCAACGCATAACCGTGACTATCGACTTGCGTCCCTTGTGAGTTACGCACTTCGGTTCCTTCGGCACCTTCCGCCTCGACGATCGCAAACGTCTCTCCGAGCGTGTGCCCCGCCGTCACACCGCCGCTGTGTAGCACCAAGGCGCCGCGAGCACTGGCACCAAACTGGCGATAGCGATCCGAATGGCTGTAGCTCGCGCCCAGCTGCACTTTCGACAATCGTTTCTGGCCAGAAATGGCTAGGTTTGTGTCATCTGTACTTTCATCGTGAGATGCAGAAATCCCGTAGCTCAGCGTTGCGTCGTCATCCAGCACACCAGAAGCGCCCATGTAATACGAGCTGCCAGAGCTCTGGCTATGCGTGTAACCGGCGTTGATATTTGGCGCATTGCGTTCATGTGCGGCACCCAACGGAAACGACAAGTTCAATGAGACGATATCCTCTTTCTCACGACCTAAACTCTCTCCCGAAAAAGGATCAATACCACGGCTCATGTACTGGCGCGCATACGTCACCCCATAGTTCACACGGCCTAGTCGGCTTGAAAACCCCATTTGGAACTGATCGTTGTCCTTTCGATTGTCGCGATATTGGATCTTAGAGCCGGACAAATACAGAACGCCTCCGGTACCGAAGTTCTGGTTCATGGTCAGGGTAAAATGACGACTCTGGTTAAACGACGTCGACGTGTACGTTGTATTGTCGGTGTCTAAAGCCATTAACCCGAGGTGGTCCGTCAATTCACGATACCCTTCGGTTGAATAGCGATACCCTGCCAGCGTGACTGACGTCCCGCTGCCAAATGAACGGCTATAGTTCAACCCCAAACGCCAACCTTGTTCCGCGCTTTCGTTGGGCGTGTCGCTGTGCGAAAACACCACATTGGAGCCAAATGCTCCCAGTGACGAGCCATACACGCCGCCCAACGACATCGCCAAATAGTGATCCGAAAGGCGCACTGCGGTGTTGCCGGTAATGGTGTTGCTGATACCCCGTTCCAGCGTTAAATCCGCAAACAGCTTCTCGACTTGCGTGTCGTCCGTTCGGCCGACCGAAATGTCGTAACGAAGCAGATCGGGGCGCAATGACCCGGGGACCGCGTTAAATGGAATCTGAAAATGACTGCTCGATCCATCCGCTTCGATCACTTCAACATCTAAGTCGCCTTCGTAACTTGTAGGATACAAGTCACTGATGCTGAAAGGGCCTCTTGGCACTGTGGTTTGGTAAATATCGCGACCGTTCTGACGAACAATCACTTTCGCCGTTGAGTTAGCAACCCCATTGACCACCGGCGCATAACCACGCTGAGATTCCGGCAACATGCGACTGTCGGATTTAAACTGCAACCCCACAAATCCGATGCTGCCTAGGAATGTGCCGCTGGTGTAACTTTCCCCGACAATCACTTCGCCATTCAAACGCGACACCGGACGAGAGAGATAAGTACGAATCGAGTTGAACTGCTCTTTCGTTTGCCCTGAATTGTTGGCACGCTGATAGTTGGAGATATTTCGTAGGTGCCACAACCCTAAATTTAACCCGCTGCTCAGCCCCAGATATTGGGAATCTGAACGAAATTCCTGGCCATTACTATGGTTGGAATTGGCATGGTAATAGTTGTAGGTGTAGTTGCTAAAAAAGACCGGTTCACCCGCATCCCATTGCGATGAATCCACATAACCACGTGGATGTCGAACCAAATAAGCTTGGGGAATGCCTAAGTTCAGCCTCAATTTGGCGATATCAATGTGTTCCGTGACACCTTCGATCTGCACGCCGCTTTCACAATTGGCGCTTTGCGACTGACGCACGACGTCAGGCAATACGCCAGCCTGTTGATAAAACTCACCGCTTAAACACGCGTTCAGGGCATGCTCGCTCTCATCACTCACAAATAGATACACATCATGGCTGCCATAAAATGAGGCGTTGATGTACACGTCGAGCTGATAAACACCCGGCTCCGCCTGAGGACCATTACTGATTTTTTTCAGCAATTCACTGTTATAACCATCCCCAAGCAACAGGTTTTCATCAAAGAAATACGTTTCAGCCGCCACGCAGTGAATCGGAGTCAGCACCCAGAATGTTATAGCAGCCTTGATGATCAAATGACTTGTCAATTTTTTCATAATCGTCTTCTATAACTTGATGGCGTAACTTTTCTTTACATGAGCCCCAAAGTCATTAATTAGGTAAAAGTCCACTTCGTAATTCGTTAAAGACGGATCAAAATCGTTGAGTGTCCAATGCAACATCGACTTGGGCGTCAACATGCTATTTTCGATTGGCCACGTTTTGTCGCCAGACTTCAGCACGATGTGATTGATGGTCACGTGATAGCTACTGTTATTCTGAGCCACCACTTGCCAGCCATTGGTATTGCTGACGGAGAACGATAAATTGCGATCAATCTCTTCGACCGAATCTTGAAGATCAGCCGGACGATAAAAAAGTTTCACCCTATTTTTTAAAACAATGAGCATTTTATTATCTTTTTCCGCCGCTTTGCTGGTTGGCGGAATTTGAACCATATTCAGGTAAAAAACACTTTCTCGGTCTTTGGGTAATGCTTTGTTGGTATTAAACACTCGGATTCTTTGGCCTGAGTTGGCTTCAATTCTAAAGATAGGTGGGACAACAGAAAATTTATCGGATTGCGTTTGGATGGTAGAACTTGGGTTGCCTTCGTCGACCCAGACTTGAACAAGATAAGGGAAATCATCTTTATTTGAAAATTGCATCCCATTATCAGACTGCGATTCATAATAAATCACACGCGTATTGGTCATCACGACACTGGCGACTGAATTAAAGCTAAAAACCAACAGTATAATTAGACCTATTCGGTGAGCTAAATACATATATCCCCTCACGATAAGTATTATTTGGCGGAGGTATACACACTCCGCCATTATTATGAATGATTACAAAGAACCATTATTATTGGTAAGTCAGCGCGTATTGTACCGAGCTGATGACGGTACCCGCAGTCGCATCGCCACCTTCAGCTAAGTAACGAACTGCAAAGTTGTGGCTTGCTTCAGTTTCACCAGCAGCAAGGACTAAGCCCGCCGCAGTGGCCGTTGACGTTAGATTCAGTGCGTCAGTGGCTGTATCAGATTCCAAAAGTTGCAGCACAACGTTGGTTGCTGTACCGGTGTTGCCCAAGTTACCCGCTGCGGTAACGTTGTTGCCGACAAACACCGTGCCAATGTTTAGGCTGGCTGCTGGCGCAGTACAACCCGTCACACCCAGAGAAAAGTTTGTAGTGCCTGTCGAAGCACCATCGGTTAAATCTGTTGCAGCAACCGTTGGTAGCAGGACCACAGGAGATTCAGCATTGCCGTTCACTGAGACAGAACAAGTTTGGTCAGCAACTTCTCCTTGGAAAGTAATTGTGTTTGCGCTTTCTGCCATAACAAGAGATGGCGTGAATAATACTGCAAGTGTTGTTAGTGTGAGTGCCTTATTCATTATAACTATTCTCCGATTTGAAGGTTGACTTTGACTTTGTCCTACAATTGACCCTTAAATTATTTTTTAATATCTTCACCTGAATCAGGTGGGACAACTTGAGCGACAGGGACAGTCTATTAACAAATCAGAAATAATAATGTCATCCGCTTCCTGCGAACGTGTAAGACGATTCCCACAGGGTAAATAAGGCTTTTTAATTGGGGTGACGTTTAAAGATAAATATAAAGAAGAATATAGATGTAGCGAGGAGAAGTTATTTTTTTACA
Source organism: Vibrio sp. CJQ_6 (assembly GCF_043106745.1). Lineage (NCBI taxonomy): Bacteria > Pseudomonadati > Pseudomonadota > Gammaproteobacteria > Vibrionales > Vibrionaceae > Vibrio > Vibrio sp. CJQ_6. The sequence goes on along the minus strand of NZ_JBICMV010000028.1, from coordinate 371,086 downwards.
AAGCGAGTCAATAAATGTCAAGTCCTCAACGCCGAATAATTTTCGCGTGATTGCACGTTTCATGGCGTTGCAATTTAGACAGTGAAGAATGACGCAAACTGCGCAGAGACTCAACGCAGTTTGAAGCCACAGGAGTCGCTTTATAGCGCTGACTCGTGTGGCACCGCGTGGCGTTTTTTCGTCGCGCGCTCTCGCGTGACCCACCAGCATACCAGCGAGCCGATGGTCACCATCGCCACACCTTGCCAGAAGCTCGCACCCAGCATCACGCCTAGAATCATGGAGGAAAACAGCGTTGAAATCACGGGGGTAAAGTAGGATAAGGTGGCGAGCAGCAGCATGTTGCCGCGTAAAATCGCCACGTTCCACAAGGCATAACCACTGCCCATCACCACGCCCGTCAAAAGTAAACTGAGCGTTCCCGAGGCGGTGAATACCAACGGGCCTTCATCGCTCATGGCATATTGAAACCACAAGACGCTGGCCGTCGCGATAAAAAACAGGCCAATCGCATTCTGGCCCTTGGCAATAATTTTGGTGACGTTGCAATACACCGCCCAAATGATGGCACCGAAAAACGCCATGGCGTACGTCAGTGGATTGGTGGCCACGTTGTCTGCAATCAGCGTAAACGACAGTCCTTGATCACCGGTAATCGTCCAAGCCACGCCAACAAAGGCAAGCGCAATGCTCGGATACACCCACACGCTAACGGGCTGACGGCTGGTCAATACCGCAAACAATACCGTCAAAGCGGGCCATAAGTAGTTGATCACCGCCATTTCCAGCGCTTGATGGCGGGAGTTTGCCATTCCCAAGGCCAGCGCCAAGCAGATCTCGTAGCTGACGAATAGCGCGCCGCCAATCAACACATAGCGCAAAGAGAATTGATGAACTTTAGGAACGCCCATCACGATCAGCAGAAACAGCGACGCCACGCTGTAAATCAGTGCGGCGCCGCCAATCGGGCCGAATTGTTCTGCGACCGTGCGAGTCAGCCCCATCAGGCAACCCCATAACAAAATCGCTGCAATACCAAACAGGGTATACCGATGACGGGACAAAGCAGACTCCACTAAAAAATGATGAAAGGAATCAACACTGTAGCGGAAAACGTCAGCAGAAAGAAGCGTCCTCTTCTCGCGCTAAGTGACGAATGATTTTCGCCGGTGTGCCGCCCACCAGCGTGTCTGGTGGCACATCTTGGTTGACCACAGAATTGGCTGCGACCACAGAACGGGCGCCAATCGTCACGCCTTGGTTAATCACCACATGACCGCCAATCCACACATCATCTTCGACGACGATCGGTTTCGATTCAGTCTCCCATAAACGGCGGCTGCGGTAATCCAGCGAGTGGGATGCGGTGTAGAACTGGCAGCTCGGGCCAATCAGTACGTTGTCACCAATCGTAATCGGCGCGTTGTCGAGCATCACCACATTCATGTTCAGAAAGGTGTGATGACCAATGCGAATGGTTTGTCCAAATTCACAATGGAAAGGCGGCTGCACAACACTGTCGGTGCCAAACGAGCCGAATAACTGTTGTTGCAACGCGTTGCGCTCGTTGTCATCGATGCACTGGTTGATGCGTAGTTTCAATGCTGTGGCGCGTTGGCGAATGGTGACGATCGACGGGTCTTCTCCGTCAAAGACTTGGCCGGCAATCATTTTTTCAAATTCGGTCATCGTGTTCTCCTGTCATTCTATTCGCACAGCGTACCGACTTTTTTAGTAGAAAAAAGAGTAAAAGCCTCAAATTGACTTTCCCCTATTTCCAACGCAAGGCGAGGAGCGAAGCGATAACGCTTTCTAGCCCCTGAATTCCCGTCGGCGTGAGCGTCCAGAGCAACAAGAAAAAATGTCCTAAAACAATGAAAAACAATACGATTTGATAAAGAAGTGAGCGATGAGGTGGGTTGAAATGGTATTGACCCAGCAACGCGCCAGGCCAACCGCCCAGCAGCGCCAAGCTCAACAATGCCGACGCGCCAGTGCGCGGTTTTTTTCGCTTTTCCGCTCGTTTATCGAAGCCGTAAATACACCACAGCACGGCACTCATCGCACCATAGGAATACGCCACTTCAGCGGGGTAACGCCAATACACCACACCGCCAACCAACGCGGCCAAAAACCACATCGCCAACAGCGACGCCCAAGGAAAAGCACGCACACCATCCACATGCGTCGCGCGGCGATTCCCGGCATCATCCTGCACAAGGCGAAACCGTACGGCTTGCCCGGCATGCCCGCTCAAGTCGACAGAGTTGGACACATCACGCTGATAAAATTTGATTCGCAACGCGTCGGCCTCCGAGGTGACGTAACCGTACCCTTTATCGGCATACCACTCTGTGATTCGTCCTTTGATCGCCATGTTACTGCTGAGTTTTCTATCAACGGTGCTATAAGCATAGCCAAGGCAACAAGAACAGCGAATTGCGTCCAATAAAAAACCGGGCGTTAGCCCGGTTTCCATCAGTCGGTGATGATTTCCCAACTGTGGGTCATCTCAACCCCTTTGCCCAGCATCAAGCACACCGAACAGTATTTCTCTAACGAATCTGCCGCCACGCGCGCCACCACCGCTTCATTTAGGTTGTCGCCCGAAACGGCAAAGTGAATGTTCACTTTGGTGAAAATCCGTGGCGCCGTATCGCGACGTTCTGTGGTCAGCTTCGCCGTGCATGTGCGCACTTTCTCACCCGCCGATTTCAAACCATCCACCACGTCAACCGAGCTGCAACCACCTGCCGCCATCAACACCATCTCCATCGGACTTGGCGCTGTTGCGCCGCCGCTGCCATCCATCACGATGGAATGACCCGATTGAGATTGTCCGATAAATTTAAACGCTTCGACCCACTTAACTTGTGCTTCCATTTTTACTACTCATCTTAACCAGAAGATTGTGGCGTCATAATACCAGCATCAGCGAGTTCATCGCTATACGTACCAGAAGATAGCCAACCCACAACGCAAGGACGCTAATCGCGCTACCGACGACCAAAAACAGACCATCGCGCTCAATGATACCGAGCGCAAAAAAGATAATGGCAATGTTCGGTGGAAAGTTCACAAACGGCAGTGGCAGTACAGCGACCGCCGCCAGCACGCAGATGATGAGACCAATCACGCGGCGCGCCAACGCATTGGAAAGCGGCGCCCAACGCGGTTTGATGTAGTGTTCCACTCGTTCAAACCACGGCAATAACTCTTCAATGAAGCGAATGGTTTTCTGGCGATGCAGTTTGCGCTTTTGAATGAGACGCGGCAAACGCGGCGCTTGTAGCCCCAAAGCAAGCTGCAACCCCAATAGGAAAATCGCAAACCCGGCAAAAAAAGAGATGCCCGGAATCAGCCCTGCCAAGCTGAGCATGATCAGCAGTGCCCCGTAAGAGCGTCGTCTCAGCAACTCCAGTAAAGTGCCAATCGACAGGTAAGGTTCAGGGTGACCTTTTAGGGATTTCAGCAAGAACTCAGAGGTTTTCTCCACGTCGTGTTCGCTCTCATTATTCGGTTGGCCTGACGCCGTCAGGCGGATGGGCACATTATCATTCATCCTTCTCGCCTCACGCAATCGAGATTATTGTCATGACGACAACGTGCCACAAGGAACCACACGTTATGTCAGCGCAGATAAAAGAAAACCCCACTAAGCTTTCGCTTAGTGGGGTTCAGTTCTTACTCGCAGCAATCCGGCTACTAATAGGTGCTCCCTGCATCTATTCCTTGATAGTCTGCTGTATCCTTCAGCGCATTCCGTTTCATCGCCTTCCTAGCGGTGTCCCTTATCCATCATCCTGACAGATTCACGCCTTATTCCTTTAAGTTGTCCATTAACCATCCGTTGTAACCATCCTAGTTACCAAGCTTCCAGCTAATGTCCTTCGCTTTCCATGCCGATCATTCATCCTGAATCATCGAATCTTCGTCCTGAAGATGACCTGTCCTTGGGTCTTTCCTGTTCCGTGTCTGCTTCCTGCTGACAACTTGAGATTACGACATCGGAGATTTTCAGCAAGCGGCTCACAACATCCAACTGAGCAAGAAAGTGGGCAAAATTTTATCATATTGATATATTTCAATAGGTTAATAAAACAAACTCGTTTTTCTCTTCACTCAAAATGGACAATATCTTACAACACGTGTAAGAAATATCTCACAAAGCGAATCTCAAATATTCCCTATTGCTAAAATACACCCAACCCACAAAGTTTGATGCAGATCTCACCCCAATCCGAGCAATCAGGAAGCAGTTGGGTTCCATTGGCGGATAAAGCCCAGATTTTCCTAGACTCACCTTGGTAAATTAAGGATATTAGGAGCAATCTTGATCACACAATCGGCAAAATAGACCGCTAACTCTGTTGAGGAAACCATCCTATGATTTCTAAATGGGCACAACGCTTTTACCAAATGGCAGAACTTGTTGGCTCGTGGAGTAAAGACCCTTCCACGCAAGTTGGGGCCGTGATTACCAAACAGAACCGTATCGTCTCCGTCGGCTTTAATGGCTACCCACATGGCATTTCCGATAGTGCCAACACCGACGATCGCGATATGAAATATCTCAAAACCTTGCATGCGGAAGAGAACGCCATCTTGTTTGCCAAGCGCGATCTAGATGGCTGTGAAATCTACGTCACTCATTTCCCTTGTCCCAACTGCGCAGCCAAGATCATTCAAACTGGCATTTCTGCGGTGCATTGCCCAGAGCAATCGGCAGACTTTTTGTCTCGCTGGGGGGACAAAATTAAAGTGAGTCAGGATATGTTCCTGCAAGCGGGCGTGAAGGTGAACTGGCTGCCCGTTCACGAGCTTCAACCCATCAGTGAAATCCATAAATAATATCAGCCCTCCATTCGGAGGGCTTTTTACTGCGCATGATCTCGCCTAAAAACGCTCATTTTTCAACCTTTTGAACTACATCAAAAGTTAACGAATTTTTAAATACGTCTCTTTAGTGAGAATGCCTTACAACTTTGTCCATAAAGCGATGGCTTTTGACTTGAGTCGGCTTTGCCCCTACAGAACTAGGACTACAATTCCAAACATAATCCAAAATCATTGCTGCACATGGTTTCATTTGCGGCGTAAACGCGACTCACACGGGATCCATATGGCATCGACGTCAATTCAGTCAGGTTCGGGATTAGGTACGCGTTTCGTTATTACGTTGTTGTATCTGCTTTCCGTTTCCGTCATTAGCTACACCTTGCTCACCGAGCATCACACTGCGGTACAATATTACTATGCCTACCCGGCCTTGATGTTGATCGCGCTGATCAGCCGTCATCGTTGGACGAAACGATTGGCGGCGATGGGGTCTATTGCAGTCATTGTAGTGGGCAGCTATTTTGAGCCGCTCACGCTCGACGCCATAGAAGAGTCATTTCTTCTGATTCCGTTGACCTATTTGGTGCTGTTTCCTGGCTCACTGTGGCCATTTGTGTCTGCCATTTTGCTGATTGGGAGCTACCTGCAATATCAGAAAATCGGCACGCCGCCGTTTTATGAATTTACAGAAGATGCCGTCGAGCTGGCGGCCATTGCCTTTTTTGCGACCGTCGGCGTCTATTACAAACAGAAATTGCAGCGTCAACTGGAGCGCTATCGCCGCGACAGCTACACCGATTTTCTCACCAAACTGGCAAACCGCAAGGCGTTTACCCGTGACACCAAAGCACTTGAACGTCAGCGCGACACTGAGACGCACTACGCCCTGCTGCAACTGGATATCGACGATTTCAAATTGATCAACGACAGCTTGGGCCACCAGCAAGGCGATAAGCTGCTGTTTGAACTGGCGAAACGCCTGAAAGGACTCGATTTTTCACGGGTGGATTTATACCGCATGAGCGGTGATGAGTTCGCGATTATTTTGAAAGACCAATACGACATTCGTTTCTACGCGGATCAGGTGGCACATTACATTTTGGATGCATGCAGCCAAGGCTTTAAGCTCGACAACCGCAGCTATCACATGACGATGAGCATCGGGATTGCACTGTTTGAAGATGCAATGCACGACAGCGATATTTGGTGTCGTAACGTTGATCTTGCCGTGCTGCGCGCCAAACAAAAAGGCAACAACATCATTCAGCATTTCGACGAAGAGCTGATTGGTGAAACCATTCGCAACTATCAGTTGGAACGCGAACTCAGCAATGCGATTGAAAAGCAGCAGTTAACCCTGAACTACCAACCCAAAGTCGACATCAAAACTGGCGAAGTACACAGCGCCGAAGCGCTGATTCGCTGGCACCATCCCGATTTAGGATTGATCTCGCCCGAAGAATTTGTCGGCTTGGCCGAGAAAAGCCAACAGATCATTCCGATTGGCCGCTGGGTGATTGAGACAGCTTGCAAGCAAGCCAAAGCGTGGCAGATCACGGGACACAACATCTGCATCGCGGTGAATGTTTCCACCGTGCAGTTTCTCTACGACGATATCTTTAATGTGGTGACCAAAGCGCTGCGAGAAACGCATCTGGATCCGAAATTATTGCAACTGGAAATCACCGAAACCACATTGATGCAGCAACCACAAAACGTGAGTGAAACTTGTCAGGACTTGCGCACCCTTGGGATTCGCATTGCGATTGATGATTTCGGCGTGGCTTATTCTTCACTGAACTACCTCAGCCAGCTTCCGATTGACGTCTTGAAAATTGACAAGTCATTCGTCGACAATTGCGTCAACAACCATGACGATCACATGCTGGTGCGTACCATTATTCAGCTTGGGCACAACATGGGAAAAGTGGTGACGGCAGAAGGGGTGAATAACCACAATCAACTGCATCTGTTGGCCATTGAAGGCTGCGACGAGTACCAAGGGTATTACTATTCAAAACCCCTGCCTGCCAAAGCGTTTATTGAACGTATCGAGCAGATGGATTACCCCGAACCTACGCGACTTCTAGCTCAGTAAAGATGTCAAACAACTGCTTCGATTTATACGGCTTCGGCAAATAAGCGTCCATGCCCGCTTCAAAACAGTGGGCAATGTCTTCATCCAACACACTGGCAGTCAGCGCAATAATGGGAATGTTTTTCAGCCCCTGCGCCGACTCCCATTCGCGAATTTTACGTGTCGCGGTAAAGCCATCCATCACCGGCATCATGCAATCCATCAGCACCGCAGAAAACTGGCCACCTTGGGTCACAATGTCCACCGCTTCCTGACCGTTACTGACAATCACGTAGGCTAACCCGGCTTTTTCTAAAAAGAAGGTCGCGATTTTTTGATTCATCAAGTTGTCCTCGACAATCAAAATACGGGGATTTGTCGCTTCCTCTTCTTCTTGCGCTGGCCGAGGGTGGCGAGCATCCTGCACGGGCGAAAGCAGCGCACTTGGCGACGATTCGCGCAACAGCTTTTCAAATCTCAGGCCCAAAAATGGCAACGTAATGCGACCATGAATGGCATCTGCGACGGCTTTATTCGTGAACAGATGGTGTTGCAACATGATGAGCCGAGCGTGCGGGAAGCGCTGCTTTAAATCATCGATATCGGATAACTTGCCGTGGGTCAAACTGTGGCAATAGAGCACATTCACCACTTGATTTACTGAAGCGTCCTCGATATGAGCAATGGTCGATGCTTCCACCACGGTCAGTCCCAAACGCGTGCACTCTCGGCGAATGGCCGCGGAGTAATTGGAATTATTGGAGATAAACAGCGTGGTTTGATTCAGCGGTTGCTGCGTTGGCTGCTCGAGTGGCAGCGTCACGGGAACCGTGAATTCAAATTGGCTCCCCAAATCTTTGGTGGAGTGCACTTGAATCGAGCCATCCATCAACTCCAATAACTGGCGGCAAATCGCCAGCCCTAACCCCGTGCCACCAAAGCGGCGGGTAATACTGCCATCTTCCTGAGTAAAGGGGTCAAAAATGGTGCTCAGCTTGTCTTTGTCGATGCCTTTACCGGTGTCGGTGACGCTACAGCGAATCAGCGGCGTGTCTTGACCGACATAATTCACTTCCACATTCACATAGCCGTCTTGGGTAAACTTCACCGCATTGGAGAGCAGATTCATCAGGATCTGTTTCACCCGATACTCATCCGCCACCACCATCACCGGCAGCTCAGGGTCCAGTTGAATCGCCAACTCGATGTGCTGGCTGATCGCTTTCACATTCACCAAATTCACGGTGTCGTACACCATTTCGGCAAAATTGAACGCATTGGGATTTAACGTCAGGCTGCCCGCCTCGATCTTGGATAGATCGAGAATGTCATTGAGCAGTATCAGCAGCGATTGGGATGAAGTATCAATGTCATCTAAAATGTCCTGCTGGTTCACGTTTAATCCGGAAGAGGCCAAAATTTCAGTCATGCCAATGATGCCGTTGAGCGGTGTGCGAATTTCATGAGACATATTGGCCAGAAACGAACTCTTGGCCCGGTTGGCGGCAATCGCTTCTTCTTTGGCGTGAATCAAACGCTCTTCATGCGCTTTGAGTTCCAAAATAATGTGGTTGAGGCTACCGACGAAATCGGAGAACTCATCGTTCCCATCAATGGCGATCTGCTTCACGCTATCGCGCTTGTCCCGTAGCTGCCCCATGGTGGCGAGGATCCGATTGAGCTTGGACGAAATGCGATAAAACGTCCCAAGGCCCAGCACCAACAGCAGCACAAACACCCCCGCCACCACAGCGCTGATCACGGCGATCCGCTGACTTTCCTGACGAACCTGTTGATCAATTTGCTGCGACAGATGTTCGGAAAAGCCCAAAAACAGCTTCTGCACCGCCGCTTGGCGATTCTCCAACGTCTGCACATATCCGCTCAACTCACTGGGCGTCACTTCTTGGCGCAGGATCTTGTCGCGCAGAATGGCGCCTTGGCGAAAATCTTGTTGGGCAAATAACTTGACGATCTGATCCAACTGAACCGAACTGGCGCCCGTATCAATAAAGCGTTCAAGGTGTTGCTGTTCACGCTCCGCAATTTGGAAATACTGACCGAGCTGCTGGGGCGTCAGCGTGTCCGTCTGAGATAAATCGCGAATAAACCACGCCTCACGCTGCATCCAATATAAAAACCAACTCAAATCGTCATATACCACATCCAAAGTATGAATGTCGGTGGGCGCTTCATGATTGCTGCGCTTTTGAATGTCGGTGAGCAATTCGTAGATCAAATCAAACGTCCAGGTGCCGTATTCGTGGGTCTCGGCCACCGTCGCCGAAGCAATTTCGCTGGCGAGGCTTTTTAGCTCTGCGACGTTGCTGCTACTTAGTGAGGCCGAATTCCCGGACACGCGCATGAGATTTTGATCATCGATGTTGGCGCCAACGAGGGTCAATTCGTTGTCGAGAGCAATCCGCAAGCGCTGAACGTCGTTTTGATGAATGCGCCCGATCAGCATGTCGTACGCCAGATGGGTCGCGTTCGTCAGATGATTCAACGCATCGATTTTTTTGGTGATCACACGGTAAGCGACCAATTGCGTTTGGAATTGGCTGAACAGATTCCAAGTTCCCCAACCAATCACCAGCATCGGCATGAGACACAGCAGCATCAGTCGAGCTTTTATTGAGAAACGAGAAACAGTGCGCATTCCTTAACCTTGAATGTGAAGAGACCTAGCCTATGGTTAAAGAGTAGACAGTGTTTGTGCCGTTTGCGCCCATAATTTCAAGAAAGTTGAGTCAGTTAGGTGAAGGAAAACCGTTTTTGCTGAAACGAGTCTGGTTGGTTATCACATCCCTTGTGCTGTTCTGGAGTACCGCCGCGTACCCGGAGTCGTACGCCATTGTGACGCTCAATCCCAACCTGCCGCCCCTCAAAGCCAGCCAAGTCAAGATGCTGTACCGCGGCCGCTTGAGCCACATCGACGACATCAACATCTCCTTGCTCGACCTGCCGCAGAACTCCCCCCTGCGTCAGCAGTTTTATTACGGCCTGCTCGGTAAAAGCCCGGCGCAGATGCAAGCGATCTGGGCGCGGCAGACTTTTTCTGGCCGTAGCAAAGCGCCTTTCGAGGCGAAACAGAGCGACATCCAAGAGGTCATCGCTTGGCTCACCCACAATAAAAATGGCATCGCTTATATCCCCGCGAGTTGGGTGACAGGCTCCGTCCATGTCATCTATGTCTTCAATAGTGAGGAACCACTATGAACGCAACGTCTCTCATTGGCTTCATTCTTTTTTCTCCACTGGCGATGAGTCAAATCAACGTCGGGGAACATCTGCGCGTCAGTGGGTTTGGCAACGTGTCTGCCGCCAAATCTGACACATCCGTGCCGATTTTTGTGCATCGGGATATTGATGACGACGGGTGTTTTGATTGTGATACCACGCTGGGATTGCAAGTGGATTGGATCCTCAATGATCGCTGGCGCGCGTCGGTGCAAGGCGTCAAACGCCCGCAAGATCATTTTTCCAGCCCCGAACTCGAGTGGGCCTATTTGGAATCGGCGTGGGGCGCTTATAGCGCGAAAGTCGGTCGCTTGCGCCTGCCGGTGTTTATGATGTCGGAATATTATTATGTCTCGGTCGCCTACCCGTGGATTCGGCCACCCCAAGATGTGTACGACAGTTTGCTGGGCATTACCCACTATGATGGCGCATCGTTTGAGTGGAATACCATGCTCACCGACACCTCACAACTGCGGGTATCGACCTTTGCAGCGCTGCCGAGTAAAAATGATTACCAGATTTACGACATGCAATACACGCTGGATGCTGATGCGGCCTACGGCTTGACGGTCGACTGGTATCGCGATGATAACGTGTTCCGTTTGGCGTATCTCACCAGTGAAGCGGATCTGCAAACCGGCGGTTACAACGTCTCGCATTACGATATGGATTTGTTGGCGCTGGGCATGAACTATGCGCTCGGTCCGTATCACCTGTTTGCCGAATACATCTACGACGATCAACTCTACTCAAACTGGTACGTGGGATTGGCACGCCAATTTGGGAAATGGCAGCCTTATCTACAATACGGACAACGGCGAAAACTGTATGACAACGACTCGTATCTGGTGGGGCTGCGATACAACATTGTGCCCAATGTCGCGCTCAATGGAGAGTGGCAAGTGGTCAATAGCACAGAAAATGCGTTGAGCGGCCACTTCACCAAAGCGCAAAACCCAGCAACCGGCATCGAAACCCAAGCACACATTATTTCCTTGGCGATCTCGTTTACCTTTTAAGGGGGTAACTTGATGAATATTACATTTTTGTGAAACAAATAATGCAAACAAGACCGACAAGCTAGATATGAAACCAAATTAGCACGAAATAAGTCGGCCTATCTGCATTTGTCAATCGGTGAAAATACCGGCCTCCACCCCATATATTGACTGGTTTATCACCAAATTAAAGCAAAAAATTTGGTCATTATTTTTCCTAGCAGAATAACCAGTTAGCCATTACAATCCGGCCACATAAAAATAACAAACTCCCCCTATGCCAAACGCAGTCCAAACTGCGGGCAAAACCGCTGTTGTTCATCTCCCTACCGATGGACAAAAAAGCTCAACGAAACGTGAAAGGTCCCGAGTAAAAATGAGTCCAGAGAAACATCTCCTAGAATGGCAAACAAGCCAAACGATTGCTGAATCCATGTCTCCCCTCATCGGTCAGCTTTATCGTCAAAAAGGGGTGGAAGTGATCCTGTTCGGTAAAACACTGATCAACGCTGACACCATCGACATCATCAAAACTCATCGTATTGCTCGCCGCTACACCGGCTCCCCGCTTTCCCTCGAACAAACCATGCCGATCGTGCAACAACTTGCTGACATGAACCTGTCGCCATGTCGTGTTGATATCGGTCAAATGGCACACCAATTCTGGCAATCGCATGATGACGCGCACGGTCTGAAAGATTTTCTCGCCACGGCGCTGCAAGGCGCGCTGAATGGCGATGTCATGAATGAGCCAAAAGATGTGGTTCTCTACGGTTTCGGTCGCATCGGTCGTCTGTTGGCGCGTTTGCTGATCGAAAAAAGCGGTCCGGGTTACCCACTGCGCCTACGTGCGATTGTGGTTCGCGGTGGTAAGAAAGGTGACCTCGAAAAACGCGCTAGCCTGCTGCGTCGTGACTCTGTACACGGTCAGTTTAATGGCAGCATCATCATCGATGAAGAACGTAAAGCGCTGATTGCAAACGGTAACTACATTCAGTTCATCTACGCAAACTCACCAGCAGACGTCGACTACACCGCGTACGGCATCCACGATGCCTTGGTTGTCGATAACACTGGCGTTTGGCGTGATTCTGAAGGCTTGGGCCAACACCTGGGTTCGCAAGGCGCGGCAAAAGTACTGTTGACGGCGCCAGGCAAAGGCGACATCAAAAACGTGGTGTTTGGTGTGAATGAGTCGGTCATTCAGCCAGAAGACACCATCATTTCTGCCGCCAGCTGTACCACCAACGCGATTACGCCAGTGCTAAAAGCAATGCACGACAAATACGGCGTGGTCTCCGGCCACATCGAAACCGTTCACTCGTTCACCAACGACCAGAACCTGATCGACAACTTCCATAGCGGCGATCGCCGTGGCCGTTCAGCGTCTCTGAACATGGTGTTGACGTCCACCGGTGCGGCAAAAGCAGTTGCCAAAGCGCTGCCTGAACTGGCTGGCAAACTGACGGGTAACTCGATTCGCGTTCCGACACCCAACGTTTCCATGGCGGTGGCGAACCTGAACCTTGAAAAAGAGACCGATAAAGAAGAATTGAACGCTTACCTGCGTGAGATGGCGCTCAACTCAAAACTGGCCGCGCAAATCGACTACACCGAATCCACTGAAATTGTCTCGACCGATCTGGTTGGCTCTCGCCACGCTGGCGTGGTCGATGGCGCAGCCACCATCGCGCAAGGCAATCGCTGCGTCCTGTACGTTTGGTACGACAACGAATTTGGCTACAGCTGCCAAGTGGTTCACTGTATGGAACAGATGATGGGCGTACGCTACAAAACGTACCCAGCGGCTTAATCACCGCAAGACAAACACATTCAACTCCACAACATAATAACAACCAATCCTGAAGAAGGCGGTTCACGACAGATACCTCGCGTGACACACGCCTTCTGACGGCATACACACCCCCGTGCTTGCCGCCCTAACCTGATGTGGGCGGCCCTTTTTCTCTCCCTTGCGACTCTCTGCCTCTGGATACACAATAAATTCGTGTTGAATCTTATTCATACGCGTCAAATTTAGGTACACTGAACACCACTGTTCTAATCCCCTAGATTGACCACAATCTGGCTCGACTCCTCAAGCCTCGGGTTAGGATATACAATCATAACGAAGCCCTCGTTCGGAACGCCTCATTCGGCAGTCGCGCAAAGGTGGTGACCCATCATCCAACCGGCCTGACCCGCTGCCCTTGTATTGCCTGCAGGTATGAGGCCCGCACGACGGACAAATACTGAAGTTAACAAAGGGATCTCCCCTGTTATGTCAAACGCCTTGTCACATTTTGCTCAGCGCTTTAAACAAGCGCCCAAACCAATACGCTATGGCGCCTATGCGGTATCTGCGTATGCCGTTTATGCCGTCACCTTAGGTTTAATCACCCCTGCCGTGCTCAAAGCAAAAGCGCCTGAAATCATCACGCAACAAACCGGTCGTAGCGTGGTGTTGCAGCAGGTCAGCATCAACCCATTCTTATTGCGCGCTCGCATCGATGGGTTTGCCATTCAAGAAGCAGATGAGCAGAGCGCTTTCACGCAATTTGATCGTCTGGAGCTCGAATTTAGCTTCTGGAAAAGCTTGTTCACATTCACGCCAACCGTTGATCACGTCACCTTGACCGGGCCGAAAATCGCACTGCAACGTTTGAGCGCAGGAGAACACGCGCGATTCAACTTCAGCGATATCCTTGATACCGTCGAGGCCAACGCGGCGCAAAACCCACCGAAAGACGAAGCCGACACTCACGATGCTGGCATTCCTGCGTTTCGCATCGGCAGCATTGAAATTGCACAAGGCCAATTTCATTTCAAAGACGATGTGACGGGTGCAGCACTTAATTACGACGGCCTGAATCTGAACCTGTCACAATTTGACAGCCAAGCATACAGCCTCGCATTGCCGCAAAATGCACAAGACAAGAATCTGCAACTCGCCTCAGCAGCCAACCATTACAACTTCATGATTCGAGGCGTGGATAACAGCCAGTTCACCCTCAAAGGCCAGTTCCAATTGGCGCCACTGAAAGTTGAAGGTGACGTGGCACTGCAAGGTTTAACACTGCCGCCCTTCTGGCCATTTACCGCCGATCAAATGCAAGCATCCGTGACCGACGGGATGATTGGCTTCGCCGCTCATTATCAACTGGATCGTGAAACCGACGCGCTGCGTTATCAGGTGAGCAACGGCCAATTTAACCTTGATCATCTCACCATCAGCGATGGGCAAACACCGAAGGTGAAACTGCCGTCATTGGCCGTGCATGGCATTGGAGTGAGCAGCGAAACCCAAACCGTAGACATTGCTGATGTGCAGATCAACGGACTGTGGGTCGATGCAGCAATGGATCGCCAAGGGTTGGATCTACAAACGCTGTTTCAACCGAAACAAGCGACAAGCACTAAAACCCCTGACGCGCCAGCGCAACCTAAGTCCGACACGGAGACCACGGCTCGCACCGATGACTCTGCAAACGGCACCGCGAATGGTACTGATGACAACGCGAATAGCACTGATGACACCGCGCCAAGTTGGTTAGTGCGCCTCAACCAATTTGCGATGACCGACACCGACATCAACGTGAAAGAAAGCGTTCAAAGTAGCGGCGTCTTCTGGCGCGTGTTCCCGCTGTCGATCAAAACCGGTCCGGTGATCAGCGATCTCAACACGCCCATTGATTACGATGTGTCACTGGCCGTCAGTTCGAATACGCGCGCGCAACCAGAGACTCCGCGTGGCGAAATCAAAACCTCAGGTAGCGTCGATGCCAAAGCGCTCAGCGCCCAGGGTCAATTGGCGATCACCGATCTCGACCTCACACAATTGCAGCCTTACCTCAAGCCGTATGTGAACCTCACGCTGGCCAAAGGCAAGTTCTCGACCCAAGGCAAGTATGCCGGTGACGCCAACGGTCAAGCGAGCTACCAAGGCTCAGCCGCGATCAACACCCTGCTGATCCGCGACACGGTACAAAACCAACCGCTGGTCAAATGGCAGGCGATGAACATCGATGCACTCAACTTCGATGCCAAGAAAAATACGCTCAAAATCAACACCATCACATTCAATGCGCCTTATGCGAAAGTGATGATTGCCAAAGATAAGCGCACCAACATTGGCAACCTTGTGGTAGAAAACAAAGCGCCCGCAGCGAAGTCGGCCCCACAAGCCAAATCGGTGGCGGTGAAGACGAAAACCAGCCCAGCCAACCAGAAACCGCTGGCGATTGATATTGCCGCCGTCAAACTGGTCAACGGGTCGGCCTTCTTTGCGGATAACTCGCTGACGCCAAACTTCGCATCTGGCATTGAGTCGCTGCAAGGCTCAGTCCGTCACTTGTCGTCCACACCGGGTACCAAAGCGCAAGTGGACATCAAAGGTAAAATCGACAAATACGCGCCTGTGACGCTGAAAGGTGAAATTAACCCACTGATTGAAAAACCGTATCTGGACTTGGATTTGGTCTTCAAGAGCGTAGAACTAACCTCCGTGAACCCATATTCCGGCACGTATGCGGGCTATTACATCGACAAAGGCCAGTTGTCTCTCGCATTGAACTACAAGCTGGACAACAACCAACTGGAAGGCAACAACCATTTGGTGATCGACCAGCTCAAACTGGGTAAACCTAGTGAATCCGATCTGGCCACCAGCCTGCCGCTGACCCTTGCGATCGCCATTTTGCAAGATAAAGACGGCGTGATTGACTTGGGCGTACAAGTGTCTGGCGATGTCAAAGATCCAAGCTTCAGCTTCGGTAGCGTGATTCTAAAAGCGCTCAGCAACATCATCGTCAAAGCGGTGACTGCGCCGTTCTCACTGCTGGCGAACTTGGTGGGGTCGGACGAAGAACTCAACCACATTGCGTTTGCATTTGGTGACAATGAACTGTCCAAAGAAGAGCAAGAGCGCCTGCTGAAACTGGCGCAAGCGCTGGATTCACGCCCGCAACTGAAACTGAGCATTGCGGCGTCAGTGTCTGCAAACGATGACAGTACAGCGTTGGCAGAGAAACAAGTGCAGCAAGCGATGCTGGAAGAGAGTGGCCTTGAAGCCATTCCTGACAACTTCAGTGCGAGCCGCATCGCCGATTCTGAGCCGTTGGCAGACGCCGTAGAAACCTTGGCGAAAAAACAACTGGATCTCAGCATTCGCCAAGAGCGAAACAAAGTGGAGCAACAGTTGATCGAACGCGCAGAAGGCAAAGAGGTCACGGATGAACAAATCCAAACCACCTTGCTGCTGGGCCTCTACAACCAACTGGTCAATGCGACTACCATCACACCAGAGCAGTTGGGCAACCTTGCTGAAGCGCGTGCCAAAGCGGTGAAAACCTATCTGGTGGATGAAGCACACATCGCGCCTGAGCGTGTGTTCCTGCTTGACAGCAAAACGCAGCTCAAAACAGAAAGCAGCGGTGTAGACCTCACGGTCGATGCTCAATAACCCCGGTTGAACCTGACAAAACGCCCCGAACATTCGGGGCGTTTTTATTATTATTATTTGTTTATATTATTTATTAAATGAATTAAAACCTGAATGTTATAATTATTAAAATGTCAGAATAATATAAATTATATATCAGTACATCCTAATTAATTACCCTGCATACTCATCAACAGAAATAAGCAGAAACATTGACTATTTCATGGCTATCGACGATGATGTTCGTTCGTTAAACGGATTAAAAATACCTAATATGGCAAATAGTTACTGGTCAAACCATCCGTCACACAAACATACTCGCCATGGCAACGCGGCTAAGTTGGAATTCGATACTGTATGCAATTAATTCGAACAAAACTGAGTTGTTTCCTAAAACGATTGGACCGCCAATCTTTAATACATCAGGTTATTTTGCTCGGGATTGCTTTATTGGCTTACGCTTTATTTTGCGCCTTATACAGCCATCAACGATTTGACCGATTAGGTAAAGAATCCATCCAATTTATTGAACAGGCACTGCAACACACGCGTCAGCAAACAGAACCGTTAATCACGCTGGTGCAACATGAACGACCGTGTTCAGAGGTCGCAGGGCATCTGCGACAAAGCGTGTTCCAATCGGACTACGCCAAAGAGATCGGTATTTTTAACCATTCACCGATGATTTACTGCACCAGCACGCAAGGCTATTCCGCCGTCAACATCTATCCGTCTATTTTTGAGCGAGTCCTGCACTCCCCTTCACACGAAACACTAGCGTACACCAAAACCGCGATCACCAAAACGTATTCGCTGATCTATATTTTCGCCAACAGCGATTTAAAAGGTATCAGTATGTTGATACCGCCTCGTTATCTCACACGTATTGTGAGTGATGTGATTGATGAAGATCTGCTGCCATTTGAAATTAAAGTTTATGAAAACAAAATTTTAAATAAAGAAATCAAAGAGATAATAAATACACTGCAGTTTAAATCTTCGGTATTTCCTTTGGTCCTTGAATTTTATATTACGCCGAAAACCTACCTGCATTTTATTGTCAGTGAAGCGTGGATATTACTGTGTATCTACTTTGTGATGTTGTCTGCATATCTGTACAAGCGCAAAAAAGTGCTGCAAAAACAAAGCCTAGAAAGTTCTATTTTGCATGCACTGCGTGAACGCCAATTTGATGTCTATTTTCAGCCGATCGTCAAAGCCTCCACCCAACACGTGATTGGCTGTGAAGCCTTGCTGCGCTGGAACCACCCGACGCAGGGGCAAATTCCACCTACCATATTTATCCCTCTTGCCGAGCGGTTGGGTTTTATTGAACAACTGACAGATTTTGTCATCGACCGCGCGTTGGCTCTGGTCGACAACAACGCCGAACTGATGCAAGGCAAGTACATTGGCGTCAACATTGATCGCAGCTTAATGTGCAATGAAGCGTTCACCTATCGCATGGTGGAGCGCGTGAATTCAAACCCAAGCTTTGCGGAATACATCGCATTTGAAATTACAGAAAATGGCGATTTCAGCGAACAGGAACTCAAAATCGTTGAACGTAATTTTCAGCGTTTGACTCAGTCTGGCATTCGCTTGTTGGTGGATGATTTTGGCACGGGGTATTCCGGGCTCAATTTCGTGCGTCAGTTCCATTTCGACACGTTAAAAATCGACCGCGTGTTTGTGAAGAATTTAGGCCACGAGCTGCATCTCAACAACTTGTTGGTGTCGATGCTGCAACTCGCACAGAGCTTGAATATGCAGGTGATTGTGGAAGGGGTAGAAACACAGGAACAGCTCGATATTTTGCGCGAGCTGGGCGTGGACTACATTCAAGGCTATTTTTACGCAAAACCGCTGCCGGTGTGCGCATTTATCACTTTCTTGAATCAACACACGCAGTGCGATGAAGGCCAGCTGTCACTGGCCCTCCAATAGTTCAACAATTGATGGCATCACTGCGCCGCATTGAGTTGACGCGACTTGAGTAGGCGTGACTTGAGTTGGCACAACATTGATTAGTTGAGCGCAACATCGACGTCCGATTCAATCACCGTGGAGCAGGCCAACACGTATCCCTGCGCAATCTCGTCAGCCGTTAAGGTGTCCTGACTGTGACTGCGAACCGTTCCCGAGGTCACGCGGCATTTACACGATCCGCAGATGCCACTGCGACACGCGGCGATAATCGGCAGTTGACCCGTTTCCAGCGCTTCGAGCAATAAGCTTTCACTGGGCGCGTCGATTGTCGCGTCAAACGCCGCCACGCGTACTCGAACCGACGAATTGCCCACTGGCACGGGCTCGGTCACCGCTGAAGTCAAGCTCTCTTGGTAAACTGGTGTAAAGCTCTCTTGGTAGAAATGCTGCATATCAAACTCAAGCGTCTGTAAGTAACGCTCGACATCCTGCATAAAGCCCACTGGCCCGCACAAATAGACCGTGCGCTGATGCAGGTCGGGAATCAAATGTTGCAGCCCCGCTTGATCCAAACGCCCCTGCGCATGTTCGGTGC
This sequence comes from Vibrio sp. CJQ_6, assembly GCF_043106745.1. Taxonomy (NCBI): domain Bacteria; kingdom Pseudomonadati; phylum Pseudomonadota; class Gammaproteobacteria; order Vibrionales; family Vibrionaceae; genus Vibrio; species Vibrio sp. CJQ_6. The sequence goes on along the minus strand of NZ_JBICMV010000028.1, from coordinate 351,968 downwards.
CGCTGGCATCTTTGAGCAATAATTTGAGATGAAACTGCGGATATGCCGCGGCCAGTTGTTGCAATTCGCGCGCATAAATCGTTTCCGAGAGGCTGCGCGCCACATGCAGAAAATCAATCGCCACGTTACCCTGCGCAAGCCAGTTTCGCGCCATCGACATCACGGGCGTAATGCCACACCCAGCGCTGATCAACACCACCTTCTCGCGCGGTGGGCAATCGACCGTGTTGAATTGCCCCTGCGGCTTCATCACGCGAATCACATCCCCCGCAGTGAGGGACTCCACCACGTGGGTCGACACTTGACCGCCCGCCACGCGTTTGACGGTAAATTGCAATACCGACTGCGTTGGCATCGAGCTGATGGAATAGGCGCGAAACACCGTTTGACCGGCAAGCTCAAACCCCAAACTGGCAAATTGACCCGGTTTGAAATCAAATGCCACCGTATCGGGTGAGGCCAGCTCAAAGCTGACACAGTCTGGCGTTTCCATCCATTTACGCGCGCACACTAATTCGAGAATGTCCTGTTCTGCCCAAGCAGACATAATGCTCTCCTCTTGTTGTCAGGCCCTGCACGCAGGGCCTGATTGTGATTACGCGGCGAGAATGGTCGCCAGATCGTTTTCGACTGTGGTGATGCTGCGCATATCAAACTGCGCTTGCAGCACTGCCATCAGGTTCGGCGTCAGGAACGCTGGCGCCGTTGGGCCGGTATAAATGCCTTTCACGCCCAGTGCCAACAAGGTCAGCAAAATCACAATCGCTTTTTGTTCAAACCAAGACAGCACCAACGTCAGTGGCAAGTCATTCACGCCGCAGTCAAATTCGTTTGCCAGCGCCAATGCCAACTGAATGGCCGAATACGCATCGTTGCATTGGCCGACATCGAGCAAACGTGGAATGCCGTTGATGTCGCCAAATTCATTTTTGTTGAAACGGAACTTGCCGCATGCCAGCGTTAGAATCACGCTGTCTTGTGGGGCTTGTGCGGTAAAGTCGGTGTAGTAGCTGCGCTCTGCTTTGTCGCCGTCACACCCGCCGACCAGGAAGAAGTGTTTGATGTTGCCCTGTTTCACTTGATCAACCACCGCAGGCGCTGCCGCCATCAATGCGTTGCGACCAAAACCAACGGTAATGTAGTGCTCAATTTCGTCATATTGGAAACCCGGTTGCGCCAGCGCACACGCGATCACGGCGCTGAAGTCGTCCCCTTCCACATGCGCCACGCCCGGCCAGCCCACGATGCTGCGGGTAAACAGGCGATCCGCGTACTGACCGACATTCGGGTTCAGCAGGCAGTTTGACGTCATCACAATCGCACCCGGGAAGTTAGCAAACTCTTTTTGTTGGTTCTGCCAAGCGCTGCCGTAGTTCCCCACCAAGTGCGGGTATTTGTTCAATTCTGGATAACCGTGCGCAGGCAGCATTTCACCATTGGTGTACACATTGATGCCTTTGCCAGCGGTTTGTTGCAGGATTTTTTCCAGATCATGCAGATCGTGGCCAGACACCAAAATACATTTGCCTTTGACCGGTTTCACGTTCACTTGGTTGGGCGCTGGGTGACCAAAGGTTTCAGTTTCGCCTTTATCCAACATTTCCATGATGCGGTAGTTCATCATGCCGATCTGCATCGCAGTCTTCAGCAGCGCGTCGATGTCGGTTGGATCCGTACCCAACCACGCCATGATCTGGTGATATTCCGCGTACACCGCATCGTCGGTTTGGCTCAGCACGCGCGCATGTTCCATATAAGCCGCAGCGCCTTTGAGGCCATATAAACACAGCAAACGCAGGCCAATGATGTCTTCGTGCAGGCTCTCTTTGCCACGGTTCACCGCCGCCGTCGGTGCAAATGCCAGCAGCGCCGCTTTGTCCTGTGGCAGCTCAAACTCAGCCGCCGCTGACAATGTTGGAATCTCAAAGCCGGTCAACGTCGCCGCGGCACGGACCTGTTGTTCCAATTGACGTTTGTATTGATGAGATAACTGAGCAAATTCAATAATGCGGTCAGGGTCGAAGTTGACGTTGGTCAACGTCGCGAAGAAGGCTTTCGGCGCCCACTGGTCGATCGCGTCGATCGTCACACCGCATGCGCGGCCCAGATTAGCCCAAAATGAGACACCCTGTAATGAATACACCAGCACGTCTTGCAGGTCTGAGACTTCTGCTGTTTTGCCACACATGCCTTGGGCATAGGCACAACCTTTCACAGCAGGGGTAGATAGGGTTTGCTCGCATTGAATACAGAACATATTGAAGCTCCAGAGTGATGAGGGCGAGTTTATCTCGCTTATTTATGCTTTCCGCAGCTCTTATGGCATATTGCGTGCCAATTTTTATCTATATGATTTATATGCCATTTATCATATTCATTACATTTTACAAGGTCATTTCGACCACGCAAAAATCAGGTAAAAACACTCAAACAGGTCATTATGACTTACACCCTATTCTGAATATCTTAATGATCTTGTTCATGTTTGATTCATCTTGACCCGGTTAGAGTAACCACTCATGACACAGAGGAGCAGAACATGTATCGATTTCTAGTCACCACACTGGCTCTGATCACCGGATTCTTCGCTTTGATGTTTAGCCTGTTACTGGCGATTCCCTTGGCTATCGCCGCCGTCATCACAGGAAAACGTCTGGAAAAGCAACTGAAACGTCGCCCGTTTTATCAGGCGCAGGGTAACCCAGGCCATGTTATTGATGGCGAGTTTGAAGACGTATCCGGCGGCCATCACCGATCATCGTAATCACAGACACAACAAAGCCGCTGGCATCACATGCTCAGCGGCTTTTTCTTTGGGATAAACGGAGGTCGTGCCGAGACAAGGCAACCCCAGGGCAATTACACCGTCATCACCACACGCACAGCCAATGCAATCAAAACTACGCCGGAGATACGGTCGATCACCACCGCTTTCGCGCGCAACTTGTTCAGCAGTTTGGGGCTCGACAGCACGAACGTGATCAAGGTGTACCAAAGGCCATCAACGACCCACGGCGTCATCACGATCGCCGCTTTACTGCCCACACCGCTGCCAACAGCGACGTACTGACTGAACAGCGCGATGAAGAACAATGCGATTTTTGGGCTAAGCAGTGAAATCATCAGGCCTTCTTGCGCCGATTGCCACACCGTCACCCGTTCGCCCGATTCCAATTTCGCAGCCACGCCGCCTTTCGAACGCAGGGCGTTTAATCCCAAATACGCCAGATAAAATGCACCCGCGTAACTCACGGTTTTAAACACCAATGGCGATTGATGCAACACCACCGCCAAACCAATTAAGGTGATAAACGCATAGAAACCAATCCCGCACGCATGCGCCCACGCCGCTGCGAGGCCATTTTTTCGGCCGCCCGCCAGCGTATGTTTGGCAACAGTTGCCAAGCTTGGGCCCGGTGACATCGCACCTAAAATCGAGATAGTAAGAAGGGAAAGCCAAACCGTGAATGTCATAGAAACTCCTTAGTGAAGTCACGACATTAACAAGCCTTACGTATTAATTGAAATCAACAATTCTCATGAAAGCTATGATTTGTAATCATACCCAATCGAATAAGAGGTTTCGGTCATGATGGCATGGACTAACGTTCGCGCCCACTGATGGGAAGCTTGATTGTCGTATTTGGCATGCCACAACAACCAATACTTGTGCAGTGGCGTCGTCACGGGCAAGCGTTTGTACACCACGTCATAGTGGTGTTGAAGGTTGTTGGCAATGTGCTCCGGCACCACCATCAAATGCTGACTAAGACACAAGGAGCGAAACGCTGCGGAGAAGAACGGGACTTTCAAGGCGACTCGGCGTCGCTGGCCTAATTTGGCCAACGCTTCATCGATGTAAGTGTCTTTATCGCCGCCGCCAATCACTTTGATGTGCGCGTAATCGAGCAAATCATCGACCGTGAGCGTGGCTTGCGCGGCCAACGGATGCTGATTGTGCATCGCCACCACCGGATAATCGGCGCCAATCAGCAACGACGACACGCCGACTGGCGGCTCTGGCGACATGGTGGAAGCGAGTTGAATGTCGGATTCTGCCATCTGCGGCAGTAAATCAGGCTGCCAAAGAGAGTACTTGACCGACACCTGCGGCGATTGCACCGCCATCGCTTCAACTATCTCTGGCAAGATAAATTGCGCCACGTAGTCACTCGACGCCAACACAAACTCCCCTTTCCATTGCGCAGGCTCAAATTCAGCCTCCACCATCAGCTCATCGAGTTCGAGAAACCAATGCTCGAGTTTGGCTTGAAGCTGTAACGCTTTCGGTGTCGGGATCAACTGATTGCCATCACGCACCAACAGCGGATCGGCAAACAGCTCGCGCAGCTGGCTGAGCTGACGACTCACCGCAGACTGCGTGATGTTGAGTTTATGGGCGGCTTGGCTAACATGGCACTCATCCAGCAGGACTTTGAGCGAACGCAGTAGATTAAGGTTGATGTGATTCATACGTCACTCACCTGTCGGTTGGTTGGTAAGACATCGTCGCGGGCCATCGCCTGCTCACCTTGTTCCACAGTCGGTTGTGCGCTCATTCACACCTGCTTTTTGGTATTGAAAAACTCTTTGAGTACCGCGTGCGTCATCAAATTCCGCAGTTGCGGGTTGAGCTGCAATTCATCGCGAATCGCATTGAGCTCTGCCATGCTCTCCACTTCCACATACAGCATCAAATCGGTTTCCCCGCTGATGGCATGGCACCATTTGATCCCCGGCAGTTGATACAGTTTTTCGGCATACCGCTCACACGAATGCAAACTGGCCGAGGTATCAAACTTCAACGCGAAGTAAGCGCACAGATTGTTATTTGTTTCGGGCTGCGCCACTTGAGCGTGGTAGCCCAAAATGACTTTATCCTGTTCGAGTTTCTTGATTCGGGCCGTAATGGCGGAACGGGAAAGACTCACTTCACGTGCGATGTCACTCACGGACATTCGCGCATCACGCCGAAGTAAGTTGATGATCTGGTTGTCAAATTTATCCATTTTTATAATTTCCACACAAATAGGTTTTTCGTCGCACAGTCACGGTGAAAAACCACCAACTTATCCTGTTGATTCCTCGCTAATTTGACATAAATTTCCCAGAGAGACTACTTGTTCTCACACTTTCCGCATACTTTAACCGTCAAAATGACGGTAAAGCCAAGAAAATGCGTCAATTTGACGTGAAAGCCAGCCACTTTGGCAGATGCATAAACAACAACTTAAGCGTATCCTTTTTCCCATAAGCCCTATGTTGGTGCAATGCCAAATGGACAGGGAATCATAATAAAGATCAGGGAACGAGAACGTGCAGCAACTCAGACAAGACATCACTCTTTTGTCCGGTATCGGGCAGCTTTCAACAACATTAATGGGGACGGGCTTATTCATGATTCCTGCCATTGCGGCTGGGATTGCGGGCGAGTTCTCGTTGTGGGCGTGGTTGATTTTATTTGTCGCCATCTGCCCGATCGCCCTGACCTTTGCCGCCTTGGGTAAACGTTACCCAAACGCCGGTGGCACGGCCTATTTCGTCCGACAAGCGTTTAACGCCCGCTTAGAGCGCGCGGTCGCTTGGCTTTTTGTTAGCGTCATTCCTGTAGGCGTTCCCGCAGCAATTGCTTTGGCTGCCGGGTTTTTACAGCAACTGTTACCCGCTCCGATTGACCACCCTTTATTGGCACAAGCGCTGACCATCGCGCTGCTGATTGGTGTCAATTTGGCGGGTACCAAATCCTCCGGCCGTCTGCAAACGGTCATCGCGTTAAGCATCTTTGTGCTGATCGCCTCTTTCTTTGTGGTTGGTGATGTCAGTAGTGACGATCTGAAGATGCCACCGTTAACCCAAGCATCGATGTGGCCCATCGGCGCCGCGTTGGGGGTCATGTTCTGGTGTTTTGTCGGCATCGAAGCTTTCGCGCACATGGGAGAAGAGTTTAAGAATCCGCAACGTGATTTTCCGATTGCGATTCTGGTGGGCTGTTTTGTCGCCGGTGCAACCTATTGGGTCTGCTCGGTGGTGATCCTCAAATTTGGCGCCTACGGCAGCCCCCAATTTGATAGCGCATCGATTCCATGGCTGAGCGATCAACTGTTCGGCGCCAACGCTGCCATTTTGATCAGCCTGGTGGGTTTTTTCGCCTGCTTTGCCAGTGTGAACCTCTACACGCAAAGCCTGTCGCGTATGGTGTGGACGCAAGCGCGTGAATATCGCCCAAACAGTGCCGTGGCGAAATTGTCACGCCGCGGCGTACCCGCGCATGCTACGTGGATCGTCGGCCTCATTTTGTTGGTCTCTTGTGTCGTCGCCCAGTGGTCTGGATTGAATCTGGAATTCTTCCTGAAACTGGCCAACAGCATTTTTGTGCTGGTTTACCTGTTGGCGATGTTCGCCGCCTACAAACTGCTGCACGGTTTTGCCAAAGTACTGGCCGCCATCGCGCTGCTGCTGTGTACCGGTGTATTTATCTGTTTGGGTTGGTCAATGTTTTATGCGCTCGGCATCTTCGCGCTGCTCGCCGTGCCTTGGAAAAAATCGGCGCGCACGCCGCACCCAACCTCGAAATAAGCCAACCTCATTCAACGTGAAAAGGCGGGTCTCCCCGCCTTTTTTGATCGCGCCAGAAGCGTCCGTTACGACGCCTTGCTCACTTCAAATCGCCCAACCAGTTGGTCGAGTCGCTGCAATGAGTTTTGCATCAACGTGGTACGCCGCGCCAACTCGGATGAGGCTTCCTGCAATTTCACCACGGTGTGCTGCGCCGAATCGGCGGTTTGGCGATGCTCTTCACTGTTGCGCGCAATGCCTTGAATCAAGGTAAACAACCCCGTGACGGACGAACGCAGTTGCTCGCTACGCGCGGAATCATCGACGATTTGGGTGCTATTTTCGACGTTGGTGATGCCTTCTTGCATGTAACGCACCGCCAGCTCCGATTGGCTGTGCAGCGCTTTCATCAAGTCGCCAATGTTGTTGGCCGCCTGTGAGGTTTTATTCGCCAACACGCGGACTTCATCGGCCACCACCGAAAATCCGCGACCGTGCTCACCCGCGCGCGCCGCTTCGATGGCCGCATTGAGCGCCAACAGGTTCGTTTGGGCAGTAATTTCAGTAATCAACGCGACAATGCCGCCGATTTTCTGCATTTCGCTGTTCACTTCGTTCACCGTCTGCGCCGATGACTGCACAATGGTTTTGATGTCGTGTGCGCTTTCCGCGGCCTTTTGATAATCCAACTGCGCCGCTTCGACCGTTTCCTGCATCAACACATTCATTTCATTGGCCGTGTCGTTGGCATTGTTGATCTCCTGGCTTTGAATCCCAGCCAGAGACAGCATGTCGGTGATCGAGGTCGCGGTGGTGTCACTGGTCGACAGCAACAATTGACTGCGACGAAACATCGACTCTGATACGCTTTGCACTTCGCGGCTGGCAAACACCAACTCTTTGATGATGCCTTCAAGGCTGTCGATAAAACTGTTGGTCCAGCGCCCCAAATCGCCTGTTTCATCGGCCTTGAACCGACTGGCATCCAATCGCCGAGTCAAGTTGCCATCCCCTTCCGCCAGAACCTGCATCACTTGCGTCATACTTTCAAGGTGCTTGGCCATCGGCCGCGAGGTAAAACCATGGAACAGCCCGACCGCCAGCGCGCCCATCAGCAGCGACAAGAGCAGCAACTGCCACTCTTGTAGCGGATACACGTAACTGACTAGAAAGGGCAGCAACAATGGCGCGAAGATACTCAGCGTGAACTGTTGGTCGAGTGTTTGTGCCAACGAACGATGGCGATAGACCTCTTCCAGATCCGATTCACACATCATGCCCCAGCGATCCACCGACCCCGGCATGGTAAACGTCACCCCTTTACCAATCACGGGAATGTGGCGATAGTCCGAATACCCCGGATATTCGACAAACAAGTTGCTGCCATTTTTGATCGTTTCGCGCACGCCAGGATGCAATTGGTTGGTGGCCGGATCATTAAACACAATTTCAAATTCAGTGTGACGCTGCACTTTCACCACGCCCCACCGCGTGTTCACGCCTTCCTTGAGGTTTTCCCCATGAGAAAAACGGTTGTCTTCAAAGCGCGAACGCGACAGCGCCACGCCCTGCTGAATCGACGGGTCAAACTGCGATTGCACCATAAACAGGTAGTTATCACCCGATTCGCTGTAGATGTGCCCCGCTTCCCGTTGGATCAAGTCCCCAATCACATCATTGGGTACGCGGCCACACAAACAGCCAATCTGCACGCCATCGTTGATCAGGGGTTGGTAGAACATCAGCGTCACTTCATCATGGAACAGCGAACTCGACGGCCCGATGGCTAACGTGACATCGTCACGATAAGGCCCGTGCAAAAAAGGTTGCGTCAATCCGGTACGTAACGCGGACATCGACACGACCGACTTTCCCTGCTGAGGCGGATAGGTGGAATCCACAATTTTTCCTTCGGGCGAGACAATAAACAACTCAGACAAGTCGCTGCTGCGTTTGAGCAACCGATTGAGTGTATCTCGATATTCTTGAGGGGATTTGGTCGCGACATAAAGCGCGGCATCGTGTAGAAATGACCATTCATTCTCCGCCCAAGTGGTGAGAATCTGAACCCGTGTGTTGGCAATATTTTCAAAGGTTTGCTGTAGCGATCCCACGCGTTTCCGGTTCATAAAACACGCTTTGCGCATCGCCAATTTTCCGGTCTGACCCAGCCATGGAAGCCATCCTCGCTCCGCCGACGTTAACTGCATAAATCCACCATCCATGTGTATTATTATTCATTCAAACTATGCAAAGCACGTTCCAAAAATTGAGAAACAATACGCTGTGCTGAATTTCACGCCTGCGAAAAACGACTTCACTAATCCTGACGTCGTCACCAGGACAACTCACTTATGTTATTGAATTGTTTCATTTTAATTTGCACCAAACCAATGCATCGCATGCACAATGATGCACCACAATGCACTATGTTGGTGATGCCGCCGGTTTCATGCCCATATCCACGGGTGAATCCGACATGAAAAAGGGCTGCGATGTGCAGCCCTTAGATTTACTTTGATGCAGTGACGCGCAACGCGATCAGCCGTTTGAGATCTTGCGATGCCCTTCTTGCAGATGAACAAAGTCCACCAGATCATCGCCAGATACTTGATACGCTTGACCAAAGCCTTTCACGAACAGGCCTTTTTCTGGTTTTAGGCAGTACAGGGTGAAATCTTCGAGTTGGCTCAGGCCATCAATGATCTCACCGAAGCGATCTTTCATTTGACCAATCACCTGTTGCCACAACGCCGCATCACGAGGAACACTTTTGGCAACCGCATCAAACGTCAGACGTTTACGCGCAAAGAGTTGCTTTGCATCGCTTTCGTCTTCGATCATCATGATCGACACCTGAGGGTTGATATCCAGGTTACGGGCATGACGGGCAATGTGGGAAATCAGAATGAAGTACCCTTCCTGGTTTTGCACGAACGGGGCGTAACTGACATTCGGGCGACCGTCTGCATCGACAGTAGCCAGTTGCAGCGTGGCACGTTCCTGACGAAACGCTTGGATTTCCGGCTCCAGACGTCCTTGCAGGCGCTCCTGCTTTACTTGCTGATCCATTTACTTTCTCCTCAAACCGATCATTATTTTTGTAGTTGTTGTTGCCATGCTTTAAAGCGAGTGACTTGGTCGGATAACAACTCACGCTTTTCGTCCCGTCCCAAATACACCTTAAAAATGTTGTCGCCCTGCGCACTGAAAAAGCCAAAGTAGTGGCTTTCACGTCCCATAAACGGCTTGCTGACCAACGCAATGTGCGCAATGGTATCGAGCTTCAAATGGCCATGCAGCTGACCGTCACGCCCCATCAAATTGTAGTAGCCGCGCGCCATTTTCCCTTTCGGTAGTGGGGCTTTGACCTCAAAAATCGAACCAAACGACTGGACGATGGTGGTCACGGTGCCCCAATCGGCAATGTCGCTCAGCAGGGTTTCAGCGTCACTGCCCGCCAACACGGCGACCATCTCTGCTGGCAGCGCGTTGACCACATCAAATTCAGACACATTGAGACGTTCAGCCATCGCCGCAGGTAACAATGTGGGTTCTTGTTCAAGTAGCTGCGCCACTTGCTGTTGTAGAGATTCCATAGTTCTATCCAAGGTTATTGCGCAATACGATGTTGCGCCGTGTTGGTTTGTAAAACCTGAATGCAGGCTTGCGCCAAGGTGACGGACCAAAAGCGCCCCGCCAGTGTCAGAACCAGATACGCATCGTCATTGGTGACGAGCCCGCGCTGCGCCCAATGCGCAAACAGCGGTTTGAGCCGGTCAAAACTGTCGCCGCCATCAATCTGTTGGAACGCAGAACGCGCGACCACGCCAGCATCAAATCCGGCTTTCAACGTCGCAAATACCGGTTCCAACGCATGCTGCGCGAACATCATCGCGATGGGCGTTTCGCCTCGTTTCACCGCGTCCATATACGCTGGCAGTTGGCGATGTTGCATCAGTGAATACCCACCGACATTCCCGCCCGCGCCGCAGCCAATCGGCAACACTTGCGCATAGGTTTTGGCCAGCGAGTTGTATTGGCTGCGCTCACGATTGTCACGCGCCCAATGGTTCACACTTAATGGTTTGAGGTGATGACGCGCGAAAAAGTTCACGCCCAGCTCATACATCGCCGCTTTGTCTGGCGTGGTCGCTGGCGGTGGCAAACGCCCTTTTTCCACCAAGTTCAGCATCGGTGCGGAGCCGCCCACAACCAGTTGGTACAAGTCGACACCATGCGCGCCAGTTTGCAAATAATCACGTAAATCTTGCTCGAAGACGTCCAGTGTTTGATGCGGTAAGCCGTACAGCAAATCGATCACGATGGGCGCCTGTTGCGTGGCACTGAGGTCGCTCAAACGCTGCAAGACCGTTTCTCGCTCATCCAAGCGTTTGGCACTGCGGCGTACCAAGGTATTGAAACTCTGCACGCCAAACGAAAAGCGGTTAAAGCCCCCTTCCAAAGCGTGATCAAACATTTCATCGCTAAAGCGGTTGGTGCGCCCTTCAAGGGTGATTTCACAATCGCTGCTGAGGGGAAAGTAGTGACGAATGGCTTGTCCGAGCTGACGAATTTGCGCAGGGGACAAATCCGTCGGCGTGCCGCCGCCAACGTACACGGCGTGAAACACGCCCGATTGGGTCCACGGCAACGCTGCTTTGGCGCGTAGCTCGGTCATCAAGGCGGCAAAATAGCCGTCCACCAGTTCACGACTGGCTGCATTCTGAAAAAAGTTACAGAAGGTGCAACGCACGCGACAAAACGGCACGTGAATGTACAAACAACGCTGAGTGGCGTGGATGGTTTGATTCGCGATGCGATCCCACGTCGATTGGGCCAATGGCGGCGGCACAGGCACCACGCCGCCACCCGCGTGTGCGGAGTGTTTGGCCTTGAATGCGAAACGCAGCGGATCTGGGGTCTCTAACCCAAGAATTGATTCATCAAAATTATTTAAATCCAACATACATTATCTCTAGCGAATGCTTGATACGACTGGTCTCGAGCATCCTTCTGTACAAAGTGACAAAATGATAGATACAGATAAATGAGAATGCAATTGATAATTGATCTTATTTGCATGTTGAGTGATAATTCTGAAACTTACTAACCCACAGGCTTTGGAGCTGAGCGTGAATTTTCCAAGATATGTTGTCGCAGGCGGCGTTTCTCTTGCACTGCATGCCGCATTCATGTTGGTGGCAAACCAATCCACTGCGCTGGCGATGCCCGCTGGCAATCAGTCCACATCCGTCGCCATTAATTTCGTCGCAGCCCCGCAGCCCGCACCGCAGCAAGCGAAGGAACGCGTTGTCGAAAAAACAGTGCCAGACAAAACAACGCCTCAAACCGCACCGGAACCTGCGCCGGCCCCCCCAGCGAAGGTGGTGAAACACACCGCAGTGCCCAAAGCGATACCTAAAGCGACACCCAAAGTCACGCCAAAGCGCGTCAAACCCACGCCGTCGAAGCCAACGGCCGACACCGTGGCTAAATCGACCGCCCCCATCGCCACACCAGCGCCCAAACCTGAACCGGTGAAGCCCAAGCCCGCCGCAAACCCCGTCGAACCGGTAGCCGCGAGCAAACCCGCCCCCATCGTCAGCAGCCAAGGCGCCAATGCCACACCGATGATGGTGGATCGCCCGTCGTTTGTCTCTCGCCCGGTGCGTCCGAGTTATCCGCGCTTGGCGCAAAAACGGGGCATTGAGGGCGTGGCAACGTATGAAGTGTGGCTTGATGAACACGGCCGCCAAATCAAACAGATTTTAATTTCGTCTTCCGGTACTGCGATGTTGGACCAATCCGCTCTGGATGCCATCAAACAGTGGAAGTTTTCTCCGCACATCATCAACGGTGAAGCGCTTGCTCACCGAGTGCAAATCCCCGTTCGTTTTAGGTTGGATGGATAATGGAACCGCTACATCAATTACAACAACAACTCGGCCTGATGACTTGGCCACTGCTGATCTGCTCCGCGCTGACGGTCATGATTCTGGCTGAACGCGCATTTCAGGTGATCTTGAGCTTGGGCGTCGGAAAAGGGGCGATTCGTCGTCACTTGAATGGCATTTCCCCCACCAACGCCACGCAACTTGAAGCGCTTGCCGAGGCGTTGGCAGGCAAGCGTCCATTGTTATATCGCTCCGTCGCAATGCTATTGGCGCACCATGCGTTTCCCAAAGCATTACGCGAAGATGCGGCGGGCATTTGGTTGCAAGAAAAGCGTCATCAACTCAACGCCGGATTGCGTCTGCTGACGCTCATTGGCGTCATCAGCCCGTTGATTGGCCTGCTCGGCACCGTGCTGGGCCTGATTGAAATGTTCAAAGGCGTCGCCGCCTCAAGTGGCAACATTACCCCAAATGATCTGGCCGATGGCCTTGGCATTGCGATGCGCACCACCGCGGCGGGGTTGATGATTGCGCTGCCCGCCATCGCTGGCGCGCAGTTACTGAGCTTATGGGCCGACAAAGTGATGGCCAAGCTTGAACACACGCTCAACTACGTCAATCTGTGGCTGGAAGGCATCAGCCTCAATACCCATGATGCGCGCCGCACGCAAGACAGCACCGCCACTTCACCTGAAGTGAGTACACCATGATCAAAAGCGCGCCCTACAAACGTGATTTTGGATTAACGCCGGATCTCACGCCGCTGCTCGACATCATTTTCATCGTGATGGTGTTTTTGATGCTCACCGCCGCGGTGAAGCTCGACTCGCTGGACGTGAGTTTACCCACCAGCGATTCGGCGGCAGTGACCACGGTGGCGTCGCAATCTCTCACCATCAACATCACTGCCGAAGCGCCGTATTGGGCCATCGACGGTCAGGCGTATCTGGACTGGCACAACTTCACGCTCGCTTTGCTGGAAGCCCATCAACACCATCAGCGCCCGATCGTGATTGGTGCCGATAAACATGCGCAAGTCCAGCATCTGGTCAAGCTGCTGGCCTTCTTACAAGACAACGGCATTCCAGCCACACAACTCTTAACCGAAAAACCTTCAACAGAATGAGATTTGTTATGAAAACCTCTGTTCGCGCCGTGTGGCTGGCAGCCACGGCACTCACCGTCTTTTCTACTCCCACTTTGGCCGCAGAGCGCATCATCAGCGCTGGCAGCAGCGTGACCGAGCTAATTTTAGCCCTCGGCGCACAGCAGCAATTGGTCGGCATTGATGTCACCAGCGTTGCACCGCCCGCCTTGGCGCTGCCGAAAGTCGGCTATCATCGTCAATTGTCCGCCGAAGGGCTGCTGGCGCTTGAGCCGACGCAAGTGTTGGGTTCCAACGAAATGGGCCCGGACACCACATTGAACCAACTGAAATCGGCTGGCGTTGCGGTGAAAGTCATCAATAGCGATTCAACGCCGCAGGGATTATTGCAACGTATCGACCAGATTGCTCGCCTGACGCACACCGAAGACGCAGCCGTGCCGCTGAAACAACAAGTCGACGATGCCCTGCAAACGCTGCAAGCACACCAACCGGAGATGGCTGCGCGCAAAAAGGTACTGTTTTTGCTGATCCACGAAGGACGTGCAGCCAATGTGGCCGGACGTGACACCGTGCCGGATGCGATGATCACCCTCGCTGGCGGCGTGAACCCGGCGGCTCGTACTTTGAACGCCTACAAACCGTTGTCCATGGAAGCCATGGTTCAAATGCAACCGGATGTGATTCTGGTGAGCGGTCGCAGCTACGACAAGATGGGCGGCGCGGACGCTATTCTCAAAGCGATGCCCATGCTGGCTGCCACACCCGCGGGCCAAAGCAAACGCATCGTCACCGTCGATGGTCATGCCCTCGTGGGCGGTTTGGGGCTGAAAAGCTTGGAAGAAGCACAGCGCCTGCAAGCGTTGCTCTACCCACAAGGTTAATCAATCGTGTTAAGACAGGTTCCGCTTTATGTGACCACATCGATGTTGGGGCTGATCGTCGCGATCGCGACCCTTTATTCGATCACCGTTGGTCCAATGGACATCAGTTTCAGCGACAGTCTGCACAGCTTGCTGCTGCGCAGTGACACCATTGCCAATCACATCAATTTGGTGATCCACGAGATCCGTTTTCCGCGCACCTTGTTGTGCTTGTTGGTTGGTGCAATCCTCGCGCTGTGCGGCACCGTGATGCAAGGGCTGTTTCGCAACCCATTGGCAGAGCCGGGCATCATCGGCGTCTCGGCGGGCGCGTCACTGGGCGCGGCACTGGCGATCGTCTTCCTCGGCAGCTTGAATTTTGACGCACGTTGGATGAACGCAATCACGTTGCCCTTGTGCGCGTTTCTCGGCGGCGCGTTGACGACCATCATCGTCTATCGCTTGGGCACCAATAAATTCGGCACTTCCGTCACCATCATGCTGTTGGCAGGCGTCGCGATCAGCGCCGTGTCCGGAGCGGGCATTGGTTACCTCAATTATGTCGCCGACGATCAAATGCTGCGCGATTTGACCTTGTGGTCGATGGGCTCCTTTGCCGGAGCGAACTGGCAAAGCATCACCTTGTGCGCGCTGACGTTACTAGGGCTATACCTCTACTTTGCACGCCGAGCGATGGCGCTGAACGCGCTCCTGCTTGGCGAATCCGAAGCGCGTCACCTCGGCATTCCAATTCAGCGCCTCAAACGCGCGCTGATCGTCCTCAGTGCCGTGGGTGTGGGCGTCACGGTCAGTGCCGCCGGAATGATTGGCTTTGTTGGCTTGGTTGTCCCACACCTGGGGCGCATGTTGGTGGGGCCGGATCATCGTTATCTGCTGCCCGTTTCGGCATTGCTTGGCGCGCTACTATTGACCATCGCCGACATGGTCGCACGGGTTGCCGCGACACCAGCCGAACTGCCGATTGGCATTGTCACCGCTCTGGTCGGCGCGCCTTTTTTCCTCTACCTTCTATTTCAGCAAAAAGGGAAGATTTTCTGATGTCGTCGATTGCCATTCAGGCGCATGGCCTGTCCGCTCGGTTTGGTGCTCGCACCGTGCTTGATGAGATTGATCTTGAGATTCGAGCAGGTGAAGTCACCGCGCTGCTCGGCCCTAATGGCGCCGGGAAAAGTACCCTATTGAAACTGCTCAGCGGCGAACTCGACAGCGCCGCACCGATCCACTTCTTTGGCCGCGCGCGCCATGAATGGTCGCCCGCAGAACTTGCCCGTCATGTAGGGCTACTGCCACAAAGCAGCAGCCTGAGTTTTCCATTTACCGCGCAAGAAGTAGTAGAGCTGGGCGCCATTCCTCTCCATGCCAGCAAGCAAGAGACACGTCAGCTCGCCCGTCATTACATGACGAAAACCGATGTGGTGCATCTTGCCGAGCGCGTCTATCCGGCGCTTTCCGGCGGTGAAAAGCAGCGACTGCATTTGGCACGCGTGCTGACACAATTGCATCAAAGCGGCGAACAGAAAGTGCTGATGTTGGACGAACCAACCTCGGCGCTTGATCTGGCCCACCAGCACAACACGCTGCGTATTGCGCGTGATTTGGCACGCACCCAAGCCTGCGCAGTGATTGTGGTGCTGCACGACCTCAACCTCGCGTCGCAATACGCAGACCGTCTGGTGCTGTTACATGAGGGAAAACTGGTGTGCGATGCACCGCCCTGGCAAGCGCTCAGCAGCGACCTCATCGAACGGGTGTACGGCTATCACGCAATGGTGGCACCGCATCCGCAATTGGATTTTCCGATGGTTTATCCAGCGGCTTAATCGCGACACCTTCTTCATCGCGACACCTTTCAGAAATGAAAAAGGCCAACATGAGTTGGCCTTTTGAGTTATGGGGTCGGTTACTGGCTCATGGTGACCAGCGATTTGCCGATCAACCACTCAACCTGTTTATCACTGCCATCACCCAGCTTTTCATCCGCAAGGCGGTACAAACGTTCAATGCCGTTTGATGCAAAGCTCTCTGCACGTTCCGTGGTCACAATGTGATGGAACAGCAGACGAAGGATGGCGATAAATTCCGAGTTATCTAACGCTTTCACCCAACTGGATGAGAACGAGTCTGTGCCATTATCAAAATCCAGATGATCGATAAACATTTTAAAAATACGTCCATCGAGCGCGGAGGCGAAATCTGTTTTCTTCGGAAAATGGTGACTGATCCCGGTGCGTGACACACCCGTCTGCTGGCTTAGCGTGGTATATGACATTTTGTCGTATCCAAGTCGCAACAGTTGATCAACAACGGCATCCATGATCTTTTGAATTGTGATTTCTGTATCTTCTTTACTACGCTTTGGCATGGTTAAAGCTCTTCTTATGTAATCCCATATTGTTTTTTATTCGCGGACAAATCACGCAACAAGCCTACCAGCACTCGACTACATACTGTACAAACATGGTTGCACGAACATGACTGTACAGTGGCAGGCTACATCGCGAGGTCGATTCATCATTTATTATTTATCAATGCCCTATACCTTGCTGCCAAGACAACACACAAGCGCCCTAAGACCACCCGCGTGACAGACCGCATGCGAACCATGACCGACACGAATGGGTTCATTGAATGGATGAAAACACCCGAACAAACGTCATCAAACGACGACAAAATATTGCTAACTGGATTGAGGATAATCTTACAATCCATAAGCTATAGCAATGAAATTGGTGGCAGTATGACAAAATAATGGCACTAAAACTCACAAAAAATTGACTCACATCACATCTCCCCGCCAGAGATTCGCCATGATGCAAGAATTGAAATGTGACCCGATACGAAATATCACACTGTAAAACAGTGCAAAAACAGCAAGCTCTGACTCTGGAATACGGTTGCATACAGGGTTAGAATGACCATAACTTTTGTAAGAGGATTATGAGATGAGTAACGAAAGCTACGTAGAAACCGAAGTGTGTGAAGCGTGTGGTGTGGCCGGTGAAATGGGTTATATCATCCGTGAGGGCGATGATGTGGCAGAAGTGACTATCTTCGCTGACAACCGTGAACAACTGAATGCTGAGCTAGAAAAATACCTCGCTGTTGCCAAACAGGTGAACGAGAACGTGCAACACGAAGTTCTGCCCCTCGCCGATGACGCAAAAGAATTGCACGCCCGCTTTCAGTTTGAAGTGAGCGCTGAAAAACTGATTTTCGAATTGAAAACTCGCTCACTGGCGCGTTAATTCGAAGTTCAAGCATCCGATGCTGTGGAACGGGCCGACCTGGCCCGTTTTTTTGTGACCTTTTCCCACGCTGCTCGCCTTTTCGCGCAACAGGGATTGAAGCCGCGCGCAATGCTGGCGATACTAACCAACGTGATTGTGACAACTACCGGAAGCCGCTATGCCGCGACTGCTGCTTTGTTTAATGTTGTGCTTGCCCAGCATACCGCTGATGGCAACCCCGCTGGATCAATACCATATCCTCAATTATCTCGATAACTACGGGAACTTGGATCTGCGCAATAAGCCATTTACCAGCCTGCCCGATGGTCTGGAGGTGAAAGGCAACCTCAACATCGCCAAAACCGGCATTAGCCGCCTGCCCAGCGGGCTCAAAGTCAATGGCAGCCTCGATGCATCAAACAGCCAGTTGGCACGCGTCCAACGAGGCACATTCATTCGTGGTTACGCCAATTTGCTTGGGTCGAAGATCACCAATTGGCCAGCAGGCATTAACGTCGGCGGCTACCTCAACTTTACCGACACGCCCCTTGCGACGCTGCCACCGCGTTTGACCGTAAAAGGCGATCTGAGCGTGATTCGCACACCATTAAGCAAGTTGCCCGAAGGCTTGGTCGTACAAGGCAGTTTGTTTATCGGCGGCTCGCAAATCACCACCTTCCCCGAAACCATGACCGTCCACGGCAATATCTATCTGGGCGGCAATCAGATCACCCAATGGCCAACAAAGTTAACCCTTGGCGGCGCTGTCGCCCGTTAACATCCCAGTTCCCAAAGACAAAAAAGAGAAGCCAAGGCTTCTCTTTTTTTAGGCTGACGCTGCGCGTTATTTACGATTGCGCACCGGGTTGGCGTAGCTATCAAGCAAGTACGCGTGCGCCCCTTCTGGCAATTGCGCCAATTTCTCATTCAGTTTCGCGCGCACAGCAGGCGTGATCTCATCACTCTCTTCACCGGCAGCCAACAGGTTGATGGGGTACAGCAGATAGTTTTCATGGATCTGACGATCAATCTCCTCGGCCAACGCTTCCGGCGTGTCAAAGGTTTGATCAATCACATGACCAAACGCAACATGCACGCGGCCTTTGTCACCGACGATGCCTTGAATGATACTTTCGATATCTTCAAATTCACCTTTTTCGTATTTGCCATGCGTGGCTTTCTCATACAGTTCGCGCGCTTTGGCGATGTCACACGGGTCGTTTTCGTAGGCGATCGACACTGGCACAATTTTCAGCGACTTAATGTAGTCCGCAAACTCAATCTTCTGTTTACGACCTTCCACATGGAACATCTTCAAAATGGCTGGATCTGTAAAATCGTTGCCATCTTTCGCGCGGCCTTCCTTCTGTGCAATCCAGATGGAGTTGCCCGTTTCGAGCGAGTGTTTGATGTAACCCGACAGCGTGCCCAGTGCTTTCATCATTTCACGCGGGCCTTTGGCCGAACGTTTAACGATAAAGCTTTTGTTGAGCTTCATCAGCTCAGTGGCACACGGTTTTTTCAGTAAGTTATCGCCGATGGCGATGCGCACCGTCCGGTGACCGCTGATGTGCAGACCGTAGTTCACCAACGCAGGATCCATCGCAATATCGCGGTGGTTCGATACAAACAGGTAAGCGGTGTTTTTGTCGAGCTGATTCAGACCGCTGTACGTCACGCCACGCGTGGTGTGTTCCAGCGTCTGGTCGAGGTATTTTTTCACTTCCAGTTGAATTGCTTCCACCGAAGTCAGCTTGGCCCATTTAAATTTGAGGTAGGCTTTAACAAACGGCCCCATCAGAGATTTTAGCCAAGACGGCTGGCGCTCAAACCGGTGCTGCAAAATGGCAGCAATAAACTCTTCGTCATTGATCAAACGATCAAGGGCCGCAGGAATCTCATCGTCGTTGTATGGACGAATGTCTACAAAAGGATCAGTTGTTGAAGTCATATACTTATACGTCAAATAAAAAGCTGGCCTATTCTACGCATACTCATCGAGCGTCGCAGCTATCGTTACCACATAATTCATAAGGTCAGACCAGCTTTAATGAAAAAGGTTTCCATACGCGTCACATCGACGCGTGTTTCAATGCAACCCATTGAGTAATGCATTGAACGTGCCTGTTTGCAGCGCGAGAGAATTGGCTTTTGTGAGTGAAAGCGGTACCCTTAGCGCCCCAAATTATCTCGAGGCCATCCATGAATTACGCTATCCAGTCAGAAACGTGCTTATTTCCCTATTTAGAAGCCACGTCTCGCAAACGGGCCACCAAGCACAGCTTGATTCATGTGGAGCAAGGACTGGTGCTGATCAAATTGGGGAAACAGGAATACGCCGTGGAACCGAATCAAGCGGTGTGGATACCCCTCGATTGTTTATGCGCGTTGACCTTCTTCCCAAACACCCAAATCAGCCGCGTCGATTTCTCTGTCCGTTTGCGTGATGTTTTTCCGCATCAAGCGGGCTTCGTACACCATAGTGCACTGAGTTTGGCCGTGCTGGAACGTTTACGTCACACTCAACGCGAAGACGCAGTGTATCCGCATTTGCTGCAAGTCTTAAAAGCCGAAGTGCAAAACTTTGAACCGACGCTGCGCACCACGCCGTTTATGCAGGCGCTGGCAAATTGGTCGGTCACCGAACACGTCGGCATCAGCAAAGAGCAGCATTGCGTGCTGTTGGTGCGCGAGGCGATGAAACGCCGTTTGTCCGGCGGAAAAGAAGAGGCCATTGTCGCGGAGCTGTTTGCCGGCAATCACGCGCAATATCAGCAAATGTGCCAACTGGTATTAGGCGACGCCCAATAAGACGATTTGATAAAAAAACACCTCCCATTGGGAGGTGTTTTTTTATGGCGATTAGTCCACCACTTCGATATCCGTTTCCGGAATACAACAGCAAGCCAGCACAACCCCCATGTTGCGCTCATGCGCTTGGAGCGCAGGCACATCCGGTTGATGCACTTGGCCAGATTCGAGGGTCACTTTACATGACCCACAGAAGCCTGCACGGCAACTGCTGGCAATCGCAATCCCCGCCGCTTCCGCTTGATCGAGCAAAGTCGCTTGGTTGTTGCCTTCAAACACGTTGCCGTTCACGCTCAATTGCAGGGTTTTAAATGCCTTGGTCACGCTCTGCGCCACACCAAACGCTTCCTGATGATAGGCCGCTTCTGGCAATCCTTGTTTCAACAACAGATTTTTAGCTTTTTGCATAAACCCATCCGGGCCACAGACAAACACTTGGCGAGCGGCCACATTGGGCACTTGCTTCAAGTGCGACAGTGAAAAGCGCCCTTTAAGACCAAACCAATCCACCGGAGGCTGCGTCAATGAGATAAAGACTTTCAATCCGTCAAACTCGCGATTGAGCTGTTCCAGTTCTTCGCGAACGGGAATGTCTTCCACCGCGCGGCATTGATGGTAGAACACCACATCGTTGATTTGCTGGTGATCGGCCAAATAACGCAACATCGAGAGCATCGGCGTCACGCCACTGCCCGCAGACAGGAGCAACAAAGGTTGCTGGTGCAGCGCTTGTTCAAGATGGAAGCTGCCATCCGGCAGTTGGGTGGACAGCGTATCGCCCACTTGCAGGTTTTCCGCCAACCAATTGGACACTCGCCCGCCATCAATGCGTTTCACCGAAATCGCCAAGCGTCCGGGGCGTGAGGGGCTGGATGAGAGCGTGTAGCGGCGCGCGACATTTTCGCCATCCACCACCACTTCGATCGGCAGGTGCTGACCCGGTTGGTAACTCGGTGCTTGGCCGTGTTGCGGTTCAAGCCAGAAGGTCACAAAGTCTCGCGCAATCTCTTCTCGCTCAACACACGTCATCAGGTAATGGCTTTGGCCATGATCGGGGTAATACTCTTTCTCTTTATATTCGAGCACTTCCACCACATCACCCGTGCGGATCATGCCTTCATTTTTAGCCACTAAGTTCTGGCCGAAAAATACGCCCCCGCGTTCATTGGCACGAAACTGAGACAGCGTTCGCAGCGGCTCTTTGGTTGGACGAAACTCACCTTTCTGTACGTCGACGGTGGTCAAAATACAACGCTCGCACGGTTTCACAGCTTCAAACTCCACCTCACCAATGCGAATGCGTTTCCAGCCATCTTCGCCAAACGGTTCAGTGCCCGACACCACCAAATTGGTACGGAACTGATCCATGCTGTGTTGTTCTGGGCTGCGACGATTGAGTTCTTGCAACGAGCCTTCACTGATCACCAGCAGTGGGTAGCCATCGGCAAAGCTGACATTGCCGCCCACTTTCTCACGCACACGGTTGGATTGCTCGCCGCTGAACAGCAGCTCAACGCGCTGCCCCAACACAGCGCTAAACCAATCATCGGCGTCATCGGTGGTGGTGTATGCGGTGAAGTTGTCTTTCCACACTTGCGCGGGCGCTTCTTGCATTTTGAAATCTTGGTAGCGCAGTTTCAAAGGCGGCTGCCCCTGAGCAGAAAAAATCAAGCCATCCGGCGTTAAGGTGGAGCGCACCTTGACCATGCTCGGGTATTTACGCGCGGTCACCATACTGCCGTCGGCCAATGCCACCATGAAGCGTCGGTCAAACATCAGGCCCTGTTTTTCAACCCAAGCATTCGAAAGCGCAATGCCTCCGACGGATTTGACCGGATAGACGTTAATTTGAGAAAGATGAGCTGACGACATTGCAATTCCTTACGCATGATGATGATTCAATGATGATAAAACAAAAATCGTCAGGCGACTAATCGCGATACCGATCGCCCCTGCGCCTCACACAAAACTAATGAAAATGGCGATTTGGTGCGATTTTCAAAGAAAAGGGTGAAATGACGACCCTTTTCCTCTATCATCCTGTCGCCTAAACGGAAGCGTTTGCGCAGAAGACATCGCTGGCCGTTTTGGCTCCAATCACTTAACAAATCCATGGTGGGAGCAATTCATGACAACTCTAACGATCACACGTCCTGACGACTGGCACGTTCACCTTCGCGATGGCGAAGTGCTGACTGACACCGTGCGCGATATCAGCCGTTACAACGGACGCGCGCTAATCATGCCCAATACTGTCCCACCGGTGACCACGACGGAAATGGCCCTCGCCTACCGCGAACGCATCATGGCGGCCAAGCCACAAAGCCAGTTTCAACCTCAGATGGCACTGTACCTCACCGACAACACGTCCCCAGAAGAGATTCGTAAAGCCAAAGCCTCGGGCGCTGTGGTTGCTGCGAAATTGTACCCAGCGGGTGCCACAACCAACTCAGATTCAGGTGTGACGTCTGCAAAAAATATCTACCCAGTGCTGCAAGCCATGCAAGAAGAAGGCATGTTGCTGCTGGTTCACGGCGAAGTGACCACGCACGACATCGACATTTTCGACCGTGAAAAGACGTTCCTAGAGACCGTGCTGGCACCCATCGTCAACGATTTCCCCAATCTGAAAATCGTGTTGGAACACATCACCACTGCAGAAGCGGTCGAATTTGTGAAAAACGCGGGCGACAACGTGGCCGCTACTATTACCGCGCACCACTTATTGTTTAACCGTAACCACATGTTGGTTGGCGGCATTCGCCCACACTTCTACTGCTTACCTATTTTAAAACGTGCCACGCATCAGCATGCGCTGGTTGCTGCTGCAACGTCAGGGAGCAAGAAATTCTTCCTCGGCACCGACTCGGCGCCACACGCCAAAGGTAAGAAAGAAGCTGCATGTGGCTGCGCGGGCTCTTACACAGCGCACGCCGCGCTAGAACTGTACGCAGAAGTGTTTGAACTGGAAGGTAAACTGGATCAACTGGAAGCTTTTGCGAGCCACAACGGCCCAGATTTCTACGGCCTGCCGCGCAACAGCGACACCGTGACGCTGACCAAACAAGCGTGGGACGTCCCGGCATCCATGCCATTTGGCGGCGAAACCGTTGTGCCAATCCGCGCTGGTGAAGCCGTGCAGTGGACGGTGAAATAACCCGCTAAGCCACGACGTTAACGGCTGCATGGCAAACACAAAAAAGGAGAGGCTCACCTCTCCTTTTTTAATCCGTTTCAGGCAGTACGTTCAAGCAATAGCAACACTTCAGCATGATCAGTGTGCGGGAACATATCAAACCATTGCAGTTTCACCGCGCGATACTCCGTTAGTTGTTCCACATCGTTTTTCATCGTCAATGGATTGCAGCTGGAGTAGATGATGTGTTTCGGGGACAACATCGCCAATTGCTGAGTCAGCGCATCCCCTAAACCACGGCGAGGCGGATTCACTAACACCAAATCCGGCGCCACGTCCTGCCCCAATGAAAACTGCGCCGAATCGAGCGCCGCGAAGCTGAGATTATCAATCCCCATCGCGCTGGCCGAGCGCTTGGCACTGGCGATCGCTTCCGGCTCAATCTCAATCCCGGTGACTGCCGTGGTGGGCGATGCGCAATGCAGCGCAAAACCACCCACCCCACAAAACAGATCCCACATGTGCGCCGGCGCTAACTCGCGCACCCATTGACGCGCGGTGGCATACAACGATGCCGCGACCTGCGGGTTGGTTTGGAAAAAGCTTTTCGGACGAATCACCATCGGCACATCGTTGAACTGCTCCATCAACACTTGCGTGTCAGTGAGGAAAATCTCTTCCTCACCTTCAAGCCTTGCCATGTGCACGGGCTGAATATTGACCGATACGACTTCAATCACCGGAAACGCCGCCAACAATGCAGGCAAATTGCGTTCAATTCGCGGCAGCACCGCTGTGCTGCGGCTAACAAAACGCAGCATGAACTGGCCGTTGTATTCGCTGCGAGTCAGCAGGATGAACTTGAGTTCGCCCTTTTTCTTGGCTTTGTTGTAGGGCGGAATTCCCGCAATGCGAATCCATTGCTGCAGATATTCGAGCAACGCTTGCGTGGGTGCCGGATAGAGTGGGCACTGCGTGAGTGACAACGCAGCGCCGTCAAGTTGACTTTCAATGCCCAGAATCGGCGCATGTGCGGCGCCAAGCACCACCATTTTGGCTTTATTGCGAAATGTGGTTTCTTGACTGCGCATGGGCGCCAGCCATTGTTGTGGCGCCAAGTTCGTCAGCAGTGCTTTGAGTTGGTTATCTTTGATCTCAACCTGAGAAGTGTAAGGCGTGGCGCAATGCGTGCAAGACATGCAGCGTTGCTGTTCAAAGAATTCACAATGCATAAAGGGTGACTGCCGGAAAAAGAAAAGCGCTAGTCTATTCCTTCACTGACAAATCACCATTGAAATGTTTTATCTTCACGACAACGATTTATTTAATGGCCGCGTACTTTGTGCACTACTTCCATCACGGCCACAATCACTAAGCCTGCAACCAGACCAATCAAGCCATTGAGCACCACCGGAACCAGTGAATTCACCAACGACAGATTCGGCAAATCCATCAACACCGGCTCAATCCAGTGATGAATCATCGGTACGTTGTGCACCACAATGCCACCGCCGACCAAGAACATCGCCGCCGTGCCGACCACGGTAAGCGCTTTCATCAACTTCGGCGCAAAACTGACTAACACACCGCCCACGCTTGCCAGCCACCCTTGGCCTTTGGACTTGCGTTCAAGATAAAAGCCCAAGTCATCAAGCTTGACGATCCCAGCCACCAGCCCGTACACCCCAGCGGTCATGATCATGGCAATCAAGCTCACCACCACAATTTGCGTCATCATCTCTTTGCCTTGAACGGCGCTCAGCGCAATCACAATGATTTCGGCCGACAGAATAAAGTCGGTGCGGATTGCCCCTTTCACTTTCTTCTGCTCGTACTCTTCCAAACTGAGCTGACCCAACGCGTCTAGGGCTTCTTCCGGTGATGTCTCCGGCTGCGTGTGAAACAGCTTTTCCAGCACTTTCTCTGCGCCTTCAAAACAGAGGAACAACCCACCCAGCAGCAGTAGCGGCATGATGAGCCAAGGCGCAATTGAACTGATGATTAGCGCTGCCGGCACCAAAATGAATTTGTTGCGAAACGATCCTTTGGCCACTGACCACACCACCGGGATCTCTCGCTCTGCCGTTACGCCCGACACTTGCTGGGCATTCAACGCCAAATCATCACCCAGTACCGCTGCGGTTTTTTTGGCCGCTACTTTCGACATCACGGCAACGTCATCCAGCACCGTCGCAATATCGTCCAACAAAGTCAGTAAGCTCGCTCCAGCCATGAACAGTCTCTTTTTGTTATCAGGAATCGATGAAACGAAATGTAACACTAACCCGGTGAATCGGTTAGTCATAACCACAAGAAAAGTCGCAAAACACATCGTCACCCTGAGCCACAGTTGCACACCGGGCGTTGGCGGATTACTCTGCTTAGCTTGTTCCACTTACAGGGAAAGTCCATGAACTCTGCATACACCTACCCCATTGGCACGCCAGGTCAACCTTGGGGTGAATCTGAACGCCAAGCTTGGCGCGCACAAGCCACCGTCAAACGAGAATACCAACGTGAAGTGGTGCCCAAAATTGAAGCATTGCGCTCTGCTTTTGAGGTCGAACAATATGGCGCACTGTCGTACGATCCAGCGCGTTTTCCGCTGTTTTGCATCAAAACACGCGATTGGCAAGCCGATAAGCCGACCATGTTGATCACCGGTGGCGTGCACGGGTACGAAACCAGTGGCGTTCACGGCGCGCTGAAATTTCTCGCGACCCAAGCCAAACGCTACGAATCTCATGTCAATATTGTGGCCGCGCCTTGTATCAGCCCATGGGGTTACGAGACGATCAACCGCTGGAACCCAAATGCGATTGATCCCAACCGGTCGTTTTATGCCGAAACCCCAGCTGAGGAATCCGCGAATCTGATGAGCCTCGTGGCAACGCTGCCAAACGTCTTGATGCATATTGATTTGCACGAAACCACCGATACTGACGAAAGTGAGTTTCGCCCGGCATTGGCGGCGCGCGATGGTATCGCCTATGACGCCGGCATCATTCCGGATGGCTTTTACACCGTTGGCGACAGCGACAACCCACAACCTGAATTTCAGGCGGCAATCATTCAATCGGTGCGCCAAGTGACCCATATCGCGCCAGCCGATGACAACGGCGAAATTATTGGCTCGGCAGTGGTGCAAGACGGCGTGATTCTTTATCCGATGAAGGCTCTGGGTCTGTGCGGCGGCGTAACCAATTGTGTGTATGGCTCCACCACCGAAGTGTACCCAGACAGCCCGAGCGTTACCGATGAAGAGTGTAACGATGCGCAAGTGGCTGCGATTGTTGGCGCGCTGGACTATGTGTTGACTCAGATTAAGTGAGTTGAGTGTGCTGGCTGAGGTTTAACGCCAACACCGCCGTGTATCACGCCTCATGGCGATCACAACAAACGGTTTTTATACTGCTCCGGGGTCTGCCCGGAGTATTTTTTGAACATCGCAATAAACGGACTGGCTTGGTTGTATCCCAACGTCAGCGCCACTTCTTTCACCGAATGCCCGTTGCGCAGCAAATCCATCGAATACAGATAGCGCACGCGCAGTCGCCACTCGGTAAAACTCATGCCCAACTCCGCCTGACAGTGCCTCGCCAAGGTGCGCTCCGTGGTGTGCACGCGCTCGGCCCACTGTTGCAAGCTGGTGTCATCGGTCGGGTTCTCTTCCACCGCCGACAAAATCGGCGCTAAATACTTATTGCTGCTTGATGGCAGAAAATGGTGCTGAGTTTCACGGGTTGCCAACTGGTCGAGCAACACTTGCACCAAACGCAGGTCCTGCGGCGCCTCCGCCACGCTGATTTCCCGTTGACGAAAATCATCAATGATCGCCGAAACAATTGGCGTGACTTTGATCAGGCTGGTTTTGCTGGGGAATGCCGTGGTCATCGCCGCAGCGATGTTGAGGGAACAATACTCGATTGGTTTTCGATTGTAACTGCGATGGCGAATACCGGCTGGCACCCAAATCGCCAAATGCGGCGGCGCAAGAAAGCGCGTGTCTTCCGCTTCCATCTCCAAAATTCCCCCCGAGATGAGCTGAACCTGCCCCCAGGGGTGGCTGTGTTCGCGCGTTTCGGTATTAGACAAAAACGCCTCGAAATTCATAAATACGTCGGATGGTGCACGCTCGATTGATAATGATGGATGAAGGTTTCTGGCGCGTTTTTTCAAACTTGTCTTCCTATCGCTCGCAATGTCGTTTTAGAGATATATGTAATTATATAGACCTGTCAAACTAGTTTCCATGACGCAAATTGAGACGAGGCGCACATGATTTATCTTCTTCCACTGTTTACTGTGCTGATTTGGGGTGGTAACTCCATCGTCAATAAACTTGCAGCCAGCACCATCGAACCCAGTGCGATGAGCTTCTATCGCTGGTTTTTAGCCATGTTGATTTTAACGCCGTTTTGTTTACCAGCGGTGATTCGTCAGCGTCACATCATCAAACCCTATTTAGCAAAATTGGCCTTTTTGGCATTGATCGGCATGGTGCTGAACCAATCGCTCGGCTATTACGCGGGGTTAACCACCACCGCGTCTAACATGTCGCTCATCACCTCGCTGGTGCCGTTGATGAGCGTGTTCATCAGCGTGCCGCTGCTGAACAAACGCATTTCCGGTTTGAGTATTGTTGGCGGCGTGATTTCGTTGTCAGGGCTGGCATTTATGCTGGGTCAGGGCGATGTGCTGTTCTTTCTCAACCAAGACGTGACGCAAGGCGACGGCTTGATGGTCTTGGCGGCACTGGTGTATGCGATTTACTGCGTGCTGTTAAAACGCTGGAAAATGCCATTGAGCAACTGGACGTTAATCTACCTGCAAGGCGTGTGTGCGGTTATCATGCTGGTGCCCTTATGGCTAACCAGCGACCACTTGCTTCCAACCGAGGGGTCGCTGCCGCTGATCGCTTACGCTGGAGTTGCGGCCTCTTTGCTAGCACCTTGGATGTGGATCAAAGCCATCGATGCGATTGGCGCAGATTCCACCGCTATGTTTATGAACTTGCTGCCCGTGGTTGCGGTCAGCTTAGCGGCCACGCTGCTGGGCGAACAGATTCACGTTTATCATGTCTTGGGCGGCGTGATGGTGGTCAGCGGGGTGATTCTGTCGCAACTGAAAGTACGTCGCAGAGTAATCAAACCCGTTGAAAACGCAGCGCAGGCGTAAGCATGAATGCTCATATGAGCATCAAAAGCCGCGGCAGGTCATGTTCGTTTTATGTGAAACGAAGCTTAAAACGAACAGCAACGTTGTAAAACTCTCGCTAATCAATTGAATTTAGTGCGCTAAACCGTACACTTGTAGCAATTCAATGTATAAGGACATGCCTGTGAAAGCGGTAAAACGCCATCAAGAAATCATCGAATTGGTTCAAAGCCAAGGGTTTGTCAGCACCGACGAACTGGTTGAACGATTCAATGTAAGCCCACAAACCATTCGCCGTGATCTGAATGAGCTGGCGGATGACAACAAATTGCGTCGCAACCACGGCGGCGCCACCATTGCAACCAGTTCTGAAAACTCGTCCTATCATACGCGTCAGGTGACATCGCAAGGCGAAAAAGAGAAAGTGGCCTCCGCGCTGGTCAAACACATTCCCGACGGTGCCACGCTGTTTATCGACATCGGCACCACCCCCGAAGCGGTGGCTCGCGCTTTGATGGATGAGCACCATAACTTGCGCATCGTGACCAACAACATCAACGTCGCGACCATTTTGATGGCGAAACCGGATTTCAGTATCATTTTGGCCGGCGGTGAAGTGCGCAACAAAGATGGCGGCGTCACGGGGGAAGCCACGCTCGATTTCATCTCTCAATTCCGGCTTGATTTTGGCATTCTCGGCATCAGTGGTATCGACTACGACGGTTCGCTGCTCGATTTCGACTACCATGAAGTGCGAGTGAAACGTGCCATTATCGAAAACAGCCGCTGCGTCTTTCTCGCCGTCGATCACAGTAAGTTTGGCCGCAACGCCATGGTGAAGCTCGGCACGCTGGCCGATGTGGATTTGATCATCACCGATCAAGAACCACCAAAAGAAATCGCGAATTTTGCGAAAGAGCACGAAGTCACCATTCAAGTGGCTTAATTAGAAAGCGCGAGTCCGCGCTTTCTTTCGTTTTCGCCCACCTGCGCACAAAATCCGGACATCAGACTAATGTCATCTTGCCTTTCGCGCTTATCTGATATTAATATCACTATCTCATTATTGCTCTTAGATTATTATCCTTAAATGCAGAAGATTCTCCGCCTTGTTCAAGAAAACCAAGTGATCACCAGTTACGAAAATCTGGAGAGTACGCTGGCGGCGCTAAATAATATTATCGACCACGAATACTTCTTGTTTGGACTGTCATTGCAACCGACACTGACCACCAGTGAAACCTTAATCACGGATAACTACCCAGCCAGTTGGCGTCAACAATACGATGAAGCAGGCTTCATGCACGTTGACCCGATCGTGCAATACAGCATGACCAACTTTTTACCGATTCGATGGTCGCAGATTCCCGTGGCATCCAATCAAGCGCACGAAATGTTTGAAGAAGCGCGAATTAACGGCTTAAAAGAAGGGTTTTCGATTCCGATTCACGGCCTGCGCGGTGAGTTTGGGATGTTGAGTTTCGCCACCTCGGATACGCGCCATTACGAGCTCAACAGTGAAGCGATTCAAACCTCGCAACTGATCATTCCACTGCTGTCGCACAACATTCATAACATCGCACGCTGCCACAAAGATGCGGCGCCGCGTATTGAATTGACCGCCCGAGAAAACCAATGCCTCACTTGGGCAGCAGAGGGGAAAAGTGCGTGGGAGATTGCCAAGATCATCGACACCTCTGAGCGCACGGTGAAATTTCATATCGCCAATGCCTGTAAAAAGCTTGGCGCGACGAATCGCTACCAAGCTATCACTAAAGCCATCTTAGGTGGCTATATCAATCCTTATATTTGAATTAAGCGCCCACACTCTCACGATAGTGGTCGTTCATGGGGATCAACAACGCCACGGAGCGCGTATCGCCCAGCATGTGAACCTGCTTGTCCCCCACCCGCTCACACGGAATGCCCAGTCGCTTAATCAGCTTTTCTACGCCAGTCGAGGTGACGGTCACATACCGTTCAATGCCTTGACGCTGCGCGTGATGATAGAGCGATTGGAACATCTTCATCGTGACGTTACTCACCCCGCCGGATTGCGCCGAAAACTCTTTGTCGACCGCAAAACGACTCAGTTCATAAATACGCTTGCCTTTCGGGGCCTGTACGTCGCCCAGAAGCTCCGGAAAGGTATCTTTGAGCATGTAGTTGTCTGTGGTTGGCAAAATGCGCCAGCAGCCAATCAGGTGCCCTTCATCCCCTTTTGCATAGAGGTAATGGGCACTTGGAATGTCGTACTCGTCGCTTTCTAACCCTTCATGGGTTTCCAGCTCCCAGTGCAAACGTTCAGAGAACACCTTAAAGCGCAGTTTAAGCAGCGCCAGGTAGTCGTGTGCTGGAACGGTAGTGAATTGATAACTGTGGATTGAGATACTCATCGGACTTCTCCTATTGGTTAATGGAGAAATCACGCTAAACAATCTCTTAAATGAGGAAACCTGTCCGATCGAACAGTTACGTCTTAGCCTTGTTTACATTATTATCAGGCCCTCTGATTTACTAGCAATCAGTTGGCTAAAAATTAAGGTACACCCGAATATAATTAATCGTACCATTCCGACATGAGACCCCTTTTGTTGCACGCAAAAGGGGTTTTTTCTTGCCTTTTTCACCGGCAAAGCGAAACAAAATGAACAAAACATTGCGAATAAGTTATAGATTCGTTATTAGTACAGAACAATCCCTTGTCCGTGTTGAATAATGAAGGATCAGCCTATGAGCAGTGGCAAACGAGATATTACTCTGCGTTTTTTAGCAGAGCCCGGTGATGTGAATTTTGGTGGTAAAGTGCACGGCGGCGCCGTGATGAAATGGATCGACTTGGCGGCCTACGCCTGTTCGGCGGCTTGGAGTGGCAAATACTGCATCACCGCTTACGCCGGGGGCATTCGTTTTGTGGCGCCGATTCATGTCGGCAACTTGGTCGAAGTGAGTGCCAAAGTGATTTACACCGGCAAAACCTCCATGCACATCGCGATTGATGTTCAGGCCAGCGATCCAAAAGAGTTGAAAAACCGTCTGACCACGCATTGCATCGTGATCATGGTCGCCGTGGATGAAAGTGGTAAACCCACCGCAGTACCGGAATGGATCCCCACCACGCAAGAAGACATCGAACTGCACAACTCCGCCGTCCGATTGATGAATATGCGCACCGAGATCGGCGAAGAGATGGAAGCGCACGTGAAATACCTTAAAGCCAAATAGCCCTTTCGCACCGCTTTACGTCACAGCGGCGCTTCAGCCGCTGTGTTCCTATCAACCTCAGTCTTCTCATCAACCGCAGCCCTCGAATCAACCGCTGTTGCAGCCAATCACCGTCCACTGTCATCGAACGTTCATTTTTCTCTGCTTTAATGCGCGATGATCAGGCAAACGTGTGCCTGACACGACCGAGAAAACAGACCCATGGCATTAACGCTCAGCGATATCACTCTCAGTGAAACAACCTTATCCAATCCAAAAGCCGTCGAGTACCAATGGGTTCGCACCCTGTATGTTGAAGGGTATCAGCCCACCGAAATCAACCACTATATTAACGCTTGCTTTGGCGGGGATGACACCTTTGCCGATCTGTTTCGTAAAGTCGCGCTACAGCAAGAAAGCCTGTACGTGCTGCTGCAATACATCGGATGCGCGCCGTCCAGTCGTGAGTTCTGATTTTTCTGCAGGATTTGCGCCGCTTACACCAACAATTCAGATCTGACTCGCACTCCTTTTCCGCTCACCTTTTGTCCATTCACACCGTCTATATACTGAATCGGTTTCCGCATGGAAGGTCATCACACGAGGCCACCCCCAAACGGCAGACATAAAAAAACCTGAGCTCAGCTCAGGTTTTGGTTACAAAAACTGTTAGTCATGATACGTAAGGAATAGAGCTAACAGCCAGCTATGCGTAACGCCAGAATTGTCTCCTTCTTAACTGATCGGCGGCCAAACCAAAAGTGTTAAGGGTGGACAAAATGGGCGACCTTGCGGTCGCCATTATCGTTGTTATCCTTTGACACCACCAGCTGTCAGGCCTCCGACTAACCAGCGTTGTGCAAGCAGGAATACGATAGTGATTGGTAGTGCAGACAAGACTGCCGCTGCCGCGAAGTCGCCCCACAAGTAGTTCTGAGGGTACAAATACTGCTGCATACCAACCGCGAGTGTGTACGAGTTTACATCAGAAAGTAGTAACGATGCTACCGGAACTTCACCCACCACCATGATAAACGACAGAATGAACACCACGGCGAGAATCGGCACAGACAACGGTAACAAGACCAGTCTGAACGCTTGCCAAGGGGTTGCACCATCCAGTGCCGCCGCTTCTTCCAGCGAATTATCAATCGTTTCAAAGTACCCTTTAATCGTCCATACGTGCAGCGCAATACCGCCTAAGTAAGAGAAGATCAGGCCGCCATGCGTGTTCAACCCGAGGAACGGAATGTACTGTCCTAGCTTGTCAAACAGTGCGTAGATAGCCACCAGCGCCAGTACCGCTGGGAACATTTGGAAAATCATCATCGCTTTCAGGATGGTTTCTTTGCCTTTAAAGCGCATACGAGCAAACGCGTAAGCCGATGTGGTCGACAGCGACACAATCAGCACGGATGAGATTGCCGCGATTTTCACCGAGTTCCACAACCAAGTCAGTACCGGGAAAGGTGGCGGTGTTACGCTACCATCCGCGTTGGTGACCGAAAAGCCCAGCGCCAGTTTCCAGTGTTCCAGAGACGGGTTGTCTGGAATGAGGCTACCCGTTGCGAAGTTACCTTCACGAAATGAGATAGCGACAATCATCAACAGTGGAAAGATGATGAGTGACAAAAATGCCCACAATGCGATGTGTGTGGCCCACACACGGTACTTGAGCGATTTACCTTGAACCATTGCCATCGTCGTCGCTCCTCTTAATTCTGACTGACTTTAGTGAAACGTAGGTTGATGAGTGCCAGTGCACCGACCAACAGGAAGATCAGCGTTGCAATCGCACTTGCCAGACCGAAGTCTTGACCACCTGCGCCTTCAAATGCGATACGGTAGGTATAGCTCACCAAAAGGTCGGTATAACCTGCTGGTTCCGAGGTGCCGATCATGTTCGGACCACCGGCGGTCAACAATTGGATCATCACGAAGTTGTTGAAGTTAAACGCGAAGCTTGCAATCAATAGCGGTGTCAGCGGTTTAATCATCAGAGGCAGTGTAATCTTCTTGAAGTTCTGCACAAAGTTCGCGCCGTCAATCGCTGACGCTTCGTATAAATCTTCCGGAATAGCTTTCAACAGGCCCATACACAGAATCATCATGTAAGGGAAACCCAGCCACGTGTTGACGATCATCACCATGGATTTCGCCAAGAATGGGTCTGAGAACCAAGCTGGGCTGATCCCAAACAGCGCTTGTAGCACCATGTTGATTTCACCAAAGCTTTGGTTGAACAAGCCCTTAAAGATCAGAATCGAAATGAACGCCGGCACCGCGTAAGGCAGAATCAGCAGCACACGGTATACCGCGCGGCCTTTCAGCTCTTCCCACTGCACCACACTCGCCAGAATCAGACCGATGATGAGCGTAAAGATCACCGTCAGCACGGAGAACACAACCGTCCAGATGAAGATGCTGATAAACGGCTCTTTGATGCCATCATCTTTCCACACACGTTCGAAGTTGTGTGTTCCGATAGAGACCACAAAACCTGGCGACACCGTGTTGCCCACGAACGCGCCGTTTTCATCGATTGGCTGGTAGAAACCCAGTTCCATATTCGGGCGCAGCGTTTCACCGGTGCGGTTGTTGTAAAGCGTTTCACCATCCTCTTGCATGGTGTACAGCGG
This sequence comes from Vibrio sp. CJQ_6, assembly GCF_043106745.1. Classification (NCBI taxonomy): domain Bacteria; kingdom Pseudomonadati; phylum Pseudomonadota; class Gammaproteobacteria; order Vibrionales; family Vibrionaceae; genus Vibrio; species Vibrio sp. CJQ_6. Next base: position 317,353 of record NZ_JBICMV010000028.1, on the reverse strand, counting down.
AACGACCGCCGCAAACTTACGCAAGCCACTCATGCGAATGTCATCGCCCGATGGGAAATGCAAGTCCAATCCGCCCAGCGCACTACGATTGCTGATGATGGTTTTAATCGGTTCTTTCTCACCGCTGATGGCGTCAATCGGAGCAAGGTCTAGATCCGAAGGCACATTGGTAATCGAGAACGCCGGGGTTGCGTACAGTTTGTCACCGTCTTCAATCGAGATGCGGTAACCATCTTCTGTGCTGTAGAGATGAAATGAATAACTTTCTCCGCTTTGGAACGTACGGTCCATCAGGACAGATTGAGCACGCTCGTAGGAGAGTTGGTTTTTGGCGCTGTAGTTGGTAAACGCCAGGTTCACCGTATAGGCTAATGGGAAAAGGATGAATAGGATCATCCCGGCGACACCTGGATAGATATAACGATGCGCGTATGTTTTCTTGCTGCCGAAAATGTAGAGCGCAAGAGCGGTTAGAATCAGGGTCAGCAAAGCAAAAGCCAGCTCACCGCGGGAATACATTAGAATCGTTGCATAGCCATTCACGATACCCACTGCGCCTAATACGGCCCATTTGATGAATGCGCGCTTGTTGGCCGGGAGTGTCGTTGCTGGTGCTGACATCGCCTCTGTACCTTGAATTGACTGCATAGAACAACCTGCTAGCGAAATAAAAAAATGGGAAAGTAAGGAGAGGTTGCCCCCTCCTCAAAATAGTTGACGAAGGATGGTTTATTTCGTCATTTGTTTTTCTGCGTCTGCCAGAGCAGCGTCTACAGTCTGGCGGCCATCAACGACGTTGATAATGGCGTTTTTCGCTGCGCCCCAGAATGCGTTCATTTGTGGAATGTTCGGCATGATTTCACCGTTCATGGCGTTATCCATGGTCGCTGCGATACGTGCATCTGCATCCAGTTCACGTTGGAATGAGTTCAGTGCAACCGCGCCCAGTGGCTTGTCGTTGTTCATCGCACGCAGACCGTCGTTAGTCAGCAGGTAGTTCTCGATGAATTCAACGGCCAAATCACGGTTTGGAGACGCTGTGCTGATACCCGCAGTCAATACACCCACGAATGGTTTAGAAGACTGACCGTTGAATTTCGGCAGCGTGGTGACACCGTAGTTGACGCCTGATTTGTCGATGTTGCTCCAAGACCAAGGACCATTGATGGTCATCGCCGTGTTGCCTTTGATGAACTGCGCTTCAGACACTGAGTAGTCCATGTCCGCAGAGATCACGCCGCTGTCCACCAAGCCTTTCACGAAGCTCATCGCTTCTTTCACGCCTTTCTTGTCGATACCCGCGTCTTTCACGTCGTAGCCGTCAGAGGTGTATTTGAATGCGTAACCGCCATCAGCAGCCATCAGAGGCCATGTGAAGTACGGTTCTTTCAGGTTCCACATGATCGCAGACTTGCCGTTTTTCTTCAGTTTCGCGTCAAGCGCAGCCACTTCTTCCCAAGATTTTGGTGGGTTTGGCACAAGGTCTTTGTTGTAGATCAGAGATAGCGATTCAACCGCAACTGGGTAGCCGATCAGTTTGCCGTTGTATTTCACAGCATCCCACGCGAAATCAACGATGCCGTCTTTCACTTTTTGAGATGGCTTGATTTCAGCCAGCAGGCCAGCTTCAGCGTAACCACCGAAACGGTCGTGAGCCCAGAACACGATATCAGGACCATCACCCGTCGCAGCGGTTTGTGGGAACTTGTCTTGTAGTCCATCAGGATGCGCCACGGTCACTTTGATACCCGTGTCGGCTTCAAACTGTTTACCAACTTCTGCAAGACCGTTGTAACCTTTGTCACCGTTGATCCAGATAGTCAGTTGTCCTTCTTGAATAGCAGCGTGTGCACCAAAAGAACCAAGAGCGACCATAGTACTTAGCGCTACCGTGCTTAGGGCGTTTTTCATGTTCATATCCTTTTTATTAGTGTTGTAGGGCTCACCAGATGAGGTTTCGCCGTATTTCGCCATATATCATCAGAAAAAACGGGCTCGTCCTCATCCTCCTACTCCCTACGCCCTTTGCATTATGGCGTATTTTCGTGATCTCTATCGTTGAGAGTTCGAGACAAAAGTCACAAAAAAAACAAGGTTTGTGATCATTATCAAGTTGATGGCAATCAATAATTTGAACTCGATCAGACTTGGTGTTTCTCTCACCCCTCCACCTCCTCCTTGACTACTCCCCCTGCAAAAAAAGTGATTAGGAGGATGTATTCACTCCCTGATTCACAGAAACTGCATACATCCAAGAGTGGATGGTAAGAACCTTTCCAGTATGTCAGATAATACTGGCTTGCATCGCCGAATTGGTTTGCTGTCACAGAGGGTGCGTTCGTGGTAATTATTGTACGGGGGAGACGTGCATCTGTGTCGGGGGAAGCAAACGATTCTTGGCTTTGATGGGTGATGGTTTCTTCAGATCCTTTGTCTGAAGCATCACCCTTTCTTTTCTTACTTGCCAGCTCTTTGATGCATCAACATAAAAGGTATGTGCGGCCTGGCCGCGGAATCATTCACACTCACCAGAGCGTTGATTCACCTAAAACGTATTCCTACTGTTATTGCTCGCAGACATTTTTTATAAAAAAGTTCATATAATGACGAGCAGTAATCATTAAAAAATCTTGATCCGAGGACGAGCTAGATGGCGAGTGTCACGTTAAAAAATGTATGTAAAGCTTACGGCGATGTGCTGATTTCTAAGAATGTCGATTTGGACATCAAAGAGGGTGAGTTTGTCGTCTTCGTCGGTCCATCAGGCTGTGGTAAATCGACCCTTCTGCGCTGTATCGCGGGCTTGGAAGACATCACTTCCGGCGACCTGTTCATTGGCGACCAACGCATGAACGACATCGAACCCTCCAAACGTGGCGTGGGCATGGTGTTCCAATCTTACGCACTCTACCCGCACCTCAACCTGCACGATAACATGTCGTTTGGCCTGAAATTGGCAAAAGCCGATAAGAAAGAAATCAGCAAACGCGTTGAACACGCCGCCGAAATTCTTCAACTGAGCCACCTGCTGGATCGTCAACCGAAAGCGCTGTCTGGTGGCCAACGTCAACGTGTGGCCATCGGCCGTACATTGGTCTCGCAACCGAATGTCTTCCTGCTGGATGAACCGCTGTCTAACTTGGATGCGGCGCTGCGTGTTCAGATGCGTTCTGAAATCACCAAACTGCAACGTAAACTGGGCTGCACCATGATTTACGTTACCCACGATCAGGTCGAAGCGATGACCATGGCCGATAAGATTGTGGTCCTCGATGCAGGCTTTGTATCACAAGTGGGTAAACCGCTTGAGTTATACCACTACCCACAAAACCGCTTCGTGGCAGGTTTCATCGGTTCTCCGAAAATGAACTTCATGAGTGTGACGGTTGATGAAGCCGAGAAAGAGCGCGTAAAAGTGAGCTTGTCGAATGGCTTCTCATTCTGGATTCCTGTGGATGGCACCACGGTCACACCGGGCTCTCGCATGTCTTTGGGCGTACGTCCTGAACACTTGGTTGAAGCCGACGACGGCGATGCACGCATCGAAGGCAAAGTGATGATTGTGGAGAAACTGGGCAACGAAACTCAGGTGTACATGAACGTGAAGGGTTCTGATTCAGACATCATCTACCGCCAACCAGACACGCTCGATATCGAAGTGGGTGATACACTGACTATCGGTATTCCAGCGCACCGTTGTCACCTATTCCACAGCGATGGCCGCGCGTGCCAACGTCTGTTCCAAGAGAAAGGCGTCGAGTTCCTGAGCGAATAAGCGCAACCTTTCAACACACAAAAAACGGCCGCTTGCATCAAGGGGCCGTTTTGCATTCTGCGCCAATTGTGAGGGATTCACTTTCGCCTGCCATCGTGCCCGCCGTCAGCGTGAGCGGTAACTGCTCCGCCCCAAGGCCTAAGGTGAGCGTTGTTTGCCCTTGCAAGCGATGCAAAATCCGGCTGCCAGACGCCGAAACCACACTCACCGAACCAGAAAAACTGGCCTGACTTTCGACCGTCAGGTGCAATGTGTGCTCGCTGTCGAAGGTGCAATCCACCTGCAATTGCCCCTCCAGTAAGGCGACATGTGTCATCTCATGCCCTTGCGCCATCGCGGCGGTTGAGAGAAGCAAAAAAGCGGCGCATAGCGCCGCTGTCTCGTGATGTGTCATAGCCAACGTGCCGTTGTCGCGCTGCGTTAGTACTGGCTGATCGCGACCGTGTTGTTGTGGCTTAAGGCCAGATTCACGTTCGCCGTATCCCCGTAGGTTTGCACCACGCTGATGGTGTTGTTACTACTCCAGTTCACATACACGTTCGCATCGGCATTAGAGTTGCTTTGTGTCACGTAAATGTCGTTGTCGTCACTGGCAATCAGGTCGACATCCGCAGCGTTATTTGAACCGGTTTGATTGACGTGAACGGTGTTGATGTCACTGTAAAGCACGTCTACATCCAGTTGGTTCGCGGTGCCGTTTTGCGTGAATGCCACTTCGTTGCCGTAACCACTGTCAATCAGCACATCGGCCACGTTGTCAGTGCCTTGCACATTCCCCGTCACCATGCTGCTGTCAGCCCAATCGAGCACCACGTTAGCTTGGTTGCCTGAACCCGACGCCGCCAATGAGACGTTGCTGTCATCGGTGCCACGTTTCAGTTCAACACTGGTGGTGTTTTCCGTACCATTTTGGACCACAGAAACGGTGTCATTGTCGTAAGAGTATGCGCGACCACGATGGTAGTTGTCGGTTTTGATCGAGGCATCATTCAAATCACCGCCTTGATTGATGGAAAAGTTGGCGTTCTTCGCGCCCAATGCAGTGATGCTGCCGGTGTTGGTGTCACCCGTTTGGTTGATGGCCAGCGTAGAGCCGTCGACGTCAAACGCGCGAATCGTTGCCGCATTGTCACCGCCATTTTGATACACAGACAGCGTGTTTCCAGACGAGAAGCTGGAGTCGATCAGCGCCGAGTTACCTTGAGATGAGGAGACTTGCGTAATCGTAACAGCCGAGTCGTTGGTCAAATAAAGATTGGCCGTTGCATCATTGTTTGCCAAAGCACTGCCTGATGCCAACGCTGCGGTGATGAATAGAGCAATTTTTGTTTTCATGACATTTTCCTTGATATCATATTGTTACTTTTGAATAGACGGGAATGACAACACGTGTCGTACGCTATTATTAGTATTGCGTGACGTACACATTAATCCCTGAACCACCAATTATGGCGAGATAGTCATTACCATTTTGACTGATGCCATAATTAGAGCCACCTTTATCGACAATATAAGCTTGGTTATTATGTCCGGTTTGATTAATACTTAACGAACTCGCTGCACCGGTTTGAATAATAGCCGCTACGTTAAAGTTACCGTTTTGATTAATCCACGCTTCATGCCCATAACCACTCTGACCAATGACTGCTTTATTCTGGTTTCCGGTTTGGGTAATTAACGCCGTGTTCGCCGAGCCTTCTTGCCAAATTGTTGCCTGACTTCTTCTGCTGTCGTGCTGAATAACTTTCACTTTGTTGCCAGCCTGACGACCATACTGTTCAATGGTGACCTCGCCACCGATCGCATTCTCCATAGAGACTTCAGCGTAGTTATCGGCGGTGATAACATCCTCCAACTCATTGAAAGGACTTAAATCACCCATGCCAGTACCGAAGCGACCGATCGCCGTGCCACCCCACGAATACGCGACGGATGTGTCAATATCGTCGTGTGTTTGATTATTCCGGTCTTGCGACCAAGCCATGTTGGACATCATCAATATCACGATGACCTCCATCAACAGCATCATGACGTAGGCAGTTATACTGACGAACATATTTCCTCCCTTACGCAGAGAACATTGTGCCCTCGAAGAAATAGATTAATCGCGATACCGATATCCAGCCATCAACTTTACATTAATATTTAAAAGTATTTTTTTATAATTTAGTTATTCAAAAGTGAGGAAATAAACACTCCTTCGCATGATAGGAATAATATTAAAACCACGACTTTAGTTTATATCTAATCAGGCAATAAAAACCTATGATTAGCGCTGAATAAAATATGTTAATAATAATGGTATCAACAATGAGAAATAGAATATTACGTTCTGTATTTTTCTTCTGTTCTGCCATATTTCTGTTAATGAGTTCTTCAAGCAATGCCAATCCTGAGGATCAGGCGAGCTTGGAAAATGGCCAGCAACTGGAAAGTAATGACTCGTTGAATCTGAATGATGTGAACGGCCTCATTATCGACCGAACCATGACAGGCATCGGCAGCAATTTTTATACGGAATTTTCCAAATACATGAATGAAAGCCAGCCCGACCTGAATGAAAACTTCACGGTGAAAGAGCGAGCAACCGCCTCACAAGGCAGCATTATCACGGTTTGGCACTCACAGAAAGTGGTGTATCGCACCACGTTGTCGCCCGGCGCCGGACAAGCCCGAGAGAAAGCACAAGCCGCCGTTGCGACCGTGAGCAATTACTTATTGCGCTGGAAAATAGAACGGCTCTATTCAGATACGTTTGATCTCGACCACGACGAATTGCAGTAACAGTGAAGCACACAAGGACATCACAATGAATAGCGTAAAACATGGATGCCGCGCGCAGTGTCGCGTTCTCCCACCACGAGTGACTCACGCAGTCATGGTCAGCCTGCTCGCCACGACTCTATCTGCCCCCGCGTTCAGCTCTTCTCTGGTTTATGAGCCCGTCAATCCAACTTTTGGTGGCAACCCGCTCAATACCACACACCTGTTTTCACGCGCGGAAGCCATCAACGATTACGAGGGTAGCTCAGGCTCTTCCAGCTCCTCGTCGGTGCTCTCGTCACTCACTTCCAGCTTGCAATCGCGCCTCATCAGCCAACTTTTGGCGACCGGAGAGGCCGGCAGCCTAGAAACCAATGATTATTCTTTGGTGATCACCGATAACGACGGCTACCTGACCATCACCATCACCGACAAGGCGACGGGTGAGTCCACCGACATTCAAGTGTCTGGGCTGTAACACAGGATGACATGGACCATGAAAACAGGACTGATGCTGTGTGTTGCGCTGCTGGCGGGGTGTTCAAATTCGATGTCGATTCCCGATGCCGATGAATCGCCAACCCTGACACCACGTGGCCCCACGTACAACGACTTGGTGAAGCTACCGCTGCCCAAAGGCAAGATCATGGTGTCGGTGTACGATTTCCGCGATCAAACCGGACAATACAAATCGTCGCCCAACAGCAGTTTCTCCACGGCGGTTCCACAAGGCGGTACCTCCATGTTGACCACGGCGCTGCTTGATTCAGGTTGGTTCTTGCCTTTGGAGCGGGAGGGGCTGCAAAATCTGCTCACCGAGCGCAAAATCATTCGCGCGGCGCAGAAAAAAGATCAAACACCCGCCAACATTGGCGACGACTTACCGGCGCTCAAATCGGCCAATCTGGTGATTGAAGGCGGCATCATCGGCTATGAATCGGATCTCAAAACCGGTGGCCATGGCGCAGGTTATCTTGGCTTTGCGGCTTACGGTCAATATCGCATGGATCAGGTGACGGTCAATTTGCGCGCCGTGGATGTGCGCACCGGGCAGATTGTGCTCAGCGTCACCACCAGCAAAACCATCTTTTCGCAAGAGGTCTCTGCCAGCGTCTTTCGCTATATCGCCTATCAAGATCTGCTGGAACTCGAATCGGGCTACACCAATAACGAGCCGGTCAATATCGCCATCATGTCGGCCATCGATTCCGCGGTGATTCACATGGTGGTCAATGGCATCAAGCGCGGCTTATGGCAACCGGCAGACGAAGCGCAGCTCAAAAACCCGATCATTCAGCGCTACTCGGATGAAACGGTCGCGATCCTGTAAGCCGTCGCGATTCTTTGAGCAGCCATCACGACAAAGCCCCGTATCCACGGGGCTTTTGAATATCGAGTCGCCAATGGCGCGTGTTCGACCGCGGTTAACTGTCTTGGCGAAGCGCAACTGGCATGTTGCGGCGCAGCAACACTGGTTTTTTCACCACCAGATAGACTGCCATCGCCGCCATCGCAAACCCCAGCACGCCAAGGGCATCAAACGATTCGCCAAAGCAGAGCCACGCCTGCAGCGCCGTGGTCGGCGGCACCAGATAAAACACAGAGGCAACACTTGATGAAGCGCCGTGCTCCACCATGTACAACAGCAGCAAAATGGCGATACACGACAACACAACCACGAGCCACGCGAGCGTCATAATAAAGGTCGGCGTCCAATCCACCTGCATGGTTTCAAAACTAAACGCCACAGGAATCAGTAGCGCGGCCGCCGCCACATACTGCACCAAAGCCCCGCCAATCAAGTCGACGCCCTGACAAAACTTCTTCTGATACAGCGTGCCCAGCGTAATGCCTGTCAATGAGATGAGACACATGCCAATCGCCGCCCATTGGTGCGCGTCCGATTGCCACTCCATGTTCCCCAGCAGCACACAGCTAATTCCTGCAAAGCCCAATCCCAGCCCCACCCACTGCGCCAGATTCAAACGCTCGGTCGCCATACAGACCAAAAGCAGCGCGGTCAAAATCGGTTGAATGCCCACCAGCAGTGACGTTAGCCCCGCGGGCATGCCCCAGTAAATCGCCTGATACGTACCGCCCAGATAAAGGCCGTGAATCAACAGCCCCGTCACGCAAGAGTGCCAGAACGATTTGCCCGTCGGCACGCGGCGTTTGAGCACAGCAATCAGCCCGGCAAACAGCAACACGTTAAACACCATCCGCAAGGTTAAGAACGTCATGGGCTCAGCGTACGCCAGCCCAAAGCGAGCGCCAACAAAGCCGGACGCCCAAAGCACCACAAACAGGAACGGAATCATTTTGACAAGCATGGAAAAATCTCTGGAGTTCTGAGTCACAATGACGTTACTTTAGTTGGGTACAGAAAAACTAAAAAGGCACAGTTGATAGCGTTTTAATGGGTACAGAATGAAAGACGATTGCAAATACAGTGATGTGGAAGCGCAGCTGCGCCAGTCGATGGAAGATGGCCTGTTTCAAGCCCACGACAAGCTGCCCTCGATTCGGCAGTTGAGTGAGCGCCAGCGGGTTGGCAAAAACACCGTCATTCGTGCGTATCAAGAATTGGAAGCGCAAGGCTGGGTCTATGCCGTGCCGCGCTCGGGTTATCGCGTGGCTGAACGGGCGTTGAAAACCGAGACACCTTCCCATCCGCCATCGCGCGTTGATTTGTTATCGATGTCGAAGTCCATTTTGACGCAGCCGATCATTCAACACGACATGCCGGCCGGCTCGGCGCATCCCGACACCGATTCGCCCGCCATTCGCAGTTTGTATGCTGAAATTGGCCGCCACAGTCGCCTGCAAACCCACATGCCCTGCCACTATCAATTGCCACCGGGTCACGATCAACTGGTGCGCCAACTGCGCAAAATCACGCGCGATCTCGGCATCGATGCCCAGCGGAGTGACATCGCCATCACGCACGGCGGCCAGCAAGCGATCAGTTTGGCACTGCGCGCCTTGACGCAGCCCGGCGATATTGTCGCGGTAGAATCGCCCTGCTACTTCGGCACCTTATTGCTGCTGGAATCATTGGGATTGCGTGTAATTGAAATTGCGTGTCATCCCGCCACCGGCATCGATATCGACGCTCTGCAAGATGCCGTGACCCGCTGGCCAATCAAGGCCTTGTTGGTCACGCCCAATTTCAATAACCCAACCGGGGCGCAAATGCCTTTGAGTCACCGCCAAGCGCTGCTTGCCGTGACGCGCACGCTGCCCATTATTGAAGATGATGTGTTTGGCAGCCTAGGGTTTGGTGAGCCGATTCCCAGCCTCAAAGCGCTTGATACCGAAGAGCGCGTGATTTACCTCAACTCGCTGTCTAAAACCCTCGACTCGCGCCTGCGCATCGGCTGGATTGTGGCTGGTCGCTACCTGCCGCAAATCGAAAAGGTACTGCTGAGTGAAAACATGGGCAGCCTCAATTTAATGCAATCGGCGGTGGCCGAATTTCTCACCACCGGCAAATACCGCACGCACCTCGCCCGCATGCGCCGCGTCTATCAGCAACGCCAACAGCGTTTTGCGCGCTTGTTACACCAAGCGTTTCAACAACAGCCTGCACTGGCCGGGCGCTATCATGTGTCGCGCCCGGACGGCTCGTTTCTGTGTTGGTTGACGTTGCCGCACACGGTGGACACCTACCGCATTTATCATGCCTGCTTGGCAAAGAAAATCAGCCTGTTACCTGGACATTTGTTTGCCACCCAAGGCCAGTTCAATCACTGCATTCGCTTTAGTGTCGCGACCCTCAACGATGACGCAACGTGGTTGCGCAGCTTGACGGTGCTCGCGGCGCTCATCGCCGAGCAACTGCAATCTTGACGTGGCGAAGCTCGCCAAATGCGCCGAGTCAGCGTACAGTGAAAAGAGCAACAGAATCAGCAGCCTGGGAAAACATCGATGAAATTCAGTTTTAATTTGGAAGATGCAGGACAAGTTTGCGTGGGCGCATTTGCGCTTGCCGTACCCATCTCGTTTTCAGAAGAAGCGTGGCAACTGGGCACCTCGCTGCCGCTGCCCAACCTCCTGTTATTGCTGACGCTATCGCTGGGTTTCTTGGGCGTCTTTGCCTATGGCAGCGTCTTTCAAAGCAACATTCGCGCGCGCATTCCGGTGTTCGTGTTTCGCATCTTAATTGCCTACGTCATCACCGCTTTGGTGGTCGGGTTTGTGCTGCTGGCGCTGGATAAACTGCCGCTGCTGGATGAACCGCTGGTGTCGCTCAAACGCATCATCGTCATCGCCATGCCAGCCTCGATGGGCGCCATTGTGGTCGACAGTTTCGATAAAGAATAATTCGTGGTAACGGCTTGTTTTGCCATCAATCGGCGCTATATTCGTTATCCGATACGACCCATCATGAGTCAGGATGAGAACATCAGGAATCGTTATGAAACATCAATTAAGCCTCAGAGCGCTTGAACGCGGCGATTTGCGTTTTATCCATAACCTAAACAACAACCGCAACATCATGTCGTACTGGTTTGAAGAACCTTATGAATCATTTGATGAACTGGAAGAGTTGTATAACAAACACATTCACGACAACGCAGAGCGTCGCTTTGTGGTCGAAAATGACGACAAAGAACTGGTTGGCCTCGTCGAGCTGATCGAAATCAACTACATTCACCGTAGCGCCGAATTTCAAATCATCATCACGCCGGATCACCAAGGCAAGGGATTTGCGCGCACGTTGATCAACAAAGCGCTGGACTATTCGTTCACCATTTTGAACCTGCACAAAATCTACCTGCATGTGGCCATCGAGAACGAAAAAGCGGTGCATTTGTATGAATCGTGCGGCTTTGTGGAAGAGGGGCATTTGGTGCAGGAGTTCTTCATCAACGGTCGCTACCGCGACGTGAAACGCATGTACATTCTGCAAGAAGATTACATCAACAAAGTCCTCAACAAAGACGAATAAGCGATGATTTCCTGCAGCCAATATGACGCCATCGAACTGGCCTGCGTCTACCAATTTCCGGTTGCTGTGACGCTGCTCAACGGCGAGGTGGTGCAAGGCATCGCCAAAGGCACCGGGTACAATGCCGAGCGCCAAGAGTGTTTGGTGCTGCAGCAAGCCGAATGCGAGCGTTGGGTTGAAACCGCCACGCTGCGACGCATGCAAGTTCTGATTGAAAACCCGCATCTCAGCGACATTCACTTTCAGCAGCAATAAAAAAACCGCGCTACGGCTAAGCCGTAGCGCGGTTTTTTTATTGGGTATTATCACCGAGATTTTGGGTGTGATCACCGAGATTCAGTTGGCGATGTCGAGCTTGTTTTCCGTCACACCATTGGTTCGAAACCAACCTGCAATGCTGATGCGCTCAGCGTTGGTGGTCAACACTTCGTGGGGAAATTTCTCCGACAAAAACACCACCAAACGCCCCGCCACAGGCGCAATCGTCTCAATCAAATGGTCATCGAGATCGTAGAGTTTCAGCTCGCCACCATCCGCCGGTTGCCAATCGGAATTCATGTAGAACACCGTGGTCAGCTTGCGATTTTCTTGGCCGCGAAACGCATCCAAATGCTTCTTGTAGAAATCGCCCTGCTCATATTTGGCAAAATGCGCTTCATACTCAAACAGGCCGAGGAAAAAATCGCGGTTCACCGTCTGACGAATCTGCTCCATCCGTTCCAGATAATCCTGAATCGGCTGCCCCATGGTTTGGCTCAGCCACTGGATCTTATCGCTTCGAATGGTGGCCTCACGCTGCACGTCGTCGTGGCGACCGATGCGAGCACGATGCCACGTTTCCGGCACACATTCGCTGAGACGCTGCACCTGCTCGGGTGCCAAAAAGTCGTCCCAAATAAACCATCCTTGATCCGCGATGGCGTCTAATAACGCATCTAATGCCATAATTGTTATGCACGTTGACAAAAAGAGGCGTTATAGAGGTCTGGCGAAAAAGCCGCAAATCGGATTGTTTGTCTTAAAGGACAAGAATAATTATCAACAATCAATTCGCCATTACGGCATCATGATTTTCGATACTTTGGGCGGGTGGTTTTTGAACAGCGATTTCATCTGCGCGGTGAACAATTCCGCCGTCGCCAGCGCATCGATGGCTGCGGAATGGGCGTTATATTGCGGCAACGCGTAACGCGTGCGCACATCGTTGAGCTGAAAACTGGTGCCACACTCGGTTTTACCGGCATAGGTCATCTGCTTTTCTATTTGCAAGGTGTCGACCCACACACACGGAAAGTGTTCGATTGCAAAGCGTTCACGCATGTACTGCGCCACAAACGCCCGTTCGATGCACGCCCCGTGCACCAACGCAATCTTACCGGCCAATTGACCAAACAACCGATCCATCGCCTCATCCAGCGTCACGCCATGTGCCAACACTTGCGGCGTAATGTGGTTGATCACTGCCGAGTCAGCGGTGACAAATTCCGGGTGACGCACGAATATCTCTTCGCTGGCGGCCACATCGATTTGGTCCAGCGTCATGCCGACCCAGCCCAAGCTCAGAATTTGATCGTGCCCGGCATCCACGCCGGAGGTTTCAAAATCAAATGCCAGTAAATCGTGCTGGTAAACCAACGCGTCCACATCCGGTAATGGCTGGCTGAAATAGTTCGCCAGCCCCGGCGTCCAATCGGCGCGAGCGGCCAGCGCGTCATGCTGCTGCTGTAATTTGGGCAGGCCGCCCCCAAAGTGGCGCTTGATGGTTTCCAACATGGTTTTACCCTTTCACAAACCGTAATTTCGCCACGTCTTGCAGCTCACTGATGATCTTAAACGCATCTTTCAGGTGCTTCCGTTCAAAGCTGCTGAACGTGTCCGGCGCGATGTGGTTGTTTGCCTCTTTTCCTTCCCGAATCGCCTGCAACTGATGTTGGAAACGCACTTGGGTAATGAACTTGTAGGCGCCGATGATGTTCTGACAGCTGTCTTCCGACATGCTGCCTTGCTGCGCGGCGTAACGAAAACGCTCTTCGGTGCCCGTCATCGAGCCGCCCGCCGCCAAGCTGAAAATGCGCGCTAAGTCGATGATCAGATTGAGCGCGTACTTTTTGATGTTGAGGGTGTTGCTGTTGTCGCCGCCCTTTTCCAACACCAGATTATTGAAGATCCCGAGCGGCGGCTGCGTATCAATGGCGTCAGTCACCAAAGCAGGCAAGAAGTTCGGGCTGTTTTGAATGCACTGGTGCAGATGCGCCTGCATTTGGTCAACCAGCTCGCTGTTACCGTAAATTGAACGCACTTCCAAAAACACGCTGATACTCAGCAGTTTGTTGTACTCCGGGCTGGCAACCCATTTGCGGTAATACTCTTTCCACACGCTCAGTGGCTGACACCATTTCGGCGAAGCGGCCATGTATTTGCCGTCGCACAGCGGATAACCGCATGCGGCCAAGCCGTTGCACACGCGCATCGCCAAATGCGTGAAATAGAGAATGTGTTCGGGTTTCACATCATCCGACAGTACCAACGCGCTGTCTTGGTCAGACAACATGTGCACTTCATTGCGCGCATGCGAACCCGCCACCACCCACGCGTATTCGCACGGCGGCGGCCCCAGCAACTCTTCGGTAATTTGCAGCAGACGGCGTGTAAACGCATCCATGATCATCGACATCACGCGCCCTTGGATTTCGGCGCTGACCCCGCTTTCCACCAGCGATTCGAAAATCGATTGTTTCTCAACTTTCAGTGCCGCCAGCGCATTGACCGAGCTGGCGTATTTGATTTTCTCAATCAAAAACAGCGCTTGCGTGCGATGGTTGTGCACCAGATGCGAGGTGGTCAGCAAGCCCACCACGTCGTTGCCACGCACCACCGGCAGGCAGCGAATGTTGTATTGCAGCATGATGGAGATGGCCTGAATGACTTTGTCATCGGCCTGAATCAGCTGCGGGTTTTGCGTCATCACCCGTTGAATAGGTTGTTGAATGTCAATGCCGGACGCCACCACGCTGCGCGTCATGTCGCGGTCGGTCACGATGCCCACAATGTCACCGCCCCGCGTGATCACCGCACACGAGCTGCGGCGGCGCTCATCATCACACATGATTCTGGCGACCTCTTGAATGGCGGTGTTTTCATCGACAATGGCGATGTTTTCACTGGCAATTTCACCCACACGGCGAAAGAACAAGCCCTTCTCTTCTTCGCGGCACACGCTGTTGACCGCCGACACCAAACGCAATTGCGCTTGCGAGGCGAAGTAATCAGCAAACTCCGGGTGCTCTTGGCACACCGTCAACACATCGCGGTGCGGCACAAGGTAGAGCAGCGAGTCTTGAATCGCCTCGGCCTGATAGCCGTCTTCAGCATCTTTAAGCGGCGCTAAGAAGGTAAAGCCAAACTGATCTTCTTCGCCCAATCGGGCACGCAACTCACCGTCGCGGCGGCGCTGCTCAATCGCACCCGTACGAATGATGTAGAGATAGCGGTCGTCACACAGGGCGCTGAATTCAATCTTCTCCCCTTTGGCGAGGTAGCGCACTTTGACGTGATTAGCCAGCGACGCAACGATCGTGGAGGGCAATTTATCAAACGGATCGAGCTTGATAAGAAAGTCATAAATGTTAGGAGTTAATGATGAGCCCAAAATGCCCTCCAAATTCAAAACGCTGTTTCAATACAAAAAGTGTGACTAAAAAAAGCAGCCCTGCGGCTGCTCATACTTCAGACTAAGCGGGATACTTGTTGTAGCCAAGTTGCTGTGAGATATTGCGACCGGCGGTCTGCAACATGCTCACGTACTCGTGCAAGCGTTCTTCCTCAAAGCGAATGGTTGGGAAGGAGATCGAAACCCCGGCAATCACGCGGCCAAAACGGTCGTAGATTGGCGCTGCGATACAACGCAGGCCCGGTTCTTGTTCTTCGTTATCTTCCGCGTAGTGTTGCTCGCGAACCAGTGCTAGTTCTTCCAGCAGTTGGTCGACATTTTCTAGCGTACGGTCGGTGTGCTTGATGAACTCAACGTCTTCTAAAGTGTGACGCACAAATTGTTCTTCACGTTCAGCCAATAGCACTTTACCAATCGCGGTACTGTAGAGCGGGTTACGACGACCAATGCGCGATTGCATGCGCAGGTTGTACCCTGAATCGATTTTGTGCACGTAAATGATGGCGTTTTCATCCAACGCCCCAAGGTGCAACGCTTCGTTGGTCTGCTCAGAAATGCAGCGCATCTCTTTGTCAGCCAGTTCAATCAAATCGACGTATTCCAGCGATTTTGCGCCCAGTTCAAACAGTTTCAACGTCAGTTTGTATTTATCCGCTTCCCCTTCCTGAGCCACATAGCCCATAGATTTCATGGTTTGCAGAAAACGATAAGTGGTGGCTTTAGACATCATCAATCGTTGAGACAGTTCGGAGACTCCGATTTCTTTCTGTTCACCCAGCGCTTGCAGAATGCTGAATACTTTTAAAACCGACGAGACTGCTTCCGGTTGAGTTGACTTTTCCATGGTTGATCCTTTGTATCTTTTATTGCCGCCTATTATAACCACTCACTTTCTTCGTACCACAATTTTTAAAAAGCCTTTTCAAAATTTTGAAACCGCGCAAGTATTGCGAGCATTAAAAAGACGATCACCATCAATATTTTTAAAACACCTTTTCAAAAATAATTGCCTTCGGTTTCTTTTTGATCCACGATACAGACATACGAAGTGAGATGGCCAATCCGCTGCCACTCAAATACCAGCTACCATTGAGGAAAACGTTATGATTCTTGATTCATTCAACCTGAAAGGCAAAGTTGCTATCGTGACTGGTTGTGACACTGGTCTTGGTCAGGGCATGGCACTTGGCCTAGCCAACGCAGGTTGTGACATCGTGGGTGTCAACATTGTTGAGCCAACTGAAACCATCGCAAAAATGGCAGAAACCGGTCGTAAATTCATCGACGTTCGCGCCAACCTGATGGCACTGGACGACATCCCATCCATTGTTGACCGCGCGGTGACTGAACTGGGTCGTATCGACATTCTGGTGAACAACGCAGGTATCATTCGTCGTAACGACGCCATCGACTTCAGTGAAAAAGACTGGGACGACGTGATGAACATCAACATCAAGTCTGTATTCTTCATGTCTCAAGCTGTGGCGAAACAGTTCATGGCTCAAGGCGAAGGCGGCAAGATCATCAACATCGCGTCAATGCTGTCTTACCAAGGTGGTATCCGTGTACCGTCTTACACCGCATCAAAAAGCGGCGTGATGGGTGTGACTCGTCTGATGGCAAACGAATGGGCGAAACACAACATCAACGTGAACGCGATTGCACCGGGCTACATGGCAACCAACAATACCGCTGCACTGCGTGCTGATGAAGAGCGTAACCAAGCGATCCTTGAGCGTATCCCTGCAGACCGTTGGGGTACACCAGAAGACTTGGCTGGCCCAGTGGTGTTCTTGGCATCAAAAGCGTCTGATTACATCAATGGTTACACCATTGCTGTGGATGGCGGCTGGTTAGCACGTTAATCACGAAGAAGTATCCGAGACGATGATTGCAGATTTATCTCTGGCGCAAGCATTAGGCTTTGTCAGCTTTGGTTTAGGCATCTCTACGTTCTACCAAAAAAACGACCGACGTTTGAAGATCGTCATGTTCGTTTTCAATCTCAATCATCTGCTCCATTTTATTTTGCTTGGTTCGGCCGTGTCAGCGCTCAGCGCGGCACTGTCGGCCATGCGGACAGCCAGCTCCATTTACACCTCGTCAAAGTATGTGGCGGCACTGTTCCTGCTCGCTGGAGCGGGATTGGGGTTAGCGATTGCTGACCATTGGTGGGATTTGTGGCCGGTTATCGGCACCATGATTGGTACATTTGCTATCTTCATGTTGCGCGGTATTCAGATGCGCATTGCGTTTCTTGTCGGCGCATGTTGTTGGCTGACCAACAATATTCTGGTGGGCTCGATTGGTGGTACATTGCTGGAAATGACGGTGATTACCGTGAACTGCCTGACCATCTATCGTATGGTGCGTGAACAAAAACGCGCACTGGCTGATCAGACTCTGTAACCAAAGAGGACACTATGTTTGTCTATAACCAAGATGTAAAACTGGAAGATCTGGGCGCTGGCGTATCACGCAAGATCCTAGCCTACAGCGACAACATCATGAGTGTTGAAGTGCATTTTGAAGATGGCGCAGTTGGCGCGATGCACAGTCACCCCCACGAGCAGCTCACTTACGTGCTGTCGGGTGAATTCGAATTTACCATTGGCGATGAAACCAAAATCGTCAAAGCAGGCGATGCGCTGTACAAAGAGCCGAACGTGATGCACGGCTGCGTCTGCCTAAAAGCGGGTGTGTTACTCGATAACTTCACCCCAATGCGCAAAGATTTTATTCAATAAAGATTTTGTTTTAACTTATTTGTTGCGGTCACCCCGCAGGAGAAACTCCATGAAAATTGCACTGATGATGGAAAACAGCCAAGCTGGCAAAAACGCAATGGTTCTGAACGAACTGAACACCGTAGCGGCGCCACTGGGTCACGACGTTTTCAACGTTGGTATGTCTGACGAAAACGACCATCACCTGACTTACATCCACCTTGGCATCATGGCAAGCATTCTGCTGAACTCAAAAGCAGCAGATTTCGTGGTTTCAGGTTGTGGTACAGGCCAAGGCGCAATGATGTCTCTGAACCTGCACCCAGGCGTGGTCTGTGGTTACTGCCTAGAGCCATCAGACGCATTCCTGTTCAACCAAATCAACAACGGTAACGCACTGTCTCTGGCATTCGCAAAAGGCTTCGGCTGGGCGGGTGAACTGAACGTTCGTTACATCTTTGAAAAAGCGTTCACAGGTGAACGTGGTCAAGGTTACCCAATCGAGCGCGCTGAACCACAACAACGCAACGCAGGTATCCTGACTCAAGTGAAATTTGCTGTCGCAAAAGACGTGGTTGAAGCACTGCGTTCAATCGACCAAGAGTTGGTGAAAACCGCTGTTGGCGGCGCTCGCTTCCAAGAGTGTTTCTTCAGCAACTGCCAAGTGCCAGAAATCGCAGAATACGTTCAATCTCTGCTGGACTAAGCACTGATTGACTCATTTATCGGGAACTAAGCAAAAAGCCAGCGATTTCGCTGGCTTTTTTTTATGCCATTCGTGGCACAATCAATCATCTTTCAACACGGCAAGGATTGGATATGTCTGATTTTTCATTTACCTCGCTGACGCAGTGGTTTCCCGACCACGATGTCATGGCGCTGTGGCCATCGGTTCACGCGGCGCCGCCGCTTTCGCCGCGCTTTAGCGAGCGCAGCAGCGATGACGTCATTCGCGATCGCGAAGTCTCTCAAATTGTGATGCCGGAAATGGTGGTGGTCACGCCGCAGCAATCTAACGGCATTGGCTTGTTGGTGATGCCCGGCGGCAGTTACCAGCGTGTGGCGTTCGATAAAGAAGGCATGGACACCGCGGTGGCAATGAGCGAGAAAGGCTACACCGTGTTTGCCATGACGTACCGAATGCCGGGCGATGGGCATGCCGAAGGTGTTCACGCGCCGCTGGCGGATGCGCAGCGCGCCATTCGGCTCATTCGCGCCCACGCAGACCGCTGGGGATTGCGCCATGTGGGCATCGTCGGGTTTTCGGCCGGCGGCCACGCAGCGGGCACCTTAGTGATCCATCACGCCCAAAACGCCTACCCCGCGCAAGACGCCGCAGATGAGATCAGCGCGCGGCCCGATTTTGCCGCCTTGATGTATCCGGTGATCAGCATGGACGATGACATTGGTCACCCCGGTTCACGTCATGAGCTGATGGGCGACCATCCGAATCCTGAGACGCGCCAGCACTACTCGCTGCACACCCAAGTGCGCAGCGACACGCCCCCCTGCTTTTTGCTGCATGCCAGCGATGACGCTGCGGTCAAGGTTGAAAATAGCGTGGTGTTTTGGCACGCCTTGAAGTCGCATCGCGTACCCACCGAGTTGCATCTTTTTGAACGCGGCGGTCACGGGTTCGGCGTACGCGGCGCGCAGCAACTCCCCGCGCAGCATTGGCCACAACTGCTTGATAGTTGGTTACAAAGCCAGTTTTCTTAACGGTTTGATTCGGCGCACATTCATGGAGTGGCGCCGAATTCCCACCTTCGCCATGCAATCCTTAAAACTGTGATTTTCTGCGTACTCTCCACGATTAAAGCGACGTTTCTTGAACGAAGTTGGCGCATTTTTAAAGGTGCCTGAGTGGCCAAACTGCCAAGATATCCCTGCCCTACAAGAACACTCAGACGCTGCTACTGACAGACGTCATTACTCAATAACAAGGAACATCACACGCAAGTGTATGGAGGATTTATGTCCAAACCTCACAGCGCTTTAAAGTGGTTATTGGCTTCGGCCATCATGGTACCCTTTTCGCAGTCCGCTTATGCCACCACGATCTTACGTCTGGCGTACGCAGAAAACAGTCAACCCGTTAAAGAAGCTTTGCACTACATTGGCAAAGCCGTCGAAGAAAAAACCAATGGCAGCGTCATAGTGCAGTTTTTCCCCGATGGCCAGTTAGGCGGGGAACGTGAACTAGTCGAGATGACGCAAGTTGGCGCCATCGACCTAACCAAAGTCTCCTCAGGTCTACTTGAAAGCTTTTCACCCCTTTATGGTGTCTTTTCCCTCCCTTACCTGTTTGAAAGCGAAGCACGTTTTTACCAAGTCATGGACAACCCAGACATCATGGGCCAAGTATACCGCTCGACGGAATCACAAGGCTTTGCCGGTGTCGGTTGGTATGACTCCGGCGCGCGTAGCTTCTACATGACGCGCGGCCCAATCAATACGGTGGCGGATCTACGCGGCAAAAAGATTCGCGTGATGCAAAGTGAAACCTCGATTGAAACCATGAAACTGCTGGGCGCATCGCCAATCGCCATGGGTCAGGCAGAAGTCTATACCTCACTGCAACAAGGCATCATCGACGGCGCAGAAAACAACGAATTCGCGCTGACCATCGCCCGCCATGGTGAAGTGGCCAAATTCTACAGTTACGACATGCACACACGCATTCCTGACATCGTGATCATGAGTACGTTGACCAAACGCAAGCTCACGCCCGACCAACTGGTGGCCCTGAAAGAGGCCATCACAGAATCGGTCGAAGTGGAAAAACAAGCGTGGAAAGTCGAAATGGAAAAAACCCGTGAACTGGCACAAACGCAATTCGGCGTGCAGTTCAATACGGTCGAACTCGCGCCCTTTAAAGCCGCCGTTCAACCCATTTACGACAGGCTGAAAAACAAGCCGCAAATCTATGCCTTGTATCAGCAAATCAACCAACTAACTAACGAATAACAGGCAGAGAGTACGCTCTCTACCTTCTGTGAGGTCTACATGCGTAACATTCGACTCTGGTTGGATAGAACCATAGAAGTATTTGGCTGCGGGCTGATGATTGTGATGGTCTTGGTTGCCTGTTGGCAGGTGATCAGCCGTTATATCTTCAACGCACCCAGCACATTTTCAGAAGAGTTCCTGCGCTTTGCGCTGGTGTGGCTGTCGCTGATTGGTCTGGCCTATGTGTCTGGCAAACGTGAACACATCGCCCTAACGCTGTTTCTTGACAAATGCCCGCCGCAACTGCGCAGCTCGTGGCACATCATCATTCAAGTGGTGTTTATTCTGTTCTCGATCTACGTGCTGATCATCGGCGGCTGGAAAGTCTCTTCCAACGCGATGCAACAGATTTCGCCGGTGCTGCAACTGCCGATGGGCAAAGTGTATTACGCGCTGCCAATCGCAGGGGTGCTCACCATCGTCTACAGCGTGTTGAACATCATCGATTTGGTGCGTAAACCGCAACACAGTCACGCGCACGATGAACATCACGATCTAAACCAAAAACTTGCCGGAGGTCAGCATGATTGATCCCATCATTGCAGCCAGTATGCTGGTTGGTATATTTGTCGTCCTACTTGTCCTAGGCACCCCTATCGGTCTGTGTATCGTGCTGGCGTCGAGCGCCACCATCATGTTGGTGCTGCCGTTTGATATTTCGATGTTTACCACGGCGCAAAAAGTCTTCTCGAGTTTGGATAGTTTTGCCCTGCTCGCCGTCCCGTTCTTCATTCTTTCGGGCGTGATCATGAACAACGGTGGCATCGCGACCCGTCTGGTGAACTTTGCGAAGTTGTTTACCGGTCGCATTCCTGGCTCTCTGTCGTACACCAACATCGCCGGGAACATGATGTTTGGTGCGGTGTCTGGCTCAGCGATTGCCGCGTCGACCTCGATTGGCGGCGTGATGATCCCGATGTCGGCCAAAGAAGGATACAACCGTAACTTTGCGTCTGCGGTAAACATCGCGTCGGCGCCGACCGGCATGCTGATTCCACCGACCACGGCGTTCATTCTGTATGCGCTTGCTAGTGGCGGCACCTCCATCGCAGCGCTGTTTGCGGGCGGTTTGGTCGCAGGTAGCCTTTGGGGCATCGGATGCATGATCGTCACCTACATCGTGGCAAAACGAAACAACTACACCAACTTCTTCTCACTACAAAAAGGCGTGGCTTGGAAAGTAACACGTGATGCGCTGCCAAGCTTGTTGTTGGTGGTGATCATCGTGGGCGGTATTGTCAAAGGCATCTTTACTGCGATTGAAGCCTCGGCTGTGGCGGTCATCTACACCGTGTACCTGACGTTGGGCCTGTACAAAACGCTGACCCTCAAAGACATGCCGAAAGTGCTGACCCAAACGTTTGTCATGACCGGCATCATCATGTTCCTGCTGGCGACCTCCTCGGCAATGTCGTTCGCGATGGCCATGACCGGTATCCCTGCCGCGCTCAGCCAGATGATTCTGGGGATCTCTGACAACCCAGCCATGATTCTGTTGGTCGTGACCCTGTTCTTGTTGGTGGTTGGCGCCTTCATGGACATCGGCCCTGCGATTCTGATTTTCACCCCGATTCTGCTGCCTATCGTGCAAAAAATCGGCGTTGACCCAGTCCACTTCGGCATCCTGATGGTTTACAACCTGGCGATTGGCACCATCACCCCACCGGTGGGGAGCGGCTTGTACGTCGGTGCCAGCGTGGGTCAAGTGAAGGTTGAGAATCTGATTAAACCCCTGATCCCGTTTTACGTGTCCATTGTCGCCGTACTGTTACTCATCACCTACATACCGCAACTGACACTGTTTTTGCCAAAACTGCTTGGCGTCATGTAATTGAATTTGAGGATTTAACATGAAAGTTTTTCCAGTAAAACACAGCTCACTATTGCGCCGCGTAGAGCGCACTCATCCTCGCCATGTTGTCGTGGATAAAATTACAAACTTGATTGATAACCTGATCAACATTCAGGACCACACGGGCGAATTTCTGCTGCACTTGGATGACGGTCGCACCATCGATACCAAAGGCTGGGCAGGCTGGGAATGGACACATGGCATCGGCCTGTACGGCATGTACAAGTACTACCAGCAAACCAACGACCTGAACGTGCTAAACATCATCGACGAGTGGTTTGAAGACCGCTTCGCCGAAGAGCAAGCAACCAAGAACGTGAACACCGTGTGTCCGTTCCTGACACTGGCGTACCGCTACGAAGAGACGGGCGACCAATCCCTGATCCCTTACTTGGAAACATGGGCTGATTACGTGATGTACCAGATGCCACGCACCCAAAGTGGTGGTATTCAGCACATCGTCTACAACAGCGAAAACCCAGAGCAAATGTGGGATGACACGCTGATGATGAGCGTGATGCCGCTGACGAAAATCGGCCTGCTGCTGGATCGCCCAGAGTACGTGGAAGAAGCGAAATACCAGTTCCTAACGCACATTCAATACCTGACCGATCGCGAAACAGGCGTGTGGTTCCATGGCTGGACATTTGAAGGCAACCACAACTTTGCCAACGCCCGTTGGGCACGTGGCAACAGCTGGGTGACGATCGTTATTCCTGATTTCCTAGAGCTGCTGAACCTACCAGAGCACGACGCGTACCGCCGCCACCTGATTCACATTCTGAATCGTCAAGTGGAAGCACTGGCCCAATACCAACAGCCAGGCGGTTTGTGGAACACCCTACTCGACGACAGCAACTCGTACGTTGAAGCGTCAGCCACCGCTGGATTTGCCTATGGTATTTTGAAAGCCGTACGCATGCGCTACATCGATGCGAAATACGCCGACATGGCGCACAAAGCGGTCGATGCGCTGATCAGCGACTACATCAACGATGCGGGTGAATTGATCAACGTCTCGTTCGGTACCGCGATGGGCTCTGACCTCGATTACTACCGTGAGATCCCACTGACATCAATGCCTTACGGACAAGCGATGGCCATCCTCTGCTTGTCTGAATACCTCCGTACTTATTTGTAAAATTGCGTTCAACCTCGATACGCGCTTTGCCCCACTTCGGTGGGGCTTTTTTTATGCGAAATCCCCGCCACACCTGAGTTTCTCTAAGTGTGATATCACTCACCGCCACTAAGAAAAAACGGACAGACAAGCGTGTCTGGGTGCGGTTTTTTTAAGTCTTCACCGCTGCGATTTCCCGATAATTTGCCTATACGAAACGGATAGGAGCCATTTATGGCAAAGCTATTTATCGCCGTCGACATCGGCGCATCCAGTGGCCGATTGATGGCGGGTGAGTACACCGCTGAGCAGCTCACACTGACCGAAGTCCACCGCTTCAACAACACATTGGTTGAACGCGACCAGCAGGTGTGTTGGAACCTCGACGAACTACTCGGCCAAATTCAATACGGCGTCGACCAACTGGTCGCTGGCGGACAAGTGCCAGATTCACTGGCCATTGACACGTGGGGCGTCGATTACGTGTTACTCGACAACCAAGGCGAACGCATTGGCGAAGCCGTGTCGTACCGCGACCCGCGCACCAGCGATGCCATGAATGACTTTTTCGCCCACACGCTCACCAAAGAGCAGTTGTATGCCGAAACGGGTATTCAGTTCCTGTCGTTCAATACCCTATTCCAATTGAGCGTCGACAAACGCCTGCAAGGCCCTGAGCGCGACACGATCGCCAGCTTGCTGATGATCCCGGATTACCTCAACTACCGCCTGACGGGCAACATGCATTTCGAGTACAGCAACGCGTCAACCACGCAACTGCTCAACGCGGCGCAGCAGCAATGGAGCCCATTGTTGCTTGAATGCTGCAACATCGACCGCAACTGGATTCGCCCAACCGAGCAACCGTTCCAAGTCATCGGCGAGTACACCGTGCGCGACCACGCGATTCCAGTGGTTTCCGTCGCCAGCCATGACACTGCCTCGGCCGTCATTGGCGCGCCGCTGCTAGACAGCCACAGCGCGTATCTGTGTTCGGGCACATGGTCTTTGATGGGCTTTGAGCATCACAGCCCGGTCATCAACACCTTTACTCGTGAAGCCAACATCACCAACGAAGGCGGCGCAGAAGGGCGTTACCGCATTTTGAAGAACATCATGGGGCTTTGGCTGGTTCAAAACGTTCAGCGCCAAAACCCAAGCTACAGCTTCGCCGAACTGGCCACGCTGGCCGCTGCATCGACGCCATTTGCGTACCTGATTAACCCAGACGATGCCCGTTTCCTCAACCCAGAGGACATGCAGGCGGAAATCATCGCGTTCTGCCAACAAACCGGTCAGGGCACACCGCCGGATCTGGCGGCCATTGTTCGCTGCATTTACGACAGTTTGGCGCTGCAATACCTCAATGTTTTCCAAGAACTCAACCGCGTGGCCCCACACCCGTTAACGCATATTCAGGTCGTGGGCGGCGGTTCCAACAACACGTTTCTTAATCAACTGACAGCAGACGTATGTCAAACCCCAGTTTCCGCAGGCCCGGCTGAAGCATCCGCCATCGGAAATCTGATCGGGCAGCTTATTGCTCATGGTGACTTGGCTCATGTCGAAGAAGGACGCGCCCTCGTTCGCCGCTCTTTCACCTGTCACGAGTACCAGCCAAAGCCAATCAAAGGCATGGCTCAAATTTACGCGCGCTTTCAGCAATTAACTTACTAGGAATTTCACTATGTCAGACTTTCAACATATCCATGACGCTTACCAATTGGCGAAAACTCAATTTGCTCACCAAGGGATCGACACCGAGGCCGTGCTGGCGCAACTCAACGACATCGCGATTTCTGTACATTGCTGGCAAGGCGACGACGTCCGTGGATTTGAAAACCCAGAGCAAGCCCTGAGTGGTGGCATTCAAGCGACCGGCAACTACCTTGGCCGCGCCAGAACGCCGCAAGAACTGCGTCAAGATCTGGACATGGCATTTCGCCTCATCCCAGGCAAAAAACGCCTGAACTTGCACGCGATCTACCTGGAAGCCGAGCAGCCAGTGTCGCGCGATAAAATCGAACCCAAACACTTCGCGAACTGGGTGGAATGGGCGAAACAAACCCAAACGGGCCTCGACTTTAACCCGTCGTGCTTCTCTCACCCATTGAGCGAAGATGGCATGACGCTGTCGCATCCTGACGCGGCCATTCGTCAGTTCTGGATTGATCACTGTAAAGCCAGCCGTCGCGTGTCGGAATACTTCGGCAAAGAGCTGGGCACCCCATCGGTGATGAACATTTGGGTTCCAGATGGCATGAAAGATTTGCCATTTGACCGCCTCGGCCCACGCAAACGCCTGATGGAATCGTTGGATGAAATCATCGCCGAGCCAATCGACACTCGTTTCCACAAAGACGCCGTTGAGAGCAAGCTGTTTGGCATTGGCACCGAAGCCTACACCGTCGGCAGCAACGAATTCTACATGGGCTACGCGGCGACACGTAACATCCTGCTGTGTCTGGATGCCGGCCACTTCCACCCAACCGAAGTGATCAGCGACAAGATCAGCGCATGTTCTCTATACGTGAATGAGTTCCTGCTGCATGTCAGCCGTCCGATTCGTTGGGACAGTGACCACGTGGTGCTGCTGGATGATGAAACACAAGCCATCGCCAATGAGATCGTGCGTCATCAAATGCTGGATCGCGTCAACATCGGCCTCGATTTCTTTGATGCCTCCATCAACCGCATCGCCGCGTGGGTGATCGGCACACGCAACATGCGTAAAGCGCTGTTGAAAGCCCTGTTGGAGCCGCATGCACAACTCAAGCAAGCCGAAGATCAACGCGACTTCACCTCACGTTTGGCGCTGATGGAAGAGTCACGCTCAAGCCAGTGGGCGGCGGTGTGGGATTACTACTGCTTGATCAACGATGTGCCGGTGGGCGCAGATTGGCTCAACCAAGTGAAACATTACGAAACGACTGTGCTTCAAGGCCGCGACTAAGGACGCATGATGAACCCATCACATACTCGATTGGCCTTTGTGATGCAGTTAAAGCCGGGCTTTGAGGCGCAGTACCAACAACGTCACGACGAACTGTGGCCGGAGTTGGCGCAAACCCTGAAAGCCCACGGCGCCCACAACTATTCGATTTTCCTTCATCCCGACACCTTGCAGTTGTTCGGGTATGTCGAAGTCGAGTCGCAAGCGCGCTGGCAAACCATTGCAAACACCGAAGTCTGCCAACGTTGGTGGTCGTTTATGGCAGAGCTGATGGAAGTGAACGACGACAGCTCACCACAATCGACCCCATTAACCGACATGTTTTATTTGGCATAAGCAACGATTCAGGAACGAGAAAATGCACACACTTACCCTTAACGCAGCGGTGCTGCGTGAAATCAGCAAAGTCTCCGAAGTGGCCGAATATTTGTGGCAACGCGAATGGGCAGAGCGCAACGGCGGCAACATTTCGGTCGACATCACCGAAATCTTTGGCCTGGTACCAGCCAACCTCAACGACTTTCCACACTGCTCGCTGACCATGGTGGGCGACGATGTGTTCCCGCTTGAAGCGGCCGGCCACATCTTCTACGTCAAAGGCACCGGCGAGCGCATTCGTGAACTGCGTGACCCAGAATTGGCCGGTTGCGTGCTGCGCATCGATGATGAAGCGAAAGGCTATCACCTGCTGTGGGGTGGCCGTGGCAATCCAAACTTCGCGCCAACCAGCGAATTCATTTCGCACGTCGAGATCATTCTGGCCAAACAGCGTGCCGGCTCACCCGATCGCTGTGTGGTGCACACGCACCCGCTGGAGCTGATTGTGCTGTCGCACCACGCCGACTACGCCCACAATGAACTCGCGTACACGCACGCTTGCTGGCAAATGTTGCCGGAAGTTCGCGCCTTCGTCCCAAGAGGCATTGGCATCGTGCCGTACTGCATGCCCGGCAGCAAACAAATGGCCGATGGCACACGCGACAAACTGGCCACGTTTGATGTGGCGGTGTGGGAAAAACACGGCGCCGTGGCAACCGGACGTGATGCGCTAACGGCTTTCGATTACATCGACGTGGCCAATAAAGGCGCGAAGCTGTTCCTCAAATGTCTAGCCAGTGGCTTTGTGCCAGAAGGCGTCAGTGAAGCGCAAATGCACGACCTGAAAGTGACGTTTAACCTCTGATCCCATGCGCGCCCGTTGCCTCCCCCGACCTCAACGGGCGCGAAACATATAAGCCGATCACGTTTATCAAACTTGGCCGAATTGAACGGCATATCTATGATCCCGCTCACTTGAGTTTGATGCGCATTTTCATTACTTTCTACTTCGCATAGAAAGGAAAATGAAATTATGTTTCAATTAAATTGTAATGATTTCTTCAATAATTCAGATGCGACTGTTTGCACCGAGGTGCGTGCGCCTCAGGAAGATTTTCCCGAGCACAGCCATGACTTTCATGAGCTGATGATCGTCACCAAAGGTGCGGGTCAGCATATTCTTAACGACGTCCCGATTAACTTGGCTCAAAACTATATTTGTTATATTTCACCCAAAGATCGCCACTTGTTCGAGCAATCGGACAATCTGCATCTCACCAATATTTTATTTCAAAAAAACAAACTGGCTTATTCTCCCCTGCTGAAAAGCGTGCTCCCGAAAGAGAGCGATGCGCAGCAAAGTTGGTACATCAGTACCGAAACCATGAAAAAAGTGTGCACCTTGATGGCGCAGATCGAGCACGAATCCAGCCTGCATTCGGTGGAATCTCGCCTGATGACCGAAGCGCTGTTTCAACAATTGGTGGTCGAAATTTCTCGCGGACGCCTCACTTCGCAAAGCAACAATGCGTCCGACAACAGCATTTTGAAGATCATCGATTGGATCCAAAACAACTACGCGGAAGAGTTCAACGTGGGCGATATCTCCGATCAATTTGAGATCTCCTCGCGCACGCTCAGCCGCCGGATCAAACAAGTCACCAACTTGTCATTCAACAACTATGTGCATCGCGTGCGCATCAACCACGCCATGAACTTGCTGCACTATTCTGACCTTTCGGTCACGGACATTGCATTCCAAGTTGGGTATAAAGACAGCAACTACTTCAGCACCAAATTCAAGCGATTCACCAACAAAACCCCCACTGAATTTCGTTAAACGACCTTCAAACGGTTTTTCTTCGATGAATAATCGTAAACAAAGACTGAACTCACAATTTAAATGAACCATCGTTTTAATTTTATTGTTTCAGTCTTTGTTTATTGCCATAATGGCGCCAGATTATTTTGAGGAGTACCCCAATGAAGGTGAATCGAGTCGCGGTGATCGGCGAGTGCATGGTTGAATTGCAAAAAACCGACGATCAACTCAAGCAAAGTTTTGGTGGCGACACGCTGAACACAGCGCTGTACCTGTCTCGCTTAACGCAACAACATGGCGTCACAACCGCTTACGTGACTGGGCTGGGTAAAGATCCGTTCAGCAAAGAGATGTTAGCCAATTGGCAGCAAGAAGGTCTCAATACCGACTTGGTGCAGATCTCAGACAACAAGCTGCCCGGCATTTACGCGATTGAAACCGCACCCGATGGTGAGCGCAGCTTCTTCTACTGGCGTAACGATTCTGCAGCGAAATACTGGCTGCGTGACGGTTCCGTGGAAAGCTTTGCAGCCGCGCTGAGCCAGAACCAAGTGATTTACCTGAGTGGCATCAGCTTGGCGATTCTGCCAACCGATTGCCGCGAAAAATTGGTTGAACTGCTGACGCTCTGCCGCAAAGATGGGGTGAAAGTCGCCTTTGATAACAACTTCCGCCCAGCCTTGTGGGAATCGCTCGATGCGGCACGTGACATGTACGCCAGCATTCTGCGTTTAACCGACATTGCTTTCCTGACATTTGACGACGAAGTGATGCTATACGGCGACAGCGAAGAACAGCAAGCGATTGAACGCACGCAAGCGTTCGGCGTGAAAGAAATTGTCGTGAAACGTGGCGCGCAAGAGTGCTATGTTGTGACCCCCAATGATTTCATCGCCGTCCCTGCGGTGAAAGTCAGCAACGTGGTGGATACCACCGCAGCGGGCGACTCATTCAGTGCCGGTTATCTGGCAAAACGTCTGACAGGCGGCAGCACTGTCGACTCTGCGGTAGCTGGCCACACGTTGGCAGGCACCGTCATTCAACATCGTGGGGCCATTATCCCGCGCGATGCTATGCCTCTCATTTAAGGAAGAACACATGAAAACTCTTAACGAGCAACTGAGCGACATCAAAGTCGTTCCCGTGATTGCAATTCAAGATGCAAACAAAGCCGTCAAACTGGCCCAAGTGCTGGTTGAAAACGGCCTGCCATGCGCTGAAGTGACATTCCGTACTGAGCAAGCAGCACAAGCCATGAAAAACATGCGCGAAGCGTTCCCAGAAATGCTGATTGGCGCAGGCACCGTGCTGACCACGGCGCAAGTTGATCAAGCGATCGACGCAGGCGTGGACTTCATCGTCAGCCCAGGTTTGAACCCAACGACCGTGAAATATTGTCAGCAACGTGGCGTGGCGATCGTCCCTGGTGTGAACAACCCAAGCTTGGTTGAACAAGCGATGGAACTGGGCCTGAAAACAGTGAAATTCTTCCCAGCAGAACCATCCGGCGGCGTGGCGATGCTTAAAGCCCTAACGGCGGTTTACCCAGTGAACTTCATGCCAACAGGCGGCGTGAATCCAAACAACGTGAAAAATTACCTTGCGATCCCAGCCGTACTGGCCTGTGGTGGCACGTGGATGGTACCGAACGATCTCATCGACAACGAAAAATGGGACGAACTGGCGGCGCTGGTCAAAGAAGTCGCCGGTATCATCGCTTAATCCTTACCGATCCTTTCGAGACCATCATCTCGACCTTGATTTTACTCCTGCAGCCCAAGACTGCTCGCGAACTGGTAGAAATCCATGCCTGCCAGTTTGCGGTCAGAATGCATAGGTGTTTGCCCATACTTCGGTATGGGCTTTTTTTTATCTGTCGAACGGGTAAAAAAATCGGGGCCAAAGCCCCGACACTATTTGATGCTGCGATCTAACTGGTGCAGCGATTGAGCTGATGCAACGATTTAGATATTCTCAGTGAACGAGGCGATTTGAGCGCGCATTTCATCCCATACCAGCTCCGCGACCAATTGCGCGCCCGCTTGCTGGAAGTGCGTGGTATCGGGCTTATCGAGGCTGCCGGTACGCCCTTGGTAATACGGGTAATCGTTCGGGTCGACCGCCAACCACAGGTGACGCCAATCGCCTTGTTGGTTTGTCGCCTCAATCATTCGTTGTTGAATATCGAGCACAGGCACCTGATGCAAGCGCGCGGTATCAAGCACGGTTTGATAGTAACTGCCCACAAACTCAAAGCCATGTTGGCTGTTTTGGCGCGTCACATGCTGCTGCGTCGTCAGCGGTAACTCCGAACGATTGCTGTCGTTACGCACACGCGGCACAGAAGTGAGCAGTACCGGCTGCATGTTGTGTTCCAGCGCAAACTCAATATAGCGCTCTAAAGAGCGTTGGAACGACAAAGCCGCTTCGCCTTGCGGAAACTGCACCTGACCGTTGGTATCGTTGGGATAAGTACACAAATTGAGGACATCGACCTCACCGCGACCGCTGGCTGCGCGATTGCACTTCGAATCGTTGTGACCAAACTGAATAAACAGGTAGTCGCCCGCTTTCACCATCGGTTCAAGATGGCTTAACCACAGGCCGTTAATGAAATCACGCGAGCTGCGCCCAGAGCGCGCCGCATTCACCACCGCCAAATTTGGCATGTCACTCAATTTTTCCGCCAACGCTTGACCCCATCCCATGCGCGGAAACACATCCGGCTCGTAATTCGAAGCGGTGGAATCCCCAACAATAAACAGGCGCGTTTCGGCGTTTTGAACGCGCTGACGCTGCATGGCGAGCTGATCGGCGGTCACCAAATACTGCGACACCGCATTGAGGTTGATGATCGGCTGAAATGCAGCGTCGGTTAACGCCACTTGATTCGCCAGCCCCGTGCGACTGTTGTAGCCGCGGTTGTGCACGACGTTGTCCGCCAACGCTTTCATCTGTGGATGCAGGGTGGGCGCATACGACACGGGTGAATTCAGGGCGTCTTGCCCACCGTTCAACTGTCGAAATTGCTGGTTGGTCTCAAGCCAGATTTGACGAGAGAACGCGGGCAGGCGTTCGAGTTCCAGCAGATGCTGCGGGCCGTCGATGCCTTCTCGCGTCGCCAGATTGGAGACTTGTAAGTCACTGAAAGGGTTAACGTTACCGGTCGAGACGGCATTGTTGTTCAGATCCACCACCAACGCCGTTGCACACACCGAACGCACTTGGTCGCTGTGCAAGCACGATGACCCACTGCGATCATCGGCACTGACCAGTAGCGGCCCCGTCATGCCCGCAATCGACAGTTGGTATCGCCCTTTGGCATCGGTTTGTGTTTGGCGCTGCTTGCCCGCGCTGTCACGCACGGTTACCTGTGCAGGGAAGCGCATCAGGTTGTGTAGCACTTCGCCGTGTAACTCACTGTTTTGCCCCAGCGACAGATCCGCTTGCCAACCGGAAAGCACTTTGTCGTCGCTGTATTGACTCAGTGCCGCCGTTTTCAGTTGTGGGCGTTGTTCGCCCAACGCCGCGCCCGGGCCTCGGCTTTCATATTCCCAGAAACGGGAATCTTGCGGATAGAACCAGATGGTTTGTTGATCGATGTCGCGACCGCTCATCTTGTCCCAGCCGTAAATGTGGTCGTCCATATCGCAATCAATAAACGCCGCATGACCAATGGCGTTCGGATCCGCGTAACGGCCATCAGCAAACGTGGTGGTGGGGTGCCAAGGACGCCCTAAACCGTAGCTGTCTGCTGGCACGCCCTCTTCCTTGGTCAAACGGCAATCTTTAAATACCAAGCCAAAGGGTTGCTCAATGTTGGTGGACGGCGCGGTGATGTAGCCATACGGCGTACCCGGCGCGACGTCAAAGCGGTTGCGTGCCACCAGCTCGGTCGACTTAAACAGCCCGGTGCCGTGGCCAAAAATAAAATCGACGTTACCGCTAATCACGGATTCTTCAAACACGCTACGCCCCCCGCGCAAATAGAGCGTGTCTTGATAGCCGACCAGATTCACATCTTTAAATTGGGCGCGATCTGCTTTTTGCGCCACCATCAACGCCACGGCTTGTGTGTCGCGTAACTTGGTGGGATCGTTGGCGTCTTTGGCTTGGTTCGCGTTGAAATCAAAGCCATTTTCAATCGTGACCGTGCGCGCTTTAAAATCGAGGGCATTGACGTACACCGTGCGGCTGCCCGCGGTGCCCGTTCGCACGCCATTGGCATCGAGCGTGCCATTGGCAAACGATGCGGTGATGATGGTGCGATCCCGATCTTCGCCGATCAAATAGAGGTTGTTCCGCGTGATATTGAGTCGCTCGGGGTAAATGCCTTTGCGAATGTAGATGACGTATTGCTGATTATTCTGCGGGGCCGCGTCAATGGCTTGTTGGACCGACGTGAAGTCGCCACTGCCATCTTTCGCCACCACCACGTCATACAAAGGGATAGCGGCACTGACGCTGCCACACATCAGCGACGAAATCCCAATAGCTAACCGACTGATACGATTCATGGTTCTCTTCCTTTCATTTGAATGATACGCCCAACAGGCGTTGAAATTCACAAACAACACCGACCTGGGCGGTGGTACAGAAATCAAAAACGATGCAGGTGCCTCCATCGGCGCAAAGCCATCAATGGAAATAGGCCACTTGCGCTTCCAGCTCGCTGGCATCCTGCTGCAAACGCTCGGCACTTTGCGCGGTTTGCTCCGTGCTGCTGCGCCCCAATGCATTGAGTTCGCTGATCTGGCTGGCGTTGTCAGCCACCTGCGATGACACCTGCGCTTGCTCTTCCACCGCAGCCGCAATGGCCTCCGATTGCTGAGCGATGGACGCCACTTGCGACGCAATCGCCTGCAGCGCGCTGCCGGCCTGCGCTGAGTGCGTTTGCACTTCGCTCACTTTGCGCTGGCTCTGCTCGGTGAGCGTCACAGCACTCGCCGTGGAGCGGCGTAATTCATCAATGATGGTGACCACGTTTTGCACCGAGCTTTGGGTGCGATGCGCCAACGTGCGGACTTCATCGGCCACGACCGCAAAGCCGCGCCCCTGCTCACCGGCGCGCGCGGCCTCAATCGCCGCATTCAGCGCCAACAAGTTGGTCTGCTCGGCAATGTCATCAATCATTTGGGTTAACTGTTGAATCCGCTCGCTGTTCTCGTCCACTTGGCGAATCGCCTCGGTCGAGCGCGTCAATTGCGCCAACAGTTCGTCAACGTGCGTGCCCACCGTCGCGACCACCGCCAGCCCTTGCTGCGTATCGCGGTTGGCATGCTGAACATTGTCGGCAATCACATCGATCTGCTGGGCGGAATCGCGGGCGGAAGTCGCCATCTGTTCAATGGCCGCCACCACTTGTTCAATCTGCTGTTGCTGGCTTTCCGATTGCGCCAGATTGGTGTGCGCGTCGCGCGCGACACTGACCGATTGCGCGGTGATGCGCTGGCTGGTCTCACGAATCTGCGCCACCAATTGGTTCAGTGCTTGGGCCATCTGCCCGGCCCCTTGAGTGAGTAACACCATTTCGTTATGAGACGTGCCACTTGGCGCCGCCAAATGAAGACTCACTTCGCCTTGCGCCATTTTCGCCATCGTGACGCGCAATGGGCCCAGCGGTTTCAACACGCGATGAATCACGCCACTCATCACCACATAGGTCAGCGCGCCCACCAGCAAAGAAATCAAGGCGATCAACGTGAGTAACTGCTGACTACTTTGGGTAATTTCATCCACCTGAGTGCCGCCCAAAACAAGCCAGTTCCAACCCGGCACCGTGGTGTAGAGTCGATAGTGCTGAACGCCGTCGACGGTAAAGTTGACGCGGCCTTGGGGCGCATCACGCAAATTGGCAAAGGGCATCGCGCCACTTGCATCGCGATAGGCCACGATGGAACGAGAAGCTGCGCGGGCATCCACGCTGCCCAATAAAAACTCGCCAAACCGATCGCGCGCGCCATTCACCACCCAAGTTTCACCGCTCGTGCCCCAATGAATGGCTTTGAGCGACGTCAGAATACTGACCGTGGCTTGATCCACCGGCAGCGCCACACTCAATACCCCCGCGACATCGCCCTGCGAGTCCTTTAATGGCGAGTAATAGTTGATGTAATCACGCCCGTTGTCCGGCGTGAGTTCGACAAAATCTTTGCCTTGGCGCAGCGCAGCATAGGCCGCATGCTTGGCATCAAGCGGTTGTAAAATCAGTCGGCGATTGTCACTGGCGAGCATCGAACTGGCGATACTCAGCCAATGATCGTGGGAAGCGCTGTAGAGGGTGACAAATGCACCGGTATCGCGCGTGAACATATCCACGATGTCGGTGTTGTTGACCAGCGGTAACCCGTAGAGGTGGATGTTGCGAATCGGTTGTCCGGCAAACGCCATCACGTCATTGCTGATCTCATACCCAGCCAGATAGCCGTTTTCAAACGTTGAACTGAGCACATGCGTGGTGTTGACATAGGCATTGAATTGGCCGCCGATGGTTTGTGCGACGGCTTCGAGTTTGGAGCGTTGCTCGTCGTAGCGGGTGTCGAGCAAGATGTCAGAGGCGGTGCGATACACCAGTGTTGCAATCGCGCTAAAGGCGATCAACAAGCAGAGCATGATGATCAGTTTGAGCTGGAATCCGACGCTGCGGTGCGTAAAAAATGCGTTCATAGTCGTCCCTGTCGCCGTCACGTATGGCGATACGTGTCTCACCGCTCAACGCGCGTCGAGCAGAAGACCCAAAAGAAAAATCAAGCGAAAAAAAAGAGTGGCTCCCGACAGAAAGCCACTCCAAAAGGACGATTAGTCCATGTTTAAGATATTTCGAATCTGTTCCACTTGCTGATGACCCGGATGCGATTCAGTCTCCGTTAGCAGCGCAGCCGCTTTCAGCTCTGCCAGCGGTGAGAGATCCACAGCCTTGCCTTGGTCATCCACCGTGATGCCATCGCGAATAAAGCGGTTGTTTTTCAGGGTGTCACCGTTGACCACATCGCTGTATTGGCTGGTCACATGGAAGCGGTAAGACTGGTTGTTCGTAAACGTGCCTTGCTTGCCTGCTTTTTCGTAAGGGCTCTTACGGAACAGGTAGTTAAAGCGTACGTTGTCGATCGCCACGTTGTTTTCCAACGTCAACGCGCCTGGGTTAAAGTTGTCGGTAAACCCGTCCATGTTGTTATGGTAAGCCAAGCTGTTCTTCACGATGTGCGCCACCGGCAGGCCTTCGCCACCCAGTTTGAAGCCGTTCCCGCGAGTGCCGCCTTTCGCTTCGACATCCATGGTTTGACCGTTCATGTACGCCACAGAATCCAAAATGGTCACCACGCCGTTCGCGCCGTCTTCCACTTTGTTAAACAGATCCCAGCCGTCGTCGATATTGTGGTGCGACGCACAGCGAATGAAGGTGTTGCCGTCACCAATACGCATCTTGGCCGCAAAGCCATCGGCGTTGATTTGTGACTTATCCATGTTGTTGAAGCTTTCACTGTCAGTCACTGTGTTGTGGCTTGCCCACAGCGCACGGCCGATTTTCTCTGGCGACGAGATTTGGAAGCCAGTATCTGGCGCGCCATGCGTCACCATGTGGGAGAAGTGGTTGTGGCTGCCATGCACGATGGTGCGCGCCCCAAACACTTCAATGTTCGACACATTCCAGTAGTTGGCTTGGTGAAGGTAATCGCCCACGAAACGCACCTGATCGCCCGCAGTTTTCAGCGTTTTCATCGCCTCTGGTGTGCCGCTGGCCGAGACCGGCAGCGTCAGACCGGCGTAATCACCATCTTCCAGCACAATCGTGCCACCCGGTGGCAGCAGTTTCACCGCAGCATCCAGCGTCATGCGGCCATCCGTGCCGTTTGGATTCACGCGAATTTCCATCGGGTTGTTCACCGCGACTTTCTCGACGCTCTGCTGGTAACTAAGCGGCTGAAGATCCGGGCCTTCGATTGGGGTAAACGTGACATTGAATTGGGTTGAAGCTTGCGTCAGCGTGGTCGGGAAACCAAACATTTCACCCGCTGATACCGCTTGTTTGTCCGCCAAGAGCTGGCCATTTTGCGTGACGCTGAAGGTGCCACTGTAGTTGGCACGCGCTTGTACGGTGTAGTTGTCGATCGCCGATTGATCCGCCGAAGCTTGTTGCAACACTGGGTTGTCCAAGCGCGCTTGGTAACGCGGCGCATCCACAGTGTTGGCATTTGACAAAGTCAGTGCCACGTCGGTGACTGTCATTTTGGCGTTGCGTGAAGCAAAGAAGCCCACGTATTGGTGCTTGCCGTCTTGCATCTGCACGATGTTGGCATTCGCGCCGCGCACTTCCTGAGTTTGCTTCACGGTGCCGTCATCGTAACTCACCACATAGCCGTCATCAGTTCGCGTGAGCGTCATGTGGTAGGTTTTACCCGGGCCAAACTGCACGCCTTTGATAAATTCGTTGTGGGTCATGCGATTGCCTGCAGTGCCCCACGGTTGGTAAATCCCTTCGCGGTAAGACGCATTGATGTTGGCTAACCCGTTGTGCTCTTTTTTGTTCGCACGCACGAGGTTCATCACCATGTTGGATGCCGCCGGAAACTCTTCCAAACCTTGCGGCTGTGGATCCAAACGCGCTTCACCCAGAATATCGCGCACCATCAGGCCTGCACCTTCTTGGCGGTTCGGTGTTGATCCGGTTTCAGGGCCCAGTTGATCGATGGTCACGTTCGCAGACAAGGTGAAGTTCACATCGGTCGGTAATTCGGTGTAATAGAACGTGCCGCCTTCATGCGAGTTCGCAATTTTGCCGCCACGGCTTTCAATGGTGAACTGAGACGCAACCGGCCCCGGCTGAACCTCTTGGCCATTGGCCACCACGTGGTTCAAGCCCACTTTTTCCGGCAAGATCGTCGAACCGAAGTTCAAATCGGTCGACTGACCAAATGTGATCGCTTGCCAAACTGCCTGGCTACCATCGAGGTTTGAAACCGGTGAAACAGAAGTCGTCGAACAGGCAGACAGCGCCAGC
This sequence comes from Vibrio sp. CJQ_6, assembly GCF_043106745.1. Lineage (NCBI taxonomy): Bacteria > Pseudomonadati > Pseudomonadota > Gammaproteobacteria > Vibrionales > Vibrionaceae > Vibrio > Vibrio sp. CJQ_6. The sequence goes on along the minus strand of NZ_JBICMV010000028.1, from coordinate 279,396 downwards.
GCAGAAGCGATGCATAATGCAATGGGTGTTTTTTTCATCAGAGCACCTTTAGCAGAAAAAAAGCTGGCTCAGAGTGAACACTTAGAGCCAGAGGAGTTATGGACAGGTTTTGATTAATTCGATGTGTTAGAAGTTGTACTTCATGCCGACACGGAAACGTGGGCGGTAAGAATCAACATCGGCATCATCTTTGCGAGACGGCGTCATACCGAACTCACCGAATGGACGCCAACCACTTTCAAGGCCGCGGTATTCCGCTGTGAAGTTCACTTCACTGATGCCATGGCTGTCATCTTTGTAGACGATGTCTGACGATTGTTTCCAGGTGTAATCCAGTGATGCACCCAGTGACCACAGATCAAAGCCGGTGTAGCCCGCGCCGAATGTCCAGCGGTTGTAGTGTGAGCTTTCATCGACGTTTGGTTTGGTTTCGTAGTGGTAACGGTGACGGAATGACGCGCTCCAGTCGCTGTTGATTTTGTAGCCCAGTGTCAGGTTGAACTGGTTACCCATTTTGCTGTCGTTCGATTCCCATTTGTACTGCGGGGTCAGTGTGAATGAGTCAGACAGGCGGTAACGGTAGCTCACGTTTGCTTGTTGGCCGTTACCTGCGAATTCATCAAATGCGTTCTCATTTTCATCACTGGCTTTTTGGTTGGAGCGCCATTTCGCTTCCACTTCAAAGCCAATGCCGTTGTCAAAGCGATGGCTCACTGCGATACGGTCGCGATGTTGGGCCTTAGCGCGATCGCCGTGCTCTGGCGAGAACTCATGACGAATGTTAATGGTGGCTGCACTTGCTGCCGCAGAAGTAAGTGCAAGAAGGACGGCAGTGGTAAGGATTTTAGCTTTCATAATTTGAAACACCGTTTTGTTTTGTTGGATTTAGAGTTTCATTTTATAAATCCTATTCCATTGTAAAAGTGAGAAATAGACAAAGTGTGATCGATGAAACTGCGCAAAGGCCAAAGAGTCAAATATGTGTGATCAAAGTTGAAATAACGTTTTATTTTTAAGTTCAAATAAATATCTATTTAATTTTAGAATCACAATAAACGTAAGAATAGCCTGACAAATAAAATCGACAAAATCTTAAAAATGATAATTATATTGATTTAAATCAAAAAACAAATTTATCAATAGTGCGCTCGATTCGCCTCATCAAAACCGACACTCCCCCCTCCCATTTAGATCGAACGTTAATCCCATAAAAAAACAATAAGTTATAGGTAAAAATAAGTAGCTCTCACATCTCCATCAAACAACACGACAAACATCACATCTAAAAGGATGACAACATCAAAACAAAACGTTGTTTCACATTTTTATTTTAATTTATTTAAAAATAATAATATCCGATCACATTTATCAAAACGTCATGTGGCAAATAAAATTTTATCGGCGTTAAATAAAAACCGAAACCGAGGAGTGATTTCGGAGCGATGCTTTCTACTTTTCGGTGAATAAAACTAACGAGGACAAGAAAATGTATGAAAATCGTAAGCTAGGATTGGCATACCTCTCTCCCTACATTATCGGGTTGATTGTGTTTACTGCCTTTCCTTTCGTTTCGTCATTTCTGATGAGCTTTACCGATTACGACTTAATGACCGCACCTGAATTTGTCGGCATTGAGAACTATCGATACATGCTCACAGAGGATGATTTATTCTGGAAATCAATGAGCGTGACGTTTGCGTACGTTTTCTTGACCATTCCAGTCAAACTGGCGTTTGCGTTATTTATTGCCTTTATTTTGAACTTCAAGCTCAAAGGCATCGGCTTTTTCCGCACCGCTTATTACATCCCTTCCATTCTCGGCAGCAGTATCGCGATCGCTGTTCTATGGCGCGCTTTGTTTGCCATCGATGGTGTCTTGAACGGCATGCTGGGCTTTATTGGTTTTGATCCAGTGAACTGGCTGGGTGAACCTGCATTCGCACTGTTCTCTATCACGTTATTGCGTGCATGGCAGTTCGGTTCAGCGATGGTGATCTTCTTGGCTGCGTTACAAAACGTACCGCAATCTCAGTATGAAGCCGCGATGATCGACGGTGCGAGCAAATGGCAAATGTTCATGAAAGTGACCGTGCCACTGATTACGCCAGTGATTTTCTTCAACTTCATCATGCAAACCACGCAGGCATTCCAAGAGTTTACCGCGCCGTATGTCGTCACCGGTGGTGGCCCAATGAAGTCAACGTACCTGATTTCACTCTACATCTACGAAACCGCGTTTAAGTTCTTCGACATGGGTTACGGCAGTGCGCTGGCTTGGTCGTTGTTCATCGTTGTTGCGATTTTCACCGCCATCACGTTCCGTTCTTCAAAATACTGGGTGTTCTACTCCGGTGACAAGGGAGGCAAATAATCATGTCTACAACCATCACTGCCCAAAACGGGGCGAATGAAGTTAACGCCAGTAACGTTGAAAACGAACGTACACTGCGCCGCGAGAAGATCAACGCCACGATCCGTTACGTCGTACTGATCAGCGTCGGCATTATGATGCTTTACCCATTGTTGTGGATGTTCTCTGCGGCAATGAAACCCAACCACGAGATCTTCTCTTCCATGAGCCTCATTCCAAGCGAATGGAGCATGGAAGGTTTTATCAACGGTTGGAAAACCGGTACGGAATACACCTTCGGCCACTACATCATGAATACCTTCTTGTATGTATTGCCAAAAGTGTTCTTTACCGTGGTGTCTTCAACCATCGTGGCCTACGCTTTTGCCCGCTTTGATATTCCGTGGAAAAAGTTCTGGTTCGCGACTTTGATCGCCACCATTTTGTTACCTCAGTCAGTCCTACTGATTCCTCAGTACCTGATGTTCCGTGAGATGGGTCTGCTAGACAGCTACTTACCGCTGTACCTGCCACTGGCATTTGCAACGCAAGGTTTCTTCGTCTTCATGTTGGTGCAGTTCCTACGTGGCGTACCAACAGACATGGAAGAAGCGGCGATGATTGACGGCTGCAACTCGTTCCAAGTGTTGTGGTACGTCGTGGTTCCGGTGATTCGTCCGGCCATCATTTCAGTTGCACTGTTCCAGTTCATGTGGTCAGTGAACGACTTCCTTGGCCCACTGATCTACGTATCGAGCGTAGAGAAGTACCCGATTGCACTGGCTCTGAAAATGTCTATCGACGTCACTGAAGGCGCACGATGGAACGAGATTCTGGCCATGGCATCGATCGCCATCATCCCATCAATCATCGTCTTCTTTATGTCTCAAAAATACTTCGTTGAAGGCGTGACCAGCAGCGGCATTAAAGGCTGATTTTGGAATTAAACAAGTTTTGGAGTTAAAACAATGGCTGAAGTGAAATTCAACAAATTAGAAAAAGTCTATTCCAACGGATTCAAAGCCGTACACGGCATCGACCTGACCATCAACGAAGGTGAATTCCTGGTGATCGTTGGCCCATCGGGCTGTGCGAAATCGACCACACTGCGCATGCTCGCTGGTCTGGAAAACATCACCGGTGGCGAAGTCACCATCGGCAACAAAGTGGTGAACAACCTGCCACCGAAAGATCGCGGCATCGCGATGGTGTTCCAGAACTACGCCCTGTACCCGCACATGACCGTGCGTGAAAACTTAGGGTTTGGTCTGAAGCTACAAAAACTGCCTAAAGAAGAAATTGAACAACGTGTGAACGAAGCCGCCAAGATCCTAGAGATCGAAGAGCTGCTTGAGCGTCTGCCTCGCCAGTTGTCTGGTGGTCAGGCACAGCGTGTGGCCGTGGGCCGCGCGATCGTGAAAAAACCGGATGTATTCCTATTCGACGAACCGCTTTCGAACCTCGACGCTAAGCTTCGTGCCTCCATGCGCGTGCGCATTTCGGATCTGCACAAGCACCTGAAAGCGGAAAATCGTCCCGCTACGGCGGTTTACGTCACGCATGACCAAACCGAAGCCATGACCATGGGTGATCGCATCTGTGTCATGAAGCTGGGTGAAATCATGCAAGTTGACACCCCTGATGAGCTGTACAACAACCCGGTCAACATGTTCGTGGCCGGCTTCATCGGCGCGCCAGAAATGAACCTACGCGATGTCACACTCGAAGACATCGACGGCGAATTGGCGGTGCAGATCGAAGGCCAGCGCCTCACCATCTCGGCAGAGAAAGCAGCGAACATCAAAGCCCACGGTTACAACAAAACCGTGCTGGGCATTCGCCCAGACAACATCACACTGAACCTGACTGACGAAGTGCCAGAAGGCATGCAATCGCTCATCGGTGACGTGATTCGTATGGAAAACATGGGCCACGAAGTGTTTGTTTACTTCCGCGTGGGTAAAGAAGAGTTCACGGCGCGTGTGCCAATCGACGATGTGAAAGCGAAACTCAACATGGAATTGAAACGCGGTGTGAGCTTCATGGTGGACATGAACAAAGCACACATTTTCGATAAAGAAACTGAAAAGAACATCTCCCTAAAAAAATAAATTAGCTTGGAGGCTAAACCCTATGAACATGAAACGAACGCTGCTATCAACGCTGACTGCGCTAGCGCTAGGTGGTATGGCTGCCAGTGCCTACGCACAAACGGAACTGCGTATGTCTTGGTGGGGTGGCAACGCCCGCCACCAAGCAACCCTACAAGCGCTGGAAAAATTCCATGAGAAATACCCAGACATCGTCGTGAAAGGGGAATACACCGGTTGGGATGGTCACTTGTCGCGCCTAACCACGCAAATCGCAGGGAACACTGAGCCAGACGTCATGCAGACCAACTGGAACTGGTTGCCTATCTTCTCTCGCGATGGCGGCGGCTTCTATGACATGACCCAGAAGAAAGATGCGTTGCAGCTCAGCGAGTTCCCGCAACAAGCGATCAACATGACCACCGTCAACAGCAAGATCAACGGTTTGCCGGTGAGCATGACGTCACGCGTGTTCTACTACAACAAGGACATTTGGGCGAAAGCAGGCGTGGATTATCCAAAAACTTGGGATGATCTGATGAAAGCAGGCCAAGCCTTCAAACAGAACTTGGGCAATGGTTATTACCCACTGGTGATTGAAGCCCGTGACGTGTTTGCGATGAACCGTTCGCTGTACATCCAAAAACATGGCCGAGACATTATCGATCACGACACCAACCTGCTGGCGTTCAACGAAAAAGAGATGACCGAGTTCTTCCAGCTGTATGTGGATCAAGTCAACAGCCACGTGTTCCCATCAACCAAAGAGTTCGCCTCTTACGGGAAAGGGAACTTGTACGAAATGCGCCCTTGGATCGACGGTCGTTTCGGTGGTCTTTATATGTGGGATACCGCCGTTGAGAAATACGCCGACAACCTACAACCCCCAATGTCACTGGAGTTAGGTCCTTACCCAATGAGTGAAAACGCCGTGGAAGCAGGCCTGTTGGCACGCCCATCCATGATGTTATCTATCGGTCGTAACACCAAAAACCCAGATGCAGCGGCCAAACTGGTGAACTTCCTGCTCAACGATCCTGTGGGTATTGAAGCGCTGGGGCTGACCCGTGGTATTCCAATGAGCCACGCGGGTCTGTCTACGCTGCAAGAGAGCGGTCACATCGATCCAAACAGCTTGTCGTTCCTAGGTTATGAGCAGGCAAAAGAGCTTCCACAGAAGATTATGCCAACCACATACACCGACAACGCACAGTTGATGGAACTGTTTAGTGAAGAGATGCAACGCCTCGACTACGGCCGTGCCTCGGTTGAAGATGCAGCGAAAAACTTCCTGCGTCGTGGTAACCGTGTACTGAACCGTATGAACTAACAACCCAACCACCAGCACCCCGCAAGGGGTGCTGAGTTGTTTTCACGAAGTAATCAACGCTAAGCCCGGCGCTTAACCTTGTTTATTTGCCCGATCTCCAATGTTGGGCCTTTTTATTTTCAATATGGGGTGATGTCATGGCGTACACACGCAAATCCTACCTGCCTTTATTAACCGAATACTATCAGCGCCTCGGTGCATTGGCTCAATCGCCAACCTCTCCTTTGCTCGCAGACGGCATCGACACCCAAACGTTGAAACCGGTCGCGTGGACGTATCCCGATAGCACGCGCGTGCCGATGAGCAACTTCGCCAGCCAACAAAACTTCCTGCGTGGCCTCGTTGCGCTCAGCACGCTGACCGGCGATGACCAGTATCGCGAACACGCCAGCAAGGTGACGCGTTATTTTCTGGAGCATTATGTCGATGACGCCAGCGGCCTGTTCCATTGGGGCGGTCACCGCTTTGTACACTGGGAAAATGGCAACATTGAAGGGCCAGCCAGCAAAGAGTGCGTGCATGAACTCAAACACCATTTCCCGTTTTATGCCTTCTTGCATGAGATCAGCCCCGCCACAACCGAAACCTTCCTGAAAGGGTTTTGGGCGGCGCATGTGTCGGATTGGGATAAGCTCGATCTCAGTCGCCACGGTGAATACGGCCAGCCGTACGCCGCCGATCTGTTTGCACGTCATCAGCCCAAACCTGTGGTCGACCCCACGCACTGGCCCGCGCTACCCGAAACCATTGGATTGACGTTCGTCAACGCGTCCACCGATTTGATCTACGCCGCGAGCCACTATTATCACTACACCGGGGACGCGCACGCCAAAGTGTGGGCCAAACACCTCTATCAGCAATTTGTGTTGGCACGCCATCCCGAAACGGGCATGCCGGTGTATCAGTTCTCGTCACCGCTGCAAAGAGAGCCGATTCCAGACGACGATACCCTCACCTACTCATGGTTTGGGGACCGTGCAAAACGCCAATTCGGCCCCGAATTTGGTGACATCGCGCGTGAAGCGAACGTGCTATTTCGCGATAGCTGGCCGGTGGTGGTCGATAACCCACTGGCGATCCTCGAATGCGCCAAACTGCTCGATGAACCGCAAATGCGCCAATGGGCAATAGACGGCATCACTGCTTACTTTGCCCATGCGTGGGATGAAGCGCGCAACGAAATCATCCCCATGTGGAACAGCGGTGAAGACCTGACGGGCTACACCTTTGTGCGCGACGGATATTACGGCGACAAAGGCACCACATTAACTCGTCAACCAACCGATCCGGCCTATCTGCTCACGCTGATCCGCGCCAGCTTGCAAAGTGAAGACGCACAGCTGCGCGACTTAACCGCACGCATGTGGCAACGTTTTGGTTTGGGTGAACTCGACCCACGCACACTGCGCCCAAGTCAGGTGAGTGAGCGTACGTCGCTGGCTTCGGCGTATCTGTTGATGGCGCTGCTCGAATTACACGCAGCCACCCAAGAGGAACCACTGTTGCATTTAGCCGACGGCGTCGCAGAAAATCTGCTCAGCCAGCACTATCATGCCGGCTTCTTCTTACCCGGACCGCACCATCGTTATGTTCGACTCGATGATCCACTGCCTTATGCCTTGCTGGCTCTCGAAGCCGCGCATCAAGGCGTGTACACCGACATTCCCGTCATGATCTCCACCGGTGGCTACCTGCATGGTGAACGCTTAATCGGTGACACGATCAAAACGGTGTACGACTACGACGTGATTTACAATCAGACCGCAGAGGCCTGACCGGTACGTCTCTTGAAATAATGGAAGTGAACTTTGTCTGACTCATGTTCTTCTGTATCGGAGCAGGCTGCCCAGCCTGACTCCGAACCGCCGTATCTTCGGCGCCGTTGGCAATTGCGCTATCGCCACCGGGTGCTTATTCAGCGCAGCATTCTTCCGTTTACTTGGCCCATTCTGATCGAACTGGTGTGCGTGGTGCTGATGGGCATCGTCAGCACCATTCTGGTTAGCCGGATTGGCAAAGACGCCACAGCCGCGGTTGGGATCACTGACAGCGTGACCTATATTATTTTGTCCCTGCTCACCGCCATTGCACTCGGCGGCTCCGTTCTGATCGCCCAAGCCTTTGGCCGCCGCGATCGCCCCAAAGCGCTATTTGGGGCCAGCCAAGTGATGAACCTGGGCGTGTTGGTGAGCCTGCTCTGCTGCGCCGCGATGTTCCTGTTCTCCGAATCGGTGCTGACCGTTGTGGCCTACGGCGCAGAACCCGAGGTGATCGACTTGGCGGCGCAATACCTTAAAATCATCGCGCTCAGCTATCCGGCACTGGCCATCACGCTCTCTGGCAGTGGTATTTTGCGCGCCGTGGGCAACTCTCGCTCGCCTGCCACCACCAACATTCTGATGAACATTTTCAATATCGCGATTAGCTATCCGTTAATTTACGGTATCGACGCAGTGCAGTGGCAAGGACTGGGCATGATCGGCGCAGGGATTGGCATCACGGCGGCACGCTGGATTGGCGCAGGCATGATTCTGTTTGTGCTCACCCACAACGGTTCATTGCGTGTGCCTGCCAATGCGTTCCTTAAACCATTCAATCGCCTGATTTTGCGCGAAATTTTGGTGATTGGCGTGCCCGCCAGTGTCGAATCACTGATGTTTAATATCGGCAAACTCATCACCCAAATCATGGTCGCAGGCATGGGCACCATCGTGATGGCGGGTAACGTCATCACCTTCTCCGTGCTGCTGTTTGTCAATATTCCCGGTAACGCACTCGCCATGGCTGCCACCGTGTTGATAGGAAAACGCTTGGGGCAAGGGCAAACCCGTGTGGCGCGATTGGAAATGCACCTGATTCTGCTGCTCGCCACTGGCGCATTGACCGTGCTCGGCATCGCATTTGTGCCTTTTGCCCACAACATCGGCGCCATTTATAGCGACGATGCGGCGGTGATTGATGTGGTGGTGAACCTGATTTACCTCAACGCCCTGATGATGCCGATCTGGGCTGCATCGTTTGTCTTACCGGCAGCATTCAAAGGCGCCAAAGATGTCAAATACAGCATGTGGACCGCGATCATGAGCATGTGGGGATGCCGCATTGTGCTGGGATATCTACTTGGGATTCATTTTGGTTTTGGCATTTACGGCATTTGGCTTGGCATGTTTGCCGATTGGTGGCTGCGCGGCGCGCTCTATTTATACCGCATGATCAGCCAGCGCTGGCTGACCGCTTATCTCACCGCTGAGAAAAAACGAATGAATTGACTCAAGGCGCCGTTGGGCGCCTCATTTTTAACCATTGCCACACACAACTTTTCACCACATCGCGTATGCTGCGCCACACCACAAACGTAAACCAGCGTCACACCACCTGCTCAAAACGTACAATGTTCGCTAATTTTTTCACGCTTGTGATCGCCGCTGACGGATTACTTTTCTTGGATGTTAAATGCTGGTAAACCTTGGGGCACAAGGCTCAGACAATTCTTACACCCCAAACGCGCCGCGCCATTTGTGTATGACTCAGATCACTAATTTGAGAAAAATATAAAAAATGAACCATTGTTTCGATTTTTATCACATACCATTTCAACTTATTTCCATATAATCCACGAAAATTAAAACAGCGTTTCGAGGTTTACATGCAATACGATTATCTAGTCATTGCAGGCTACTTTGCCCTGATGGTGGCAATCAGCTTGATATTTAAAAAAATGGCGAGCAACAGTACCAGTGACTACTTCCGTGGGGGCGGTAAAATGCTCTGGTGGATGGTAGGTGCCACTGCATTTATGACTCAATTTTCAGCTTGGACATTCACCGGTGCAGCCGGTAAAGCGTTCAGCGACGGCTTCGCGGTTCTCGCGGTGTTTGTTGGTAACATGGTGGCGTATGTGTTTGCATACTTCTATTTTGCTCGCCGTTTCCGTCAAATGCGCGTCGACACACCAACTGAAGCTGTAAAACGTCGTTTTGGCGGCGTGAACGAACAGTTCTTTACTTGGGTGATCATTCCTCTGAGCGTGATCAACGCTGGTGTATGGCTTAACGGTCTGGGCGTGTTCGCGTCTGCTGTATTTAATGCCGACATCGTCACCACCATTTGGATTACCGGTCTTGCGGTTCTGGCCATCTCGCTATTGAGTGGTGCATGGGGCGTTGTGGCGTCTGACTTTATTCAGACACTGGTTGTTGCCGTGATTTCCGTGGCGTGTGCATTGGTTGCATTGGTTGTTGTGGGCGGCCCAGGCGAGATCGTTGAAAACTTCCCTGGCGGCTTCATGATGGGCCCGGATATGAACTATCCGTTGCTACTTGTATGTACGTTCATCTTCTTTGTGGTGAAACAGCTACAAAGTATCAACAACATGCAGGAATCTTACCGTTTCCTTAACGCAAAAGACTCGAAAAACGCTAGCAAAGCCGCACTACTTGCTTTGGGCATGATGGTCGTGGGCGCGGTGATTTGGTTCATTCCACCATGGGCTTCTGCGATTCTTTACCCAGATGCAGCAACACAATACTCATCACTGGGCGCGAAAGCAGGCGATGCGGTTTACCTTGTGTTTGCTCGTGAAACCATGCCGTTGGGTACTGTTGGTCTTCTGATGGCGGGTCTGTTCGCAGCAACCATGTCGTCAATGGACTCTGCACTGAACCGTAACTCAGGCATCTTTGTTCGCAGCTTCTACGCACCGATCATGCGTAAAGGTCAAGCGACTGATAAAGAGCAGCTACGTGCTGGCCAAATCGCATGTTTGATCAACGGCCTGCTGGTTATCTTCATGGCACAGTTCTTCAACTCACTGAAACACCTGAGCTTGTTTGACCTGATGATGCAAGTTGCGACCCTACTGCAATCGCCGATTCTGGTACCGCTATTCCTGGGTATGCTGATTCGTAAAACGCCAAAATGGGCACCATGGGCAACGGTTGTATTCGGTATGGCTGTGTCTTGGTCGGTTGTGAAAATCTTCACCCCAGAATACGTGGGTAGCTGGTTCGGCCTAGAAGAACTAACTCGCCGTGAAATTGGTGAAATGCGCACGATGATCACCATCGCCGCTCACCTGTTCCTGACCGCTGGTTTCTTCTGTCTGACCACACTGTTCTACAAAGAAGAGAAAGACCCATACATCGCATCAACACAAGATTTCTTTAAAGACATCGACACCGAGTGTGTGGCTGAAGAAGGTCAAGACATCGTTGACCGTATGCAACGCAACAAACTGGGTACGTTGGTGATGTACATGGCAGCAGGTTTGTCACTGATGATTCTCATCCCGAACCCAATGTGGGGACGCCTGTTGTTCTTGGGCTGTGCGGCGGTGATTGCCATCGTAGGCTACGCGCTGAAACGCAGTGCAGGCCTAGACAACGCAACCAACAAATGCGTAATTTCTTCTAACTGATTTCATTAAGTTTTCACTGCCAATCCTCACCGGTTGGCAGTGCTATTTCGGAGGCTATGTTTATGGCTAAAGGTGATGTAATTCAGCTGACGTTCGAATCGTTCATCGACAGCGACACCCAAGTGAAAGTGACTCGTCTAACCCCAACCGACGTGATTTGTCACCGTAACTACTTCTATCAAAAATGCTTTACAACAGATGGCAGCAAGCTGCTGTTTGCAGGTGACTTCGATGGGAACCGTAACTACTACTTGGCCGATCTGAACACGCAACAAGCAACACAGCTGACAGAAGGCAAAGGCGACAACACCTTCGGTGGTTTCATTTCAGACGATGACCGTTCTTTCTTCTACGTGAAAAACGAACTGAACCTGATGAAAGTGGACCTAGAAACGCTGGAAGAGCAAGTCATCTACACCGTTGACGAAGAATGGAAAGGTTACGGCACATGGGTGGCGAACTCTGCGTGCACCAAACTGGTTGGCATCGAAATCCTAAAACGTGATTGGCAACCGCTGACCTCATGGGAAAAATTTGCCGAGTTCTACCACACCAACCCAACTTGCCGCCTCATTAAAGTCGACATTCAAACGGGCGAACTGGAAGTGATCCACCAAGAAAACGCTTGGCTGGGCCACCCAATTTACCGCCCATTCGATGACTCAACGGTTGGCTTCTGCCACGAAGGTCCTCACGACTTGGTTGACGCACGTATGTGGCTGGTGAACGAAGACGGCACGAACGTCCGCATGATCAAAGAACACGCGCCGGGTGAATCGTGCACGCACGAATTCTGGATTCCAGATGGCAGCGCGATGGCGTATGTGTCTTACTTCAAAGGCCAAACTGAGCGTGTGATCTACAAAGCCAACCCAGAAACGTTGGAAAACGAAGAAGTGATGGTGATGCCACCTTGTTCTCACCTGATGAGTAACTTCGATGGCACGTTGATGGTCGGTGACGGTTGTGATGCCCCAGTCGACGTTGCAGATGCAGAAAGCTACGACATCGAAAACGACCCGTTCTTGTACATCATGAACACCAAAACCAAGTCTTACGCGAAACTCGCGAAACACAATACCTCATGGGATGTGCTTGATGGTGACCGCCAAATCACCCACCCACACCCATCATTTACACCGGGCGATACCGGCGTGCTGTTCACCAGTGATTTCGAAGGCGTACCGGCCATCTACATCGCTGACGTTCCAGCAGAGCTGCGTTAATCTCCCCCCCCCCCAAATGCTCCACACAAGCCTTCGCCTCGCGCGAAGGCTTTTTTTTATTCACTTTTCTCCCGAACACGGAACTCTGGCCTGAGTTACACTTCTAACAGGCATTCACTGATTCACACGAGAACGAATTATGATCATCACAACGACGCCTCACGTCGAAGGCAAACGCATCGTACGCTATTGTGGCGTGATTGCGGGCGAAGCCATCATGGGCGCCAATATCTTCAAAGACATGTTTGCAGGCATTCGCGACATCGTGGGTGGGCGCTCCGCCACTTACGAACACGAACTGCAGAAAGCGCGCACCATCGCGCTGCAGGAACTGGAAGCGCGGGCGGCAGAATTGGGCGCCAATGCTGTGGTCGGCATTGACCTCGATTACGAAACGTTTGGTAAAACCAACGGCATGTTGATGGTGTCGGTCAGCGGCACCGCGGTGATTGTGGACTAACGCTACGATTGACCACACCTCATACACCGAAAAAAGCCCATCCGAAGATGGGCTTGGCTAACGAAGGTTAGGGGCGTATTTGAGCCACAAAAACCGATTAGTTGTATGCCCGAGCAAGCGTTCCTTGGCCAACATAGCTGAAACGTAACGCATCATTGCTGATAAATGCCGACTCACCCGCCGACAACACAATCTCTTGCTCTTCGCACGTCACACTCACTTGTCCGTCAATGCAGAATAGGATCTCTGCGCTGCGGATGTACTGCTCTCGGATTTCATCGGTCACCGTTAAAATATCGAAGGCAAAATCATCCACCGGCACCGGATAGCTTTGTTTGCCATCTTTGTGAACCGGAGCCAGTTTGATCGCTTGTGGATGCATCGGGTTAAAGCTGGTGTTCCGAATCAACTCTACAACGTCAATATGCTTGGGCGTCAACCCGGCTCGGAGTACGTTGTCGGAATTGGCCATAATTTCCAACGCCGTTCCTCGTACATACGCATGGGGTGTTTCTGCATGCAGGAACATCGCTTCCCCCGGGGCCAGCTCTACCGTATTGAGAAACAGCGGCGCAAGCAGGCCGATATCATGGGGAAACAACTGCTCAAACTCTGCGATATACTGCAAAGCTTCACGCAGTTGCGACGTTTTAGCCGGACGCAACATAGACTGTTTAAGTTGCTGTAATACTTCCGCTTTTCTCTCATCATTCATTGTCATTAACGTCGTAAAAAAGACGTTTAATCCCGCGTTGGTTGGCTGGCTCTCAAGCCGCGCCAAATCTTGTTCTAACGCATGAATATTCATCTGACCAAATAATTCGATGATGTCCGGAATCGGACGAAAACCATTCATCGCACGAAAAAAAGTGAGCGCGTAAACTAACTCTGGTTTGTGATTCGCATCCTTGTAGTTTCGCTGCGGCGAAGTCAGTGCAATCCCTTGTTGATTTTCGCGTTCGAATCCGATTTCCGCATTGCGCTTATTGGGGTGAACCTGAATCGACAACGGTGCCTCAGCGGATAACACTTTGAGCAAAAACGGCAGTTCGGCAAATCTTGCTGCCGTGTACGCTCCCAAATAGCGTTTGTTGTTCTTCGCCAGAAGATCCGCCAACGACTCGCCCGTACCATGCACCTTGGCACAACCATTGGGGTGTGCCCCCATCCAGATTTCGGCCTGAGGTTGCCGCTGTGGATTGGCGATACCAAACATCTCCGTCAACGCACTTTTGCTCCCCCAAGCATAGTTCTGAACGACATTATCCAGTTTAAACAGTGTCATCTCGATGGCCTCCTGTCAGGTGAGCACCCAGTTTCAGCATCGCCGCGACATTACGTGCCGTACGTTGTAGGTTCTCACTCGCTTCAGAAAGCACTTGCTCCAATGATTGCGGTGCGCGAACTGAGTCAAATACCCCGGTAAAATGGAGATTCAGAGCATCCGTCTCAGCCCCCAACGAACCCGCAATACCAATCACCGGAATGCCTAAATTTTTCGCCCTTTGCGCAATACCAAACGGGGTTTTGCCTTGCAGCGTCTGGTTATCCATCTGCCCCTCGCCCGTAATCACCAGATCAGCGTTTTTCAGAACGCGCTCTGCATCAAGGGCATCTAACACCATCTCAATGCCCGGTTTCATCGCCATCGGAAACAACAGTGATAGCCCAAGAGGTGCACCGCCAGCGGCGCCAAAGCCGGGCATGTTGCCGCAATGAGTGCCACACTTTTTCGCGGCAACATCAGCAAAGTGAGTCAACGCCTCATCCAGTTGTGCGACATCCTCTGGCGTTGCACCTTTCTGCGGACCAAAGATATGGCTGGCTCCTGTAGGGCCAGTCAGAGGGTTCGCCACATCACAAGCGATCACCATGTCAACGTGAGCGCAGCGACCATCGAGTGCGGTCAGATCTATTTCGGCAACATCAGCAAGTGCCTGCCCGCCTCGGCCGATGACTTCTCCGTTGGCTTTGCGCAGCACCCCGCCAAGCGCTTGAATGATCCCAGCGCCAGCATCATTGGTCGCACTGCCGCCTAATCCGATGAGGATTTTTTTCACACCGAGATCCAGTGCCTGCTGAATGATTTGCCCTGTACCGTAGGTTGAGGCGATCAATGGATTACGCTGCTGCATGGGCACTTTATCAAGCCCAGATGCCTGAGCAATTTCAATGAGTGCTGTACGCCCATTATCCAAAAGCGCCCATTCGGCCGCGATGATATCGCCGAGCGGCCCCTCGACCCGAGAGACGATTTTCTCGCCACTCAGCGCTTGCAACAGTACATCGACGGTCCCTTCTCCTCCATCGGCTAAAGGCATCAGATGATAGTCAGCCTCAGGAAAAATGGCATAGAATCCATGTTGAATGCACTGACACACCGCCAGTGCAGGCAAGGACTCTTTGAAAGAATCAGGCGCGATAACAATTTTCATGAAAGGATCCTTACCCGCTCCGAAGAGCGGGCATTGCAGAAAGTTACAACGTGAAACGGAAAGATTTCACCTGACAAGGTTTAAGCACACCAAACGACTCAGCATCGACGTCATTCGAGATGGCTTTTTCATCCAAACGCACTGCTTGCCAAGAGGTCACTCCACCTTGAATCTGCACGGCATCTTCAACCACGGCCGATTCCGATGGGTTATAAACCCTCAAAATTAAGGCATTTTCGTCTTCTGCTTTTTTCAGCACACTCAATACCGCACCGCGTTGATCTTTGCGAAGCAAGCTATGGGTCAATGGCAAATTCTGCTCACCAACATTGAGTTTCATCGCGTTGTAAGGAATTTTGTTGTAACACTGAATCGGCGTCACATTATCACGGGCAGCCGCCATCACATTGGCGTCAATGTGGTTACCCGCAAAACCAAACAGCGTAAATTCACACACCAGCTTGCCTCGGACTTGCGAGTCCGGTGTTGGAATTTTGATCCCTGAAGGACGGCCCGGGCGCAGCAACAAATTCTCTTTGCCCAGCACACCAACACCACGCAATAACGTGAGCGCAAACGTATCGCGCTGCTCATTACCCTGGCTAGAAATGACCTCAAATTCACGTAGGCCATTGCTCATAATTGCCATTCCACCTTGAGCATCTTCCAGTGCAGCAAAGTTCATCAGTTGGTAAACCGGAACTGGCGCTTCTTTCCAACCATCGGCTTCCCAGTTGGCCATTTCCGGATCGTTGGTAGGACGCGTGATCAGACCAAACTGGTTGTCGGCCACAACTGTTTCAGACACAAACGGCGTAGGAACCAACACGCGAACACGGTGGTCATCCGCCTGGTTATCCAGCACCATCCGTACTTCAATGCGGCGCGAACCCTGTTTGAGAACCACCTGACAATCAACATCCACGAAACCATTTTGACCGCTACGCGCTTCGCGTTCGCTCAAATCCTGCGGCACATTCATTCGCAGCATGATGCTTGCAATAGATTGGAACCCTTCATGTTTTACAGTCACGTCAGCTTTAAATTCATCTGAATACAACAGCCATTCGTGACGAGATGGAGAATAATCGTACTCATCACCATCATCGGAACCATCTTCAATACGCAGCACTTGCGCATAGGTATGCTTGGTCTCTTTATCGAAAATATCCAACGTGCCGTTGCTGTTCACATGGATGCGGTAATATTCGTTTTCCAGCAGAAAGTCTTTTTGCTCTGCGACTTTTTTCACACCTTTTTCATGCGCTTGAATATGCAAAGTGGTAAAGCCCATCGCAGGGACTGAGTGTTTGATTTGAATGTCATATTCAATGAACGGATCGTAATTTCCGTAATGCACGATCTGGCGATCAATTTTACCCGGGTCAATGACGCGTTGATCCTGAATGAAGTATTCAACGGGCGTACCGTGCTCATCAAACAGATTGAATTCTTCTGCGCGAATAGTGATGGTGGTATTAATCACTTCATCGCGAGCATAAGGAGACAAGTTAAACAGCGCCAATTTGTCACAGCCTTCGCGAGCAGGCATGTGGTCAACAATCTTACGCTTGTAGAAATTAATCAGATTGGTCGCCATATCGTCAGCGAGAATATAACGATTGAGAATCTCCGCATGCACTTTGTCTGAGCAGCAGCAGCCGATTGAATCGTGCGCATGGTTCTTCATGCTCTCTTTCCACATTTTCTCAATCAAACCGTGGTGATACTCAAAGCCCAGTGTCCAGGCAATCGACGCCAACGGTTCAAGAATATTGACGATCTTATTTTCGACTTGAGCGTGGATCAGCTTAATATCCATACGAGTCGAAGAAATCGTGCGGTGCACACGCATGTATTTGCCATCGTTAAATTCACCTTTCACCGTGTCTAGGTGCTGGCGCTCAGCTTCAATGCGTTCAAACACTTCTTCGAAGCGGCTCATTTGGAATGTTTTGTCTGGGTAGATTTCACGCAATGTTGCCATCACATCAAAAATGTCTTTTTGAATTGGCATCTGGTCATGACCATTCGGCAGCAAAATATCTTTGGTCACCGACGGTTTTTCCAACACAGGGAAATATTTGTCCAAACGAGCACGCAGGCCAGCTTCATCTTGTGGCAAGTATTTACCAATCGCATAGCCGAGTGGCAGCACTTGCGCTGTCACTTCACTGCCATCGTTTGACTGCCACACAAATTCCGTTTTATCTGTGCCATGGCGCTCAGAACAACCGCGCCAGAACATCGCACGCTGAATGCCAAAGCCGTTATAGATGGCCGGCAGTTGAGAACTCATTGAGAACGAGTCCGGCAGATAGCCAATTTTCATCGGTTCACCCAATGCCAGACAATCTCGCAATCCATACAACATATTGCGCACAATCGACTCACCGGACACTTGCATGGTGTCGGTTTGTGAATACCAAGGTCCAATAATGAGTTTTCCCGCTTCAACCAAGGATTTCACACGTTGTTTGTGTTCCGGTTTAATCGCGAAGTAATCTTCAAGTACAGCGGTCTGTCCATCAAGCACGTAATATTTATAGTCCGGATCGTTTTCCAGACGAGTCATGATTTCTTCCATGTTGTTCACCAACAAAATGCGTGACTCTTCGGTCGTGAAATACCATTCACGATCCCAGTGCATGTGAGGTGTGATATGAACGCGAGATGTAGTCATAACGGTTTACCCTAGTCGGCAATACTTGCCATCAATGAATTAAAAAATTGAGTTGTTCTATTCGCACGAGCGAATTTTAGGGCGCAGAAATCCTGCGCCCAACAGTGGTATTGAGCGAATGAATCCATGCTCTAATTAGTTCTGAGTGACAGCCTCAGTGGCAAACTTGCCCTTTTTTACTGCATGAGCCCGCCATGCAATCAGAGTCAATGTCGAGATCGTGGCACCGACGATAGCCGCACCAAACCAGATGGCCGCCGCCATAAACGCGCCGACACCGGCATCATGAAGCAAGAAGATAGAGAAAATACCTGCACCAGGGGTAGACAAACCAACGCCAGCCGCACCGACCATAGCCCCTGTCACCACCGACCCCAGTAGGAATGAACCGATGACGCGGATAGGGTCTTCAATTGCCATAGGAATCGCCCCTTCAGTAATCCCCGCCAAACCGAGCAACCATGTGGATTTGCCCGTTTCGATTTCAAAGTCTTTAAACAGTTTAGGTGCCAGTAAAGTGGAAGCTGTCACAGTAAACGCGGACACCATTTTCACCGAGCCGAAGATGGCATAAGGGCCATACACACCATTTGCCATCGCCCCCAAACAGAAAGCATAAGCCGCTTTATTGACTGGGCCACCAAGGTCAAATGAGACAAAAAAGCCGATGACAGCGCCTAGCAACAAGGCATTGGTTCCCGACATGCTGTTTAGCCAGTCTGTTAGGCCTTGATTCAACCAAGCAACCGGTTTACCAATCACAAACAGCATCAACGAACCAGCCACTAAAGTGCCGATCACCGGATACAAATAGAAAGTCAGAAAACCGTTGAATGCAGGGGTCAAACGCACATTTTGTTTCACCCAACGCATAACGTAACCGGCGATCAACCCACCGACAACCCCACCCAAAAAGCCTGAACCAATCAGGTTAGCAGCAATCCCCGCCGCAAAACCTGGCCCCAATGCCGGCTTATCCGCCAAAGAGTACGCGGTGTATGCAGCCAAGACAGGAACCATTAACGTCCCCAGTAGGCCACCACCCAATTGTCGATACATCCATAACCACGAGCCTTGCTCTGCATACAGATCCTGCAAATTAAGCATTTGCGCGAGGAGCACCGCCACAGCCAACACAGTACCACCAGCAACAATCAGCGGGACGGCATAAGAAATGCCGGATAACAGCGCCTGTTTGAGTTCTGTTTTTAATGGCAGTTTCTTCGGCTGATGGTCATTCGCAACCGTGCGATTCGCACCTGAATCTGATTTGCCCACTTCAACCGCTTCTTGCAAAATACGTTCGGCGTGTTTAATCGGCTCCGCCACAGGCACTTCGACACGAGGAATACCCTGAAAACGCTCCAGTTCTTTGATCGCCACTTCCGCTGCAAACACGACTGCTGTTGCTTTATTTAACTGTTCAGCAGTCAGTCGATCTTCAATACCATTCGCGCCCTGCTTTTCTACCGAGACGTTATAACCCAGCTTTTTACCTGCTTTTTCGAGATACTCCGCGGCCATGTAGGTATGCGCGATCCCTGCCGGACACGCTGTCACACAGACAATCGTAGGCGCATCTTTGAGTTGATGAGTCTCTGATTCTTTGTTCTGTTCTGCTTGGTTATCAAGTAACTCAAAAATTTGTTCTATATTTGTAGCATTCAATACCGCTTCTCGAACCTCATCATCCACCAAGGTTGTGGTCAGTTCAGTCAGCAGATGCATATGGGTCGAACCTGCTTCGGCGTTAGGAATCGCGATGAGGAAGATAAGGTTGACATCTTCCTCATCATCTATGCCTTGCCATTTCAGGTCATCTTTCAGTGTCGCTATCGCAAAGGCCGCTTCTTTTACCGCATCGGTTTTACCATGAGGTACAGCCAAACCTTCCCCAAGTGCTGTCGGCCCTTGGGTTTCACGAGCGAAAACCGCCTGTAGATATTCGTCTTTGTTATGCAATTTTCCCTGCTGATCCAACATCTCAGCAAGTGCACGAATCGCTGCGTCACGACTTTCAAAGGTCGTTTGTAATGTTATCAGCGACGGATTGGTTAGAGAGGTAAGTTTCATCATTTGTCCCATTGTCACGTTTACATTCGTTGTCCGTCCAACAACAATGGAATAATACCTTTTAAATACATCGATACCATGATCAAGATCTCAGTTGTATTAATATATGTATTATACTTGTATTTTAATTTATCACAGAAGTCGCAATGCGTGCTTGTCATATTGAATCACTTTCGTATCATACAAATGACGATAGACCGCGTTAAAATCCCTGTTAAGCATACAGTTACTGAGAGAAAGTATGGCCAGATTACCCATGTATCGGCAGATCGCTGATGCGATTCGAAAAAAGATCAGTTCGGGTGAGTATAAGGTAGGTGAAGCCCTGCCAACAGAAGCACAGTTGCGTGAAGCATTTTCAGTCAGTCGAGTAACCGTTCGCCAGGCCATCAAATTGCTAGTGGAAAACGAGGAACTGGAAAGTGTGCAAGGCAGCGGCACTTACGTGAAAGCCAACAAAGTCAATTACGACATTTACCAACAAAGTAGCTTTTCTGAAAAGTGGGAGCACCTCAACAAAGTGACCCACAGTGACGTTGTGGCTTTTGAGATTCAACGAGCGGCTCTGCATATCGCAGAACATCTCAATATAAGGGAAGGTGAGCGCGTTTATTTTGTCAAACGAGTTCGCTACATCGACGACACGCCAATCACCGTTGAAGAGACTTGGATGCCGACCAACTTGTTTCCCGATCTGACTTATCAAGTGATGCAAGGCTCTAAGTACGACTATATCGAAAACCAGAAACAACTGGTCATTGATCGCAGCGAACAAGAGATCATCCCAATTTTGCCCCCCAAAGACATCGCTGAGCTGTTAAAAATCGATGCTGCCACTCCCATCATAGAGAAACGCACCATCGGATATTTAGAAGATGCAACGGTATTTGAATACAGCCGAAACTACACCAGCCCAACAGAATACAAGTTTACGTTAGTGGCGAAGCGCAAACACGGATGACGCATGTGTGGCGGAACGCTGGACGTTGTCACACCGAAGACAAAGGAAAGTACAGGTGAATACATGACGCTAGCGCAGAAAAAGTTGGGATGGGTGATATTGGCGCTGTTACTGATTCTGGGCGTGAAAACGGCATCGACCACGATTGCCAAGCAGTGGCAGTTGGAACAGGCGCAAAGCCACGGTGAGCAGCGCTTGCTGGATTACATAGGCGATGTGCGTCAAACGCTGCGCCGCTTTTACCATCTGCCCTATCTCATCACCAATGAGGCCATCAGCCAACGCTTGCTCAGTGGCGATGCGTCGGTGATTGAGGAGATGCAAACCACGCTGGGCCAACTCGATAAAGCCGCCAACACCAAAGGGTGGTACGTGCTCTCGCCGAGTGGTGACGTGTTGGTGTCGAGCAAAGACGCCGAAAACTGGAATGGCCATGACGGCGATGCGATCGTGGCAAAAATTCACCAGCAACGCGAAGGTATTTCGATTGTCACCAAAGCCATCGGGGCCACGCCGATCTACTTTTTGGCAGCGCCAATCTACATCGATTTGGACATTGTCGGCATCGTCGCGGTGCAGATTGACCTCAGCGTGCTGGCCGACCAATGGTTTGCCAATGATGAACTGATCCTGTTTCAAAACGCCAGCGGCCAATACTTTCTTTCCAGCAGCCCGCAATACAATGCCGACTGGCTGAACGCCCATCCGCACATCACCAATGCCGCCCAGCCCATTCATCTCTACAACGACGCGCGTTTGGTGCAGTGGCATTTGCAATCGGATCCGTACCTCGCACAATCCGTCACGTTGGATGATTTAAACTGGACGTTGACCTATCTGACACCGATGAAATCGCTTTATCAAACGGTCAATTGGCTCAGCATGAGCTGCGTGGTGGCGGTGTTACTGCTGATGCTGCTTGGCACGCTGCGTTATGAGCAGTACCAAAAACAGCTCAGCCAGCGCAAACTGCAAGACATTGTCCAAGAGTCTGAGCAGCGCCAACGCAACATGATTCAGAAAACCCATGTCGGATTGTTGTTGCTCGATGAAACCGGCCGTATTGAAGAGATCAACCCGATGGCGAAACGCTACTTCAGCCTGTCGGAGTTGATGGTGAAAAACGTGCGCGCATGGGAGCTATTTGATATTGGCAACCCAAATGCCACCATTCCGCTGCTGCTTGAGAACTTGGCGCGCAATCAGGAGCTGGCCGACATCACCTCCGTCGAAACCATGGCACGGCGTAGCGACGGCAGCCTGTTTCCAATTTTGTTCTCGCTCACCTCCGTGCAATGGAAAGACAAGCGCCATTATTTGGTGACGATCCTCGACATCAGTAAGCGCAAAAAAGCCGAAATCGCGCTGCAAACGGCGAACCAAGCATTGCAACACCGAGTGGAAGAGCGCACCGCAGAACTGAAGTCGGCCCAGCAAGAGCTGATTGAGGCTAGTAAAATGGCAGCACTCGGGCGCATGTCGAGCGCCATCACCCACGAACTCAACCAGCCATTGACGGGGCTGCGCACCCTGCTGTCGAGCAATGAATTGCTGCTGGCGCGCGGTGAAACCCAATTGGCTCAAGCCAACATGAAGCTGGTACACACGCTGATCGATCGCATGGCGAACATGACCACACAGCTCAAATCGTTTGCTTTTAATCGCCCCGAAACGCTGACGCCCGTCTCCATTCCGGATGCGCTGCAAGAGATCCTGCGCGTTCATCAGGCGCGTCTGGAACGCGTGGATGTGCGTGTACGAATGTCATCCGATCTGCCATTGGTACGCGGCGAAGCCCAGCGCCTGCGCCAAGTGCTGGGCAATTTAGTCACCAATGCGCTCGATGCGATGCAAGAGCAGCCAGCCCCCAAACTGATCATCAGTGCAGTGGTCGATGCAGACACCGTGTTACTGCGTGTACGTGACAACGGCTGCGGCATTGCAGAAGAGCAACTCACCACTATCTTTGAGCCGTTCCAAACCAGCAAAAAAATGGGCGAAGGATTGGGCTTGGGGCTGTCGATCACCGCCAACAGCGTGCGCGATATGCAAGGCGCCATTCGCGCAGTCAACAACCCGGAAGGCGGTATGACGTTTGAAGTGATGCTGACCCTCAATCCGCCGGATCCGGCATGATCCCGCGAAAAGCATGCCCCTGCTAAACCATGACCCTGCTAAACCATAATCCCGTTAAAATACAGTCCCCTCCCGTCACGTAACATCAGGCCATAAAAAAGAGGCACTCACGCCTCTTTTTATTCATCAAACCTCTTTCATCCATCAAACAAGCACGCTGGCTTGGCTAACGCCAAACGCCCCACTCGCCGGTGGTGCCCGGTTCATCCCCTTGCGTCCACCACTGCGCTGTCCATTCGCGGCCATTGTGGCTGACCACATCGCCCGCATTATAAATGGCATCGCTGCGCCACGCGTTGTCCGGGCCGGTCGGCGGAGTCGTTTCGCCTTTGATCAGAGATAACTGATAACTGAAGGTGGCATTCGGCGCCAACACCTGATTCGCGTAGATATTGGTGGTATCAAACATGTAGTGGCCCATCGCCTCATGCCAAATGCCGATATACCATGCCCCATTCGTCAATTGATTAAATTGCCCTGCCAGTTCCGCCGCCCAAGTCGCGGTATTGTTGGCCGAGATGGCGAGGCTGAGGTCAACCTGTTCATTGCCATTGGCATCAAAGGTGCGAAAACGCACGCTATCCCCCGATTCGATCGGGCCGAAACCCTGCGCAATGAAATAGCCCAGCGCCGTCAGATCCGCCGGTTGCGTCGGATCGGCGGGATCTGTGGGTGCCGTGCCGCCATCAAAAGTGATATCACTACAGTTGTAAAACCCTTCGCCCGCCGCATCTTCACGCTGCCAGCGGGTATACAGCACCGCATCACCACTACGCCCAGAAGGGAAAGTCACCGCAATGCGGTATTTTTTATCGTCGTCGACCGCGACATTGCCTGCGGTGTCGATCAGTTCTAAATCCGCCCAGGTGAGCGGGGCCGCCTGATCGTATTCCGGCGTCGTCAAATAGAACTGCCAGTAGGACGGGCTGTGCGGCGCGGTGGCATTGAACACCAGTTCGATCTGCTGATTTGCATCTAGCGTGATAGCGGTTTTCTGCCAATCCGGTGACGCAACGTTTAAGCCCGATTTGGCACTGTCCGCCGCTGAACACAATGAACCATCGCGCACAATGGCTTGCACATGCGCCATATCCTGATAGTTAGGCACGTTGGCTGAAATTTCATTTCGCTGTACAAACGGAAACGCGCCCGATTCATCAAACGCGGCCTGACACGCCGCATTAGGGATGGTGTTGTCCCAAAAGCCGCCATCCTGATAACAAGTATTCTGGCGAGCACTGGGAAACTCCACCCAACCATGGGCGGCAACCGGCAGCGAAACCGTACTTGCGAGCATCAAGGCGCTAAGCGCCCCGCATTGAAGCACCTTGTTTTGAAGCCGATTGTTTTGAAACCTGTTGTTTTGAAGATTGTTGTTTTTACAACGATGGTGTTGAAAACGATTGTGTTGAAAACAATAGTGTTGAAGCATCTTTTGCATGATTTATCCTTTTTCACTGACGTTGAAGCGACCCCATGCGCACGCCGCAGGGGCTCAACAAAGCTAGCAAGGATTTGTCATCACACAGGCCATGCCATGGCGATTTCGCATGATTTGAACGTCAAACTGATGGGTCGTTTCCAAAGCGGCGTCTGCGGTTTCTTGTCATCACATTTCGCTTCGAGTCACTTCAAACTTTCGCCTGTCGGCGGCAGGTCAATCGCCGTTCAATCTTTGGTCATTAAATTCACACTGTTGAAAAATCCGCCACCAAATCCGCGTTTGTCAGAAATCTTAAACAGACGTTATCCAAAGACTGACGCACGCTGACGGACTCCTCACAGAAGATTTCATAAGATGAATGCGTGCATATCGCACAACAACAGGAGAAAAGTTATGAAGAAAGCACTTGTGATCTTAACGACTATGACCCTTAGTGCTGGTGCATGGGCATCCATTGGCACCACTGAGCAGGAAACGACGTTAACCACCCACGCGTATGCCTCGGAACAACAAGCGTATGATGCCGGTTTTGCCAAGGTGGATGCGCTGAAGAAAATGCCGTCGAACGAGCTGGCCAACGCGCTCAATGTGTATGACGCCAAACTGGTCCAAAACACACTGAAAGTGAGCGACGCCGAAGTGAAGGTTGAATCCTTTGCGAAACAGGATGGTCAGGTTCAATATCGCGCCGTGGTGGATGTGGACTACCAATACACCGTGCGTGAAGGGAAAAACAGTTAATCCTTCAATCCGCGCCATCGTTCAGGTAACAGGGTGAGTAACACGCTCACCCTGTTTGCCTGCCAACGCACGTCCCCGCGTGGGAACGCCCTCACGGCATCAGCTGTTAATCGTGTTCAAGCTAATGGCGCTCAAGTTAGTGGCGCTCAAACTGATGAATCAACCGCTGCAGTTGCTCGAGATTGTGCACCAGATGACGCGTGCGCTGCACCGATGACGACGATGCATCCGAATTCTGCTGCGTCAGCGTTTTGATGTTGACCGCATTGGCGGTAATTTCACGCGTTGCACTGGCTTGTTGCTCCACCGCCGCCGCGATTTGCTGGCTTTCAAGCGTCACTTGTCCCAGCTTGGCCGCAATGTCTTGAATCACCCCACCCGTCGAATCGGCTGCTTGCTTACAGGCCGAAGAGAGCGCTGAACCACGCTGCATGGAAGCCACCGCTTGGGTTGCGAGCGATTGCAGCTCGGCGATCATGGTGTGTATTTCACTGGTTGACGCACTTGTTTTCGCCGCTAGTTGGCGCACTTCATCCGCCACCACCGCAAACCCGCGCCCCGATTCACCAGCGCGTGCGGCTTCAATGGCCGCGTTAAGTGCCAGCAAATTCGTCTGTTCTGAAATTGCCGAAATGACATCCAAAATGGTTTCCACTTGCTGGCTGTGCTTGGCGAGCGTGGTCAAAATGGTCTGGCTGTCGGCCAGTTCGCTATCGAGCGCATTCACTTGCACCACGGTGTCGCGGATCCGCGCCAGTCCGCACAACGAATCGTGTTGAGCAATCTCAGTCAATTGCGATGCCGCCGAGGCGCTGTTGGCAATGTCGTTGATAGAATGCGTTAGCTCTTCCACCGCAGTGGCAACCTGCTCGGTTTCCTGCAATTGCTGCACCAGTGCTTGCTCAATATCCCGCGTATTGCCCAATTCACGCTGCGCATCTTTGAGAATCTGTCCCGAAGTTTCGCTGCTACGCGCCACCACAGCGCGTAGCTCCGCTTTACGCATCATCAGCGCCAGTTCAACTGGCGAGCATTCATCGCAATGACCGGTATACACTTTTTCCATCAATGGGTTGCTGTACGCTTCACGAGCCAACTGAGACAGCTGCGCATGGCGTTTGTGCAAGTGCCTCAGCCCCAGCAACACACTCAGCTGAATGCCCAACAACGCGCTACCCGGCAACCAAGCATGTTGCTGCCACATCCAACCGGCGCTCACCAGCAGGCCAAGCCACGCGGCCCCTTGCATGAGGCGCATCACTGGCCAACGTCGCACGGACACCGATTCGCCTTGATTGAGTTTGGCATAGAGCGCCTCGGCGCGCGCGATTTGTTCTTTGCTGGGTTTGGAGCGCACCGACTGATGCTCAACGATGTTGCCTTGGGCATCTTTTATCGGGGTCACAAAGGCCGACACCCAATAGTGCCGCGGGCCTTTACAGCGGTTTTTAACAATCCCCATCCAACTGTGTCCTTGGTTGAGGTAATGCCACAACTGCTCGAACGCCGCTTTGGGCATGTCTGGGTGCCTCACCATGTTATGCGGCTGCGTCAGCAGATCATCAAGTGAATATTCGGCGATATCGCAAAACGCCTCGTTGGCATACGTAATGTGGCTGGAAGGCTGGGTGGTAGAGATAAAACTGATATTCTCCGGATAATCTTTATTCTCGGTCGCGGCCATGCTGAGTAAGTTCTTCATTTATCGGAAGTGAGTCGTAAACAAAGGTGTAACACGCGCAATTTGTCGCCATCTTGACACACATCAATTCTATCAATACCTTGTCACACTAATACCAAATACGAGACATGTTATTTTCCTGTTACATTTTTATAGCGATATGCTCACATTAATTTGAGAAAACAGGCCGCACGATCCGACGAATGCAGGCGCTGAGCGTAAATCAATTAAACTTAACTCAATCTTGTCCTTCGATGACGCCTCAAAAACAACGTCAAAGACGACGTGATTGACCTATGCCATACGACCCATTTCAGGATGCGCCAATGGATCAGCTGAAACAGTGCTACTTTGACCAATCCCCCGCCGGCATCGCGATTACCGATCTCGATGGCCTGATCGAACTCGCGAATGAGCGTTTTCACCAATTGACTCATCTTCACGAACAGCACAACATCACCCCGATGATGAACCTCGCGTTGCCATTGAGCGTACCCCAAATCATTGATGATTTGGTGCAGGGCAAACAGGTCATGCACATCTTTGAAATCAAACACGGCTTTACGCCCGACACCCTCAACTGGTGCATCATCAAAGTCAGCTTGGTGGACAAGAACGAGAAAAAACACGTCTCATTTGTGATCGAAGATATCAGTCGCAACCGACAACTCAACCCGCGCATGAACGTACATCTCAACACCATTGTCGATAGCTTGCCGGTGTTGATTGCCCAGATTGATGCGCACAACCGTTACCTGTACGCCAATAAAACCTATGAAGCGTACTTTCACACCACGTTGGATCAGGTGATTGGTGAAACCATCGAAAACCTGATTGGCGACGAATCGTTTTCACACAGTGCACCGTTTATTGAACGCGTACGCCAAGGCGAAACCGTCACCTTCGACAACACGCTGTTCTTCACCAACGAATTGCGTGTCTTGCACCTTAAATTGGTTCCGGATGAAATGAATTGCGGCGGGTTTTACATCTTCGGTCAAGATGTCACTGAACTGCGCGCCTTTCAGCGCAGCTTAGAATTTAAGGCCTACCATGATGCGCTTACTGGCCTGCCCAACCGTAGCTTTTTTATGAAATCGCTCGCCAATGTACTGCGCTATAAACAGCACGGCTCAGCGTTATTGTTTCTAGATTTGGATGGCCTGAAACTGGCTAACGACCGTTATGGGCACCATATCGGCGATGGCTTATTGAAAATTTTCGCCCACGTGCTGCAAGATGCAATTCGCCCGCAAGATTTCGTATCACGTCTGGCGGGCGATGAGTTCACCATCATTCTGACGGAATTAGACGATCCGCTCGCGAACATGCGCGAAGTGTGTCAGCGCATCCTCGATCGCCTGCCAGCCAGCGTCGAGATTGAGGGCCACGCCATTCCATGCAGTTGCAGTATTGGCGCAACGTTGCTTGATCATGCCCTGCACCTGTCTGAAGAAACTTGGTTAGCGCGCGCCGATGCGGCCATGTACAAAGCCAAAACTGGCGGCAAAGGCGGTTTCGTCATCGAATAATTTTTCGCCGTTTATCCCCGCTACGAACTTTCGAATGGGTATTTTTAGCAAAATACCCTCACTTCACTTACGCCTTTTCGAGCAAAAACAATCATTTATAAGCGTTCACTAAAACACAATTTATGTAAAAAGTTTGAAGCAACTCAATAATTTTGCAAACTAATCATTTGTTTTTATGTTCAAATTAATTCACATGCAACATTTATCACAGAAATAAGATTACTTTCGAACAACAATTCACGAAATTTCGAACGAAACTAATTTTTCTCGTTCGCACTTCAAAACCATCGCAAAATAAATGAGGTCACCAATGTTTGGGATTTTCAAACCACAAGCTCACATCGAACGGCTATCGCCGGATCGGGTTGAGGGCGCTTATACACGTCTACGCTGGCAACTTTTCATCGGTATTTTTGTAGGCTATGCAGGTTACTATCTGGTTCGTAAGAACTTCAGCTTGGCGATGCCATATCTGATCGAGCAAGGCTACAGCCGCGGCGATCTCGGTGTCGCTCTGGCCGCGGTTTCAATCGCTTACGGCTTGTCTAAATTCTTAATGGGCAGCGTGTCTGACCGTTCTAACCCTCGTTATTTCCTCAGTGCAGGCTTGCTGTGTTCTGCACTGGTCATGTTCTGCTTTGGTTTTATGCCATGGGCAACCGGCAGTATCACGGCCATGTTTATCCTGCTGTTCCTGAACGGTTGGTTCCAAGGCATGGGTTGGCCAGCCTGTGGGCGGACGATGGTACACTGGTGGTCGCGTAAAGAACGGGGCGAAATCGTTTCGGTATGGAACGTCGCGCACAACGTCGGTGGCGGTCTGATCGGTCCTATCTTCCTGCTGGGTTTGTGGATGTTCAACGACGACTGGCGCACTGCGTTCTACGTGCCTGCCTTCTTCGCGGTTCTGGTTGCAGTCTTCATCTGGATCACCATGCGTGATACGCCGCAATCGTGTGGTCTGCCACCGATCGAAGAGTACAAAAACGATTACCCGGACGATTACGACACCTCACACGAAAAAGAGATGACGGCCAAAGAGATCTTCTTTAAGTACGTGTTCTCGAACAAACTGTTGTGGTCAATCGCCATTGCCAACGCGTTCGTTTACCTGATCCGTTACGGCGTGCTCGACTGGGCACCAGTCTACCTGCGTGAAGCGAAAGAATTCACCGTGGATAAATCGTCTTGGGCGTACTTCCTGTACGAATGGGCGGGCATTCCGGGCACACTGCTGTGTGGTTGGATTTCGGACAAAGTGTTCAAAGGTCGCCGTGCACCTGCGGGCATTCTGTTCATGGTACTGGTTCTGCTGGCCGTTCTTGTCTACTGGTTCAACCCGGCTGGCAACCCAGCGATTGACATGGCAGCACTGGTTGCGATCGGCTTCCTGATCTACGGCCCGGTGATGCTGATTGGTCTGTACGCGCTGGAACTGGCTCCGAAGAAAGCGGCCGGTACTGCGGCTGGCCTGACCGGTCTGTTTGGTTACCTCGGCGGCGCTGTGGCAGCGAACGCGATTCTGGGTTACACCGTGGACCACTTCGGCTGGGACGGCGGCTTTATTATCCTCGTCGGCTCATGTATCACGGCCATCATCTGTTTGATTTACGCTTTGATTGGCGAGCGCGCTCACCACAAAGCGAAAGCAGAAAAAGAAGCCAAGGAAGCCGTCGCGTAAGTCACGCTTCCTCACGCAAAACGGGCACGACATCTGAGGTGCCCGTTTTTGAACGTGTCATTTTATCTCCATTTCGGTGTGGTTAACTCCCCCATTCATCGCGCTCTTCCCCCGATTCAGAGCGCGATTTTTTCTAACCACGCTCGACAAAATACAAGGATTCCACATGAACAAGATGCTTTCCCTTTCTCTGCTCTCTCTGGCCTGCAGTGCCAGTGTGTACGGCAACCCTTTAGTGATCGCGCACCGTGGCGCATCGGGCTATTTGCCGGAGCACACGCTGGCAGCCAAAGCGCTGGCCTACGGCATGAAACCCGATTACATCGAGCAAGACGTGGTAATGACCAAGGATGACCAATTGGTGGTGCTGCACGATCACTACCTCGATCGCGTCACCGATGTTGCCGAACGTTTTCCAGATCGCGCACGGGCTGATGGCCGTTACTACGCCATCGACTTTACATTGGCGGAAATCAAAAGCCTACGCGTGACCGAAGGGTTCAACATTGATGACCAAGGCAACAAAGTAGCCGGCTTCCCCGACCGTTTCCCGATGTGGAAATCGAGCTTTACCGTGCCCACCTTTGCAGAAGAGATTGAGCTGATCCAAGGGCTGAACAAATCGCTCGGTTATGACATCGGCATCTATCCTGAGATCAAAGCACCGTGGTTCCATCG
The DNA here is from genome assembly GCF_043106745.1 of Vibrio sp. CJQ_6. NCBI lineage: Bacteria > Pseudomonadati > Pseudomonadota > Gammaproteobacteria > Vibrionales > Vibrionaceae > Vibrio > Vibrio sp. CJQ_6. The sequence goes on along the minus strand of NZ_JBICMV010000028.1, from coordinate 248,479 downwards.
CCATGAGGGCAAAGACATTTCGAAAGCGGTATTGAACGTGCTCAAACAGTACGGCTACGACAGCAAAGACGACAAAGTCTACCTGCAATGTTTTGATGCCAACGAGCTGAAACGCATTCACGATGAGCTGCTGCCATCGATGAAAATGGATCTCAATCTGGTGCAGTTGATGGCTTACACCGACTGGAATGAAACCATGACCTATCAAGGCGATACCGCGACACCTTACAGCTACGATTGGATGTTTGAGCCGGGCGGCATGAAGCAAGTCGCGCAATACGCCGATGGTATCGGCCCTTGGAAACCGATGCTGGTGGACGACAAGAGCACCCAAGACAACATCATCATCAAACCGTTGATGGGTGAAGCCAAAGCTGCTGGCCTTGTGGTGCATCCGTATACTTTCCGCGCCGATAAAGGCCGCATCGCACCGTATGCGCAAAACTTCGATGGCATGCTGGATGTGTTCTACAACCAAGTGAAAGTCGATGGTCTGTTTACCGACTTCCCGGACAAAGCGGTGTCATTCCTGAACCATCAGTAACTGACGTTGCGCTGAATGTAACAAGGTCAGCAAAAACCCATCGGCACAGTCGGTGGGTTAGAGATAGAAAAAGGGACGATCATGGATCGTCCCTTTCGTTTTCACGCGATCTGTGATGATTACGCGGCAAAATGATGGCGCATAAAAGATTGGATCAACGTGATGAAGTCTTTCTCCGCCAGTTTTGCGCAGCGCAGTGTTTGCTCGTGAGACAGCGCCACATCGCCCAGTCCTTCGGCCATGTTGGTGATGGCGCACACCGCCAGCACTGGCAAGCCACAATGCGCGGCCGAGATCACTTCCGGCACGACCGACATGCCGACGACGTCTCCGCCGATGATTTGCATCATGCGAATTTCTGCAGCGGTCTCAAAGTTCGGGCCGGTGTAGGAGACAAAAACCCCTTCATTGAGATGAATATTCTGTGCCTTGGCCACCGCCAGCGTCTCTTCACGGAGCGTTTTATCGTACGCATTGGCGAGGCTAAAGAAGCGGGGACCGTAGGCGTCATCATTCGGGCCTGTCATTGGCGATTCCGGCATGGTGTTGATGTGATCGGTAAACACCACCAGCGAACCGACATCAATGCGTTCTGGGCGCAGTGAGCCCGCAGCATTGGTCACCAGCATGAATTCACAACCCAGACGCTTAAAGGTACGCACCGGATTGGTCATCACTTTCATGCTTTGGTGCTCGTAGTAGTGGCCACGACCTTTCATGCACACCACTTGTGTGCCAAACAGTGTGCCCAGCACCAATTCGCCAGAGTGTCCTTCGACCGTGCTGACGGGGAAGCCCGCCAACGCCTCGTAAGGAATCACCACTTTGTCTTCCAGCTCGTCCGCGATCACGCCAAGACCAGAGCCAAGAATGAATGCAGCCTGAGGCTTGAAGCCAGGCTTGTGCGCGTAGATCGTTTCCAGAGCTTGATTCACCGGATCAGACATGATGTTCACCTCGTTATGTTGTTTGCATCACTCTAACGCAATCACTGTGCTGACAAAATCGCAAAATTTGGCACAATTATGTGATTATTCAGCACAATCAGAGCCCCGTCATGTTGCCACTCAGTCAACGCATTACATTGAAAATGCTGCGCTATTTCTATCAGGTCGCGCAGTGCCAACAATTCAGTCAAGCAGCAGAACAACTCAACATCACCAAATCGCCACTCAGTGCGCAGATTAAAGAGCTGGAGCAAGCGCTGGGCGTGATACTGTTTGAACGCGATACGCGCAATGTGCGCTTAACCACCGCGGGCAAACAGCTCAATCAAGAGTGTGAGCGTATTTTTGACGTGCTGGAAACCTCGCTCAATCGCGTGGCGCAAAGTGCGCGCGAAGAGCAGGCGACCTTGAATCTCGGCTTGATGAGCTCGATTTTCTGGGCAGGATTTGGCGATGCACTGCATCAGTTGCAGCAAACTCACCCAACCTTGACGCTCAATCTGTTGGAGCTATCGCCAGAGAAACAAAAACAGGCGCTGCTGCAGCACCACATCGACATCGGACTGGTGCGTTACGCCGACACCACGCAGATCGCGCCGCTGCATGCGCGCAGTTTGTATCAGGAGAAAATGGTGGTCGCATTGCCAACACAGCACGCGCTGGCAGCACGTAAGCAGCTCTCACTACAAGAGTTGCGCGATGCAGAATTTGTGATGCTGCGCCAAGAGAATTCCGCCTCGACCGCGCTGATTCGTCAGCACTGTCAACAGGCGGGATTTGAGATGACAATTTTACAAGAAGTGGTGGAGCCCAATACGCTGCTGGCGGTCATTTCCACCCGCGGATTGTTGTCGATTGTGCCCGCCAGTTACGCCAACTTAGCTTGGCCGCACGTGCGGTTTGTCGCATTGAAAGAAACCATTCGCGCCGATATCTGCGCGCTGTCTGCCAAAGCGTCACACCCTCTGACTAACGCGCTGTTGAACCAGTTAAGTCAGGCCTTACTCAACCCTCAAACGAGCGAACCGTAGAACGGTTGAATGGTTGAACGGTTGAACGGTTAAACGGTTAGTTGAGCAGTTTCACGCTTTTTCTCACCACCAACGTGGGTTCCAATTGCACCACTTGCGGCTCATTGGTCACTTTGTCGAGTTTTTTCAGCAATGTTTCCACCGCCGCCTTGCCGAGACGATACTTCGGTTGGTGAATGGTGGTCAACGCAGGTGACATGAATTTTGCGATGTGAATGTCATCGTAACCAATCAGCGAGACATCGTCGGGAATACTCAAACCCTGCTCATTGGCTGCGTTAATCGCCCCCATCGCCATCATGTCGTTGCTGACAAAAATCGCACTCGGCAGCGGGCCACGGGCAATCATGGCGTTCATGGCGTCGTAGCCGCCTTCGCATTCAAAGTCGGCTTCGACAATCCATTGCGGATTGATCTCCAACCCAGCTTCCAAAATGGCGCGCTTGTAGCCTTCATAACGCATTTGCGCCTGCTGGCGGATCAACGGCCCCGTGATACAGCCAATCTGTGTGTGGCCGCAGGCAATCAGGTGCTTGGTCGCCATATAACCGCCCTGCAGCGAGTTGTCCTGAATCTTATCACTGGCAAACAGCATCGGTCCCCAGTCCATCACCACCACCGGAATATCCGGGTAACGGTCGAACATGTCGATCCGCTCGCCCGCCAACGTAGAACACATCAAAATCACCCCATCCACGCGCTTTTGTAGCAACGTATTGATGGACGCTTTCATGCGTTCGTGATCGCCTTCGGTATTGCACAAAATCAGGTTGTACCCTTGGTGATAACAGCTGCGTTCGACCCCTTTCACCACCTCGCCGAAAAACGGGTTGGTGGAGGTCGTCACCAGCATACCGATGGTTTTGGTGCGGTTCATTTTGAGGCTACGCGCCAGTGCAGACGGCGCGTAATTGAGGTCTTGCGCGGCTTTGTTGACCCGTTCGGCGATTTCATCGCTGACAAAACGGGTCTTGTTGATGACATGGCTGACGGTCGACGTCGATACGCCGGCAAGTCGTGCAATATCCTTCATGGTTGCCATGTCATGGTCTCCTTGATTAATGATCGGCCAAAAACGCGTCCACTTCCTCACGGTTCGGGATGGAAGTTTGGGCACCAAAACGAGTGACCGAAATGGCTGCCGCCGCATGAGCAAACTTAATTGCTGATTCTAAAGGCATTTCCTCTAACAAACCAGTGACCAGCGCCCCATTAAAGGTATCGCCCGCGGCGGTTGTGTCCGTTGCCTGAACGCGGAAACCCGGGATCAGCGTGCCACGGCCATTCTGGCTCAGCCACACGCCTTTTGCACCCAGCGTGATCATGACAATTTCAATCCCTTTACCATGCAGTGCATCCGCCGCCAATTGCGCAGACGCGTCATCGGTCACCGTGATGCCCGTCAGCACTTCCGCTTCAGTTTCATTAGGTGTGATCACATCCACACAACTTAATAAGGCATCCGGCAGTTCACGTGCGGGCGCAGGGTTCAGAATCACATTGGTACGGGCTTCTTTGGCCACTTGCGCCGCTTTGACGATGCCATCGAGCGGCGTTTCCAGTTGCATTAACAGGTATTTCGCGTCACGAATGTGTTGCAGATCGGGGTCAATTGCTTCAGCGGTCAGTTTGGCGTTCGCTTCAGCAGAAATGCAAATGCTGTTTTCGCCGCTGTCCGAGACCTGAATCATCGCAATGCCGGTTGGGCAGTTCGGCTGCATTTTCACGCCGCGAATGTTCATGCCATCGAGCTTAAAGCTTTCTCGAATGTTGATGCCAAATGAGTCATCACCGACGCAGGCAATGAAGCCGATATCGGCATTTAAGCGCGCGGCGGCGACCGCTTGGTTGGCACCTTTGCCACCTGGGATAACTTGGTAGTTGCGACCGTGCAGCGTCTCGCCGGGGCGAGGAAAAGAAGGCACTTGAAGAACATGGTCAGCATTGACACTACCTAATACCACCAACTTGTTCATAAGGGTTATCCTCAGTTTGAGTAAAATCGATTGGGAACGGAAATAGAGAGAGATTTGACGCCTCACGCGAGACGCAAAGCGTCAAAGCTGTCTGTATCATCCTGCGCAACCTGCGTGGCGCAAGGCGCTGCTCTCTCCTGAGCCTCTGGAGAGAGCAGCAAATGACACTTATTCAGCGATAATTTTCAGCGGAACGGGAATGTACTCATCCACAGTTTCGCCTTTCAGCATGTGGTCTGCGGTTTCCACGCCCAGCGCACCAATCAAGTCAGGTTGCTGCGCCACAGTGGCTGCCAGTTTGCCACGTTTCACGGCAGCGATACCGTCATCTGTGCCATCAAAGCCCACAATCATCACGTTTTTGCCGGATGCTTGAACTGCGCGCAGTGCGCCCAGCGCCATTTCATCATTTTGAGCAAATACGGCTTGAACATCTGGGTTCGCGGCCAGCAGGTTTTCCATCACGTTCAGACCTTTGGTGCGGTCGAAATCCGCAGGTTGGCTGGCAAGCAGTTGCATTTCGCTGCCTTTCACTGCGTTCATGAAGCCTTCACCACGTTCACGCGCGGCCGATGTACCGGCAATGCCTTCAAGTTGAATCACTTTGGCTTTTTCGCCCACTTTTTCCATGATGAAGTGACCGGCCATTTCGCCGCCCACCACGTTGTCAGATGCAATGTGGCTCACCACGGTGCCACGGCTTGCACCACGGTCAAGTGTCAGCACAGGGATGTTCGAGCGGTTGGCAATGCGAATCGCGTTCGAGACTGCATCGGAGTCGGTTGGGTTGATCAGAATCGCTTTCACGCCACGTACGGTCAAATCTTCAATGTTCGACAGCTCTTTACTTGGGTCGTTTTGCGAATCCAGCACGATCAAGTTGTACCCCAACTCTTTCGCTTTCGCTTCAGCGCCGTCTTTCATGGTCACAAAAAATGGGTTGTTCAGCGTCGACAGCACGATTGCCATCGTGTCCTGAGCCTGTGCTGACACAGAAACGGTGGTAGACAGCAGCGCAGCGGAAATCAAAGTTGCGAGTTTTTTCATGTTCATCGTCCTTTATTGTAGGGGACCGGGTCAGGAATCCCTGAACCCGGTGGTTTCACTGTTTACTTGTTTTTGTTGTCTACCAGTACCGCGAGCAAAATCACGACGGCTTTTGCAATCATCTGGTAGTAAGAAGACACATCGAGTAGGTTCAATGCGTTATTGAGGAAGCCGATAATTAGCGCACCAATCAGGGTGCCCATGATGCGACCTTTACCGCCCATCAAGCTGGTGCCGCCCAGAACAACGGCTGCAATCGCATCCAGTTCGTATCCCATCCCCGCGGTTGGCTGCGCAGAAGAGAGACGAGAGGTCACGATGATGCCCGCCAGTGCAGAGAGCAGACCACAGATGGCGTAGACACCAATCTTGACGCGATCCACGTTGATGCCCGACAAACGTGTCGCAGATTCGTTACCGCCCAGCGCATACACATAGCGGCCAAAGCGCGTGTGGTTGAGCAGATACCAAGCCGCTGCAAACACCACCACCATGATCCACACCGGCACAGGAATGCCCAGCGCGTAGCCCGTACCAAACCAAGCGAATGCATCCGCGGTATCGGTAAAACCGGTCGAAATAGGGCGACCATCGGTGTACACCATGGTCACGCCACGCAGCAACGTCATGGTCACCAACGTGGCGATAAACGCCTGCACTTTCCCTTTGGCGATGATGATGCCACTGATCCCACCAAGAACCGCGCCTGCGAGCAGCGCCGTCGGTACTGCCACCAACACGGGCACTTCCATCGCAATCAGGCTGGCGGCAAACGCGCCACACAATGCCAGTACGGAACCCACACTCAGGTCAATGCCCGCGGTCAAAATGACCAGCGTCATCCCCACGGCGATGATCGCATTCACCGACGTTTGACGCAGAATGTTCATCAGGTTATCGAAGGTAAAAAAGTTCGGGTTTAGAAACGAGACAACGACGATCAGAAACAGCAGTGCAATTAAAGATTTCTGTTCAATCAGCCACTCTTTACTCAGCAGCTTTCTGCCGCCAGTTTGGGTTGGGTTGGTCATGCTTTTTGTACTCATGCTGCGTCCTCGTTCAGCGTTTTGCCAACGGCACACGCCAGTAGATTTTCTTGGTTGGCATCTTTCGCGTCGAATTCTCCGCTAATGCGACCTTCATGCATCACCAGAATGCGATCGCTCATGCCCAGCACTTCTGGCATTTCAGAAGACACCAAAATGATGCTCATGCCATCGGCTTTAAATTTGTTGATTAGTTGGTAGATTTCTTTCTTCGCACCGACATCCACACCGCGGGTCGGTTCATCCAAAATCAATACTTTGGGACGTGTCATCAGCCCTTTGGCGATCGCCACTTTCTGTTGGTTACCACCAGACAAATTGCCGATGATTTGATCGCGACTTGGCGTTTTGATGTTGAATAGCTTGATGAAATCTTCCACCGCCATCACTTCATCGCTGTGCTGAATTTGCACACCTTTGGTCAGTTGATCGAGCGCGCACAGCGACATGTTCTCTTTCACCGACAAACCGAGGATCAAGCCATCGCCTTTGCGGTCTTCCGAGATATACGCGATGCCATTGGCCAGTCCATCTTGTGGGCTGACGGGATTAATAGTTCGGTTGTTGAGATTGATCACGCCCCGTTCAGAAGGCAGCGCACCATAAATCACTTTCATCAACTCGGTACGGCCGGCGCCCATCAATCCGGAAACCCCTAAGATCTCGCCGCGATTGAGCGTGAAACTGACATCGTGCACACCCGAGCCCGTCAGACCAATCACCTCAAGACACACGTCACCATGTTTCACGGCGACGCGTGGGTACTGTTCTTCGAGCTTGCGGCCGACCATCATCTCAATCAGGCCGTCTTCATTGGTGTCCGCGACGCGGCACTGGCCAATAAATTTGCCATCACGCAGCACCGTGATGTCATCACAAATCTCAAAAATCTCTTTCAGGCGATGCGAGATGTAAACAATGCCACACCCTTGCGCGCGCAATTCGTTGATCACGTTAAATAGCGATTCAGTTTCCGTGTCGGTCAGCGCGTCCGTTGGTTCATCCATGATGATCACTTTGGATTCAAACGACAGTGCTTTGGCAATTTCCACCATCTGTTGCTCACCCAGGCTCAGCTCGCCAAGCAACGTTTTCGAACTGTGTTTCACGTTCAGGCGTGCCAACAGTTTGTCGGCTTCGGCATACATGTGTGACCACAGAATACGCCCCAGCGCGCTGGTTTTTTCACGCCCCAGAAAGATGTTTTCCGCAATCGTCAGTTCCGGGATCAGGTTCAGCTCTTGGTGGATGATGCTGATGCCTGCGTGTTGCGAATCACGCGGACCTTTAAAGCTGGTTGGTTGGCCCTGATACTCGATGCTGCCAGCATCTTTGGTATAGATGCCAGTCAGCACTTTCATCAGCGTCGATTTACCCGCGCCGTTTTCGCCCATCAACGCCATCACGCGGCCCGGATAGACGTTCAAGCTCGCTTTATCCAGCGCTTTCACGCCCGGAAACGCTTTTTCAATGTTGCTGAGAGCCAGAATTGGTTGAGTCATAATCAGTCCTCAATCGAGTGTGAGCGTGGCGTTAAAACACCACGCCAGCTTGGAAAATCACGTTTGCGTAAGGCGTGCATTCTCCGGTTCTCACAACAGCACGGCTGTAATGAGTACGAGCTTTGAACTCTTCGTGAGAGACGTAAGCGATGGCGATGGATTTGTTGCAACGTGCTTCTTCGGCTTTCAGCTCGTCAAGCAGCGCAGCGTGTAGTGCGGGGCTAACTTTGGCAAATTCTTCCGCCAGTACCACACCTTCAATTTGTGATTCCGACAAGATCACGCGTACGGTGTCCATAAAACTGGGCACCCCATGCGTGAGGGCTAAATCAATACGTTGTGTCTCTTCAGCAATCGGCAAACCCGCATCACAAATGGTGATTTCATCGGTATGACCAAGCGTCGCGACCAAATAAGAGAGGTCGGCATTAAGTAGGGTACTTTTTTTCATCGTTTTACCTTCGTGTTCGCTCACGTTCGACTTCTTCCGAGCATTTTCTAGGGCAGAAAAGTAAGAAAAACACTCATCGAAACGTTTCGATGAAATCCTAACGCAAGTTTTTTGATTTGCACTAAGGTAAAAATCAGAGTGTGAGTTCGATCGCCGAAATCGATTCACAATGCCAACAAAGGGTGAGTGTGATCACTGAGTTTTCTATCATCAAGACCGCTTTTTGATCGGCATCGATGGCGGGGAATCCAACATCCAATAAGCATTCACATGCATTCGAGCCCGCCACTGCCTCATGCGATAAACTCTGGTCGAGCGCAGATATTTGGCCTAGATTTAACAAAGCTTCAACCAATTTGGGTATAGTGACGCGCATTAAGCACTTGCAGCGGAAAAGGATTGTTTATGATGAAGAAAATTGCACTGGTCATGCTAAGCGCACTCGCCCTCACCGCGTGTGACAATGAGGTCGGCAGCGCTGGCTGGTGTCAGGATATGCGTGAAAAGCCAAAGAATGAATGGAGCGCGCAAAACGCCGTCGATTTTGCGAAACACTGCTTGTTCCAAGAAGAAATCGGAACTCCCCAATGGTGTGAAAGTATGGATGCCAAACCGAAAGGTGACTGGACCGCAAACGAAGCCACCTCCTACGCCAAGCACTGCATCTTTTAATCAATTCAGATCGTTTGTAATAAAAAATCAGGCCGAGTGGCCTGATTTTTTATTGCACACATTTCATTGTTCACTGCGACTAAACTCAGTATCTCTTGGTGATATGTTCACCTTACGCCCCCGGCCCGCGCTGATTTTTATCTCAGGCTATATGGATTCATTCTTGAGTTAATTGGCCATCGTTGTAAAGGTAGCAAACATTTGAATAAATGGTTACGTCGTAAGCACTCTCACCAGAAATGCATAGTTTTGAACTTTCCTTACTGAATTTCAGTTCAAACTCAATCTTTTCAGAGTCAATTAGATAACCATCAGGAAAATCGACAAAACTTTCTTTCTGTGAGTCATAAATGTTGGCGCATATCGCTCCGCCACCACAGCCATACGAGAATATGTAATCATCACCGTTAAAATTCGGACCGATATTATAAGCTTGATAAAAGCTCTCTTTGAACGATTCTGAATAATCTTGCCCATTCAGTACATGGTTAATGTCAGCACATGCTACCGAGCTAAATAGAAACCCACTGTAAATAAACACTGAGAACCACTTCATCACTTCAATTTCTTAGTAGAAGAATAATTTTCCATTCTTATTATAATTAACATTAATACTTAAGAGGCTCAGACAACCTTTTCACAATAAAAATTCCGCACGTGTATTATTATTTATAATTATTAACATTAATGTTTTTTACAACATCACCTAAGGCAAAAACTGAGTTGCTATCAAACAAGATATCCGATTTTTCTGTAATAGAAAATTGGAATTCACCATATACCCATATCCCGTTAATACGTACACTGCCGCTCTGAACATAAATATCTGCAGTACAAATGTCACACGAATTCCTTGTAATATCATTTATTATCCAACGTTCATCCTTTGGAACCGTATAAACACTTGAATTGTCCAAATATTTTGCTTTACAGGCAAATGATATTAACAAGAACAAAAAACAAACTAAATTTTTCACCATTTTTTATATATTCCTTTTTGATATACATCCAACTCACATTTTCTTCTATTTATTAGGCCATTCATTACTTGGCCCTGAGACTGGTTCCATGCTAACCTTGCCGACATCATAGCCGGAATGTGTCGAATGGGACGGCGTATAGTTTTGCTAGAACATTTTACTTGGCGCTCCGTTGTATTACTAAAGCTGCCATCTGCGCCGTAGGTACCGAGATCAAACCCCAGTTTTATCAGTGCTTTCTGAATCGATTCAACTTTTTGACCTTTTGAACTCGTTTTGTAGGAAGCAACTTCACGGTCCGTTATCCAAGATCACACAAATCATCCTATTGCTCTACAACCGGATAAGCGAGGCGTTTAAAATATTCTTCTAAAATGAATAGGATCAAATAATGACTTATAAATGGCTAGGCGTCCTTAGTTTCTTACCTATGTTAACTGCTTGTAACAGCGACGTTGATGTCTCAAGCAAAATTCTGTCCAAAGAACAAATACAGACCATCGTTAATAATATCAACTCACAATACCCAAATGCAGATTATGAGTTAAAACAAAACATCGCGGCAGTCGCCGTTAAGTCGATTGAGAATATGGTATTTGTAGAAGGCGGAACCTTTACCATGGGGGATTTTAGAATGCCCTGTATCAATGCCGATCTAAATCGCCCAGTCTGGACACCAGAAGCAAACTGTTACAGTCAGGTAGAAATAGTCAATCGTGGCGCTGACATCCAACATGAAGTGACTTTGAGCAGCTATTCACTTTCTAAGTATGAAGCGGAAGCTTTGGATTACGATATATATTTACAGGTCTTAAAGCGACCATTTGAGCAGTTTAAGTATGAAGGGAAATACCTTGAACGCAACTCTAAGATTTACAAAACGTTATTGCCTGGTTTTGTCAAAGAAGCAGCAATGAAGGTCAGTTGGCAAGATGCTAAAAGCTATTGTCAATGGGTGGGGCAATTGACGGCTCTGCCCGCCGATCTCCCTACCGAAGCACAGTGGGAATATGCCGCACGTAGCCGTGGTCAGAAACTTTACTACGCTACCAATAACGGATTTAAACAGTATAAAAATAGAGGTTATTACAATCCAGAGCTTGGTGGTTATGAGGAGTTTACCGCTGAAACGGCCAATATCGATGGTGATTTAAACCCTGTTGGCATGTTTGCGCCCAACCCCCTTGGATTATACGATATGACCAACAATGCGGAGGAATGGGCCAGTGATTGGTATGCAAAAGATTACTATAAAGTGTCACCGGAACTTGATCCAAAAGGCCCCGAATCAGGTGAGTATAAAGTGGTTCGAGGTGGGCTAAATATGGTCACTGTCGCCCGCGCATTTGACCCAATAAAGAGTGATAATCTGTCATTCCGTTCAGGGTTTCGCTGCGCTGTCCAAAGCACAGAACAAGCTTATTAGCATCGAAAACGTCCGCCTTACGGCGGTCTCTGTGGTTAAATATAGTAGCCATTATTGTTATCTAACTGGGCAATTTGCTGTTCAACAATGGCTTTCTTGTTCACCCATGCGTGGCCTGTGCACGGTGTATAATGGCGCATCTTAGCAAAATTACTTTCATCAATTTCATTTTTTTGATCCAGTAATATACCCAAGTATTAAAGCTTCGCTGCTGCTCACTATCTAAAATCGCATTAATGCGTGCTAAGTTATCAAATAGGGCTTTATCGCCTTTTTGTTTCTCGCCCGTTGTATTCATACGCGACAAAATTTCCTCGAAACGTCACCATGATTTCACTTCCCCAAGAAGCAATATGTAAATAGCCGTTTTCTGTTGTTCTTCCCATGAAAAATAGAAAGTCGTCACTGAGATATTCAACATCATACCCACTGTTTTGAGAAACAGCTCTTCAAACGGTACGTCGCCACCATCATTACTGACTCCTGAACGATATGTCTGACAGGGTCATCTGCTTCTTTTTCTTTTCGGATTCAATCTGCTATAAGCCATAGGCGGGTTCACTCTTTCCAGCAGTCATTGATAGATTGACGGGTATTCATGACGGCTTGCTTGAGTGCCTCTTCTAGATCGGTGATTATATTGCTGGCAAAGGCAATATAGCTTGATTCAACAAAGTGTTGCCATACTTCTCTATAAGATTATTCAGTACTCGGTAATCCGTCGCCTTTATGCCTTTAGAAGATAACGGCAAGCTGCCATAACTGCTCAAAATCAATCGCAGTACCAAAGCCTCCGCTGGCTCTTGGCCCAAAGACCAAACGCCCGAGCAGTTGAAATAAAACTGTCTGTTAAGTACTAATTATTCCCAAAAGAGTCGGTACACGGAAATTATGGACGCCAAACCGAAAATCGACTGGATTGAAAATGAAGCCACCACCTATACCAAGAATTGTATCTTTCAATACGTTAAGATCGTTCGTGTAATAAAAAGCAGGCCGTGTAGCCTGATTTTTTTGAGTGATTCACGCTGGATTTTCGGTCCTATGCAGATTTAGGATGAATTCTTAGTCGTCAGAATCATTGCATACTTTGGTTTCAAAAAGTCTTTTATAAACCCTTATTTCATCATAATAAGGATAATTAACTTTTGGCGGAACATCGTCAATAATTAAGCGATTGAAATAATCATCACCGTAAAAATATTTATTTTCTTTAATTTTATCTCTTTCGAACTTTCCATTCATATATTCATATATATATGAATTAAACTGAATATACCAAGGATATATGTTACTAGAGCTAGAAAACTTCGTTTGAACAAACAAAACTGTCTTATCGTCACTTTTACACGTAAGCACTAACGCGCTCTGTCCATAAGGATTAAACTCTCCTTGATGAAACAAAAGAGATTGCTTTCCATCGATAACGTAGAAAGCTGATAAAGATTCGTTATTCAATCCTTCTTCATTTTTGACAAAACCATTTTTATCGAAATAAATTTCAAAATAATTGTTTTTAAATGATGGAATTTTATCATTTTTTGTTTCTATATACGACTGACTAATAATGTCATCAACTCCTCGTTCCGTAGAATAAGCACAGCCGATAAATAAGAAACCAATAAAAACATAAATATATTTCATAAAACATGTATCTCTAAATTAGGTGTTATCCAAATCATCAATATATTTTTTTACAAATAAATCCATTGAAATTACTCCATCAAGCTCACATTGAGTCATCAATAGCTCTCCCCTTTGCCCACCTAAGTTCATATATAAAACACATTTTTCATGAATAGCTAGTCTTTGTTTATTGTAGAAATCTTTATAGAACCCATAGTATTCATCTGATTTAGTAACAGCTTTCTTTACTTTGCTTTCTACACTTTCAATTTCATTTTGTATGCACAAGATCATCTCATGATGATCTCCAAATGTACTATTACAAGCGTTGATAGCAACGGCATTGTTACTTATCATCCATAAAAATCCTATTGTAAAAGTAGTCTTTTTCCATAATTTGCTCATTTCAACCTCTAATCCTTTATCTTCTAGTTAAAGCAATGATTGATTGTCTGATTTAGTGCATTTTCTCAAACAGATATGAGTATGGGCGCAAAAAATCGACTGAACCGATAACAAAGCCAACGCTTACGCGAAACACTGCATATTTCAATAAGTAAATATAATTGGTCTTATAAAATTCCATTAAATATCCAATGAAAGTATACCAATAACATCCCAAAGCTAAATTTCCACTCTTGATTGACAAGAACAGATTATTATATGATTGATATATTTAATAGATAATCACCTTATAATAAAATTGTTCAACTACGGAACGTAAATGAATTAGAAACTTATCCCTATTCTTATACTCTTCAGTCATACACTCACTAAAAGTAATGTCGTAAACTATTGTACCTTCTTCAACAAAGTATGAATATACATCACAATTTTTGTGTGCAGACTTAGACCATAGCTTTTGCGAAAATACAATTTATTTTTGATACCCTTCAACATAAGACAAATATTCATACAAACCAGAATAGCTTTTTTGCATGTTGGACTTTGATTCATCCTCTACTGCTTTTTGGCAGTTTAAACGCTCGCTGGAAGATTCAATTTTTGAGCATGCATAAGTAGATATACTTGAAAGTAGACCTAAAAAAATAAAACCCAGTCTTATTTTATTATTCATTGATGCCTCAAATAATTAGATCGTGCCTACCCAGTTCATTAGAACTTTGAACCGAACTTCCTTTAATGTACTCAATAAGAGTTTGTATTACATTGTTCTTGGTATGGTGAACTCGGCTTTGATTTTGTTTGCGAAATGATTATAGCCTTCACCATGTCGTTCAAAAAGCATCACGAAAGATCCCCCCTGGCACGACAAATGACTTGAGGAGATACCTATAGCAAGGGAAACCAAACCTACTTGGCAAAGTCTTCACAAACATCGGAATTCATTTTAATGGCAACGTACTCATGCGCATATTTTCGAATGATCATAGGCGTTTGAACATCATATGATCCCCATTTGGATTTATCGATAAAGCAAACGTGTATTCCACTCTCATCTTGTTTTATAAACTGCATTTCGTATTTCCAATACTCACTTTCAATAAGAATGGTATTTTTAGACATAACAGGAATAGGTATGTTCAGATCGGAAAAATGTTTCTGTCCTTGAGCGGCTTTTTGAATCAAAGAACTATTAAAGGAGGTGATATCCAAATACGCATATACCTCATTTGTAGGAAAAGCTTGGACACAATAGGTAGCCCCCCAAAGAAAGACTATGAGCAGTTTTTTCATTTTATCTCCTTGATTAAAGCGGCTTATTTTCTCTTCCAATCGGATATTTATCACTAAATTTCATTAGGTTATTGAATATTGCAGCCCCATCTTGTTCGAACACTTGTTTCCCAAAATTCTCTGTTTCTGATGGTAGATAACCGTATTGATACGAAACAGAAGCAATCACGGTTTTAGCTCACCAAGGTAAACATCAAAACTTGGTTGTTTTTGACGTTCGGTTGTACAACTCAACAATACACTTCGTTTCTTACCTTTTAACTGTAGAAATGAACCGTTCTAACTCTTGCTCATTTATTGACAATGGATTTTAGCAAAAAATCATACCGCCTCCACTAGATAAGGAATGAGTTTATCAGCTATTTTTTGAGACAGTCCCTGTGCTAAAAAACCTGATTTAGATCTTGAACCAATATCAAAACCGGATGCGATAGTCACTATTTTAACATCAGGAACATAGCCACCTCCTTAACTCTAATCAATTCAAAATTGATCGTTTACTTTCATTCATGCTAATAGACCCATCTATCAGCCTTGCTGACTTTGAAATCGGGATGTGTCGAATGGGACGGGGTATAGTTTTACTAAAACATTTTTACTTGACTATCTGTTGTATTACCAAAACTGCCATCGGCACCATAGTTGCCCGAAATCAAACCTCAGTTTTATCAGTGCGTTCTGAATCAATTCAACTTTTTGAGCTTTTGAACTCGTTTTGTAGGAAGCAACTTCACGGTCCATTAATTTACCCAAAGTTCAAATAGGAACTAAGATCACATAAATCATCCTATTACTCTACAACCGGATAAGCGAGGCGTTTAAAATATTCGTCTAAAATGAATAGGATCAAATAATGACTTATAAATGGCTAGGCGTCCTTAGTTTCTTACCTATGTTAACTGCTTGTAACAGCAACATTGATGTATCAAGCAAAATTCTGTCCAAAGAACAAATACAGACCATCGTTAATAATATCAACTCACAATACCCAAATGTAGATCATGAGTTAAAACAAAACATCGCGGCAGTCGCCGTTAAGTCGATTGAGAATATGGTATTCGTAGAAGGCGGGACCTTTATTATGGGGGATTTTAGAATGCCCTGTATGAATGCCGATCTAAATCGCCCAGTCTGGACACCTGAGGCAAGCTGCTACAGTCAGGTCGAGATCGTAAATCGTGGTGCAGACATCCAACATGAAGTGACATTAAGCAGTTACTCGTTATCAAAATATGAAGCAGAGCTGCTTGATTACGATGTTTACCTACAAGCATTTAATCGACCATTTGAGCAACGAAAAATCGACGGTCAATATCTAAAGCGCAACTCCCAAGACTTTGAATCGAGAAAACCCCATTATGAAGGTAAGCCAGCGAGAAGAGTGGATTGGCAAGATGCGAAAAACTATTGTCAGTGGGTTGGGAAACTAACTTCTTTAGCTGTAGACTTGCCCACTGAAGCACAATGGGAATACGCAGCGCGCAGTCGTGGGCAAAAGCTTTACTACGCAACCAATAATGGGTTTAAGCAGTATAAAGGTGGAGGTTTTCATAACCCACAACTAGGCGGGTATGAGGAGTTTACCTCTGAAACCGCCAATATGGATACCGACCTAAATCCAGTTGGCACGTTTCAATCAAACCCTCTAGGTATCTTCGATATGACTGGAAACGCCACTGAGTGGGTCAATGATTGGTTCTCCAAAGATTATTACAAAGTGTCACCTAAGCTTGATCCTAAAGGCCCAGACAGTGGTCAGTACAAGGTTGTTCGAGGTTCGGGAGCAATGGTTACCGTGGCTCGTGCATTTAATGATTTAAAAGTCGAATATATCGCTATTAACTCAGGGTTTCGCTGTTCAGTTCAGAGCCAAGCTAGGCTTTATTAAAACTTAAGAGGCCGCCTTATGGCGGTCTCTTTGTTTAAACATAGTAACCATTGTTATTGTTCAATTGAGATATTTGCTGCTCTACCATTTCCCTCTTAGTTCGCCATGCATAGCCTGTACGCGGTGTATAAGGACGCATCTTGGCAAAATTACTTTCATCAATTTCATTTTCTTGAGCCAGTAAATATACCCAAGTATTAAAGCTTCGCTGCTGCTCACCATCTAAAATCGCATTAATGCGTGCTAAGTTGTCAAATAGGGCTTTATCGCCTTTTTGTTTCTCGCCCATTGTATTCATACGCGACAAAATCTCCTCGAAACGACGCCATGATTTCACAGCCCCAAATAACAATATGTAAATGGCCGTTTCCTGTTGTTCTTCCCATGAAAGATAAAAAGTCGTCACTAAGGTATTCAACATCATACCCACTGTTTCGGGAAGCAACTCTCCAAATGGTACGTCGCCAGTCACAGAGTGACCATCATTCCTTACTCCTTGAACGATACGTTCGGCAAGATAATATGCTTCTTTTTTCTTTTCGGATTCAATTTCCCAGTTATCTAAACGAGCATCCCACCAACTCTTAATTGATTGAGTGCTATTCATGATCGCGTGTTTGAGCGCCTCTTCAGGGTTAGTAATAAAATCAGCGGCAAACGCAGCATAACTAGAACGCATAAAGTGTTTGTAGACTTCACGGTCTATATTATCGAGAATTCGATAATCGGTAGCTTTTAATCCTTTAAATAAGATAACAGCGAGCTGCCATAACTGCTCAAAGTCAATCGCAGTACCAAAGCCTCCGCTGGCTCCTGGCCCAAAAACCAAACGCCCCGAGCAGTTGAAATAAAACTGTCCATTATCAAGCGCCAACTGGAAATCCCACCCAGCACCTGCACCGATAGCGATATTCCCATTCGCGCCTACTTTGGCTAAGGTGGCAAAATCAAACACCTTATCGAACTTGGCATCTGGTGGGGCTTGCCACTCCAACCCGCCTTCAACTTGTCCGCCAGCCTGAACACCACCGAAAATATCCGCTTTAACTCCAACACCACCAGAGGGACTTGTACCCATATTGATAGTTGGGGCCAACAATACTTTATGCCCCGGATTTTCATTCGGTTGATTACTGATATCTAAACGACCATTAGCCATTCCACCAATAAAGCAACTCAGCATAAGGCTCATCTTTGCTCTGAAACAACCAAATGGGTAAACGGCTGGTTGTTTGTTGGCGTCAATATAACTCAGTTCAACCGCGTATCCCCTTTCATAAGGGAAATAGCGATTTAAGCCTACCGCCCCTTCAGCTAAAGCAAAGCTTGCTTCTGCACCAATACCGATATCAACCTTACCATTGGTCGGTTCAAGCACACTTTTAACACTTGCCTGTGCGGCAAAGCGCAGCAGTTGGGCCTCTTCTGTTACAGCAAACAACACTTCGCCATTCTCATCATAGAGCTTTTGTGTTGCCTTCCATTCGTGGGCCTTCCACCCCTCTGCTTTCCAACTAGCAAATACCGCTTCAAGCTTGCTGGCATCGATATCATTTTGAACACCTTGTTTGATGTCTTTAATAAAGGCTTGCTTTAAACCATTCCAGTCACGAGCCTCAAGCGCCTTAGTGGCTTCTGTTTTGACCGGATTTCGAATCCAACGAGTTTTTGCTTGTTCAAAAAAGTCGACTCGAATGTAGACCAATCTATTTTCGCTGGCCAGCCAAGCTTCCACTACGTGCCTGCGTGCGGGTTTACGTTCAAAAGTTTTAGGGTTGAAGTTTTTTAGATCAATCCCTTGTTTATTGGATGATTCACGCGCTGCTGGTTGATTGACGAGTGTTTTCCAATGAGCAATTTCTTTATCAATTCCTTCTATCACTTTGTCGCGCATAGTCACTACTGACCATTCAGAGAAGAAAGGGACATAGTTTTTCACCATGACACGTCGCTTCTCCAGCTCAGTAATTTTACTTGCGATATAATGCTGAGTTGGCGCCGTATTTGATGATTGTGTCGCTACACCTACCGTAGGTTGTGGCTCTTCAACATTAATCGCCCCCGCATAGACACACTGTTCAAGCCACGCTTTTTTCTTTAGTGCATGCTCTTGTATCTTATTGGGGTCAACATTATCTCCTTGAGGTGCATTTTCCAGCAGCTCTTTATAGCCTTGGATGAGTTCGTCCGTGTATTTGATCTCTTCTTGCAGCTTCGTTTGATGCTCTTGCGTCAAACAGTAATATTCTGTTGGAGAATCTCCTGTAACAAAGAGAACATCATGCACCTCTACACCTTTACAATCAGGCTCTGAAATAATTTCTCCAGAGGTTTTAGGCTCTAGGTTTTGACTTGGTGGTTCAATGGAGTAATCCGGCTCTAACTCTTCAATGTTTTTCTTTTCAGGCAGAGTCAGTGTATCGCCTGCACGAATATAATTCGGATTGCTTTGATATTGCGGATTAAGTACCAACAAATCGGTATATTCGACGTCTTGGTCAATGGCAATTTGGAGTAGAGAGTCACCCGGCTGAATAGTATATGTAGGCATAATTATACGGCTCCGCGACTTTGCGTTAGAATCGATTGCATTGTTGATATGTGCTCAGGTGTGATTGTCCATTGATAGGGCTCAGGAGGATGAACAATTTCAGAGATACGAGCAGACAGCCACTGCTCTTGATACCAATAGATTTGCAAGACATCTTGAAAGAATAGGCTGCGTTCTTCATCCGTCATTGAGCCGAGTAAAGGCAGCAGCGTTCTTGGCTCATAATAGCGAAGCAATGCCGTCGCTTTACCTGTCATAACAATCAATCCATTTCTAAGAATCATGCTCAATCTATCTTGCGACGTCCCTTTCTTAACGAACAGCAAACACCCGCATGGTGTGGCTTCCATTCTTTCTACAGCTAGTTTGAACATATTGACTTGCTCATCCAGAGCAACCAAAACCGGACCTTGTTCAATATTGGCAAACTGTGTTTTTTCGAATAATGGGATATGGATGGGCTCAGACACTTCTTGATAGAGTTGAGTTTGCCATTGCGGCCATAGCTCCGGCTCAATAATCATGTAAATATCAAACTCGCCTTTCGTTAGAGGCGCTAAACCAGTATCAACTCGCCACTGCGTATTTAGTTGTGAATTTGACATTTACCACCTCCGTCGCATTGGCAAAGCTCTTTTAATAACGAACCATTTTCTACCATCTGCGAGTAAGCGCTTGGCGTAATAGTAGGCAAAGTAATCTCTTCAGGATCAGTAATCATCTCAACACCTTTAGGAAGTGCAGCAATTTGCCCAGCATAACCACTCCCACTGCCTGCACTTCCCCCAGCATTAAGGTTAATCGCGGATCCTGAAAGGTGGACGCCACCGGCGTCGACCTTCACAAAACTTCCTCCAGCCTTTAAGGTGACCTCTGCACCAGCTTCGACCACAATTTTGGTGCCACCTTTCAGTGAAATTTCACGCCCAGCTTGCACCGCAATCAGCTTCGCGACTTTGTTTTGTGAAGCGCCAGCAATCTCAACACTACGGTCAGCTACGATTTTAGTGCGGCTTTCGCCGCCCACCGTCAGATGTTGATTGTTTTTGATCTGAGTAAAGCGATCGTTCTCCACCGTGAGGTGTTTGTCGTGCTTTATGACGCTGGTGTGGTCGTTTTCAATCAGGCCATCAAAGTCTTTCTGCGCGTGCAGGTAAATTTGTTCGCTGCCCGCTTGGTCTTCAAAACTGAGTTCGTTATAACCCTGCCCCTGATGAGTTTCGGTGCGCAGCACGGTTTTGGTTTTGTTGTCTGGCAGCGTATATGGCGCAGTGTTGGTGGCGTGATAGGTCCGACCGGTGACAATCGGTTGATCGGGGTCGCCATTGAGAAACGACACAATCACTTCATGGCCGATGCGCGGAATGGCAATCATGCCGTATTGACTGCCCGCCCAGCCTTGTGAGACACGCACCCAGCAGGAGCTGTGCTCATCACCGTTGGAATAGCGATCCCACGGGAAATGCAGTTTTACACGACCGTGTTCATCACAGAAGATCTCTTCACCTTCTGGCCCAACGACTGTGGCGATCATCGGGCCATCAACCTGAGGTTTGGCTTGCGGCGTAGCGCGCCAAGTGCGATGCGCCGGGATGAGCGAGAATTGGTTCGCGTAGGTGGTCGCGCCATTGCCGCCAGCTTCTTGCAGCGCCTGAGGCTGCGTGCCTTGGCTGGTGACACGCACCACCAACCAATCTCGGTTTAAGGTGTCATCAAGGTGCTCTTGCAAGTCAAACTTCACCCCCGGACGCAGCAGTGGTTGGTTGCTTTTACCCGTTGCGGTGCGCGCGTTGCGGCGCAAATAATCGAGGCGGATCTGGCTGAACGCTTTACCGCTGACATCGTCTTTATAGCGCCCCGGCGCATCGAAATGTTCGTAGTCTGGCTGCTGGTAGTCCATTTCGGTCCCGACCGCTTGCTGGGCAAACGAGTACGTCGGCTTTTTAAAACTGTAGTCTTGCAGCGCCGTTTGACTCACCTTCGATTGGGTGTGCACGCTCAGCGCCGAGATATACGGTGATTCAATCATGCCTCCTGCCAGCGTGTTGTACGGGATTGGCTCACCGAGCTTCGGCAGGCTATCTGTGGCGTCGCTGAATATCAGCGTGTGTTTGCCTTCTTCATGAATGAAGCTGTACACCAACCCTTCTTCGGCCGCTAAGCGATGGAGAAAATCTAAGTCGGTTTCGCGGTACTGAACGCAGAATTCACGCTGCGCGCAGTCGCGAGTCAGCGCAAAGGCGTAATCGTTGATACTCATTTCCTGCAGCAGGATAGAGAGGATTTCCGGCACAGTTTTAAGTTGGAAGATGCGGCTGTTATGGCGCAGAGACAAACGCTCTAAAGCAGGGACTAACGTGAGTGAATAAAAGGTATGGTGATGGCCGGTATCGCCCTGCGTAAAGCAGCGCACGATGCCGTTTACGCGTTGAACCAGCACATCATCGCGATAGAGCGTCAGCTCCGCGACTTTATCTACCACCATCTCGGGCGTTAGGTTGGCATGCCGACTGGCGAGCGCCAATTCATAACGAAACCCGTAGCACGGTTGTTCATTCAATAACTGCCCATTCATGCGTTCGCTAGAAAGCGTCTCCTGCCCCTCGAACTCACACACCACCAGCGTGTCGTCCTCCAGACCTTCCACATGAAACTGATACTTTAACGTCGCCATCCTGCCATTCCTATGCTGTCACTGATTTCACTTGATGCGCCGAATAGTCAGCAAGCGCAGTGCCAGTTTGTTTTTATTGATATTCAATGAGTTAAAATGAAATCTTCACTCATTAAGGCAACTATCTGCCTACCCCAAGCAAGAAGCTGCTTTCATCGCAACTTCTTGCTTCTTGGTCTTGTTGCACTATTGCGCGATTGGCTGCCCACTCAACGACTCTTCCAGTTGAGCCATCGTCCAGCTCAAATTATTGAGACGAGTTTTCAGAATCTCCAACTCTTTGCGCGCCGATTCGAGTTCGCCTTGCTTAATCAGATTCTGCACATAATCGACCCGGCCATAGACCGGCGACAAACTCACAGCAAAATCTTCCAACGATTTGGTCTGGCGCTGTAAATCACGCCATTTTTCGCGCTTAGCCAACAGCGAAATATTGGCCATCTTGGTACGAATTTCGCCAAATCGCTGCACAAACAGTTCGGTTTGCTCCAGTGCAGCTCGCTGCGCTGCACTAAACGCTTCATCGCTTGTTTTAATTTGCTCATCGTCTGGATAGAGTGTGCGTAGTGTTGCCATTTCATGCATCGCTTCGCGTTTGCTCTGTTCCATCGAAATAGCGCTTTTTTGCCCGATTGATTGCTCATAAAGTGGCACCAGATCGCTTTTCCAACGTGCAATTTGATTGTCAGACACAGACTGTTGAAAATGGCGGCGCGCATCGTCACTGCTGAGCGTCGCGACCTCAACACGCGTGGCGTAATCGCTGGTGTGAAACCACGGAATCACCTGATATCCCCACACCGCACCCACAGACAAAACACAACCCGTCACAAAGGCCAGCGACAATCGCATGCGATGGACGCGTCGCAGCACTTGTGGCTCTGCGTCCCCCGCCTGTTGGTGTTGCCGTTTCACTAGGCTGTGATATTGGGTTTCAATGCGGTCGATGTGTTCAAAGAGCGCAAACCCGACGCCTTCGAAATCCACCAAATACTCCGGTTGCTGCCGCTCAAGCTGATGGTGGATACGTTCGCAAAAACGTTCGCAACGATATAAATCGCGTAGCGATTCGTAGTTGGGCTTCAGGTCTTTGAGCTCCTGCACCACTCGGGCGTTGACCCAATCCAAGACTTCTTTACGCATCTTGGCGGTTTTCACATCCGGCTGACTTTGATTGCTCAAACTGACACTCAGTAATTCCAACCCGTTGGCATACCCAGCTAATCCCACCGTTTTTAGATTGGCGACCGCAAAGTAACCGCACATCAACAAGTCCAGCCCGGCACGCTTTGCCAACGCGTCACAAGATTCGCGCACGACTTCCCAATCGGTTCCCCCCGCTAACGGATTAAATCGACGGTTAATCTCATCTCTGATTTTCTGGTAAACATCCAGTTGACGAATGGCATCGGTGTCATTGGTCAAACGGTAGTAAGCGTTATCAATAAATAAAGTGTTGGACATGTACAACGTCGTCCTAAATCAACAGGAGCGGGAAACCCGCTCCTTTATTTTTTTAATACAAGGTTTTAGACAGTTTGAACGATCTGAACAGACGTTCCGTGAATGGGTTGGCATCGGCTTCAGCGTTGATGCGGTAAATCATATCGCCGCCATCCACCGCGAATTTATAATCCACCGACGTGGTACTCGCGGCCACCACGTCCCCTTGGTCAAGCAGGCGGAAGAATGCCCACGGCCCCTGAATATTGATGCTGCGTGGTGACATGTTGGTTTTGGTCGGAACCAGCGTCACTTTCGACACAGCCGAATCCCGCAGTGTGTTTGGCCAAATCAGCTCCACGCTATCGCGCGGACCATGGCTATACGCCAGATATTGACCATCGACATTCAATACACTGCGGCGTTTATTGCCACTCAAACGCAGCGGTTCAACTGAGAAGCTGACATCCAAAATGCCTTTGCGGTTAAAGAAGGCTTCACGGATTTTTTGCGCCTGTTTGATCTGACTGAGCACGTCTTTGCGAATGATCGACTGCGAGGTGTCGTCGTTATTCACCGTGATGTTCTCTTCGATGAACATGCGCAACTGATTGTTGTAGAAGCTATCCAGCGTACCATTCGGAGCAAAGAACGATTCAAAATCTTCCAGTGACGCATCTTTTTTCGATGCGGCATTAAACGGATAACGCCCCGCCAGTTTCTCTTCGAACGTCTTGTAGACATCTTCATGCCAACGCACTTCGAGGTGTTTGATCGCCTCTTGTTTCACCACATACCAGCTCTCATCCGCCAGTTTGGCGACCATCGTATCGAGCGGTTTGGGCAAGCCAGACGCGATGCGTTTCAAGGTATAGATTGGGTCTGCATTGACGAGCTTCACTCGCGCCTTGGTCGCATCAAGCGCTGCCATGCCGACATCCGGCGCATCCTGAATCGATTTCAGGTAGGTCTTCAGCTCTTCCACCGATGCCAACACTTCATGAAGATACGCAGGCTTATCACCAACAGGTTTGATCATGTTGTTCAAATCAGAGAACGGCGCTTCGATCATCGAGGCCACTTTATATTTGGGACTCTTAAGCAACTCTTTCTGCGCGCTGTCGTCTTTTGGCAAGGCGGCAAACATCTTGGTGTTATCGTCGAGTGTACGCAGCAGACGTTGCAGCGGTTCGATGTTGCCCGTCAGGTTGTCCAGCACCGTGACGGCATCATTGATATCGCTGAAATATTTCATGTCGATTTCATTTAACGCCGCACGCCAAGTGTTGGTGTAATCCGCCACGTACAGATTTCGAATCTTATCGCGCAGCGCTTGTTTGTCCGCTTCACTGAACTGCGCCGACTTCGACTGCCCTAAAACCCAACTGTCGATCAATGCCAGTTCCGACACCGATTCAGACTGCGGCATAAAGTAATCTTCAAAGCCGCGCTTGGTGAGCATTTGCGGAATGTACAGCGTGCTGCTGTTCATCACGCGCTCTTCAAACACCACGTCAAATACCGGCCCCACCAGATTACGCAGGTTGATCGCCGGGCCAAGCACCGTTTGCGCATTCAGCTTCAGGTTACGGTAAACACGTTGATCGTTTGGCATTGACCCCAAATCACGTTGCACATTCGCGATGGTATTGTCATACGGCTTCATCACCTGATTGGCGACTTTATCGCCGCGCGCACGCTCACCCGCTAAATCGGTATGACGCATGGCGTAATCGAGGTGACCCAACAGTTCTTCCTGAATTTCACGGCGACCTGAGAACTCCTGCTGCCAATATTTGGCAAAGTAATCCATCACGTAATCTTTGTAGCGGCCGCTTTTATCTACCATCATGCGATACACGCGCAGCACCGCCAGTTTTTCTTCATCCGTTTGCGCCTGATTCAGGTCAACCACCACATCCGCCATCAGCAGCGGCAGAAAACGGCTTTCCAGCAGGTTCAGATACGTCGCTTCCACCATCGGCCCGATGGTATGGCCCTGATACAGGCCAAAATCAGAAATAAAGCGCGGTTTTTCACGGAAGAAACCAAACTCCAACGTGGCTTCACGAATTTTGTTCAGCGGCTCTAGCACATCTTTTTGCGATGCCAGATACACATTGGACGGGTATTGATCGTTGTACTGGTTCACCTTCGCCAGCACCGCATCGGAATGCTTGATGTTGGCCAAGTAGTTACGATGCCAAGTCCCGGCAAGCAGCACAGTCGCAATCGAACAAGTGAGGAACGACAACGCAATCAAGCGGCGCTTTTGGCGCGCAATTCGAAAGTTATCCGACGCCAGTCCAGCTTCCGGATAAATGATGTTACTGAACAGCTTCTGGGTGAAATAGATGGTTGAGTTTTTCGCGCGCTGAGCAGTATTGACCGCATGCGATAAACCGTAACGGCGCGACGCCGCATCATCGAACGCATTGGTCGGCACACCTTGCTGATACACCGAAGTAAAGTAAGCCCCACGTACCAGTGCGGAAGTGGAGAACTGATCACTCGCCAAAGCATCTTGGAAAAATTGCGTCAGGATTTCTTTCAAACCGGAGATCTGGCGCGTGAAACTGTAGATGGCATTACGTTCATCCAGCGACATTGGTGCCGAAACCGCATGGGGCAAGACCCCATGAATCCGCTCGACAAACTCGGCGTATTCTTTGGCAAACTCTTCCAACCAGTGATCCAAGTTATCAATTGAATCCAGCGAGAAGGTAAAGCCCAGCACTTCTTCACGCTGGCTCTTGGTGTAGTGTTTGAAAAACGGTTCAAAGCCATACAGAAGATCAAGTTTGGTCAGTGCAATGTACACCGGCAAACGCGTTGAAAGAGTTTCCATCAGCTCACGCAGACGAGCGCGCAGCAGACTGGCGTAGGCTTTACGCTCCGATGCCGTTGCCGTTGCCAAGTGCGACACATCCAACGCCAAGACAATACCGTTCAGCGGACGGCGACTGCGAGTTCTGTCCAGCCAATTGACAAAATGCAGCCACAAACGGCGCTCCATCGATCCGTCGTTGTCTTCACTGCGATTGCCCTGTGTCAGCAGCTCACCATCCGGGTCAATCAGTACCGATTCATCGCCAATCCACCAATCAAACGAGTATGGGTTTTCGCTTTTCTGTCCTGAAGCACGCATCACCGACGAGAACACAAATTTCTGGCCGGAGCGGTTAATCAGGCTGGTTTTACCCGCATTTTCTAGCCCCAACACCAGATACCATGGTAGCGCATACAAATAATTGCGCTTATTGAGGTTCTGTTTCATGTTGACCATGACCTGATTCAGTTCGACTTCCTGACGTTCCTCGAATAACTGAATCGGGTCTTGGCGCAGTTGCTCATCACGTTTCTGCTGCGCTTGATAGCCTTGCAGTTTACGCCATTGCCAAAAGCCCCAAACGGCGAATGCGCCCAGAGTAAACAGGCTGCTTGCGACCGCACGAGCCCCCACAGACTCGAGCGGCTTGTGACCGGAAACCTCTAGCCAAGGGCCCGCCCACCAAATTGCGACGTTCAGTAAAATGAACGTGGTGAATAGCAAAATCGGCAAAGCAGCCACCATTCCCGGCTTGAGCTTTCTCACTATTCCAACAATAAATTTCCACATGTGAATTGTGTCCTTCGTTTACTCTGACGTTGTATATCGTTCTAATTGTTCCACCAGCGACGGTTCCCAATCGGTAACCTGCATGGTGGTGACTTGATGATGTAAGGTTTGATACTGCGCTTTCGCCATCGCATCGAGATGATTGGCGTTGAGCAGATCGGCAGAAAGCATCCGCCAGTAAAATTTGTCGCGCGGCTCCGTGGCTGCCACCAGGCCGTCATTGAGCATCGACAAGGCGACCGCGATGCCGCCTTCTTTTGCCAAAGCCATCGCTTCTTTGCGTTTTTCCTGCCAATCACCGCCCACACTTTGCCCGCTAGTCGAGCCGTTGGCGGATGCCAGCCATTCCTTCACGCTGTCGGAGACAAACGGTTCGCCCCCCTTAAATTTGAGTTCCAGCAGCGAAGGCATCCGGGCGAGAAATTGCTGCGTTTCTTCTGTGATGGCTAGGCACCAGCTCTCTTTACCCAAGTGTTGTGCAATGGTGAAGCTCATCAGTTGGCCGTCAAACCAGTACGGGGAGAGCGTGAGGCTCTGCTCGACCTTACGCCAAAGCGTCAGATCCGCATGACGCATCTGATCCTGATAATCTTTCATTCGGTCTTGCTGCATGCCGCGCAGCATGGTTTCACCATCGGCTTTGTGATCCGGCAACGTGGTAATCGTCCCCCACACGGCGTAGCGGCGCAGGCGAATCGACAGCGCAATGCCAAATTCCTGCTCAGCAAGAAAATCCGCGACTTTGAGCAGCGTCTGCTTGGCCGCTTTGTCACTGGAGTTATCTACCGACAAGGCTGAACTGGTCGTGGTCGGGCGCGGCGACTCAACAGGCTTGGCCGTTTGCTGCTGCTCGGCTTGCTGACGCGCTTCGACTTTATTCAGTTCACTCTGAACCGAGCGAGCCACCGCTTCGACCACATCCGAACTCAGCCCCTGCGCCTCAATGACGTTTTGCCATGCAACCACCGCCTCATTCAATGCTTGGCGGTCCTGCGCATCAAACTGATTAAAATCGATTTTTTCAGTCGCCATCGAAAAACGCTGTGCAATCTGACTGAAAAACTTGCGTCTTGGCAGGTTGCCGCGTTTGCCCGGCGCGGGATAACTCGCTTCCCAGAAAGACGCCATAAAGTCGCTCATCAGCTCAAAGGAGAGAATAAAGCGGGATGGCGACAGTTGGTTGTGCAGGCATTGCAGCAGATACACCAGCAGCTTGATGTCTTTGGTTTTGCCTTGCAGCAATTTCAGCGCACTGTGTTCCACTTCGTCCCACTGCACGCTGCCGTGCGATAGCGAGCCCACTTTCATCATTTGATCTTCGATAAACTCAAACAGAGGATCGTCAATCAAACGCTCGCCGACCGGATTGTCTCCGGCAATCGGCTGTGCCACACAGCGGCGGTATTCCGTTAATTCCATGCAGGCCTCCTACCAACCACAGCGTTCACGCAGTGCCGACAACGCGTCGTTTAGCTCACCTGCATCAAACTGTAAACCGTCCGCAAATGGCGCGTTAGAGCGCAGCACCAGACGCGGCGCTCTTGCCATCGATTTCATCATCTCAATGGCGGGAATGCCGCGTGCCGACGACATCAGAACACCGCTGTCATCGCTGCGTAGATACTCCGGCGGCGCATTGGCTACCGATACCTGAATGCGCGCATCGTCCACACTGCTTGGCAGCGCCAGTTCGACGCGGCTCAGGTTATCAATGCAACTCATCATCAGGATGGGTTTGGCATCGTGCTCAAACCGAGTGGTGCGATTGAGCGCCTTCAGCGTGACCCAAGCATTGCTGCCTTTGCCTTCCCCTTCAGTCACCAGCACCATCGCCGCATCACTGCCGCCAGCCGCTTGCATCGCTCGCTGCCAAGACGGTGGCACGTTCTGCTTAGGGGCGCTCGCCACTTCATCCACGGGCGTTTGAAAAACGTGGTCAAAACAGGCCAAACGTTCTAAGCGCCCCGTGATGGCGCGGCATTGCTCCGCCTGCATCACCAACGCATTAGACTCTTGCGCCCATGCCGAAGCCGACAGCATCAATAGCAGTGCACTGGCCCCGGGAAATGCATATCGCGATCTTGTCATAACGCCTTAATCTCCAGCTTCTGACATTTGTACGCCAAGGTGCGCTTCGGAATGCCAAGGCTCTGCGCCGCTTTGGCGCGGTCACCCGAAAAGTGATTGAGGCGTTCGCGAATGATTTTTTCTTCAAAGTCGCTCAGTGCTTGTTTGAGATCGTGAATCACCGAGTAGTTTTGTCCCGTCGTTGCTCGGGCGTGCTGAGGTTGAGTCGCCTGCGGCATAATGGGCTCATCGTGAGCAGACACCGCTGGCGATAGCATCGCCATCGAAGCAATGCGGTGCGTAAAACAGTGCTCTTCAACCTGCGTGCCATCGGCTGTTTGCGCGCAGCCAAATTCAATCAGATGCTTGAGTTCACGGACATTGCCCGGGAAATCATGTTGTTTGAGGCAATCGATCGCGCTGTAGTGCAGGCCACGAATGTTTTTGCCGTGCTGCTGATTGAACACACGCACAAAATGTTGTGCCAGCAAATCCACATCATCCAGACGGGAAGCAAGGCGTGGCAAGGTGATCGGATACTGGAACAGACGATAGTAAAGGTCCTGACGAAACGCTTTGCGACGCACCTGATCCAGCAAGTTGACATGCGTTGCCGACACCAAGCGAAAGTCTGATGTCAGTTCTTGTTTGCCCCCGACCGGACGGAAGGTTTTCGACTCCAGCACCCGCAGCAGCTTTGCTTGCAACGCCAGTGGCATATCGCCGATTTCATCGAGAAACAAGGTGCCGCCGTTGGCTTGGGCGATCAGCCCCTGCTTATCACTGTCTGCACCTGAGAAGGCGCCTTTACAGTACCCAAACAGTTCACTTTCAAGCAGATTTTCCGGAATAGCGGCACAGTTGATGGCCACAAACGGCGCATGTTTGCGTGATGAAAGATCGTGCACCGCTTCGGCTGCCAGTTCTTTCCCCGTACCCGTTTCCCCCTGCACCATCACCGACAAATTAGAGCTGGCCGCGCTGACGATTTGCTCACGCAGCTTCTGCATCACCTCACTGTCGCCAATCAGTTTACGCGACAGGTCGCTCACCAATACACGCTGCACGGAATCACGTTGAATGTCACATAGCGACTCTTTAAGCGCGCGGCGGTTTTGTTCTTCCCGTTCCATGTCATGCAGCAGTGACCACTGCTGCGAGAACACATCGATGAATTTCAGGAAGGCATCATCTTGGAAAATGTTCGCCACCACATGACTTTCGCCAATCAACAGCAAAATCGATTGCACATGGCGATGCCCCATCGGCAACGGTTGAATCCACACGGAATCAAACATTCCTACTTTTGACACCAGTTGGCTGAATGTGCGATTTGACTGCCAGAACACCAGCTCTTCCGCGGTCAGATGCATGGCTTTTGACGATTGCAGCACATGCGCAAACGGATTATCAAAATCGGTGACCGCCCATGAATAGGTCAGGCGTTCATCATGAGGGACCAAGAGACGACCATCAGAGCTGGGCATCAACAACATCGCGTTCGAAAGCCCAAGCTCCTGCGCGATGATGTCAACAAACCGAGTCGCCAACTGGTGCGGCTTTCGAAGGCCCACCAGATCGGCGGTGAACGCGAGCCAGTTACTCATGATTACGCCACCTCTCCTTTAAATTCACCGTCCTGCGCATCCAAATGAATGCGATGCACGGGTTGCTTCTCTGCCAGTTTATTCAACAGCGCCAGCGACACAGGCGGCAGCAGTTGACCTTCAATGATGGCTTCAAGCATGCGAGCACCGTTTTCGCTGCGCGTGGCGCGATTTAAGATCTCTTCAATCAGGCGATCTTCAATCACCACCTCAGCGTTGTAGCGATCGCGGAACAGTTTCTCCAGACGTGCCAGTTTGCCTTTGACGATCAGCTCCAGAATCGCTTTGTTGAGTGGCATATATGGAATCACTTCCATACGCGCCAACAACGCAGGTTTAAAAAATGCGGCCAATTCGGGGTACAGCGCTTCATCCAGAGCTTTGGGATCGTCCGCGAAGTCCACGATGGTTTGATAACCAAGATTCGAGGTGAGGAAGAACACAATATTTTGGCAGTCGATTAAACGCCCTTCGCCATCGGCCAGCTCACCTTTATCAAACGCTTGGTAAAAGATGTTCAGTACTTCAGGGTGGGCTTTTTCCACTTCGTCCAGTAGCACAACGGAATACGGCATTTTGCGAATCGCTTCGGTCAGGATGCCCCCTTCGCCGTAGCCCACATAGCCTGGCGGTGACCCGATCAAGCGAGAAACTGTATGCTTCTCTTGGTACTCCGACATATTGATGGTGGTGAGGAATTGCTTGCCGCCATAAAGCTGTTCGGCAAGCTGCACCACCGTTTCAGTTTTACCCACGCCACTCGGCCCCACCAGCAAGAAAGCGCCTTTCGGACGTCCCGGACGGCGCAGATCCGCACGCGCCGTCAGCAAATGGCGATGGACACGCTCAATCGCAGTATCTTGGCCTTTGATGGCCGCGCCGAGGATGTCGGTCAAGTGGGTAATTTTATGCAGTTCATCGGTGTTCATTTGATCAACCGGAACGCCCGTCCAATCGGCAATCACTTCGGCGATTTGCTCTGCATCGACTTGGGGGTGCATCAAACGCTCATGGTGCGCAATCGCCGCCAGCGTTTGATATTGCGTGTTGAGTTCAGCTTGCAGCGCCGCGTGGGCATCCTCTTCCACATCATCTGCCGTCGACATGGCCATGAGTTCCGCTCGCAGGCTGATGATCGACTCAATCAATTCTTTTTGTTGCTGCCAGCTTGCGGTCAGCGCGGCTTTTTCCGCTTCGTCTGCCTGTTCCTGAGTGCGCAGCTCATCTAGACGAGCATGATCAACGTCTCGACCGAGGTATTGCGCGCGCTCTAGCATGTCAATTTCCAACTGACGTTGGTGACACGCAGTTTCCAGCAGCGCCAGACGTTTGGGCGGCGTGGTCATGTTGATGGCGATACGGGCACAAGCGGTGTCCAGCACATCAATCGCTTTATCTGGCAGCTGACGACCTGAGATGTAGCGCGCGGATAATTCTGCCGCTGCTTTTAACGCATCATCGGTAATCAGCACGTTATGCGCTTTTTCATACACACTGTTGAGGCCGCGCAAAATGTCGACCGCTTGGGGAATCGTCGGTTCTTCTAACTTCACCAGTTGGAAACGGCGCGTCAGTGCCGGATCTTTTTCAAAGTATTTTTTGTACTCTTTCCACGTCGTCGCCGCGACGGTGCTCAGCTCGCCACGCGCCAGAGCGGGTTTCAGCAAGTTTGCCGCGTCACTGCCGCCTTCCTGATTTCCGGAGCCAATCAAGGTGTGCGCTTCATCGATAAACAGAATGACCGGCTTTGGCGAGCTCTTAATCGCATCGATCACGCCTTTCAAGCGTTTCTCAAACTCCCCTTTCACCGAAGCACCCGCTTGCAGCAAACCGAGATCCAGTGAGAGCAGCTCAACGTTTTGGAGCTGTGTCGGCACGGTGCCTGCGACCACACGCAGCGCCAAACCTTCAATCATGGCACTTTTACCGACACCCGCATCCCCGACCACAATCGGGTTGTTTTTGCGGCGGCGGCACAAAATATCGATCATCAGGTTGAGTTCGTTCTCACGACACAGCACCGGATCCAGTTCTTGATTGCGCGCCTGTTCGGTCACGTTGGTGCAGTACTTGGTGAGCGGAGAATTGTTCCCTTCCAGACGATTGGCGGCGCCCTGCGTTGCTGTGGGTTTACTGACTTCAGTTTCTGCCGAATCAGCCACAATCACATCAAAATGTTTTTTCAGATTTTCACGGTTAATGCTTTCAAACAGACTGATCAGTTTGAAAGGCAGATAACGGTCAGCGCGTGTGATTGCCGCAAGAAAAATTGCACCCGAGCGCAATTCGCTTTGGTCCAGTTCGGTGGTGGAAAGCAGCCATGCTTCTTGCAACAGCTCGACCAGCAAGGGGGAAAATGCTGGATACGTATCGAGCACTTGTTCGCGCGCATAGCTGGCGGCCAAAGCTTGTTTTACGGCATCCAGTTCCAGATTGGCCTGTTTCAGAATCAAGCGCACATCCGACAACGGGTTGTCCGTCAATACATCCAAATAATGTTCAAACGTCACTTCCGGATGCTGACGTTCGATACACAGCGAGGCCGCCTGCTCAAGAGCCAGCTTACTTTGGGCGTTTAATTTTGAAATCAGAGTGGGTAGTTCAATACGAATCACAGCGATTACCTAGCCTTATAATTGTTTTAAAGTATTTGATTGAGTTGATTTAACACGTCGCTTGATTTGCTGTGCAGCAAATAGGTATAGCCGAGAAAGAGTCCGACCCACAGCAGGGCAAAACCGGCAAAAATCGACCAAATCGGCAACTGACGGCTCAGTTTGTATTTGGCGCGCACAACATGGTCGGTGGCACGCGTGAGATCCTGCGGTTCTTCCTCTTCAAGACTCGCGAGCACATCATGCAAACGGGTAATGACCTTTTCACGTTCCAGTTGGCCACCATCCATCACGCGGTATTTGCCTTCAAAGCCCAACACCAAACATTGATAAATGAATTCCAGCAGCGCCTGATAACGCTTCGGTTCGCCTTCCAAACGGCTCAGAATCGTGAATACTTTTTCGCCGCCCCACGTTTCATTGTGAAAACGCGACAACATGGAATGCTCCGCCCATACGCTGGATGCACCCCATTCGGTGCCCATCACCGCTTCATCCAGAAACGCACATAGGATGTAGCGATACGCCATCAAAATCGCGTGCTCAAAGCCTTGTTCAGCCAGCTCAATCTCGATCGCTTTGATCTCTTCAATGGTCTGGTTGTAGATTTGCTCAATGTTGTCGCAGGCTGCCAAAGAACGGACGCGCAGTGACAAGCCAAACAGCGGCGTCGCTGCGTCGATCAACACATTGGGATTATCGCCACGCAGCTGGAACCAGAAGTCCTGATCATGGTTGATCTGCTGCACGTCATCGAAGAGCAAGCTGCTGTATTGGGTCTCTTTTTTACTTAACGCCATGATTAACTCCTAATCGCCCAGAATTGCAGGTCGAGATCATCAAATGCTGCTGCGACGTGGAACGCAAAGCCGCTCGAATGATTCAGCATCGCCCACGCGGGGCTGGTTTTATCCAGCTGGTAATAGGTGTATCCCGCGTGATATGGCAACTGACGAGGCGCCACTGGCAATGAAATCAACGGGATACCTGGCAATTGCAGGGAAATAAGTTCGCGAATTTTTTCCACCGATGACACTTTGGTCTGTTGGGTAAACAAGCGACGCAGATCGTCGAGCGGCATTCGTGCTTTCACCGCAATAATAAATTCGGCGCTGTCCATCAACTGCGGATCGTGCACCGGCGCGACCATCAGGCCGTACTTGCGTTTGTCCAGTTGAATCGAAACGGCGCGAGGCTCCAGCACCACGCTCAAGCTCTGACGCAGATTGCGAATTAAGGGACCAAACGACTGACTGGGCATGTCGTGGTTGTAACTTGGCAACGTTGGCGGCAGACGGCTTTCGTCTGTAAATGTGGCCAACTCACCACACACGGACGCCAAGCATTCAAACAAACGTTCGGGATGCAGGCTGCGCAGCTCTGCCAGATGTTGCATCTGTGGCTGTAGACGGTTCAGGGCTTGCAACAACATAAAGTCCGACACATCGGCAACGCCGCCTTGCGATGGCGCGCTGATCCGCTGCGCAATGTTCTTGGCGCGCTCGCGCATCAAGCCCGACATTTCATTGATGAAACGGTGCAGCGCAGCATTGCCGACCACGTTGAGGTGGCAAGGGATGAAATCCGGGTCCATGACCACGCTGCCGTCCGGGCGTTTTTCCAAAATGCGCGCAATGGCGATGGAGGCAAATGAACTGCGATCTTCTTTTTCCAGCATCAGTTGCATGCGCACCGGCGAGACATCGATGGTCGTGGTATCGCCCTGCACGGTGTGCACGTCACGCACTTCTAAGCGGCGACTGACATAGCGCCCGGTGCCTCGCTCTTCCGGCCAGTTGACCTCCATCAGCGATTCACTGCGTAGCGGCACCGCCAGATACACCAGTTGGTTCGCCAGCGACGCATCGTCGATTTCTAAGGCGTCTGGCATCGCATCTTCCTGCGGAATCCGAAACGCGGTGCCATCGGGCATGATGCCGACCGCGCGTTCAATGGCGATGCGACCAAACGACAGATATTCAGGATTGAGTGACAGCTCAGACACGCCATACAGATAACGGCTGACAGCGGTCATGCGCTCGTCGATGTGGTACTCCACATAACGTTGCTGCTGCTGGAAATGTTGCGGCTTGATAAATAGCCCCTCATTCCAAATGACTCGGTTACGCGCAAACATCTTTTGTTATTCCACCCTATCCAATTTCACATCGTAATCTTTGAAAAACATCAGCAAGTGGTATTCCCTGCCTTTGTTCAGCACTTTGACGGCCTTTTTCCATTCACTAATTTCCGGATCAGAAAAGTGCGCCATCACACCGATGTAGTTTGTTTCTTCATCCACTTCAAACGCATTCACAAACTTGAACTGGCCCGGCATCAGCACGTAGTCGTAATTTTTGACGAAGTTGCTGCGCAGTGATTTTTTATAATCCGCTTTCAGTTGGTCGTAGTCGGCGGACATGAACATCGAATCATCTTTGAGTTCAAACACCTGAATTTCGACCGGAGACGCTTCTCCCCAAATACTGGGGTTGACGCCATCATCAGCGAGTAGACTGAACGTGACTTTCGTCGGCTGTTTCGCTGGCTCGTACGGTTCCGTCGAACTGCAAGCGGTCAATACCAGCAACGAAATCAGCATAAACAGCAGTTTGTTCACGATTAGAGCTCCAGTTGCTTCTCACGAATTTTCTTGTCGTAAGCCTGTTCGAAAATTTCCCAGAACAGCTTTTCAAAACCGCGTTGACGGTTGGAAGTCAGCTCTTGGTAGTAGTTGCAGTACATGTTCCACGCCCACGCTTCATCCGAGGTGGCGCTGGTGTCTGTATTGCGTTTGTAGTGATGGAAGCGGCGCAGCAACACTTGTGGAGAGAATGCGTTCAGAATCTGATTCAGCGCTTCCGAGGTGGCGTGTTGCATCGCTTCGTTGTGGTCGCGGACGTTCTTCAGGCTTTCTGAAATCGCCGCCGGTGCAGAGAGGTGGACCAAGCTCTTGTCGGCATCGTACATGGTGCGAATGGTTTGTTCATAAGACAGCCCAAGGCGCAGCGGGTTATCTTCAATGGGTTGCAGGTTACGGTTCATGGTTCCGAAGCGACCGTCACTCACTTGTTGATGCAGTTCCAGCAAGCCTTTCACACACGCCTGCAGCGACTCACCCAATTCTTGAGACAAGAAGTGCATGCGTTCCATGTCAGTATCCTGACTGAGATCAATCCCCAGCCCCTGCAGCATTGGGCCGGTCAGCAAATGTTTGCCAGCCGCAGAACTTGTGGCAGTGTCGGCGTTGGCAGGTTGCAGACTTCTGGCGACTTCTTCTTCAAGAAGATCCAATACTTTTTCATCCATTGTTAAGCCCTCTGATACGTTATGAGTGTTGATTGGTGATGATGGTGCTGTTGTTGTTTGTTGTGGTGACTGAGGCTGATGCGCTGGCGCGATGTCCGGTTGTGCAACATCGTCTTTACGCGGGCCAAAGCCCAGAATTTTTTTCAATCGAATGGATGACGTCATTTCGTACTCGCTGTCTGCCTGCGGGGTAAATTTCAAATCATGAAGCACCAAGTTCTCTTCCGGCACCAATGCATGCGACTGCTCACCGTCGTCCAGTCGTTCCACATCGCGCAGCAGCGCTTC
This sequence comes from Vibrio sp. CJQ_6, assembly GCF_043106745.1. Taxonomy (NCBI): domain Bacteria; kingdom Pseudomonadati; phylum Pseudomonadota; class Gammaproteobacteria; order Vibrionales; family Vibrionaceae; genus Vibrio; species Vibrio sp. CJQ_6. Next base: position 211,472 of record NZ_JBICMV010000028.1, on the reverse strand, counting down.
GGCGTCGTCTTTGGCCTCAAGTAGCGCATCCAGTGCCAAGAGCGGATCAGCATTCGCCGCAAGCGGCGCCTCGTCTTCTAGTGCTTCATCATCGAAGGGTTCATCCGCCAGCAGATCGACCTGATCCGCTTTAAACATCGCATCCAACGGGCCTGCATTGCGATCGTGCTCATCCGCATGACCAAACGAAACTCGTAGCTGATAAGGCCCCACGGTGATTTCGTCTCGATGCTCCAGCTTCGCCAACTGATCTTTACCCAGCGGCATGTGTGAACCGTTCACATAGGTGTCACCACATAAATCACGGACACAAAACGCGCCATCAATCGAGACAATGGCACAATGCTGCGGTTTCACGCGGCCTTGCGCGTCTTTGAGTCGCCAAGTTGCCCATGATTCGGATCCAATGTTGCCGCCATCCGGCGTCCAGTGTGATTGGGCGGTCAAACCCGATTCGAGCAGTTGTACGTTGGCCACTTGAAGGATCAGTGACGTCTGAGTCATTGCGTTCATCTGTTATTGCCTCACTTGAATCAGAACGTGTTGGTCTTGCGCGTTGTCTCCCAGAAACGAAGTCCATCCCAGAGCTACGCCACTATCGGCCGCCAAGCTCAATTTGGGCGCTTCATCTTCATCTAGGGTCAGCTCGACGTCGTAGGCCATCTGCTCACGCAAAATAAATTCCACTAATTTGCACAGCGGTTGGTGTTCCTTACCGGAAGGAAGAAAATCGGCGAAACGCTCGCGCGATAACTTTCCAATGCAGATGACGAACTTACCGTTGCAGTCCATCACCGATTCACCCACCATGCTGTCAACGCCCAGTTGAGCGTTCTGTTGTCCCAGCGACAGTTGCTGGGATTTGTCGATCTGCACCTTGCGGCGCACCCACTGGCGAATGCTCACGTCTTGCAAATCGAAACAGTGGGCAATGATGCCAGCCACCACTTGCGGTGAGCGGCTGCGTCCTGCCAAGGTGCCGGCGTAAGCCAGCATCTTGCACCAGTTGATGGGCGTTTCGCCGCGCAGGTCGGTATCACCCAATCCCACCAACGCGAACAACTGGGTAGAAAACGCATCTTGCGCATCTGGCTGAAAACGCACGTAGTAACGATATTTGCGCCAGATGCGATACACCAAGTTGATCAATCGGTTATTAAAAAAGTCAAAAAATGGCTGTTTGAACCCGCCCGGTTCTTCATTGACCAATTGTTCGATGATGAACCCGGGCAGCGGCGACTGCGCGCCAGACAAACCAAAAAAGTTGGTCAGCATCACCAAACGTTCATCGTCACGCTCATGCAGAGAATTCACATCAGATGGCGAAAACCCCAAGCTTGGGTTGGCACTAAACACCAACTGACACTGACGCTCCCACTCTTCCGATTCAGGGTTGAATTGCTGCAGTTTTTGCAACAACTCAACCAACTGGTAAAAGTTGTAAGCACGTACATCACCAGGCAAGTGCAATTGGGGCACCAGCTGGCCGTCAGCCGTCATATCAACGGCTGCATTCCGGTCTGTGTTCCCCATGTGTACTTCTCTTGGTTACTCACGTTGATGACGACCAATTCGTGAAACGAATTGATACTGGCGTAGAGCGCAAAGAAATGACTCAGCACCGTGCCAAACAGATACAAATCACCTTCCGAACCAAACCCTGCTTGATCAATGTAAAGGGTCGATTGCAGGCCGCGTACGGGTAAGCCGCGCAGCATTTTGTCTACCGGTTGCGATTCGATTTTACTGATGCCATCCATGCGCAGACGCGCCACACGCTCAGCTTGGCGATCCACCAACGCGCGGAAATCGTAAGCCCGCAGCACACAGCTAAGCGCATCTTTGGATAGCAACGACAAGTAGTTGAGTGACAAGTTGGAAATCAGTGTCCACAGCAGGCTGCCATCAAGCACCGGACGCAGTGACTGCGATGGCACGGTGATGTTGCGAAACGTCGCGTAAGGCGGTGAGGTGTCAGTCGGCTCACAAATGTCGCCCACACCCAGCTCCAACGGTAACAAACGGTTGGTGCAAGTCAGTTTGATGGACACCGCTTCATCCACATCAACCGACAGGGTTTCATCGCCGCGAATAAACGACACAAACGAGTCAAAGCCGTCACCGCGAATGCTTTCTTTAATCCGTGTGCGGTAATACAGTGCTTGGCGATGACGCACGCGTTCGACTTCGTGCTGAAAGCTTTCAAATGAGGAGTACACACGCTTCTCGCCGCGTACCCGTTGACCCGCTTGGCTGTTGTCCTGCCAACCCACCACGCTGTCGACGCTAAACACTTCGTAATGCGCCGGATAGCGGCTGGATGGCACAATGCGGTATTCCGATTTACGACCATTGAGGTCGATGGGGTCAGCATCGTGCTCGAAGAGGTTGATCACTGGTGTGCAATAGAGCTGAAAGTTGTCTTTGCGCACACGCACGTCAGCGGGTAATGTTTTGGATAAATGGATGTGCAACGTGAATTCACCGTGCACCGATTTTGGCAGCGCTTGCCCTAAGCCCTTGAGATCAAAAAAGTGGAATGCTTCCGGAAATGACAGGTACTCCTGCAAAATGCGGTAACCTTCGTAAACATTGGTTGGGTAAGGCAATAACGATTCGTCGCTGTGAAAGCCCACGGTTGCAAACGCATTGCGCGGCAGCGTAAAGACGGCCCCATTCACTTCAACACTGACTTTTTCCAAATAGTGATTGAGCCACAGATACAACATTTGCGAACTGTACTTATCTCCGCCGAGGTAAAAACGCAAATCACCCAGCTCGGCATCACCAATTGAAATGTCGCCGTTCATCTTCATTGTCAGCTTAATGATGGTGGCTTCACGCGTGTGTTCCGCGTTGGCATCCAGACAATGAAGCGGATAGAGCGCCACATCGCGGCAGGTTCGAAAATGACACTTCGTGCCAAACACCGGTTTGCTATCCAATTCGGTGCCGCGAGCAATCGTCTGCTTTTCACTGACGCTTTTGTCCGGTGTAAAGGCCACCACGCTCATGCTCGGCACAGGCCGCAAATAGTTCGGCCACAGCATATTGATGATCGAGTGTGTCAGTTCAGGGAACTCATCTTCGACTTTTTCACGCAGACGCGCAGTCAGGAACGCAAAGCCTTCCAACAGACGCTCAACGTCTGGGTCGGTTGTTCTGCCATGCAGAAAGCGCGACAGCTGAGGGTGAATTTCGGTAAATTCTCTCCCCTGCTCTTTAAGAAAAGCGAGCTCTTCCCTGAAATACTTGTCTTGAGTCATGGTGATTAAAACACTCGATACTTTCTGTTTTGATCCAGTAACAGACTGAACTGAACTTTCTTGTGTAATGCATCGCAGTTAATGCTGGCCACAATGTGGAAACGCAGCGTTAAAGGATTGAAATGGTCCGAATCGGCGCGCACCAGTACCTGCTTTAAACGTGGCTCATAGCGTTCCAGACAATGCTGAATCGCCAGTTTGATACGCAGCGACAGATCCATGGTTTCTAAGGTGGCGTCGTTAAAATCCACTAACCCGAGATGCGGCGCGCTTTGCGCACCACCGATTCGTGTATTGAGGATATTGGACACATTACGCTTAACGGATTCGAGTACATCCCATGCATCTGGCCCTTGGGTCAGAGACATGGGTTTAGCATTGGCTTCTAAACGTTCAAAGAAGCCAACACCAAATGCACTCTCTTCAGGTGCAATGTAAGTCATGGTTATGCTTGATCCAGACGGCCTACCAGCGACAGTTCGAAGTTCGCACCCATGTATTTAAAGTGCGGACGAACAGCCAGAGACACTTGGTACCAACCTGGATTGCCTTCCACATCCATCACCTCGATTTTCGCGGCGCGAAGTGGGCGGCGGCTGCGTACGTCTGCCGGCGGGTTTTCCTGATCCGCAACGTATTGCTTGATCCACGAGTTCAGCTCGCGTTCCAGATCTTGGCGCTCTTTCCATGCACCAATCTGTTCACGTTGCAGCACTTTCACGTAATGCGCCAAGCGGTTGATGATCATCATGTAAGGCAGTTGCGTGCCCAACTTGTAGTTGGTTTCTGCTTCTTTGCCTTCCTTGGTGTTCGGGAAGATTTTGGCTTTCTGAATGGAGTTTGCCGAGAAGAATGCGGCGTTGTCGCTGCCCTTACGCATCGTCAGGGCAATGAAGCCTTCTTCCGCCAGTTCAAATTCTTTACGGTCGGTGATCAACACTTCCGTTGGGATCTTGCTTTGTAGCGCGCCCATGGATTCAAATACGTGCACTGGCAGATCTTCCACCGCGCCGCCACTTTGTGGACCAATGATATTTGGACACCAGCGGTATTTCGCGAAGCTATCTGTCAAACGAGTTGCGAATGCAAACGCCGTATTACCCCATAAGTAATGCTCGTGTGATTGGCTCACGTTCTCTGAATAGTTGAATGATTTGATTGGGTTTTCTGTTGGATCATACGGAACACGCAACAGGAAACGAGGCGCAGTCAGGCCAATGTAACGCGCGTCCTCTGACTCACGCAGCGCACGCCATTTGGTGTATTTCGGGCTTTCAAACGTTGACTTGATGTCTTTGATGTTTGGCAGTTCTTCAAATGAATCGATGCCAAAGAATTGGGGGCCAACGCTGGAGATGAACGGCGCATGCGCCATCGCGCCGAGGGCACCCATGTATTGCAGCAGTTTCATGTCTGGCGTCGAAGGGGTAAATGCGAAGTTACCCACGATCGCGCCGGTCGGTTCACCACCAAACTGGCCATAACCGGAGGAATAAACGTGTTTGTACAAGCCAGATTGAGTTGTGTCCGGTGCAAATTCAAAGTCTTCCAGCAGCTCTTCTTTGGTCACGTGCAGCAGTTCAACTTTGTTATTTTCACGGAAATCGGTGCGATCCACGAATAGTTTCAGACCACGCCAAGCAGATTCCATTTGCTGGTATTGCTGATCGTGGAGAATTTCATCCATCTGTGCGCTGATTTTCTTGTCCAGCTCAACCAACATTTGGTCAACCAGAGACTTATTCACCGCTTCATCCAATTGGTTGCCACCAATCAGATTTTCGATAAATGCAGCCACCCCTTTTTTCGCAACATCGTACCCTTCTTCGCTAGGAGCGATTCGGGTTTGCGCCATAATTTCGTCCAGCAAGCTTCCTTCAGCCAGCTGCGGTCTTTCCAGTACCGTTTCAGTCGTAGACATCTTATTGTTCCTGATTAAGATTTAATGACAAAAGTATCAAGTCAACTTAGGCTTGAGTTTCTTCTTCTGATTCACTAACAAGATTGAGTTCTGCCAGCAGTTTCTCGCGTGACTCTTCCGAGTTCAGCAGATCTTGCAGGCGCTCACGGAACGCAGGAATATTACCCAGCGGGCCTTTCAGTGCGACGAGCGCCTCGCGTAACTCAATCAATTTTTTTAATTCAGGAACTTGTGAAGCGACAGAATCTGGGGAGAAATCCGCAAGGGATTTGAAGTTCAGCTCAACCGGTAAATCGGCAGTCTCATCTTCACCCAGTTTGTTCTTCACGGTGGTGGTCAGTTTCAGATTGCTTTCACGCATCACCGCTTCAAAGTTGTTCTTATCCACAGAAACGGTTGAGCGCTCTTCAACTGGCGTCTCTTCTGAATGACCTTTGAAATCACCAACCACTAAGGTTTTCAATGGCAATTCTACTTCAGCCTGTGTATCCCCAGTCGCAGGAATATACTTAATATTAATGCGCTCTTTCGGAGCTACACTTCCTTCTTTAGACATATAACGTCTCCAAATACCTATGCCAGTCGTTGTCGTTGAAATAGCTGCGTCAATATCTGAATTTGCTTTAACTATCAGAAATATCGACACATTAGAAATATCTAAATTTTCTTATTTTAATTTGAGTAAATATAACTTCTTGATAGCAGGCAATTGAAGCATCGCTGGATGACAGCCACACAATCGCCCGAAAAGAATGCAAGTTAAATTCACATTTAAACTTTTTATTTATAAAATGATAAATAAAGAGATTAGCCACTCTCTTTATTTTAATTATTATGAAGCGGGCACATTCTATTCATTTAATATGCGTTTGTTGTACAAAAAAACGCAAAAACATGATCTTCACCCAAAAAATACTTACTTCTCTCACACGTATTATCGGTAGCTAATATTAAATAATTCTAAATATCCCAAAAAAGATCATGGTTATAAAAATCCACACTATTTTTCAGGGAAGATTCAATTTTATCTGCCGCTTTTTCTTGCTCAGCATTAATACGTGGTGTGATTTGTTGGTAGCTCTCAGCCACCGTCGAATAAAGGGTTTCGAGGCGATCCGTTCCAGCCATTTCCATGTACAAATCCAAGTAAGCCTTCGCCAAAACCAAGTCGGTTTCGATGAAGGGATACCCTTCACTTTGGCCACTATAGATAAAGCCCAGCGCAGCGAGCGACGTCAGATCGCCGGCTTGTAACGCCTTTCTGCGCCAATCAAACGCTTCTTTGTAGCGCCCTTTGTCTTCGAGCAAATTAATGTAAGCACGAATCGCAGGCACATAGCCGGTTTCGGCTGCGACCAAATACGTTTTACGCACAACAGTTTCACGCTCACCCGGCATCACATAGGTTCCCGCACCACGCTCGATACGCCTCGCCTGTTCCATTAACGCGCGGGGATGACGAAAGGCAGCCGCCTTGGTGAGATAATATTCGGACCGTGCTTTATCGCGTGCGTGATAATACTGAGCTAGCTCGAACAAGGCTTGTGCCGGCGCAGTTCGCCCTAAGCGAATCAAGGCATCGTGATACTGCTGCTGCCAATCAAGGCGATCTTTTTTACTCAACCACTGCCCATTCAAATAGAGGTGCTGCATCGCATGGCGATTACCGCCTTGCGCAGCTTGAAGCAAGTAATCACGGGCTTCTTGCGGCGTACGGATCGTGGTTTTGTAGTTCGATAACTCCATCGCATAAAGGTAAGCCGCATCGGCATTTCCGCTGTCGGCGGCATGTTTGAGAAACGGTCTTGATTCGACATTTTTGAATTGGGCACGCAACAAACGGCCATTTTCAAACGCCTGTTGCGCCGTTAATGCGGATGCATCGTACGCTTCACCCAAGGCGGTAAAGCTCGTGACGCCAAGGGTGAGTGCCAGCGAGACAAGGCAAGACTTAACCAATGTTGACACTGCTACCACCTTGCAACACGCCACCACAGTCAACTGCATCACCCGCTCTTGCGGCTGGTTTGCCATCAATCATGACACTTGAAGAGCCCGCGGCAATACTGCGCGGATGGGGAGGATTTTTAGGTTTATCATGCGGAGCCAGCGGATCGCCTTGACGGGCCGCGGGAATCCCATCGATTTTAACCGAACCCGAACCTGCGGTGACCGGCGTCGGTGGGAATCCATCATGCGCTGTCCCTATATGCCCAACAACAATACCATTTCCCATAACAAACTCTTCTCTGAAATATAATTAAACACGCCTAATATGAGAAATAGCAAAATACATACCTGTTTTAAGCCCAGTCACTGGTTAAACCAGCACAAAACCAGGCAACTACTTGCCCAGAGCAAGCAACTTATTACCTTAAACCACGCGAAAATTTGCTCACATCGCAACAAATGTCAGAGCAATGACATTTAATAAAGTAAAAACTCTAATTTATAAATACAATCAACACATCTATCACTTAATCGTCGTTTTATGGGAACAAATGTCACTGGATTGAATTTATATCGTGATTAATAACTTCTTATTTTTGAGAATAAACATTAAATATTATTTTTAGAAAATAATATGACTGCGTTTTTATTGAATTCATTCAGTTGAATATAAATTTCTTTTATTATCTTCTTAATCTATATCTAAATATTATTGGCGCTCATCTTTGGGTGAATCCATAACCACCATTGTTGTAATCGATTGCACATGTTGACACTCACCTAATACATCTTCATGAAAACGTTTGTACGCCGCGAGGTCTTGCGTTTCGACGCGCAACAAATATTCGTTCATGCCGGTGATGTTGTGGCATTCCACCACTTCATTCGCAAAGCGCACATGCTCCTCGAAGCTGCGTTGTGACTTTTTCGTGTGGTTATTGAGCCCAATCGAGACATAGGCGACAAATCCAACATTCAGTTGTGGCTTGTCTAACACCGCACGATATCCTTTGATCACCTTTCGGCGTTCAAGTTCCTGCACTCGGCGCAACGTGGCTGAGGGCGACAAACCGACCCGCTCTGCCAACTCAACGTTTGAGACTCGTCCATCCAATTGCAGTTCACGCAATATTCTTTCGTCAAACTTATCCATAACCACCATTAATTGCTAATAAACTCATTCAAGCACAAATATAAACATAAAATTGCGCCTCATGGCCATTACTATCTTTGCATGTTTAATGAGGAATGAGTAACCGCAAATGGATTACAGTCAATGGGGGCCTTTGGTGGCTTTCGCTTTTGTTTCAACCTTTACCCCTGGGCCCAATAACATCATGTTGATGACATCCGGGGCCAACGTGGGATTTTGGCGCACGTTGCCCCATATGTTGGGCGTGACGTTTGGGTTTAGCGCGATGGTGCTGCTGGTCGGTGTTGGATTGACGGGCTTGTTTCAAACCTCACCTTTGTTGCAACAGATCCTGCATGTCGTGTGTCTGGCCTATCTGGTGTATCTGGCGATTCAGATCGCACTCAGCAAGCCAGCCAATCCAGAACATCAATACAAGCCGATGTCGTTTTTGGCCGCAGCGATGTTCCAATGGGTTAATCCAAAAGGTTGGTCGATGGCACTCACGGCGGTCAGCGTTTACAACCAAAGCGCAAGCTGGCTGCAATTACTGCTCATCGCGTTGGTCTTTGCGATCGTGAATATTCCATCCGTGAGCATTTGGACGGCGGCGGGTAAGCAGTTGAGTCACTGGATGACCCACCCCAAGTATGTCCGTTGGTTTAACGGCGCCATGGGCGGCTTATTGCTGCTCTCCACCGTCCCGATGATAGGGTAAGACAAGGTCAGAACTCTTGATTCATCTGAGTCAGCATCTCGACTAACGCCTGATGTTGCGGCTCGGAGAAATGACGAGTGAGCTCTTGCGTGAGCGCAAGGTGCAGTGCGTTGTGCTCACGATAAACATTGTGGCCTTGCGCCGTTAAGTCGACCACAATCGAACGTCGGTCTCCTTCCAGAGACTGACGTTCAATCAACCCGGCCTGAACGAGCTTTTCGACCTGTACGGTGAGTGTGCCCGTGGTAATGCTCAGGCGATTGGCTAACTCTTTCATGCGCATGGCACCATGACTGCCCAACACTTCCAGCGTGTGGATCTGCGCCAGCGAATAGCCGGTTTCTTTCACCACCGACAGTTCCCACGACGACATTTTGTCGTAAAACTCGGTGATCAGGTTGTTGAGTTCAGTCAGATGTTGCATGTGTTTGCCTTTACTTCGAATTCACCTCAAGTGTGAGGTGGTGCAGTTTATCAAACTCGGCCAGTTGCTGTCTAAAGTACGCCGCATCTTTGTTCGTCTCACTGTTCAAGCGGATTGTCGCCGCATAGTGACTCGAACTCACTTTCCACATGTGAATATCCATCACCTCGCCGCCGCTTTGTGCCAGCTTCGTCAACAGCTTTTGCTCATAATTCCGTTCAATGTGCGCATCTAGCAAAATCGGGGCGGTCTGTTTCATCAATCCCACCGCCCATTTGGTGATCACCAATGCGCCGACGATCCCCATGATGGGATCTAACCACACCCAGCCGAGGTACTTGCCCACAATCAACGCCGCAATGGCGAGCAGCGAAGTCAACGCATCGGCCAGCACATGCATGTATGCCGCGGTCAGGTTGTGATCATGAGCGTGCTCATGGTCATGGTCATGGTCATGGTCATGATGATGGTCGTGATGGTCGTGATGGTCGTGATGGTCGTGCAATAAGAACATACTGGCGACATTCACAAGCAAGCCAATCACCGCCACGACGATCGCTTCATTAAACTGAATCGACAACGGATTGAACAGGCGATGCAGCGATTCACCGAACATAAACAGTGCCACCAGCCCCAAACCAATGGCGCTGGTGTACCCCCCCAAGACGCCCACTTTCCCCGTCCCAAACGTGTACTGACGTGAGTCCTGATGTTTGCGTGCATAGCGAAACGTAAACAGCGTAATGCAGAATGCTGCCGCGTGGGTGCCCATGTGCCAACCGTCCGCCAACAGCGCCATCGAACCATAAATCGACCCAGCACTGATTTCAGCCGCCATCGTGATTAACGTTAACAACAGCACGTACAACGTGCGTTTTTCCCCTTTTTCATTGGCATAAGAAAAGGTGTGAGTGTGAGGACAATGAGGTGTTTGCATGATAGATACTTTGATAATCAAATTTTCAAAATAGTAATTAGTTTGACTATCAAAGTAAAACACATTTGTTCCATTTTGTTTTTTCGCCTTAAATGGAGTGAAGATCATTCACCCAACCCCCCAAGGATTCCCTGTGCATCCAGCCCTGCTCACTGTCATCACCATGATGGCCTTTGCGGCCAACTCCATTCTGTGTCGACTGGCATTACAAACACACGCCATTGACGCCGGATCGTTCACGGCGCTGCGCTTGATCTCGGGAGGAATCACATTAGTCGTCCTGCACGCCATGGTCGTGCGCCGCGAACATCGTCGCTATTCGTTGCCGTTCACCCTCAAAGCTGGCGCATCGCTGTTTATCTACGCGCTCTGTTTTTCCATCGCTTATCTGACCTTATCCGCCGGAACTGGCGCGCTGCTGCTTTTCGGCACAGTACAACTCTCACTGCTCGCTGCGCACTGTTGGCAAGGCAATAAGATTCGAACGTTGGAATGGCTGGGGCTGGCGATCTCTATCGCCGGCTTTATCTATTTGATGCTGCCCAGTGCTGAACAACCCGGTTGGATATCCGCACTGCTGATGATCATCGCTGGCCTTGCGTGGGCGGTGTTCACGCTACTTGGGCGCAACAGCGGCAATCCAACCCACGCGATTGCTCAAGGGTTTTGGGCAGCAAGTCTGCTGTGTCTACTCGTGTCTCCCTGGATGATTCATCTGGACGCGCTCTCAACACGCGGCGTGGTGCTTGCGCTATTATCAGGCAGTCTGGCATCCGCCGCGGGTTATATTCTCTGGTATCGGGTCATCAGCCGCTTAACCATGCTGCAAGCCTCCGTTGCACAGTTATCAGTGCCCGCCATCGCTTTGATCGGGGGCAGCCTGCTGTTGAACGAGCCGATGACACTGCGCTTGATACTGGTGAGCCTGATGATTCTCGGCGGCATCTTGTTGGTGTTTGTCGCCCGCAAGCCCGAATAAGCCTCGATGATTCTGCGCTGGCTTTTCTAGGTCAGCTCAGTACAATTCAGCCCGTCTACTCCACTCGATTGTTTTGCTATGTCACACACCAACCGCTGCTTCACACCTTTTCAGGCCGACGTTTCTGCCATCGCTTTGCCGGATCGTTTTACCTTTCCGTTTTGTTACGAGCCGCATCCTTTGTGTGTGATTGCCGCCGAGGAGCTACAGCACCACATCAGCACTCAACAAGCATGGTCGCACCCTTTTGGTCTCGACGGCGATGAAACCGGAGCGCACGGCAAAATGTTTGGCGTCTTGGTGGTCCAAACCCCAACGGGAGCACTCGGTTATCTCTCGGCGTTTTCTGGCCAGTTGGCCGAGCAAAACCACTTGCCGGGCTTTGTGCCGCCCGTGTTTGATCGCTTTGCTGACGACGCGTTCTTTCGCACCGAAGCCAACCAGATTGCGGCCATCAATCAGCAAGTACGCGTGCTGAAACAGAACACACAAGCCGATGAACTGCGCAGCCGCCTTGCCGAGAGTCAACAGCAAGCGGACGCTGAAATAGAAGCGCTGCGTCTGCGCATGATTGACACGCGCGCTGAACGTAAACAGTTGCGTGCAGATGCCGACGCCCATTCGAACGACTCAGCCCCCCTACTGGAACGTTTGGCCAAAGAAAGCGTGGCGGAGAAAAACCAGCTCAAGCAATTAAAGCTGCAGTGGGAGCAACGCATTCGCACCTTACAGGATGACTTAGCGGCGCAAAACGCCGAGCTGCACGCCTTGCAAGAGCAGCGCAAGCAGCTCTCGGCAGCACTGCAGAAAAAGCTGTTTGGCCAATATCGTTTCTTAAACCAGCGCGGTGAGGTGCAATCGTTGAATGATATTTTTTCGCTGGCCGCAAATCCAATTCCCCCCGCGGGTTCTGGTGAATGTGCAGCGCCGAAGCTACTGCAATATGCGTTTACGCATCAACTGACCCCAATTGCGATGGCGGAATTCTGGTGGGGACGCTCTCCCAAATCAGAGATTCGCCAACACAAGAAATTCTATCCGGCCTGCCAAAATAAGTGCCACCCGATCCTCGGTCACATGCTGAGTGGCATGACGCTGGATGACAATCCGCTGCTGAACAATCCCGCCGAAGGCCAAGAGATCGAGATTGTGTATCAGGATGAAGCGATTGTGGTGATCAACAAACCGGCGGAGTTTCTTTCGGTGCCCGGCGTGAACATCAAAGACTCAGCACTGACGCGATTGGAGCAGCAGTTTCCCGAGGTGGAAGGCCCGTTTGTGCTGCATCGTTTGGATATGTCGACTTCGGGGTTACTGGTCTTCGCACTCACACGTCGCGCCAATAAAAGCCTGCAGAAACAGTTTATTACTCGCGGTGTAGAGAAGCGTTATGTCGCGCTACTGAGTGGTGAAATCGCTCATGGTGAAGGCATTATTACCCTGCCGCTGCGTCCAGACTTAGACGATCGTCCGCGTCAAATGGTCTGTTTTGAGCACGGCAAAGCCGCCGAAACTTACTGGCAGACGATCGGCACCGAACAAGGACGCACACGCGTCTACCTCTCCCCTAAAACCGGTCGCACCCATCAGCTACGCGTGCATTGCGCACATGAGCAAGGCTTCAATACGCCGATTTTGGGCGACGATCTGTACGGTGAGAAAGCCAATCGCCTGCATCTACATGCAGAAAGCCTCAGCTTTGATCACCCTTACACCAAGCAGCGTATGACATTTCAGGTCGATCCCGATTTCTGATCTCAGCGCGAGCATCGCCGTTCGTGACGTGATCGCCCGTTTTTGCGCGCGGCGATTCCGCCACTGACACGACGCGCATCCTCATGCCAACAACCAACACTAGACGACTGGTCTAATTATCACTATATTTCACCTCATGAACGCAAAAACACACGATACACGACAACATATTCTAGAAGTCGGTTACCAACTGGTGGTGAACCGAGGCTTTACCTGTGTCGGCTTGTCGGAGCTGCTGAAAAGCGCCGATGTACCTAAGGGGTCGTTTTATCATTACTTCAAGTCCAAAGAGCAGTTTGGCGAGGCATTGATTGAGGCCTACTTTGCCCATTACCTCGACAAACTCGACGCCCTGTTCAACGGCAATGGCGGGACTCACTATCAGAAATTGATGCGGTACTGGCATTTCTGGACAGAGCAAAACAGCTGCAATTGCTCCGCCGGAAAATGTCTGGTGGTCAAATTGGCAGGAGAAGTCGCCGATCTGTCTGAACCGATGCGTCTGGCACTGCTCAAAGGCACCAACGCCATCACGGTCCGCGTGGCCGAATGTATTGAGCAAGGGATCCAAACGGGTGAATTGCACGTACAAAATAGCCAGCTCACGTCCGAGTTACTCTACAATCTATGGATTGGGGCGAGCTTGCTGAACAAAATTCGCCAAGATGACATCAGTCTACAGCAGGCGTTACTGGCCACCGAGCAATTGCTCAAAGGCAATCCGCTCAACGGATAAACACCATTCAAGACCGCTATCTCGATAGCGGATTTTTTGCCACGAAAACTAGACGACTGGTCTAATTGAAACACAAAAGGAAACCAGAAATGACTGAACTGATGAACCAACGCATCGTGCTTGCTTCACGTCCGGTTGGCGCCCCAACTGAACAAGACTTCCGCTTGGAAACCGTCATGCAACCGCAGCCGGGTGAGGGCGAAGTATTGCTGCGCACCATTTATCTGTCACTGGATCCGTATATGCGCGGCCGCATGAGCGATGCCAAGTCTTACGCCGATCCCGTCGCGCTCAATGCCGTGATGGTTGGCGGCACCGTGTGTCAGGTCGAAGTGTCCCATCACCCTGATTTTGCCGTGGGTGAATGGGTATTGGCTTACACCGGCTGGCAACGCTACGCCATTTCCAACGGCGACGGCCTGTTAAAACTGGGCGCTCAACCGACGCACCCTTCGTTTGCGCTTGGCATCATGGGCATGCCCGGCTTTACCGCCTACATGGGGCTACTGGATATTGGCCAACCCAAAGCGGGTGAAACCATTGTGGTCGCGGCCGCCACAGGGCCGGTCGGCGCGACCGTGGGTCAAATTGGCAAAATCAAAGGCTGCCGCGTGGTTGGCGTGGCGGGCGGCGAAGACAAATGTCGCCATGCGGTTGACGTGCTGGGCTTTGATGCCTGTATTGACCACAAAGCCGATGATTTCGCAGAGCAGTTGGCACAAGCTTGCCCGCAAGGCATTGATGTCTACTTTGAAAACGTGGGTGGCAAAGTGTTTGATGCGGTCATGCCGCTGCTCAACACCAAAGCACGTATTCCGTTGTGCGGCTTGGTGTCGCAATACAACGCTACTGCGTTGCCGGAAGGCCCCGATCGCCTGTCGAGCCTCATGGGCATGCTGCTGGTCAAACGCATCAAAATGCAGGGCTTTATTATTTTCGATGACTACGGCCATCGTTACAACGAGTTTGCCCAAGACATGAGCCAATGGTTGGCTGAGGGCAAAATGCAATACCGCGAGCAGATCGTACAAGGACTGGCGCAAGCGCCAACCGCGTTCATGGGTCTGCTGGAAGGGAAGAACTTCGGCAAGCTGGTGATCGAAGTCAACACACCGCTATCATAAGGAGCCCACAATGATCACATTACACCACCTGAACCAATCACGTTCCAAGCGCATCATCTGGTTGCTAGAAGAGCTGGGCGTCGACTATCAAGTTGTTCCCTATCAACGCGATGCCGTGACCTTTCTGGCACCACCAGAGCTCAAAGCGGTTCACCCGCTGGGCAAATCACCGGTGATTGAAATCGACGGACGCGTGATCGCCGAATCAGGCGCGATCACGGAATACCTGATTGAACGCTTTGCCGCGGAACGTCTGGCCCCCGCACGGGACAGCGCCGAGTACATCGACTACCTGCAATGGCTGCATTTTGCCGAAAGCTCAGGCATCCTGCCGCTGCTGCTCAAACTGTTCTTAGCCAAAGACGGGGCCAAAACGCAGTTTTTAGAAGGCTATGCCAACAGTGAAGCGGCAAAAGTCTTGGGCTATGTGAATGCGCAACTCGAAGGCAAACGCTACTTGGTGGCCGACAAACTGACCGGCGCAGACATCATGATGTCATTTATTGCCGAAGGTGTCCACGCCAGCGGCATGTTGGAGCATTTCCCTCACATCAAAACCTATTGGGCGGGCTTGGCAACGCTGCCGGGCTATCAAAAAGCCAATCATACGGAAGCGTCGCTCAGCGTTTGATGATGAAACCAGCGCGATGAAAAAAGCCTGCCAATCGGCAGGCTTTTGATGCTTGAACTTACGCCACTTCGGGCACCGGTTTGGGCAGCGCGTCGGCTTCCGGCTCTTTCTGAACCGGCGGCACTTGCCCCTCTTCCACCGCTTGTTGGTAACATCCACTGAGTTTGATCGCCAAATACATATCAGCACGCAGCACCAAACCGCCGTCGCCGACCGGCACACCGCTCAACTCACACCATTGACGCATACTGCGCTTACGTCCGGCCAGAATTAAACGAATACCGCGTTTTTTCAGGATGTTCTGCACATCCGCCAACATCGCCATTACGCTCAAATCGAGGTGCGTAAAGCTCGCCACCGCATCAATCACCACACAGTCGACGCTGGAATCGCTGGTTTCCACCAATTCCAATAGACGACGCTTGAAGTACGGCGCATTGAAATACGTCAGCGGCGAGTTAAAACGATACAGCATCAAGCCAGGAATTGGCGTGGCTTTGCCGGTGCCATCCACGGTGCGAATCGTCCCGTCTTTATCCAGCCCCAAACGTTGATCGCTCGGTCGCATCACCACGCGTAAGAACTGGAACAATCCAAGCAACACCGCCAGCGTGATACCGGGGATCACGCCGACAATCAGCACAGCAATAAAGGTCACCGACGCCAAATAAAACGCATCTTTATCGCGCTTTCTCAGCCCCCACAACCCTTTGAGATCCAGCAGCGAGGTCGAGGCAATGATCAACACCACACCCAATGCAGCCGTTGGAATGTACTGCAGCGGACGATAAAGGAAGATCGCCACCAATCCGATCACCACCGCTGCAATCACCGAAACCAACTGCGATTTACCGCCATTGGCGTCGTTCACCGCGGTGCGTGAATCGGCACCACTGATAGCAAAGCCTTGTGAAAATGCCGACGCTAAGTTGGCAATCCCCAGCGCTCGAAACTCTTTGTCCGCATCAATATCGTAGCCATTTTTGGCCGCAAAACTGCGCGCGGTCAGCATCATACTCACAAAGCTCACCATCGCTAAGTTGAGTGCAGGAACCACCAATTCACGGCTGATCCCGATGTCAAACGTCGGGGTTTGAAACGCCGGTAAGCCGCCCTGAATCAAGCCAACCACGTTCACGCCTTGGCTATCCAATTGGGTCGCCCACACCAAGATGCCTGCTGAGATGATCGCCAGCATCGCCGCCGGCCACGATGGGCGAAAACGCTTGGCGGCAAAATAGACAGCCACCGTCAGCACACTGACCACCACGGTTTGCCAATGCACGTCAAACAAGCGCTGCGGCGCTTCCGCCAAACGTTCCAACAAGTAGCTCTGCTCATACTTCACGCCGAACACTTTACTCAACTGCCCCACGATGATGGTCAACGCCACCCCGTTGAGCAGCCCCATCAGGATTGGACGCGAAAGAAAATCGGCCAAAATACCGAGACGGAACTTACTGGCGAGAATACACCAGATGCCCATCATCGCGGTCATGGTCATGACCAGTTGCCAATGCTTGGTTGGGTCGCCCGCGGCCAACGGTGCCACCACCGCCGCAACCACCGCACAGGTCGCAGCATCGGGGCCGACAATCAACTGGCGCGAGGTACCAAACAGCGCGTACACCAGCATCGGTGCCACACACGAATACAACCCGACAATCGCCGACACCCCGGTTAATTGCGCATACGCAATCGCCACGGGCAGGGCCACTGCCACAACAGAAAATGCCGCTCGCACGTCATCGACCAGCCAAGCGCGCTCATAGTGTTTAAACTGATACAATCCCGGCATCCACTGCCGAATCCACGCCGATTTCAACTTCACTTCACCTCTAACTCATGTTTTGCGCCTGCAAAACGACTCACTTAAGCATAACTCAAGAACCGCAAACTCTCGCTGCTAATTTGCTGATTTTACAAAGGATTGATTTTCGCTCAGCGAATGAGCACAGTCGTGCATTTTTACCATGTTGGCCACGTGAGAAAAGTGACGCCAAACAAGAAAAAAGTCGCCGCACCCCTGCGCTTTGTGTGACAATGATCCGCTAATTCGCCCCTCAACGATATGAACCCCATGAACTTCCAAGCTGCTATTTTCGACATGGATGGGCTGCTGCTCGACACCGAGCGCGTCTGTATAGAAATTTTTGAACAAGCCTGCCAAGCGGTCGGCGTGCCGTTTTTACGTGATTTGTATTTGTCGGTGATTGGTCGCAATGCCGCCGGGATTGAAGCCACGCTGCGCGCGGGATACGGGCCGGATCTCGATTACATGCAACTGCACAATGAGTGGCGCACTCGCTATAACGCCGTGGTGAAACATCAAGCGATTCCCGTCAAACAAGGCGTGATTGAATTGCTGGAATGGCTGAAAGCAGAGCACATTCCAACCGCTGTAGCGACCTCAACTCAGCGGGATGTGGCGAGCATTAAGCTGCGCCTTTCGGGGCTGGATCGCTATTTCGATTCCGTGGCGACCGGTTGCGAAGTCAGCCAAGGCAAACCGCACCCAGAAATCTATTTGCTGGCGGCCAGTCGCCTCGACGTTGCACCAGCGCAGTGTCTGGCGTTTGAAGATTCTAACAATGGCGTGCGCTCGGCAGTCGCCGCGAAGATGATTGCCTATCAGATTCCAGATTTGGTCATGCCCAGTGACGACGTGGTGGCTTTGGGGCATCGTATTCGCCCAACCCTCAGCGACGTGCTAGAGGAACTAAAAGCGAGTCGTTAACTTGCCTTGGCGATGTGTGGCGACGCTCAGTCGCCACAACTGTCGATGGTGATCACCACCGAATCGGGTCGCCAATATTCAAATTCACAATCCATGATCGTCCCATCCTGTTTGTAATTCACTCGACAAATTTTCAGCACCGGCTGCCCCGTAGCAAGATTAAGCGCTTTCGCCACATGCGATGGCGCGGCGGTCGGAATGACGTCAAAACGCGAACGCTGAGTGCGGTAACCATATTTTTCCGCGTACAAACCAGTCAAAGACCCGTGCAGATTCTCCTGCAAAATGTTGGGAAACAGACGCGCAATCAGGCAGTTTTCGACAAACAACACCGCGCGCCCGTCGATGTAGCGCAAGCGCTCGATAATATGAATCGGCGTAATGCGTTCGATCTGCATCGCTTTGGCATACTCGCGCGAGGCCATCACACTGCGCACATTGAGCACTTTGGTTTCCGCGATGCGGTCTTGCTCACGCACCATCTGATGAAAATGCGAACGCGACAGCGGGTTGTAACGCACCCGTTCTGGCGATACAAACCAACCGCGGCGCTCTTCACGATAAATCAGCCCTTCAGTTTCGAGCGACACCAACGCGTCTTTGATGGTAATGCGCGTCGTTTCGAACAGCTCACTCAATTCACGCTCCGACGGCAATTTTTGCCGGTCGTTCATGATGCCGCCACAAATCTGCTCACGCAGGGTGGATTTTATTTTTCCCAGTTGGGTCGTCGCCTGTAGCTTCATCCTGATCTAGTCCAATACGGTCTCTCTTTTTTCAGACTAATCAACGCACATAACAAATTTATTACAGCTAACCCACTGTTAATCAAAGACAACTGAAACATAACTGCCATAAAACTAACGAAAAAGCGTCATCTGGATGAACCCAAAACGTCACATTCGCTGCCTAGGATAAAAATCAAACTTACTGACCTAGTCCAGAAGGATGGAGACCATGAAAACGTTACTGACCAGTGCAACGCTGCTTGCGACCACGCTCGCAATGCCCGCTTTCGCCCAAGACGGCGATATTCAATCGCTGATCGATGCCGCCAAAAAAGAAGGCGCTGTTTACAGCGTCGGCATGCCGGGAAGTTGGGCAAACTGGAAAGACACTTGGAATGACTTGAACACCCATTACGGCCTGACTCATCAGGACACCGACATGAGTTCAGCGCAGGAAATTGCCAAGTTCGAAGCGGAAAAGAAAAACGCGACTGCCGATATCGGTGATGTCGGCTTCGCCTTTGCCCGCGTTGCGGTCAAAAAGGGCGTCACTCAGCCGTATAAACCGACCACGTGGAGCGACATTCCCAACTGGGCCAAAGATAAAGATGGCCACTGGGCACTCGCTTACACCGGCACAATTGCATTTATCACCAACAACAATCTGGTCAAGCAAGCGCCAACCTCTTGGGCTGATCTGCTCAACGGCCAATACAAAGTGACCGTGGGTGATGTCGGTGTTGCGGCTCAGGCCAATAACGCGGTACTCGCAGCCGCATTTGCCAACGGCGGTGATGAAAGCAACCTGAAACCAGCGCTGGATTTCTTCTCGAAACTAGCGAAACAAGGCCGCCTGTCGTTCACCGACCCAAGCCTGGCTAATCTGGAAAAAGGAGAAGTGGAAGTCGCGATCATGTGGGACTTTAACGCGCTGAACTACCGCGACCAGATTGATCGCAGCCGCTTTACGGTCACCATTCCGCAAGACGGTTCGGTGATTTCTGGCTACACCACCCTCATCAATAAATACGCGAAGAATCCGAATGCGGCCAAGCTGGCGCGTGAGTACATCTTCAGTGACCAAGGCCAAATCAACCTAGCACAAGGTTACGCACGTCCGATTCGCAGCAACATTGAGCTGCCAGAATCAGTCAAAGCGAAACTGCTGGCCAACGATCAGTACCAGAATGTCCACCCGGTCACGGACTTCAATGCCTGGGAAAAATCCGCCCGCAAACTGCCGCGTCAGTGGCAAGAAAACGTCCTCATCCACCAGCAGTAAGAGGTGACCATGAACAATAAGGTGATCCTTGTTGTGCTTGATGGACTCAATTATCAGGTAGCCCGTGATTGCATGGGCTACCTCAATGGTTTAATTGAGCAGCAAAGCGCCACACTTTACTCCCTGCAATGTGAATTGCCGTCGATGTCACGCCCGCTCTATGAGTGCCTGCTGACCGGGATTCGCCCGGTCGACAGCGGCATCGTCAACAACCAGATTGTGCGCCTGTCGCATTTCGACTCGATTTTCAGCCTCGCCAAATCGCAGGGCAAAACCACCGCCGCGGCCGCGTATCACTGGGTCAGCGAGCTGTATAACCGCGCGCCTTTTGATGCCGTGCGTGACCGCTTTACCCATGATGAAACACTCAACATTCAGCACGGCTGCTTTTACCACTGGGACCATTATCCCGATGAAGCGCTGTTTCTTGATGCCGAGCATCTGCGCCTGTCTCATCAGCCAGACTTTCTCTTGATTCATCCGATGAACATTGATGATGCCGGACACAAATTTGGCCTCGATTCACGTCAGTATCGCAACAGCGCGCGCCATGCCGACGTGATTCTCGCCAACTATCTGCAAGGCTGGATTGATGATGGCTATCAGGTGATGGTAACCAGCGATCACGGCATGAACAACGACCTGTCACACGGCGGAGTTTTGGCTGAAGAGCGTCAGGTGCCGCTGTTTGTCATCGGCGAACACTTTTCCCATCACGCCGACGCCACCCTCGCACAAACGGAGATTTGCGGCACGGTGTGTGAATTGCTGCGCCTTGAACACGACAAGCCCGTGGCCCAGCAGGTATTAGCATGATGAGCAGTTCCACCCTCTCTTCACGCGCTGCCAATCGCGGCGACACCGCTGCATCGCAGCCACGTCACGCCTGGCAGCGTTTTAAGCCGCTGGCGTGGCTCTCGCCATTCGCGCTGTTTTTTTATCTGTTTCAACTGGCGCCGATGGTCTGGGTTGGCGTCAACAGCTTTCAGGTCGACGATGAATGGTCGCTGGACAATTACCGCGAAATCCTCGATTCCGGCTTTATTCAACAAGGTTTTGGCAACAGTCTATGGCTCTCGGTCTGGTCAAGTCTGGTCGGGCTGGCGATTGCGGCGCTGCTGGTCAGTTCGCTGCGCCGCGTCAGTGGCCGCCTGCGCGATGCAGTGATCGCCTTTACCAACATGAGCAGTAACTTCGCGGGTGTCCCGCTGGCGTTTGCCTTCATCATCATTCTCGGCACCAACGGCGCACTGACGTTGCTGCTCAAACAGTACGGCCTGATTGACGATTTCAACCTGTACGGCAAATCCGGGCTGATGGCGATTTACATCTATTTTCAGATCCCGCTGGCGGTGTTGCTCCTCTACCCAGCCTTTGATGCGTTGAGCGACGACTGGCAAGCCGCCGCCGCGCTGCTGGGCGCCAAAACCTGGCAATATTGGGTCAAAATCGCGCTGCCTGTGCTGTCTCCGGCACTGCTGGGCACGTTTATTATTCTCATCGCCAACGCCATGGGCGCGTACGCCAGTGTGTATGCACTCACTTCCGGCAACTACAACGTGATCACCGTGCGTATTGCCAGCCTGGTGTCAGGCGATCTGTTTTTGGAACCGAATCTTGCGGCCGCAATTTCAGTCGTGTTGATGGCGCTGCTGGCGTTCATCACGCTGATCAACCAATGGCTGATTGCAAGGAGTTACCATGCAAAACGCTAACCACAGCCTCTATCATAAAACCGTGGTGTACGGCATCGTCGGCATTATGTTGGTGCCAATTCTCGCCACGCTGGTGTACTCGCTCTCCTCTCGCTGGGGCGCAACCATTCTGCCAGACGGCTTTACCCTCGACTGGTATCTCAAACTGCTCAGCGATGCACGCTTTATCGAAGCTTTCGGACGCTCACTGCTGGTGTGCGTGGCCGCGTTAGCGCTCAGCACTCTGCTGATCCTGCCCGCGATTTTTGTCGTATTTTACTACTTTCCGAAGCTGGACCGCGTGATGAACCTGCTGATCTTGTTACCGTTCGCCGTCCCGCCCGTGGTCTCTTCAGTGGGCCTGTTGCAGCTCTACGCCGACAGCACCGTGCCGATTGTCGGCACACCGTGGATTCTGATTGGCACTTACTTCACCATCGCGCTGCCGTTTATGTACCGCGCGCTGGCCAACAGTTTTTCGGCGATTCACCTGCGTGATTTGATGGACGCGGCGCACCTGCTCGGTGCGAGCACGACCCAAGCCTTTCTGCAAATCGTGTTGCCCAATGTGCGCAAAGGTCTGATGGCGTCGCTGTTTCTGTCGTTTTCATTCCTGCTGGGCGAATTTGTGTTCGCCAATATTCTGGTCGGCACGCGTTATGAAACGCTGCAAATTTATCTCTACAACATGCGCCAGACCAGCGGCCACTTCACGTCCGCGTTAGTGATGACTTACTTCCTGTTTATCTTTTTCTGTACTTGGCTAGCAAGCCGATTGGGAGCAAAACCATGAGTGACGTTTCTGTTCAGCAACTCACCAAACGCTTTGGCAACAACACCGTATTTGAATCAATTCAGTTCGACATTCAACAAGGCGAATTCATTACCCTACTCGGCCCAAGTGGCTGTGGAAAATCGACTCTGCTGCGCAGCTTGGCCGGCCTCAATCCGGTCGATAGCGGCTCGATCATCGTCGGCGGCGAAGAGATCACCCACGCCGCACCGCAAAAGCGCGGCATTGGCATGGTGTTCCAATCCTATGCGCTGTTTCCCAACATGACCGTGGCGGGCAACATCGGCTTTGGCCTCAAAATGCAAGGGCGCGATAAAGCCACCATGGCCCGTGAAGTTGCTCAAGTGATTGAGCTGGTCGCCTTGCAAGGCAAAGAAGAGTGCTATCCGCACCAGCTCTCCGGCGGCCAGCGTCAGCGCGTCGCCCTGGCGCGCGCGCTGGTGGTGAAACCGCGGATTTTATTGCTCGATGAACCCTTGTCCGCGCTGGATGCCAAAATCCGCAAACACCTGCGCCAACAGATTCGTGACATTCAGAAAGAGCTCAACCTGACCACGATTTTCGTCACCCACGATCAGGAAGAAGCGATGACGATGTCGGATCGCATCTTTCTGATGCATCAGGGGAAAATTGTTCAACAAGGCTCGCCGGAGTCGATTTATACGCAACCGGCGAACGAGTTTGTCGCCGGCTTTATGGGGCATTACAATCTGGTCGATGCCGCGCAGGCGAAAACGCTGTTGAATCTGGACACGCCGTGGAAAGTCGCGATTCGTCCCGAGTCGATTTATGTCGCCGAGCACGGCCGTCACTATGGCGCGCATATCTCAGCGCCGCAGCGCGCGGTGATCAAAAGTCATCAGTTGCTGGGGAACGTGATTCGTTATCACGTGGCTGTGGATACGTGCGAACTGACGGTCGATACCCTGAACCGCTCTTCCGAACGTCTGTTGCCCAGCGGCAGTGCGCTAGAGCTACGTTTTAATCTGAATGAAATTCAACCTGTGAGTGCCTAAATGTCTCAACCTCTGTACGTCTTTGATATGGACGACACCTTAATTGACGGCGATTGCGCCATGATCTGGAACGAATTTCTGGTCGACCAAGGCATTGCCACCGACCCAGATTTTCTCGCGCAGGATCGCCACCTGATGTCGCTGTATGCACGCGGCGAAATGGACATGGAAGATTACCTTGATTACGTCATGCAGCCGCTATTTGCGCTGCCCGTCGAACAAGTGCACGCGCTGGTCGAAGCGTGCGTCGACAGCCGTATTCTGCCGCGCCTGTTTCCTCAGGCCAAGGTGCTGATTGAGCAGCTAAGCGCTGACGGCATCCCGATGCTGATCATCTCCGCTTCCGTCAGTTTTCTGGTTGAAGCCGTGGCACGCAAAATTGGCGTCGAGCATGCGTTGGGGATTGACATGGCGGTGCGTGATGGCCGTTACACCAGCGAGATTGTCGGCGTACCGAGTTATCGTGAAGGCAAAGTCACGCGCCTTGAAAACTGGCTGCTGACTCATCCCGAGCTCGTGGGTGAACTGCATTTTTTCACCGATTCGATTAACGACCTGCCGCTGTGCCTACATGCAGATTTCGCTTATCTGGTGAACCCCTGTGAACGCCTCGCGCAGCATGCGCATCAGCCCCACTGGCAAGTGTTGCGCTGGGGTTAATGCCGCCACCTCAATGTTACGGCATCCGTGACATTGAGGTAAAAGCCGCCCATTTCTCTGTCATAAATCTCACCTATGCATCCGCTTGAGTGCTAAAGTGGAGAGCATTCCACACGCATGGGTGAGATTTTGCATGCTGCGCACGCCAAAGAAAATCGTGATCGTCCTCATTTTGCTGCCAGTGATGGTGTTTTCATTGCTGCTGCCCCTGCTCGAGCGTCAATATTCCCTGTTTCTGCTCAACCATAAAATGGACGAAGTCAGTCGCTATCTGGCCGAACGCGGGCGTGTGCTCAATCACATGATGATCGAACAAGCGGACCAACTGCAATTTGATTGCAGCGAGGACGACATGTACCTGATGCGTGCGCCGAAATATTACAATCATTATGTGCGCCTGATTGGCGTCATCACAGCAAACGGCAAAAGCTGTTCGACCGTGGGCGTGTCTCTGGTTGCCGATGAGCTCGAAGGCGTACGTATTCCCGCCACGGGATTTTACATGGCCACCACACCCGCCTACGAACACAGTGAGAGCGAACTGCTGGTGATGTACAAAAAAGGCGGCAACCTCATCTACTGGGTGTTGTATGGCGGCTGGGGACGCGAGCTCTTAAAAACGCCTTGTGATGATTGTTTTTATATGACGTTTCGTTTTATGGATTCGTCACTTGAGCACATGCGCATTGAGCGCGGCGATCCCGCCATCGCCACACAGTCCAACCGCATCATCGCGACCATGAGCAATCACGATACCCAACTGAACAGTGAAATGACGCTGTCGGCCGCCGAGCAACTGCACGCGTATGTGCGTCATCGCTTGGTCATGTGGGGGCTACCGCTGTCGCTGCTGGCTGGGCTGGTCATGGGGTTTGGTTACTTCATGGTGCGCCATTACCGCAACTCGATTGAAGGGCTGATTGAGATGGCGATTCGGGATGATGAATTCGTGCCGTTTTACCAACCGGTGGTTGACAGCCGAACAGGGCACATCGTGGGATTTGAAGTGTTGCTGCGCTGGCAGCGCGGCCATGAATGGATTGCGCCGAGCCAGTTTATTCATATCGCCGAAAGCTCTGGGCTGATCATGAAAATTACCCAACAGCTGATCCAACAGGTGGTGGAGGACATCCCCAAATTACAGCCTGAGCAGTGGGTGAGCATCAATCTGGTCGCTGAACACGTGGAAACCGTCGCCCTGCACGACACGTTGAACGCGCTGAACTGGCCGTATGCCCACCAGATTCAATTTGAAATCACCGAACGTGAGCCCATCAAAAATTTGCTGATGGCAGACGACATGATTCAGCGTCTGATTCAACGCGGTTACCACTTTAAGATCGACGATTTCGGCACGGGCTACGGCGGGTTTTCCTACCTGCAACAGTTGCAAATCGACAGCATCAAAATCGACAAGATGTTCATCGATACGATTGACACCACCGACATCAAACGCAACATCCTTGAATCCATTATCGCCTCAGCCCACAAAGCCAACGTCGAGGTGATTGCCGAAGGCGTGGAAACCACCAGCCAAGTGGCCTATTTAGCTAAGCGGGGTGTCTATCTGATTCAAGGGTTTGTCTATTATCGACCGATGCCGATTGCGCAAGTGTTGCACTACATTCAGCGCCCTGAGTCCGCAGACCCTGAACGTTCGGCATAAAAAAACCGGCGAGAACGCCGGTTTGTGTTGCCAAGCGGCTTAGTCCCACTCAGGCGCAAAGTCTGGATTAGCCAAACGATGGTTGCGATCCAGCATCGCAATGCGCGCCATGTCGTCGTCACTCAACGTCACGTTCACGTACGCCAGATTGCTCTCGATATTGGCACGTTTGGTCGACGATGGAATGGTGACAAACGCGTTGGCTGCCATCCACGCCAGCACCACTTGCGCTGGTGTGGCTTGATGCGCGGCGGCAATCTCTTGAATCACAGCGTCTTTTAGCACCTCACCGTAAGCAAATGGCATGTAGCCAGTCACGATGATGTTATGCGCGCGGCAAAACGCCACCACTGCACGGTTTTGCAGGTAAGGGTGCACTTCCACTTGGTTGGTGTAAATCACGCCTTCACCAAGAATCTCAATCGCCTGTTGCATCTGCGCAACGGTAAAGTTCGATACACCAATCTGTTTTGCTAGGCCCAGATCCTGCGCCGCTTTGAGGCATTGCAGGTACTCGTCCATCGCCACGGCGTTGTCTTTGAGCGGCCAGTGGATCAGCAGTAAATCAACATAATCGGTTTGCAAGTCACTCAGGCTCTGTTTCAAGCTTGGCAAGAAGGACGCTTGACCCAGTTTATCCGTCCAGATTTTGGTGGTCAGAAACAGCGTTTCGCGTGCCACACCGGAAGCGGCGATCGCTTCACCCACTTCTTTTTCGTTGCCGTAAATCTGCGCAGTGTCGATGTGGCGGTAACCCGCCTCCAGCGCCATGGTGACCGAATGAAACGCGTCTTCCCCTTTCAGGCGGAAGGTGCCCGCACCAAGCTGAGGTATCTTCATGGTTAACTTTCCTTTCTCTTCATTTTTATGGGTATACGTTACGCAGCGCTGTAGGTTGGGTAATCGATCAATCCTTTCTCTGCGCCGCCGAACAGGGTGTCTGGGTCATGTTTTGCCCACGGTTGGCCCAACTGAATGCGCGCCGGTAAATCGGGGTTGGCGACAAACGGACGACCAAAGCCAATCAAATCAGCCAAGCCCGATTGCACTGCTTGTTCAGCGCGTTCGGCGGTGTATTTACCGGCGTAAATGATCGCGCCAGAGAACACATCGCGCAGCGCACGTTTGAAGTCTTGTGGCATCAGCGGCGCATCTTCCCAGTCGGCTTCCGCAATGTGCAAATAGGCAATGTCGTGCTGGTTAAGCAGTTTGGCTGCCGCCACGTACGTTTCTTCTGGGTGATCATCCACCGTGCCATTGAGCGTGGTCAGGGGCGCCAGTCGAACGCCGACGCGATCCGCGCCAATCGCGTCACACAGCGCGGTCACCACTTCGTCTAAAAAGCGCAAGCGGTTGGTTAAGCTGCCGCCGTATTCATCGGTGCGATGATTCGATTGTGAGTCAATGAATTGGTTGATCAGGTAGCCGTTCGCCGCGTGCAGTTCAATGCCGTCAAAGCCGGCCAGCAAGGCATTTTTAGCCGCCTGACCAAACTGAGCGACCACGTGTTGGATGTCGTCGTGGGTCATTTCGCGCGGTTCAACCACATCGACAAATCCCGGCGCATCGGTGCCGTTATCGATGAAGACTTTGACGTTTTCCGCCTTGATGGCTGAGGCCGAAATCGGCTGCTCGCCGCCGATGTTGTCTGGGTGTGTCACGCGGCCAACATGCCACAATTGCGCGAACATCAAGCCGCCTTCGGCGTGCACGGCGTCGGTCACTTTACGCCAACCAGCGATTTGCTCGTCGCTGTAAATCCCCGGTGTCCAAGCATAACCTTTGCCCATCGGTGAAATTTGGGTGCCTTCACCAATGATCAATCCGGCGCTGGCACGTTGGGCGTAGTACGTTGCCATCATATCATTGGCAACATCACCCGGCTGCGAAGCACGCGAACGGGTCATCGGCGGCATCACAATGCGATTTGCTAAACGAAAACGGCCCACTTGCAGTGGTTGGAATAGAGCGTTAGTCATACGGTTCCCCTTCATGAGTCAGGCGAGAGACTCGGATGGTTTGTCACGTACCAGAGTCACTCAGCGATGGAACCATGCTAATCGCCTGATAGCATGAAATTAAGTCGCAAACAGACAAAACATTTTTGTCCGATTTGCAAAAGTGGCAATCAAAGGTTGAACTTGGGTTGAATGAAGTCAATGAAGGCCGAAATGCGACGCGCCACATTAGACGATTTGTAATACACCGCATTGATGAATTCGCGATCCGAATGCAGCTTGCGGTGCGAATCCAACAGCGCCACCAAACGCCCGGCGGCGATGTCCTCTTTGACCATAAAGCCCGACAAACAGGCAATGCCATTGCCTGCAATCACCAACTGACGCACTGTTTCGCCGCTGCTACATGCAATCGTCGGTTCGATAAACTCGGTGCCATTGAGCGGCCAGATATTCAAGGTGCGTGGCGCGGTGAAACCAACAATATCGTGCTGATGCAACTCTTGCGGCGTGGTTGGGAACCCACGCTGGGCGAGGTAATCCGGCGACGCCACAACATACAAAGCACTTTTCCCCAACGGCCGTGCATGCAAAGTCGAATCATTGAGTTTCCCGATACGAATCGCCACATCGGTGCGCTTTTCCAACAAATCGACAAAGCCTTCGTTGGAGGTCAGTTCCAGATCAATATCGGGATACGCGGCGTGAAATTCACGCACCAAGGGTGCCAGCTGATGGAGCATAAATGGGCTGGCCGCATCAACGCGTAGTTTGCCTTTGGGCAACTCGCCACGAGAGACGATGTCCTCTTCGGCCTGACGCAACTGTTGTAACCCGGCGCGTACCGATTCCACAAAGCGCTTACCCTCTTCGGTCAGTTCCAGCCGCCGCGTGGTGCGATTTAAAATCGTGATGCTCAGTTGCTGCTCCAACCGACTGACGGCACGCGACACTTTCGCCACCTGCACATCCATCACTTCCGCCGCTTGCGAAAAGCTGCCGCTATCTACCACCGTGATGAGAATTTCCAAATCGTCCGAACGAGTCAGCATACGCACTCCATTTATTGCAAAAATCACAAAATTGTTTTGCCAATACTAGCGTTTTTCGCAAATAAAAGCTCATGAATAATGCACGCCATCGCACAGCTCGCTTCACGTCACTGACGCTGAAGCACAACGAGGAAACTGTTATGCCCATTGCTCTATTAGCTCTTACGCTCAGTGCGTTTGCCATCGGCACCACTGAGTTTGTCATCGTCGGCTTGATCCCGACCATGGCCCATGATCTGAATGTCTCACTCCCTTCGGCCGGTTTACTGGTCAGCCTATATGCGTTGGGCGTCGCCATCGGCGCGCCCGTGCTCACCGCCTTAACCGGCAGCTGGAATCGTAAACGTGTCCTGCTGTCTGTTATGGCACTATTTGTGGTCGGCAACGTGCTTGCTTGGCAATCTCCAGGTTACTCCACCTTGATTCTAGCCCGCATTCTGACTGGCCTTGCGCACGGAGTGTTCTTCTCGATTGGTTCCACCATCGCAACCGGACTGGTCTCCAAAGACAAAGCCGCCAGCGCGATTGCAATCATGTTTACCGGCCTGACTGTCGCTCTCGTCACCGGTGTGCCTCTGGGAACTTACATCGGCCAAACCTTGGGTTGGCAAACCACCTTTTTGATCGTCGCAATTTTGGGTCTATTGGCTTTGATCGGAAGCGCATTTTTGGTGCCAAGCAACCTGCCGCAACCGCCACGAACCACATTGACTGAGCAGGCCAAAGTGCTGGCACAGCCTCGCCTTCTGCTGGTATTTGCCATCACCGCACTGGGTTACGGCGGCACCTTTACAGCCTTTACTTTCATTGCACCGATTCTAGAAAACGTCTCTGGTTTTGCGTCAACCACCATCAGTATTTTGATGCTGGTGTACGGCGCCTCCGTTGCGGTGGGTAACATTTGGGGTGGCAAACTGGCCGACAAACATGGCCCAACTCGCGCGCTGACCATCATTTTTGCTGGCTTGAGCCTGATTCTGCTGCTGTTCACCTTTGCTGCGCCGCACCCTGTTGCTGCCGTGCTGATGGTCCTGATTTGGGGTGCCTTCGCTTTCGGTAACGTCCCTGGCTTGCAAGTGTATGTGGTGAAACTGGCGGAACACTACACACCGAAAGCAGTTGATGTGGCATCGGGATTGAACATCGCTGCCTTTAACGTCGGTATTGCGCTCGGTTCATGGGGCGGCAGTATCGTGGTGAAACAATCTGGATTAATGAGCACGCCGTGGGTCGGCGCAATCATTGTCGCCGTCGCGTTGCTGCTCACCCGCTGGAGCCATCGCTTGGACCAACGTCAACCCGAGATTGCTCGCTCACTGTAACGGTCATTCATCAAACCCAAGCCCTCAATTGAGGGCTTTTTTTTATTGGTTTCCTGCCACGTCGTTTTACAATGTCACACTGTATTTTTACTGGCTACCCTGATGAATGCTCTCTGCCGAACCGACACGCTGCTGCGCCAAGACGACTTGCGCATGCGCTGCCTACATGCAGTGCAATCGCTCAATCTGCCCGATGCTTATCTCGGCGCCGGATTTCTGCGCAACGCCATCTGGGATGCGCTGCATGACAAGCGTGAGATGACGCCGCTCAACGATGTGGATGTGGTTTACTTTGACCGTGATGATTGCTCACTCGATACCGAGCAACACTGGCAACGTCAGCTCCATCACTTGGTGCCAGAGATTCGCTGGGAAGTGCGTAATCAGGCGCGCATGCACCTCAAACAGGGTCACGCACCGTACGTCAGTTGCAGCGATGGGATTGCCCGTTGGGTGGAAGTGCCAACGTGTGTCGGCGTGCGACTGGAAGCCGACGGCCATCTGCACTTTTTTGCGCCCTTTGGTTTAGAAGAAAACTGGTCGTTGCAGGTGCGCATCAATCCCGATTTTCCCCAGCCTGAGGTCTTTCGGCAGCGAATCGCGACCAAGCGCTGGCTGACGATTTGGCCAAAATTGCGTGTGAAGTAAAAACGGCCCACCCCAAGGGTGAGCCGCGCAATCCGTTCATCGGGTTTATTCGTTAATCGGGTTTGATGGTGGGGTTGAGGCTGACTCGGCGACGCGTCAGCAACTGCTTGATCCAGCCATGGCCGCTGACCAGCACAATGCCTGCAATCACCATCACAGAACCATACAAGAATCCCGCTTCGATTTTCTCACCGAGAATCAATGCCCCCAACACCACGCCATACAGCGGGGTCATAAACGACAGCACGCCAAGGCGCGAGGCGATGTACGTATTGAGCATCCAGAACCAAACCAGAAAGCCACCAAACGAAATAATCAAGGTTTGAAATGCGACACTGGCGAGCGCCAATGGCGTTGGATTGATGGCCGTTTGATCCATCCAAATGGCCGCGCCAATCAGCACCACAAACGCCACCACCAGTTGATAAAGCAAGGTTTGTTCGGAAGAGACATTGGCCAGTTTCGAGCTGCGAATCAGCACCGTGGTTAATCCCCATGAGACACCCGCCAGCAGCGCCAAAAAATCGCCCCACAGCATGTCGGGTTGCGTGGACACCGCAGTCCCCGGATGCCACAAAAACGCCACCGTAATCCCGGCAAATGCGAGCAAAATGCCACACCATTGCACGGGCGACAGGCGCTCCGAATCAATCAGAAAATGGAGGATCAACGCGCTGAACACTGGCGAGGTATAGAGGAAAATCACCGCGTGCGATGCTGAGGTGTAACGCAGCGCTTCGCCAAGAAACAGGTATTCGAGCGCAAACAGGGTGCCCACCGCCAATCCGGGCTTCCAGTTGCCATCGGCAAACACCAGTTTTTTACCGCGCAGCAGCACATACGCCATCACCAAAACGGCCGCAATGCCCGAGCGCATCCCAATTTGCAAGATCGGGGCAATGTCGTTGCCGGTGGATTTTAGTGCAATTTGCTGCAAGCCCATGGTGAAACAGAACACCACCATGATGCCGAGCGCCATGCCATCGATTGGTTTGCGCGACGTCATTCTTGTTATCCATATGATTGATGATGGCTACATTATGCGTTGTCGTGATTCAGACATATAGCTAGAATCTGACAACGCATAGCGTTGATGTGACAGAGTGACCCATGAGTATTTTAACCAAACAGCTGCATACCCCGCCGTTCAGCACCACATTGCCTGCGCCATTGGTGTTTCGCACCGCTTGTATGCCTGCCGATGCGGCCTATCCGCGCCATAGCCACCCTTGGGGCGAATTCGTTTACTCGTTCAGCGGGGTGATGGAAGTGAAAGTCGGCAGCCGCCAGTATTTGACACCATCACAATATGGCTTGTGGCTGCCGCCGAATGTTGAACATCAAGGGCTTAACCGCTACGAAACCTGCCACAGTTCGCTGTATGTGGATGAAAGTTTGTGCCATCACATGCCACTGCACACCTGCGCGCTGGAAATCAGTCCGTTGGTGATCGCACTGCTAGAGCATCTGCGCCAAACGCCAATCACACCGCCCTACCGTGACGAGGAGTTTCGCTTGTTGCAAGTGTTGGTCGAACAGCTGACCCACGCCACACCGATTGGCAGCTACCTGCCCACCTCAACCGACCCACTGCTTAGCAAAGTGCTGACGTGGCTGGAGCAAGATCCCGCCAGCAACGCCTCATTGCAAACATTGGCCAAGCAAGCCCATACTACGGAACGCACCCTGATGCGCCGCGCTCAGCGCGATTTAGGCATCTCGGTGTCGGAATGGCGTCAGCGCCTGCGCGTGGTGAAAGCCATGCCAATGCTCGAAGCAGGCGATAAAGTGGAGAACATCGCTCATGATCTCGGCTACGCCAGCGCGTCGGCCTTCATTGCCATGTTCCGCCGTTTGATGGGCGTCACGCCCGACGAATACCGTCGCAATCTCGGGGCCTGAAGAACCTAAATTGGAATCGGCATCATGGAGAAACCACGCGCTATCGCCCATAATCAGCTCATCGGAAACCTCACAAGGAAGAAGAGTATGCCAACTTTTCACTGGAAAGCGGCGTGTTTGGCGCTGCTTTTGGCCCTGCCCGTAGCGCCATTGCTGGCATCTGAGCGCTCAGAGCTGGCATGGCAAATGATTGATAGCGGCGCTTTGGTGGTAGATGTGCGCACGCCGGATGAGTTTGCCGAAGGCCATGTGGAGAACGCCCACAATATTCCGCTCAGTGATGTCGCGACTGGGTTTGCGGCGATTGATAAAGACCAACCGATCGTGGTCTATTGTCGCAGCGGAAACCGCTCTGCCATGGCGATGCAAGCGCTGCTAGAACAAGGCTTTACCAACGTGCACAACGGCGGCGGCCTAACCGAAATGCAAAACACCCGCTTAGAGCTGACGCCGCTTAATTAAAGCATATGTGGTTATATACTCAGAATCATCTCCACTCTACGGTTTTTCTTCCGTTGCTCCAAAATCGCATTATTCGCAATGGGCTCAGAATCGCCTCTGGCTTCAATGACGATTTGCTCTGGGTCGACACCTAACTCCACTAAAATATTTGAAATAGTCACCGCCCTTCTGAGAGACAAAGCATAGTTATATTGGTTTGAGCCTTGATTATCAGCATGACCGACCAAAAGCACTTTTATACGGCTATCTTTAGAAATACAATCGATCACCTTAGAATAAACAAAAACATCATCCAGTGCCTCATAGTGAATATCAAATCCGAAGTGGAAGGCGTACTGTCCAGAGAGCATGTTTTCTATACTTTCAGCGCACATATCTTTGGGAATATGATATTCAATGGGGCTATTATTAATCATCGGTTCGACCTGACTACTATCAATAACCATTTCAGCTGGTCTCGATTGCAATATATCACTAGTAACAACTTGATTGTCCACCGGGAAATAGTAATTCACACCAAGTGATATCATATTTATTTTATGACCATCAACAGCATCACCTTTAAATATGTACTGATTATCAAGATGTAACCTAACATTTGAATCAACATTTAAGGCGAGTCCAATACTACCCCCTTTCGAAAAATCCATGTCATGTTCATAAACACCAAACCTTGTGTAGAAGTCCATATAATCATTGATAGGTATAGACATTTTTCCTGAAAAGCTCACCAAATTAGACAAATATTCAACACTGGTATTTCTGAAATGATGAAAACCTAACTCTGCAGAAAGATACCCTAAAAACTCTTCACCAACGACGCCTTGTAAATAACCGCTATTCCCACAATCAATACAATCATCAAAAGATGAAGCATTTCTTCCTGCATATCCTCCAATATATGTATTAGATTCAACATAAAAAGATGTAAATAACAAAAAACAAAAAACTAAACGGAACATAAAACCAAATTACCTATAGTAATGTACTATCAATTCAAATCATAACTAGTTGATTTTGTTGAATAATTTAAAGTAACTTTCTTTAACTACCTTTCCAAAGATCAATCAGTAAGATTCATCCTCGTCCAGTAAGGATATGAAAAACCGTTAGGCAGACACTTAACAACATAATTTAAAATTGGAAGCAGTCAAGCAACAAAAAATGTGTACTGTGTTTAGAGAAAAATAAATATGACTCATACTAAATTATTAATTTTACCGGCAATTATTTCAGTGTTTTTATCCACCACTGCGGTCGCAGATCCAAGCGCAGGAACGGGTACAATCACATTCTCTGGTGCAATTATTGATGCACCTTGCTATATCGCACCAGGAAGTGACGAACAAACAATTTCACTCGGTCAGGTCAATAAATCACTTCTGGCGTCAGGTGGTGAAACAGCGGATGTGCCATTTTCTATTAAATTAGAGGGCTGTGATCTAGACACGATAAAAAATGTAACGGTCACATTTAAAGGTGAACCTGCAGACACATCTAAAAAATCTCTCGCAATTAATGGGACAGCATCAGGCGCTGCCGTTGCACTGATGGAATTTGAAGGTGACAGAATTACACTTGGTCAGCCGACCAATAACATTAATCTTGTTGATGGATCCAATGAACTGAAGTTCAAAGCAAAAATGACAGGTGTACAAATCCCTAACGGTGAAGGTGTTGAACTTGCACCAATTAATGTCGGTAACTTTACTGCAGTAACCGACTTCATCTTAGAATATAACTAATAAAAAATGACAGGGATGTCAGATAAATAAGAGTTATACAATGACACATATTCACCCACGTTTGTTACTAATACTGGCGTTATTGGCTCCAATAATTCAGGCAACTGAGTTCAATCTAGATCTGCTCAGTACTGAAGAAAAGCAGTCTATTGATTTTTCAAAATTTGAATCAGATAACTTCATACTTCCTGGTAAATACGAACTCAGTATATATGTCAATAATGTTAATACTGCCAGAATGCTTAATATCAATATCTATGAATCATTGATATCGGGTACTTACGTATGCATTGATAATGAACTCGTTGATTTAATTGGAATGAAAACAACAATTAAAGATGCGATCATCTTTGATGAGCAAGGATGTATGAATTCCGAACTATTCGATATACATACCGACGTATCTCTAGTCAACGACAGCCTGACTGTAACGATACCAAAGCAAAACTTGGAATACAGTGATAGTTACTGGGACCCGTCGGAACGCTGGGTTACCGGAGAGACAGGGTTAATCATTGATTACAATACTAACTTTAGCCATCGTAAATCCACCGACGGAACATCAAAAAATTCTTCTGCTTATGGTGTTGCCGGGCTAAATTTCGACCGTTGGCGATTCAGAACGGAGTGGCAAACTTCAACACGCAGTAACTCGGGCAATAGCGAACACACTGGATTAGTTGCCAACCGATATTATGCTTATACCGACATCAAAACACTTGAAAGTCGAGTAACAATTGGTGAATCAACGCTCACATCAAAAATATTCGACAACTTTTTATATCAAGGCATAAACCTGACCACGAACGAATCCATGATTCCACCGCACCTTCGTGGTTACGCGCCTGTGATATCGGGTTTTGCGCAAACAAACGCAAAAGTGATCGTGACACAAAACAATCGAATTCTCTACGAAACGACCGTACCACAAGGATTCTTTAAAATAGAAGACCTCGACAGGCAAATCAGTGGCAAACTGGATATTCGAATTGAAGAGGCTGATGGGAGTGTACAAGAATCCACCTACAATACATCATCAATACCTTATTTAACTCGACCAGGAACACTACGATACAACCTAACTGTGGGGCAACCCAATGATAATCAGCATAATAAAATAGCATCTGGTTTTTTATTTGGTGAGACATCTTGGGGAGTTAACAATGGTTGGTCACTTTACAATGGTATCATCGCTAGTGACTACTATAGTAATTTTGCGATTGGCACTGGTTGGGACTTAGATAATTTAGGAGCGGTCTCCTTTGACTGGAGTCATTCAAATTCTAAATATTCTTTTAATCAGCATTCCCACGCTCAAGGAAATTCTTATAAAATTAACTATTCAAAAGAATTTAGCGACTTATCTAGCCAAGTAACATTTGCAGGTTACAAATTTTCAGACAAGAACTACATGTCAATGTCTGATGCTATCAGTGCAAAAAGCAAAGATATTATCAATAAAAATGAGAAAGAGACTTATGTGATCGTGCTTAGTAAACAGTTTGATCAATCCAATCTTTCAACATTTATAGATTATACCAAAAACTCATATTGGGATAATGATTCCAATGAAAGATATAGTGTTTCTATATCTGGTTATACCGAGATGTTCGATGTAAAAAACATCAACTGGTCACTAATTGGTTATCGAACATATAGCGATATAAATTCAGAAAATGGGTATTACTTGAATATCTCTGTGCCACTAGGAAAGGCTCGAATGTCTTACCATAACTCTTCGTACGCAGGGAAGATGACACATAATGCGAGTTATTCCAGTAGGAATAATAATGACAACTATGTCGTCACACTCAACAAAAATCGAGATATCAACGGAATTTCCGGTTACTACACACATGATTCAACCATGGCCAAAGTCGCAATAAATGGTAGTTCTTACTCTGACCATTCTCGAACAGAGAATATAAACATTCAAGGTGGACTAACAGCAACTAAGTATGGGGCAGTTCTACACAATAATTCCGTAGCAAACAGTAGTCGAATTTTTGTAACGACACCTAAAAGCAAAGACGTTCATATTGATGGTAATGGCATATCTAATCCAACAAATAGAAAAGGAAATGCCATCGTTAGTAATATCAATGCTTATAAACGAAGTTCAGTGTCAGTCGATGTCGATAATTTACCAGACAATACGGAGATATTAAGCAATTCTGTATCTACGTTTACGCTCACAGATGGTGCAATTGCCTACCATAAGTTTGACGTTCTACATGGTCAAAAAGGCATGATCAACATTCGACTAGAAAATGGCTCATATGTTCCGTTTTCATCAGTGATTGAAAATGGTGAAGGTCAATATATGGGTATGTTTACTGAGAATGGCAATGCGTATGTATCTGGTATAAATTTTGGTGAATATGCATACGTTAATCTAGATAACACAAATAGATGTCGCATCTATTTGGATGAGAACATATTTACAGAATATTCTATTTGTAGAAAGGTAGATAACAACCATGAATAAATTATTTATTTCCACCCTGTGTGGCGCTATATTTTTCTCTCCTTGCTCATATTCAGCGATTGCGATTGATCGAACTAGAGCTATATTTTTAGAGGGAGAAAAATCCATCAGCTTAAAGATCCACAATTATAGTGAAAACGCACCATATTTAGTTCAAGCATGGGTGGATGATGGAAACGCTCAAAAAGATCGCTATTTCACAGCCATCCCTCCAATTCAGCGTGTTAACGAAAACTCTGACACGAAATTTAGAGTGGTGGACATCAACAGTCAATCTTTACCAAATGATCGTGAAAGTGTTCAGTACCTTAGTATTCGGGAAATTCCGCCAAAATCATCAAATGAAAACGTACTTCAAATATCCACACAAAGTCGAATAAAATTATTTTATCGACCAAAATCAATATCTAGTTTGATGACTGATAACTATAGTCCATTAAATGAACTCACCGTATATTTTAGTGAACAAAAAATGTTGCTAGAAGATAATTCTCCGTTTCATATAACAATTAGTTCAATTGAAGATGAAAATAAAATAATTTATGACAAGGCTTTAATGATAAAACCATTTGAAAATATTTCTATAGATATAGAGAAAACTATTGACAGCAAAAAAACATTATTTATTACTTATATTGATGATTGGGGTGGAAAAAGAAAAGAGACTTTTTCTTGTAATTGGGGGAAATGCAAAATTGTCCAATAATTTTCCATTATTAATATATTCAATTTTTATTTTTTTTAGTCATCTATGTTTAGCCGACACAGAATATTTTCAGATTGAGTTCAAAGGAAAATTTACTGTTGAAACGTGCGCCTTACTTTCTGAAAGTGAGAATATTAACATACCATTTACCGATACAAAAATTGAATACTCAGAAAAAATATATTCTGAAATTATAGAGATAAAATTTCAAAACTGTGAACACACTAAATCCATAGATAATATTATATTTTATGGCAACACTTTAAATGAAACAGCAGAGTTGATTGAGACGTCTTTACAGGGACTAGCGATTGGATTAGAAAACATCGACGGATCAGAAGTGATATTTAACACTCCTAATGATTTAACAGATTTTCAATCAAATATCTTATTTTACAAGGCTTACATTGAACGCATAAAAAATGGTGATTTTCATGGTGGTGAATTTACTTCATCACTCACATTTGTAATAGAGTATAAGTAGCTGAATATGTTAAAAACAATAACACATATCATGACAATAATAACTATTATATTTTCAAACTTAACTTATGGCGGAGAGTTTATATATGTTCCGATGATCACTGGTGTCGGTAACTATGATTATCTTATGTGTCAGCACTGGTCTCTTCCCGTAACGGTCACCGGGATTCCTTATCCAAAAAGTGTCGTTGAAAGTTGGGCAAAACCAGCACCTGATGGAGACGGGAATATTGCAGGATTAACACATGTCAATTACGACGGACCTGGGTATTGGAACGTTTCAGGCGGACCTGCAGAAACTTATGTCTCAATCAAGAAAACCGACTCACTGATATCAGCTATTGAATTGTTATCAAAGCATTACGGCATCGAAAACGGTGGTTCAACCACACTCACTGTACAACACCATGGTGGTTGCCCACCGAACAATGAAAAAGAATGTTTAGGTATATTTTATTTCATTGGATGGATGATGAACACTAATTATTCATCATCTGAACCAGTAAAAAATAATGTTGTTCCTAGTGGTTGTTACAATGTTCCGCCAACGACACATCGATGCTTATGGAAAAATAACAATTTAACCATTGATGTAGGTACATGGAGTGTACCTCACACGAGTGGAACTTCAGGAGAAAGAGATCTACAAATTGAATGTACTACAAATACAGACATAAAAATATCATGGGAAAACCCATCGACCCTTTTAGATGGAAGAATATCCATTACAATTAATGACAAAGATAGCAATAAAATTCACTCCGTCAATAGCGGCATAAATGTCATAAAAATGAAGTACAACTACCAATTTCCTACACAACCTGGAGATGATTATGCCACTACGTTTTTACTCATTGACTATATTTAAATTATATTACTAACTCCATGGAGATATATAATTTCACCGTTATAATTAGTAGAAAAATATATATCTCCATTTACTTTTTTGTAAAATAAATCGTTGTCAGACACTGGCATATTTAGAATGTGTGAATAGTTCTTGAATAATTCAAACCCATCTGGCAATTCTAGGTTATAGCTTAAATTATACCGATTGGACTGATAATTACCTTTAATTTCATTCCCTTTTACATTTCCATTGCTATGATAACTTGCTATTTCCTGA
Source organism: Vibrio sp. CJQ_6 (assembly GCF_043106745.1). Classification (NCBI taxonomy): domain Bacteria; kingdom Pseudomonadati; phylum Pseudomonadota; class Gammaproteobacteria; order Vibrionales; family Vibrionaceae; genus Vibrio; species Vibrio sp. CJQ_6. The sequence continues at coordinate 171,431 of NZ_JBICMV010000028.1, read as the reverse complement.
CCATCAGAAAGTTGAATTTTCACATGATTTTCTTGGTGATAAACATCTTTATTTATCTTGTAAAGCAGTGCTTTATTATATTTATAGATACAATCATCTAGTGACTTAAATTTAGAGTGGCAATATACAGATGACTGGCCATATATAGACATCGTATCAGAAAATGCATTTTTTGTATGAACTAAGTTTCCATAATCAGATTCTACAATATCACTGACTTTTTTGACCCACTGATCTATTAACTCAAAGTTGTCATTGTGGATTATATTTATAACGATATCCGAAATGTTAAACACATGGATAGATAACATCTTGTCTGTAACTAATATGGTGGTACTCAATTTTCGTTCTTTTACTGCTGGAATATTATTAAATAAATATAAAATTTTTCCATAATCAACATCATTGTTATTTATAGAGTACAACGAAACAACATCATTACTGACTTTGTGAGAATAACTATCTTGATTATTATAATAGTCGCAGAGAAGGAACATTGTAATAGAAGCACTAATACCATAGTAAATGATATTTCTAACGCTCAGATGATTAATTCTATCTATGTGATTGATTTTATTCTCTATAAAAATAAGCACGGATACATCTTTTATATAATATCCTACAGTTGGAACTGTATAAATTACATCATCAAAACCTAAATTAGAAAACTTGCGCCTTAGAGAAAGAATATATTTATTTAAACTTGAATCAGCATTAATAGAATGGGGCCATACTGCTGATTTTAAATCACTTCTAGAAGAAATATGGCCAAGTTTACTTTTATCAAAAAGTTCTACTAACAGATGTTTTTCTTTGTTACTCAAGCGCTCTTTTATTTTTGTTTTATTGTTAATAATTATATTTTTTGTTGTGTCAAACTTAACTTTCATGTTCGTAATACTTCATTAAATACGTCGTGGAAATATAATGTTTTTTATCTTATTGTCAATATATAAAGAGGTTTTATGTTCTACTTTGTTAGATTTGATGGTGACCTATACTTTCAAAAAATATTTAATTCTCCTCAAATGAGAGAAATCGGCTATGAAATATTGTTCAGACCAAGAAAAATAATAAATCGTTCTTTTTTTTGGTCTAAAATCCATAGAAACAATCTAGAAGAAAAGGTGGATTTTACAATCTTAAATAAATTGTTAACCTATTTAAGCACGATGCACTTACCTAGGCATAAAACCATCTCTATAAACATACATCACGTCAGTGTATTGGATGATTACAATCAGAAACTTATATATAAAATTGCTCAGTACCTTGAGCTAAATGAGTGTACTTTGTGTTTGGAATTAGTAGAAAATGGAGCAATCCCAAACTATTACTTGTTAAAAAAATCCCTATCGACGTTAAAAAAACAATGCACAAATTTAAAAATTCACCTGGACGATTTTTCTGAAGGGTTAAATAACATTGGGATTATGTATTACTTAGGCGGTCTAATTGATGGTATAAAGATTTCACATTCAACAATGTCTTCCGTAAAACACAAAAACCTTATCGATTTTTGTATTTACTTCTCAAAGAAATTTGATATTGGAAGCATTACGTTCGAAGGAATTGATGAGGCCGCAAAAATCGCAACCGTCAAAGGTCTTGATGTTGCACAAATATCACTGCAAGGTTTTTTGTTGCATAAACCTGCACCAATTACAGAACTCAACATAGAATCGTCTTAAATTCATCATTAGATCAAAAAAATAGGCACATCATTTGTGCCTATTTCATCATGCAGTTCAAATATCAAAAACCGTTAATCTGCTCAATCAAACTGGCAAAAATGCGCTGACCAATCGGCGTCAATTCATCGGGGAAATCGTAGTCCGGGTTGTGCAGTTGCGGGCTTTGCTGGCCTGAGCCGAGCACGAACATCGCGCCCTCTGTTGCGACCGCGGTAAACTGACCAAAGTCTTCCGACCAACGAATCGGTTCGTCAAGCAGGGTGCACGGCGTCTGGGTGTTTTGACACGCTTGCACCACCAAATCACAGCCCAGTGACGAGTTCACGCTGGCCTGAAACACATCCTGCCATTCTAGCGACCATGTCAGCCCGCTCGCTTGCGCGCTCTGCTGCGCCAACTGCGTAGCGGCGGCCACCAACGTTTCCATCGCCTGATTGGTTTCACTGCGCAGCGTCGCCATCACCACCGCGTCGCCCGGCGCGGTGCCAAACGCAATCTCGCCTAACTTGGCGTGAATGACCGTTACCCAACAGCGCTCCGTGAGCGATGCCGGCAATGCGTTTAAATGCTCAATAATCTGACACATCGCCAGCGCCGGACTCACACCGTTTTCCGGATGCGCAGCGTGAGACGTTTTGCCTTTCAGGCGAATGATCATGCCGCGTGACGCGCAATTAAACGGCCCAGCTTTGACCGCAACATGGCCCAGTGCCAGCCCCGGATAGTTGTGCAGCGCAAAGGCGAAATCCGGCATGAACGTAGCAAATTTGGCATCGTTCACCATGTTGATCGCCCCTTCCCCGGTCTCTTCCGCAGGTTGAAACGCCAACACCACCCGTCCTTTTTGCGGGCGTTGCTGGCTCAACTGTTGGCCGAGCGCACTGACGATCGCCATGTGACCATCGTGGCCGCATTGATGTGACACGCCCTGATGCACCGAACGGTGCGCAAACTGGTTGGTTTCTTCAATCGGCAGCGCATCCAACTCACAACGAATCAGGGTGGTTGGCCCCGGCGCTTGGCCCTGAAATATAAACGCCACGCCGCGGCCCCCCAATCCCGTCACCACCTCATCGGGCGAGAAAGCGCCAAATTGCGCGAGAATGCGCTCAGCGGTCTGATGTTCCTGATTGGAGAGTTCCGGGTATTGATGCAGTGTGCGGCGAAACTGCGTCCAACAAATCTCAGCCATAATGCGGCGCCTCCTAGGTTAACAAGCCTGTGAATGTTCAGCTTGCCGCAACACTGGCAATAAAATATTGATTCGCTTCACACTTTGCGGGGCGCGGCGCTTGGATGTCGCGCTCGATCTGTGGCGTGCAAACAGGCATACTGCCGTAATGTCTTCTCAATCGGTAGTGTGTGTGCACGTCTCTCTTTCCGAATATCACGCCTTAGGTGATGCGATTATCGCACTCAATACGCCCGCCTTTACGTCGCGCTATGTGGCGCTGCTGCGCGAGATTGTCGATTTTGACTGCGCGGTGATGCTTGGCTATCGCCACAACAAACACCCGATTTATCTCTACGATTCGATTCCGGATAACCGCGAACTGCTGTTTCAACGCTACCTGACGGAGTCATATCAGCACGATCCGTTCTATCGTTTGGTGGCCGATACGCAGCAAGAAGGCGTGTTTCATCTCAGCGAGATGACCGATGCGCCGCACAGTTATCAGCAACACCATTATCAACAGCAGTTTTATCCGCAGACCGGCTGGCAAGATGAAATGAGCTTGGTGGTGCAACTCGACCATGAACGCTGGATTTTGCTCTACCTTGGCCACCTTGCTGCCGGGCGCAGTTTTTCCGCGCAGGAGCGACAAGCGCTCAAACAGCGCTTTCACACGCTGGCGCCGCTCTGCCGCCAACATTGGAGCGCCAATGCACTGCTGCTGGCCCACAGCGATGACACCACGCAGGAAAGCGAGACCAACCACACGCCCGACATGCGCCGTTGGGTAGAACGCGCACTAACAAGCTTTGGCACCCAACTGCTGAGCCCGCGCGAGCAGCAAATTACCGCCTTGCTGGTACAAGGGTTGGATTCGCAAGAGATCGCGACGCAACTGGGCATCACACTCGGCACGGTCAAAAACCATCGCAAGCGCATCTACTCGCAGCTCCATGTTGCTTCGCTCAGTGAACTGTTTCAGCTGTTTTTAAATCACCTGATTGGCGCGCCCAACCATTCACCACGCGCTTAAAAAAATCACCGCGATTATCCCTTTAGGGACATCGCCGACCCAAAGCCCTTTCCGTTACTCTGCCTGCAAGACATCTTGGAGGCTGTATGAATTCCCAAACCCTATTTCATGATTTAACCGCGCGCGGCCTGATCGCGCAAAGCACATCGCTCGATGAACTCACCGCCCTATTCTCTGAACCGCAAACCCTGTACTGCGGCTTCGATCCAACGGCGGGCAGCCTGCACATTGGTCACTTGGTGCCGCTATTGATGCTCAAACGTTTTCAAGATGCGGGGCACCAAGCCATTGCGCTGATTGGCGGCGCAACAGGCATGATTGGCGACCCAAGCTTTAAAGCCACCGAACGCACACTCAACTCAGCGCAGACCGTGCAGCAATGGGTGGACGATTTACGCCAGCAGATCACGCGCACCATGACGCCGCATCTCACCCAGCCACTGCGGTGTGTCAATAACGCCGACTGGACAGGCCAAGTGAATGTGATCGACTTCTTCCGCGACATCGGCAAACACTTTTCGGTCAATGCGATGATCAACCGCGAATCGGTGAAACAGCGCCTGGCTCGTCCAGACCAAGGCATTTCGTTCACCGAATTCAGCTACTCGCTGCTGCAATCGTTCGACTTTGCCCATTTGAACCGCGAACATCAGTGTCGCCTGCAAATTGGCGGCAACGATCAATGGGGCAACATCGTCAGCGGTATCGACCTCACCCGTCGCCTGAACAACGAAACCGTGCATGGTTTAACGCTGCCACTGATCACCAAATCCGACGGCACCAAATTTGGCAAAACCGAAGGGGGCGCCGTTTGGCTGGACGCGAGTAAGACCTCGCCCTACGCGTTCTACCAGTTCTGGTTGAACACCGACGATGCCGATGTATACCGTTTTCTGCGTTACTACACCTTCCTGTCGGTGGACGAGATTGCACGCATTGAAGCCGAAGATGCCGCGCGAAGCGGCAAGCCGCAAGCGCAGCAAATTCTGGCCGAGAACATCACTGCGTTTGTGCATGGGGAAGCGGGCTTAGCGAGCGCGCAGCGCATCAGTGACGCCCTGTTTAGTGGCGCTGTTACGCAGCTCAGCCGAGATGAACTGGCACAACTGGAGTTGGACGGGCTGCCGTGCACCACCGTCAGCACTGCAGATGATGTGGTTGAACTGCTGATCGCATCACAACTCGCCAGTTCCAAGCGTCAGGCACGCGAATGGTTGGCCAATGGCGCCATTCGCGTCAACGGGGAAAAAATGGCCGACGCCGATTTGAGCCACAGTTTTGCGCTGTTCGATCGCTACTACCTGCTGCAACGCGGTAAGAAACAGTTTGCGCTGATCAAACTGAGCTAAGCCGAGCGCCTTAACATTGTCCGCCGCGCTGCTGATGTGGCGGGCAATGCCTCCATCCCCACCCCAATTTGCTCATTCTGCCGCCAAAAATGAGCGCTCAATACCGCCATCATCCGCCGCACAGATAGAAACCTAAAACTCATTTAAATAACTAATATATAAGTAATTTTTTCTTTCACAATTGCTGGGTATTTATGCATTTCTATGGTGTAACTCTCGAAATGACGGTGACTGAAAATGGCATAATCTCGAGTGCAATCGATATCACGCATCAACGCGTGCAGCACAAAGCGGCAGGGCATTGCTGCTTGTTGTTAGTTCAGCTAATTTGGGAGGCAGCAGTGTTTAACCATAAACTCAAGCGCGAGCTTGCAGACATGCGCCGTCAGCAGACGGAAACACATGAACAACATCAACGAGAGATACAGGATTTAGTCGACCAACTGGCGCAAAAAGAGCGCGAGATTTGCAATCTCCAACAGAGCGACCAAACCACCAACGCAGTCATCCGTGCGCAACTGCGCGGCGGTGCCATGCTGGAAGCGATTCGCACTGGGCTGGCGCGCAGCGCCGAAGAGATGGAACAGGAATTGAATGAGCTGCATCAGTTGGATGACATGTTTGCCCAAACGCAATCGGCCTTGAGCCGCCTGTCTGAACGGGCGACACGCATCAATCAACAAGCGATCAGCAACATGGAAGCTGCCGCCATTCTCGACACCACGGCGTCGTCCATCGGCCAACTCATCAATGCGATTCAAGAGATCTCTGCACAAACCAACCTGCTGGCGTTGAATGCCGCCATTGAATCGGCACGCGCTGGCGAAGCCGGACGGGGGTTTGCCGTGGTCGCCGATGAAGTTCGCGCGTTGGCGGGCAAAGCGCACCACGCCAGCGATCAAATTGAACACTTGGTGAAACAGGTGATCACACAAACTTCCGACATCAAAGCATCCATCAACAGCAACCAAACGTATTCGTTGGAAGTGGCAACCTCCTCGGAGCAAATTGAGCAGGTGGTGAATGCGGTACTGGCGAAATCACAACACATGCAAGAGGTGATTCGCATCGCGACCGCGCGTTCCTTCCTCGATACCGTGAAAATTGATCACGCGGTGTGGAAGAACCACATCTACCAACACATTGAGCAGCAAGCATTCGACAGCAGCGTCAATGCGCACACCGAATGCCGTTTGGGTCAATGGTACTTTAAAGGCAACGGCGCCAAGCTCTACAGTCACTTGCATCACTTTGCCCGATTGAAGGAGCCGCATCAGCGCGTGCACGACGCTGGCAAAGAAGCGCTGTTGGCCGGACAGCAGCAGAACCTGAATCAGTTGGTGGATGAACTACAAGCGATGGAAAGCGCCAGTGAACAGGTGGTGGAAACCATCGATCATTTGATGCGAGAAGTGATACTCGATCAACCGGCCTAAAAAAGCCCCTTACGGGGCTTCGTGTTTATTGGGCGCTGGAGAGTTGCAGGCTTTGCAGCGCATCACTCACCATCAGGTGATCGTCGATTTGAGCCAAGCCCGACACCGTCACCGCCCCCACCAATCCCGACCCGGCAATTCGAATCGGAAACGAGCCGCCATGAGCGCAATATGCCGCCGCATCAATGTGCGGCTGCGTCTCAAATTCGCGCTGCTTTTGCGCGTTGTACAGCGACAGATAGTAAGAACTGCGGCCATAACGCAGCACCGAATTGCGTTTGCGGCGCATCCAGTCGAGATGATCCGCGCACGTGCCCGGCATGACGTATTGGAACAGCGTCTGGCCAAAACCATACACTTCAATCGCCACCGCGACTTGCTGGCTTTCCGCCATCTGTTTGAGCGTGCAGCCCAATTGCCACGCCACATCGTGGTTAAAATGGCTCAGTTGCAGCGCCTCTTCTTGCTGCGCAATCTCGGCCAGTGTCAGGCTCATAAGTTCACCTGCAACGTTTGACCCGTTTTACTGCTCTCCAGCGCCATTTCAATCAGCGCGATGTTTTGCAGTGCCTGCTCTGGCGGCACCGGGTTGGCCGTGCCGAGACGAATCGCATCCGCCACACCTTTGAAATAGAGCTGATAGCCGCCCAGTTCGGTCGCAATGGTTTCTGATCCCGTTTCGCTGTGTAGCTGACCATACAACGACGCTTCTTCCTGCGACCATTGCGGGCTGTCTGGTTGCTTGCCTTCTTTGAGGTAGGTTTCCTGTGGATCGAGGCCGTATTTCTCATACTTCGCCAGGCTGCCTAGCACTTTGTAACGCAGGTTCGGCTCTGGGCTGTAAAGGTTTGAATGCAGGTGCACCAAATGATTTGGATAGTGCAGGATCAGGTTGTAGTAATCGATGGTGGTCGCGCCCGGGCGCATCATGCGGCACTGCGCATTGATCGCCTGTGGCAGCCCAAACAGCGCCAGCGCTTGGTCCAGCAGGTGCGGCGCCAAATCAAACAAAATACCGCCGCCATCTTGCGCCAGTTCACGCCAGCGCTGACGAATTTGTGGACGGTAGCGGTCGAAGTGGGATTCAAACAGTTTGATGTCACCCAAACGCCCTTCCGCCATCAGCTTTTGCAGGGTGAGAAAATCGCCATCCCAACGACGGTTATGGAACACGCTCAGCGTGAGGCCTTTTTCCGCCGCCAATGCAATCAGCTCTTCGCCATCTTCAATACGGGTCACGAACGGCTTTTCAACGATCACGTGCTTGCCATTTTGCAGCGCGCGTTTGGCCAGCGGGTAATGCACATCGTTCGGCGCGGTGATGATCACCAGCTCCGCATCGCTGTTGTCCAGCAGGTCATTTGCATCACCAAACCATTGCGCGCTTGGCCAATCGGCCGCGACTGCGGCTTGTTGGCTGGAACTGATCGCACTCAGCGTCAGCTCAGGCAGCGCGTTGATGAAAGGCAAGTGAAAGGTTTTCGCCGAATAGCCGTAGCCAATCACGGCGGTTTTTACCGGAGCGTAAGTCATATCAAAACTGTCCTTCTGGTGCGGTCGCCACAACACACTGAATGTCGTGACGGTCAAATAATTCTTGCAGTGCTGGCGCGGGTGGCGCGTCGGTGATCACCATGTCGATCGCCGCCACATCACACACGTGATGAAAATTCTCGGTGCCCATTTTGCGCTGTTCACACACCAAAATGATCTGCTGCGCTTGTGCCATCATCGCGCGTTTCATCGACGCTTCTTGTTCATAGTTAGTGGTCAAGCCGCGCTCAGACAGGGCACACACGCCAATAAATGCTTTGTTGACATGATAGCCAGCCATTTGCTGCTCGGCCTGCGGGCCCAAAATGGCGCGGCTGTACGGATCAAAATGGCCGCCCAACAAATGGACCGTATACGAAGCCCCCTCTTCAACCTGAGCCAGCGTGTTGACTGAGTTGGTGACGATGGTCGCGGGTGCGGCCAGATAACCGGGGACGAGCGCCAACGTGGTGCTGGTATCGAGCACAATGTAATCCTGCGCATCCACCATCGATGCCACGCACTGCGCCAACGCGTGCTTGCTCGCGCTGACGGCTTTGGCCGCAAACGGTTCGCTTTTCGGCGACACTGGCGCCAGCATCGCACCGCCACGAATGCGCTGAATGCCCGGCAACTGAGTGAGCTTCACCAGATCGCGCCGCGCGGAATCACGCGACACCCCAAACTGGTCACAGATGTCGGTTAGGGTCATTTTTCCCTGCTGCTTGATCAGCATTTGTAAGTGAATTAGGCGTTCTTCTTGGGTCATAAACTTAATATCACGTAAGTGTTTTTAATGCATTATGCCGCATTGACCCCTGATGTCACGTAAAAGATCGCACGCAGCATTGAAAAATCCGCAATGCGCAGACACAAAAAAAGCCAGTCCGATTCGAACTGGCTTTGCGATCAATGGGCTGCGAATCGTCGAATTCGCAAATCGTGAATTTAGGCTTGTGCTTGCGCAGATTCCGCCTGACGCTCACGCAAAAGCTCGTTGAACTCAATCCGCGCCTGCTGCGCGCTTTCAGACGCCTGCAATTTGTATTGTTTGATGGCCATCATCTCATCCGTCAATTGCTGCAACCGATCGAGGTCGTCCTGCGAGGTCGATTCCGGCTCCAATCCCTGCTCTTTATTGGCTAACGCTTGAGAGCGCAACAGTTTCTGGATGGCCCAAATCTCGGTGCGTTTTTCGCGCTCCTGATCCGCAGCATTAACCGCTTCGGCTTTGAGCTTTTCAAAGCGGGCCAATGCAATCCCTTCGCGCGACCAAGGGTCGATTTCCGGCAACTCTTCAATGTTGATCACCGGATCCTCATACCCTTCCTGATGCATCAAATCGAGGTTCGCCGCACGAATGCCCGACATCATCAACATCACCGCAATCACCAACAGCGGCAGGCCGCCCACGATTGCCGCGGTTTGCAGCGTCGCCAGTCCGCCCATGAACATCAACACCGACGGCATCACCGACAGCGTAAAGGCCCAGAACAAACGGTTCCAACGCATCGGCTCTTCTTCAACGTTGTTTTGCACCACCGCCGCCAGAATGTAGGAGATGGAGTCAAACGTGGTCGCCGTAAAAATAATGCACAGCACCGTAAAGACCGCAATCACCACGGTGCTGAAAGGCAGTTGTTCCAAAATACTGAAAATTGCCGCTGTTGGACCGGCTTCGTTGAGGATCGCCACCACATCCAACTGCCCCGACAACTGCAACGATAAGCCGTAGTTACCCAGTACAATGAAGTACATCGCGCAGCCTGCCGAGCCATAGAAAATCGACCCCGTCACCATCTGTTTGATGGTGCGACCGCGCGAAATCTTGGCCACAAACAGGCCCATGCTTGGCGCGTACACCAACCACCACGCCCAGTAGAAAATGGTCCAATGTTGCGGGAAATGCGTGTCTTCAAACGTGCCGTAGCCACCAAACGGTTCTGCCCACGTGGCCATGGAGAAGAAATTACTCAGCATGCGGCCCACAGAATCTAGGCCGGTTTCCAGCATGAAAATGGTTGGCCCGGCCACCAGCACAAAGGCCAGCAACGCCATCGCACCCCAGAAGTTGATGTTACTCAGCACCTTGATGCCGCCATCCATCCCCTTGTACGACGAGTAAGCAAAGATCACCGTACACAGCATCAACACACCAATTTGCGACATGGTGGTCGCCGGAATGCCAAACAGGTAACTGATGCCTTCGTTGATCAGCGGGGCCGCCAAACCGAGCGTGGTCGCAGCACCGCCCAGCAAACCAAAGATAAACAGAATGTCGATGACTTTACCGGTTTTCCCAAAGCTGCGCGCTTCACCGATGATCGGCATCAGCGCCGCCGAGACTTTCAGCACCGGCTGCTTTCGCACGTAGAAGAAGTACGCAATCGGCACCGCCGGAATCAAGTAGATTGCCCACGCAATCGGCCCCCAGTGGAAGATCCCATACGTGGCCGCCCAGCGAATCGCCGCTTCACTGCCGGGTTCGAGCTGGAACGGTGGCGCCATGTAGTAATACGCCCACTCAATCATGCCCCAATACAAAATACTGGCGCCGATCCCGCCACAAAACAGCATCGCCGCCCACGACGCCGTGCCGTATTCGGGTTTTTCATCTGCATCACCGAGCTTGATTTGCCCAATGTCACTGAAGATGATGTAAATCATGAAGAAGATGGCGCCAAGGCCTAAGGAGAGATAGAGAAAACCGAGCTTGTCGGTCATAAAGGTTTTGGCAACGGCAATCCAATCTGCGCCTTCTGCTGGCCATAACGCCAGTGGCACAACCACCAGAAACAGCAGGCCAAGTGCGCCAAAAAACGTAGGTTTGTCGATCAATTCGAAATATTTTTTCATTCCATTCACTTCGCGATGATTATCCTTTCATTGTCTTTTAACGCGTCGTGAAACAATGCACAAATGCAATCATTAATGATGAAAATCAAAAACAATTATCTTACAAAACAGAAATATAACAACAAAACCATTCAAAAGCTACGTGAATAAAAACCAACGCAATCACAACAATTGTCGCCCGATTTCATCCTATCGTTGAGGCAGAAAAGAGCTGACCACGCCAGCGTGGCTCAAACGCAGCATCACGCGCAGCATCAAGTGAAGCACGCAGCAAACCCGGGAAATCCGCGACGAAAAAAAACGGCGCGAACGCCGTTTTTCTAATCATGCTGCTGCGATGTACTGCCGTTTGGCTCGCTTTTGATGTTTGAGTTCCTCAATCAGCGCATCGACATCCAACTCGATGTTGAATCGGCGTTTGAGGTTGGCCAAGAACAGCGGATCCTCACACATGGCTTTTTCAGGCTCATCGCTGATTTTAGCCACCGGACGACCATTGCATTCGGTCAGCTTAATCACGATCGACAATGGCTGATAGGCGATGTCTTGCTCATTGGTCCAACCGCCCAGATCGTTGGTCAGGAACGTGCCGATGCCAAACGAAATGCGCACGCGACCTGCGAAGTATTCACACAGATCCAGCGCTTCATCAAAGTTCAGGCCGTTGGAGAAGATAAACACTTTCGACGCGGGATCGATGCCCATATTTTGGTAGTGCGCCAACATGCGATCGCCCCATTTGAATGGGCAGCCCGAGTCGTGACGAATGCCGTCGTACGCCTTGGCAAGATGCATATTGAAGTCTTCTTGGAACGCGTCAATAGTCAGCGTGTCTGTGGGCGCAATTGACAATTGACCGTCGAACGCTTTCAGCCATTGCTCCAACGCCACACGCTGTGAATCACGCACATTAACCAGCGCCTGATGCCCCATGAACCATTCATGGGCAATGGTGCCAATCGGCTTCAGATTAAACTCGCGCGCAAAATGGTAGTTGCTGGTGCCCAGCAACAGCTCAGGCATTTCTTGCGCCAGATACGCCATCACATCCCGTTGCACTTGGCTGGAGAAACGGCGACGAGTGCCCATTTCGGTGAGCGAGAAATTGGTGATGCCTCGCTTTGCAATGTCTGCTTTGAGCTTTTGCACTTTGTCCGCCAACACTTGCAATGGCAGTTCCGCAGGCACCTGCGCCCAGCGGCGGCGGTTGCGCACTTCAGACACAATCGACATCACGATGGTTTCGTACAAAATGGTATCGCGCCAGCTGCCTTGAATCCCAATGCGCAGCTGATGTTTGCCATCTTGTTTGATCACGCCAAACTCGACCTGACGATCCGGCTGAAAATGGAAGTAGCGTAATGCTTGCAAAAATGAGGTTTTCAGATGCGGGGAGCTTTGTTTCAGATACACAATGTCGGCATCCGAGAAACGCAGGGATGCTAAATGACGAATCTCATCGCGCACTTCTTCCAACAGCTCGCTCACATCCTCATCACTGCGTACGATCAGTTCGTAACGCACCTGCGCGTCTGGATAGAGGGAGTGGATCGCCTGCATCATATTGATTTTATAGGCATCGAGATCCAACAAACTGCGGATGATGTGTGGAGAAAACAGGCGAGAGTTCATGATGCCTTCCTTCAATTCACGACATGGGGGTTAGTCATGTTAGTAACATTGTGTTCCTAACTATTTCCGGCACATTAAATGAGCACACGAAGTTTGTCAACTTTTGTGACAAACCTAACAATAGTTACATATCCACAAATCAATCATGGATATTGATGCAAAACAATCAGATTCCAAGCCTTTACAGCCAAGGAAGGCACCAACGCATTGAATAAAATTTAGTTTGTCACATTATGTTATTTACATTTGACCCAAACAGATCGCTTGCCTAGAATGAGCCCATTGTTCGTCACACAACGCACTTGCAACACGCTGGCGTGAATCACGCGCAAAACACACGACTGGCGATGAACACGAGCCAGAGATTCACTGCCGTTGGGAAAACACTATGATCGTCACCATTGATATGATTTGCCTTCGCTTGGCCCCTTCGGGGATCCAAACCCTGCTGGTGAAGCGAAGTAATCCGAACCGACCCGACTGCGGCAAATGGGCCGTTCCGGGCGGCTTGGTGTACGATGAAGACCTGACCGCGAGCGGCGGTGAACCCGCCGATGAAGATTTCGATTCCGCACGACGCCGCATTTGTCGCCAAAAAGTGCACACCTACCCCAACTTCATCAGCGACCCCTTGGTAGACGGAAACCCCAAACGTGACCCCGATGGCTGGAGCGTCAGCATTTCGCATTACGCGCTGCTCAACCCATCCAACGTGCAACAAATCGAAGATTTTGGCATCGACCGCAGTCGCGCTGGCTGGTTTGATCTCGAACCGCTGCTCCATGGCGACATGGCGCTGGCCTTTGACCATGTGGCGCAAATCCAACACGCGTGGAAAAAGCTGCGCGCAGCGGTGGAATACACGTCTGTGGTCCTGTTTTCATTGGAAAAAGAGTTTCTGGTGGCCGACATCATCGAGGCTTACGCCAAGTTTGGCGTTGAAGTGAATCGCATGACGGTCAAACGTCGCCTGATTGATACAGGCGTGATTGTCAGCGCCAACAAGATCGCGGCCTCCAGCAAGGGCAAAGGCGGCAAACCGGCGACTGTTTATCGCCTGCCCAGCAATGAAGTGACCTACTTCCAAACCTGTCTGCGCGGCTAAGCGCCCCGAACTCCTCACGCAATCGCTTGCCGTGAGTGGCTGGCTCTGATTATGATGTCAGCAAGACGACTCGCGCTTCATCACGCCCATTCCGGACGTTGCCACGTCGGCACTCAACGTCGTCCAACTTCACGAGCGTACACACAAGTTATGAATCCAACGATTGCTGCCACCGGTGGCTGGCTGCTGATGGCGAGCCTTTTCCTTTCGCTGAGCGCCCAACTGACCGATCACATCGCCGGCTTTTGGGCTGGCATTCCGATTTGGATCGCCGCAGGCTTATTTTTGCCCGCCGTCAAACCGGCGCAGAAAAAACAGATTCTGCTGCTATTTGGCGTGGGCACCGCGGGGCTGATTTATGGCCTACTGAATGGTAGCGGCGGTCACTACGTGCTCAAAGCCATCGAAGCTAACCAAAACGTGGTCACCATGCTGATTGGGGTCGGTTTTCTGCGCATTTTCGCCATGGAGAGTGTGCGTACCGGAGAGCAACTGCCGCAAGGTAAATCGGCGTTGGTGCGCACGCTGTTTGGCGCGCATTTGTTTGGCGCGGTGCTGAATATGTCGTCGGTGATCATCGTCGGCGATAAATTGTCCTCGAAAGACAAACTCACCACCACGCAAGGCTTGGTATTACTGCGCGCGTTTGCCACGTGCGCGTTTTGGTCACCATTTTTCGCTTCCATGGGGTTAACCCTCATCAGTGCGCCGGGCGCGCAACTGGGCACATTGGTGTTATACGGCTTGCCGGTGAGCTTGGTGGCGCTGTCACTCAGCGCATGGCAGATCACCCGCCGCTCGGATGCCGAGCAGATGAACGGCTACCCGATTTCGTTTTCGTCGCTGTGGATGCCGGGGCTGCTGGCGCTGGTGGTGATGTCCGGTCACACACTGTATCCACACATCAGCGTGTTGTCCTTGGTGACACTCACCGCGATTGTGTTTACAGGCAGTTGGTTGCTGCTAAAAAAAGGCAAATTAGGGCTCTATAGCGCGCGTAATCACATTACTTCCGGTGTGGCGGGTTCGGCCGGAGAAGTGGTGCTGTTTGCTGCCGCAGCCATGCTGGCAGCAGGCGTAGCGTCGGCACTGGCAGCGACGCAGATTCAGCTTGCGCCCACTCAGTTCGGCGCGCTGGAAGCCAGCCTCACTTTGGTGGTATTGGCACTGCTCGCTCTCAGCGGCATGCATCCGGTCACCAGTGTGGTACTGGCGGGGAGTGTACTCTCGCCGACGGTTAGCGATCCGGATTTACTCGGCATGACCCTGCTGATGGGCTGGTCGCTGGGCATTACGCTGTCGCCGTTTTCCGGCGTTCAGCTCAGTATTCAATCGCGCTACGACATCAGCGCGAAAGCGTTGCTGCATGCCAACTGGCGCTACATTGTGGTGATGTATCTGGTGTGTAGCAGCGTGTTGTGGTTCTACACGCACGGTTGATGTCCCACCATCGATGGTGAGGGTTGAATCAAAAAATCCCCGCCAGATGGCGGGGATTGTTCATTCCGAATGGACTGAGTTCAGTTCTCAGTTAATTCAGTTCCAGTTGCAGCCCTTTGACCAACCAGTTGTCGGCCCAAATTTTAACCGCTGTGATGGACTGACCTGCCGGCACATCAAAACGATCCTCATGCAGATGGGTGCCGTACTGTTTTGACCCAAGCGTCTGCACGCTACCATCAAGATACGTCAACGTCAGCGCCAGCAGTTGCTGTCCACCGTAGTTAAAATCGCCTGAAGTCGCGACCACCGATTGCACTTGGCGTAAATCCACTTGGCTCAGCGAGCCGCCGCTGCCACCGACCATCAACCCTTCTGCGGTGCCGAGCGCATCGATCGCCGCTCCCGAGCGCACAAACAGGGTTCCCTCAGCACTCAACGGTTGCGCGTTAAGCTGACCCACCGCCAGCCCCAATACCGGCGAAGTTTGTTGCTGGTTAAATACATCGGTGTAGGCGGTGATGGTGCGCAGGCTGACGCTGTCACTGGCGGAGGCATACAAGCCCAATGCACCCGTTGTCGTATCGTGTCCCAGCGTTTCGCCACTGTAGACGTTGGTCAGCGCGTCGCTGCCCTCTTGCCACTCCCAGCGTTGGCTGAGGCTCTGATTACATGCTTGCAGCGCATCCAACGCATTGCCGTCCAGACAGCGTTTGGTGTCCAGCGCACTCACATAACGGCCCAGTTGGTCGTAGATGAACGACTGACTCGCGGTTTGGTTGTCACACGTGCTGGCTGTCAGCGTGCCGTCAGCTTGCACCGTGACGCAGCGATCATTAAAGCTGGCCAATTGCAGATTCACCGGGCGACCACCGGTAAATACCGGATGATCCCAGTCGACAGTAAAACTGGCGGATTTAGTCACGCGGCGACGCGGCGTGTCTTCAAAACCGTGATACGACTGATGTGCGCCGACGACATAGTAGTGTTTGTACGCACCGTTGTAGATCGGGCGAATATTGACTGAAGAATCAATCACAAACTCGGTCGAACCGCTCTCGCTTGGTGACGCTTTGTAAATCACGTCCATTTTCGGCACGAAGCTGGCGTAGCCGATCGGATTGATGCGGTTCACATCCACCGGATAGGTATTGACCCACAACGCATCGGTGGAGCGGTTCAGCAGCGATTCCGCAGTGGCATACTGCTGGCGCGCCCAACTAAAGCTAATGTTCTGCGCATTTTTAGTGGCGCGTTCAATACGGTAATCCTGCGTATTGAACGTCAGCCAGCGGCTCTGTGAGTAACTCGCGCGGGCTTCGAGCTTGCCTTTCGGCCCTTTGCTGTCGGCTTCCACGCCACCCGACACGCCCAGCTCAAACCCAGACACTTCTTTGCGCTCAAAATTGGCGTTGACGTTGCTGGCCGGAAACGTTTTGAGAACCTGCGCTTTGTTGTTGGAGGCATTGAAGGCGAAGCGATAATCCTGCGCAATCGCATCGGTCGACCATTCGCGGAAATAGGCATCCAACGTCACGTAATCGGCGCCGAACTGGCGGTAACTCAGTTGATCGTTGAGATGAATGCCCGCGCCCGTGCTGTCATCATCCAAACTGATGCGGACAATTTTCGCATCCGGTGTCGCCGAGCCGACAATACCATATTGCAGTGAACGTTCCAGATTGACACGATAAATCAGGGAGATGTTGGCATCGTGACAGAATGAGCGGCGCCCTTTGTCACTCTTCCATAACCAAGAATTATCAAAGGTACACTCTTCGTCGCTGATCGCGCGGTTGACGTTAATATAGAACGCCACATGCGGCAGTGTATTGGTTTCACCACCACTGACGCGCTGGCTATCCGACAGTGAGCGGCGTACTCGCTTGGCGGCCGGCGCTTCCAGCAAAGCAGGGTTGACGTCATCCGCCGCATCAAACGGCGTAAACAGCAGTTCCCCTTTATGTTCGGTCACCAAGACGAACCGGCTCGCAAAGCTCATGCCATATTGCTGACGAAACAGCGCCTGCATCACTGCGCGCTCTTCGTTATTTTCGATCTGGCTGAAATCCATCAAAATACGTTGTTTCTCTTGCACAACGAATTGACGCAATTGTGCCAGAGTTGGCATATCGGAATCGTTTTCCTGCCAATATTGCGCGTTGAAATAATTAATCTGACTCGAATCAGAAACCTGACTCAAAATAGAAACGGCTTCGCCAACCGGATCATGGATATCGGCCAACGCATCGCCACTTGTTGAAAGTGAACATAATACCAACGTGGTTGCTGCATAAGAATTTAGTTTTCGCATAGGTGCCCTTTATTATTTTCACTCTACTTCACGTAATCACGTCAAATAGAATGGTTTATTATTAATAGGCTTTCCCCTTGTCGACAGACAATAGGAAACCGCTCCAAGCCGCTCAGAATAGAGGGCTAGATTTTATTATTCAATTGGTTAGTAAACTGACTCGTTCAGTGAGTCAACGTGAGCGCGACAACCGCAGGAAGGCTGTTCAGGTCTACAAAGATGGGGTAAATCTGCTGACGCTCAAGTGATCAATATAAGGAAGTGCATTACAAATAAAGCTGATTCACAAAAAGCATCGTACAAGATCACGTTTTAAATTCGTTTTAAACAGATTTCTTTAACATGGCGAATAAAAACACAAATAATTCATCAATATTTAATTTAGCGAGCATTGTTTTATCATTTACTTATTTTGCACACACTAATTTAGATAAGGTGAAATAACTCGTACTCATTTTATTATTGTTCATATTTTCTCATTGCATCCTTCAAATAAAAATAAACGTTGTTTTTTTGTCCGAATTTATTCATGCCGATGAACAAATGCACATTCAAGCATGATCTTCCTCCCAAGCACCACGCTTTATGCTTTCAATTGCATTAGTGGTGTGAATAGATATCGCATTGAACACCTCCGACCAGAAAGTCAGTGGCTAACCATGGCTGATTCGGTCATCGAGTACACAGACCCGACGCTGAATCAGCCATACAACCAACACAATAAGAAGAGACACGATGACATTACAACACACTCTGCTGATTGCGAGCCTCAGCGCCATTGCGCCAGCGGTATTGGCAAACGACATCAACCCAGCGCCGCTCATGGCGCCATCTGAAGCGGATTCGGCACAAACACTAGGCAGCCCGACGTACACCTACGTTCGCTGCTGGTATCGTCCGGCGGCGACGCACAACGATCCGTACACCACCTGGGAGTGGGCAAAGAACGCGGACGGCAGTGATTTCACCATTGATGGCTACTGGTGGTCCTCCGTGAGTTACAAAAATATGTTCTACACCGAGACTCAGCCCGACACCATCCTGCAGCGCTGTGAAGAGACGCTGGGCCTCACCCACGATACTGCCGACATCACCTATGCCGCGGCCGACACCCGTTTTTCTTATAACCACACCATCTGGAGCAACGATGTCGCCAACGCGCCAAGCAAGATCAACAAGGTGATCGCCTTTGGTGACAGCCTGTCCGACACCGGCAACATTTTTAACGCCTCACAATGGCGCTTCCCGAATCCGAACTCTTGGTTTGTCGGCCACTTTTCCAACGGATTTGTCTGGACCGAGTATCTGGCGCAAGGTTTGGGGCTCCCCCTTTACAACTGGGCCGTGGGCGGCGCGGCAGGGCGCAATCAATACTGGGCGCTGACTGGCGTGAATGAGCAAGTCAGTTCGTACCTGACCTACATGGAGATGGCGCCGAATTACCGTGCGGAGAACACACTGTTTACGCTCGAATTCGGTCTGAATGATTTTATGAACTACGACCGTTCACTGGCCGACGTCAAAGCGGATTACAGCTCGGCGCTGATTCGTCTGGTGGAAGCGGGAGCGAAAAATCTGGTGCTGTTGACCCTGCCAGATGCCACGCGCGCGCCGCAGTTCCAATATTCAACGCAGGAACACATCGACGAGGTGCGCGCCAAAGTGATTGGCATGAACGCGTTCATTCGTGAGCAGGCACGCTACTTCCAGATGCAGGGCATCAACATTTCGCTGTTTGACGCCTACACGCTGTTTGATCAGATGATCGCCGACCCAGCCGCGCATGGCTTTGATAATGCCAGCGCGCCGTGTCTTGATATTCAGCGCAGCTCCGCGGCGGATTATCTCTACACCCATGCTCTGGCTGCCGAGTGTGCCTCATCCGGTTCAGACCGATTTGTGTTCTGGGATGTGACTCACCCCACCACGGCAACGCATCGCTACATCGCCGACCACATTTTGGCGACTGGTGTTGCGCAGTTCCCGCGTTAAGTGCGAAGGCATCAAACGGGCCATTCAACGCCAACGCGTTATCGCAGGGCTGAATGGCCCTTTTCTTGATGTGCCGGGAAACAGTGAAACATCCCAACGGAGCGCATAAAAAAAGGTCGCCTCAGCGACCTTTTCAATAACCTACGGAATTAACGAGTTGCGGCCGTCAATGCCACTTCAGGATCCGGTTCACGCGTGATGCGGTTACGCAGATCTCTACGGATGATTTCAATCGACCAGAACCAAACCAGGTGGCCAACGATTTCAGACACGTGTTCGTACCATGGCCATTCCATCACAGGCGGAGTCAAACCCAGCAGTGGGAAGGTGATCATGTGAACGCCGATTTGTGCCAATGCACCAGCAAACAGACCTTGCCACAATTTGATTTTCGGGAATTGTTCTGCAACCACGCAGTAACCCACCGCAAAAACAATGGAGAAGATAATGTGTGTGACACCAACCCAGTTAAAAATGTGGCCTGCAAAGGTATAAACGGCTTCGTTTGGATCAACAACACCAATCCAGTCGCGCAAGAAAACGTAAGGCGGATTGAGGAAATTACGTGAGCAGTCGATGTTTTCAGCCGCACGAATCAGTGATTCTGGCGAACAGGCCGCTTGGAAAATATCCACTGGACTGCGCGGTGGAAGCGGAACTTCAGCACCCCATTTCACGAAAGCGGACACAACACCCGCGATTAAGCCAATAAAGGCAGCCAAGCCATAACGTCGACGTGACGGATCGGTTTGTTCAAATAAATTCATATTTTTATTCCCATTAACAAACTGTTACATATAAAACAATGTGAACCATATCACCTAAATCAATAAAAGAACACACATCTAAGTCAAAAAGTTGTGACAAAGTCGACTATTGTTGGTTATGTAAATAAATGGAATATTTCAAGTGATGAATAGATTCTTATGCGAGATTGACCTGTTCACGAGCATCGCAAAGGGCGTATGTCATCGATAAATCCCGCCCAAAGCGTCGAAAACGCCGCACCAAAGACACCGAGTGCGGCTGCAAGAAATGCGACTTGAAAGGCATACAGGCTGATCAACACGCCTACATGAAATCAGGTGCGTTACGACGCCGAGGGGTTCGCCACCGGCTTACCTACCGACCCCACCGGTTTGCGCTGCGGATACAGCACCAGACCAATCCCCAATAAGAACGTGCTGCACGATACCCATTGCGCCATGGACAACTGTTCATCATACAGCGCATACCCGCTCAGCAGCGCAAACACCGACACCAACAACGTCATGGGTGCCAATTGGCTCATCGGGTATTTCAACACCATCTTGTTCCACACCCAGTAACCAAACACTGTCGTTGGGTAAGCCTGAAACAGCACCGACAGCCACGCATTGCTGTTCC
Organism: Vibrio sp. CJQ_6; assembly: GCF_043106745.1. NCBI lineage: Bacteria > Pseudomonadati > Pseudomonadota > Gammaproteobacteria > Vibrionales > Vibrionaceae > Vibrio > Vibrio sp. CJQ_6. Next base: position 150,487 of record NZ_JBICMV010000028.1, on the reverse strand, counting down.
ATTGCTGATACGTGGTGCTCAACACCTCCCATCCGTTAATTCCCACGCTGAGCGCCACCAGCGGGAGCGGCGCAAACAGCATGCCCCAAATGTTGAACGCAAACGCAGAACGCGTGCCCGATGCGCGCACAATCACGCCAGCCAGCGGCCAACAGATCGCAGCGATCAGAATCAACACCACGCCAGCAAACGTGACATTGCCATTGGTGTAAATGATCGACACCACCAATCCGGCCACCGACACCACAATGCCTGCAGCCATGCGCGGAGAAATCACCTCTTTGTAGAGCAACACCCCCACCAGCACCGTAGTCAGTACATCCGTTTGCAGCAGCACCGACGCCATGCCAGAGGACAAGCCCCACGTGATGGCACACGACGCCATCCCCCAGATTCCGGTACCAAACACCACGCCATACGCCATCAAATAGCGCCACGGCACCGTGGGTCTGCGCACAAAAAAGATGATGGGAAAAGTGGCGCAGAAAAAGCGCGCGGCAGCAATCAACAGCGGATCCATCTCGCTGACGCCCAGTTTGATCATCGAAAAATTAAAGCCCCAGATGGCCATCACACTGATGATGAGCAGTAAATCTCGTCCCTGCATGGGTGTTCTCCTTCCTGTTTTATCGAGCACTCAGTCTCCCTTGCCGAACAAAAACAGTACAGATACAATTTATTAAAATTTAACCAGTACAATTTGGTGACCGCATGGCGCGATATAAACAACTGGCAGAGAAATTCATTCACGATATTGAGGCGGGAAAGCTCAGCCCGGGCGATCGCATGTTGTCACTGCGCCAGTTTGCCAGCCAGCAAGGGGTGAGCGTCTCAACAGCGGTGAGCTGTTATGCCGAACTCGAAGCGCAAGGCTGGTTGATTGCGCGCCCGCAAGCGGGATTCTTTATTGCCGAGCAACACACCATCGCCCCCACGCCCAGTTGGCCCCCTTTTCGCAGCCAAGTGGCGACGCCAACCACGATTCGTCACCGCACACTCACGCCTTGCGGCCCGCTGGGCACCTCACGCCTGCAATTGGATAAAACAGCCCAACAAGCGCTCGATCGCAGCCTGCGCCGGGCGATGAAACGGGCCAGCCCGCAGCTCACCTACTACCCCGCACCACAAGGTGAACCCGCGCTACTCAATGCGCTGGCCCAGCATTTCACCCACAGCGGCTTTGCCCTCAACGGCGAAGAATTGGTGATCACGCACGGCTGTATGGATGGCGTCAAAATGGCGCTGATGGTGTGTACCCAACCCGGCGATACGGTCGCCATCAGTTCCCCCTGCTACAACGGTTTGCTCGATCTGCTGTCGCAGTTGTCGCTGCGTATCCTCGAAATTCCTTCGTTGGCAGAGGGCATTGACCTCGACCAATTCGAACAACACCTGCAACGCGGGACGGTGCAAGCCGGGTTGTTCTGTACCACCCACATGAATCCGCAAGGCATCACACTCTCCAGCCAACAAAAGCAACGCTTGGCACAACTCGCCAACCGCTATCGCATTCCGGTCATCGAAGATGATGTGTATTTGGAACTGCCCCATCGTCACCAACCGCCATTGCCCGCGGCCTACTACGATGAAGGGGGGTACATGCTGTGGTGTGGTTCAGTGTCGAAAACCTTGTCTCCCAGCTACCGGCTGGGTTGGTGTCGTCCGGGGCGTTACTTTCAGCCCTATCTCAAACGGGCACTGGGGGTGCCCACACTGGTTCAGTATGCGTTGGCCGATTTTATTGAGTCAGGCGCTTACGCGAGCCATCTCAAACGAGTGCGCTATCAACTCAATCAACACAAAGCCTACTATCTCCATTACTTGAGTGAGCATTTGCCGCCCGGCAGCACCATCACCCAACCGGATGGCGGCTTGGTGTTGTGGATGCAAATCCCCGGCCTCGATGCCCAAGCGGTCGGCGATGCCGCCGAACAAATGCAGCTCGATATTCGCATTGGCCCTTGGTTTACTGAATCGGAGCGTTATCAGAATTGCTTGCGCATCAACATTGGTTTTGCGCCCACAACAGCGATTGAAGACCAACTGGCGCAGTTGATGCGCTTGATTGCTCAACACCAGACTGTTTAAAGGCAATGCCCTGTCTTGCGATTAAGAATCTCGGTGCTCGATTGGACAAAATATAGACAGCGCAAAAAACAGCTTCTACACTTCTGGTGCCGTGAATAACGTGCTGAAAAACATAATAATAGCCCTGATGCCAGTTGGCTTAAATACCAAAGGAACTGCTGTATGAAACGCTTCCCCTTGTGGGCGGGTTCACTGCTGATGCTCTGCTCAACCCCGACGTTGGCTAAAACCGTCTTAACCGAGAAAAACCTCAATACCTATCTGCAAATCATGCAAGAACGCGATGCGTTGGATGACAGTTCGTACGAACCGGATGAACCGGCAACCGAGCTCACCTTCGCCACGCATTGCGACTGGCAACGCCATTACCAAGATGCGGTCGCCACCGCGCCTGCCAACGACGTGGCTGAGGTAGAAGCGATCGCCAAACGTCACGGCTTTGCGCCCGTCGACTATTATGAGTTCACCCACAAGCTGCAATGGATGAGCTTAGAAGAGATGCAGATGGTGCTCAAATCCAGCGAAGCGATGTTGAATACCTTACCCGCCGACAGCCGCGCCGAGCTGGAAATCGAAATCATCAATCAAAACAAGATCATTACACTGTTGCAGCGCTGCATGACGCAAGAAGACAAGCAAGCTGCCCAACGTCTCAAACCTGTGATGATGAAAAAAATCATGCAGATGATCGACAATAGCTGACCCGCTGCGCGAGGCGGCAGCGGTGCCGCTTCGCGTTTTCTTCCTGAGATACCGTTGCTATCTTGCTGATTTTCTGTATGTTAAAAATCACACCAAGGAATCGGAAGCGCAACATGGAATTGGAACTGTTTGTTGTCGACGCGTTTACCACTGAACGCTTTAAAGGCAATTCAGCGGCGGTCGTGCCAGTCACCCACTGGTTGAGTGATGCACAGATGCTCGCCATCGCTCAGGAAAACAACCTGTCGGAAACGGCATTTATCAAACGCTTGGCTGCAAATCACTACGCGATTCGTTGGTTTTCGCCGCTGACCGAAATTGATTTCTGTGGCCACGCGACGCTGGCATCAGCCTACGTGCTATTCAACCACTTCGCGTGTGACACCCCTTTAAATTTTGAGACCGCGGCGGTGGGCACACTCAGCGTCACTCAAACTGCAGACAAACGCATTACGATGCGCTTTCCCAACCGCGCGCCACAGCCCGTTGACGACATACCAGCGCCCCTTCTCGCCGGGTTGTCCATCACGCCGGATGAAGTTTGGCTCAGCCCACAAGCGTATTTTGCGGTGTATCACGATGAACAGGCCGTGCTTGAGGTGCTGCGCGATAATGAGCAACTCAAACAATTGGCTCCGTATGATGTCGTGGCAACAGCCCAATCGAGCGATTATGATTTTATCTCGCGCTATTTCTGGCCCGCGAACGGCGGCGATGAAGATCCCGTGACTGGCTCCATTCATGCCGGTTTGGCGCCATTTTGGGGTGAACGTCTGGGAAAAACCGAACTGATTGCGTATCAAGCCTCACACCGTGGCGGCGTGTTGCAATGCGACTGGCAAGGCGAGCACGTGATGGTTTCCGGCCACGGCGTCCTCTATTTACATGGCACAATACAGGTTGATTAACGCCTTCACCCTTGGTGAGACTTTCATTCAATGCAAGGACGACTTTATGCTTTGCGACCACGGCAAGCACATCGCGCTGAACAGGCCACGCGCCATCCCCACGACCAGCAAATGCACCAACGCCATTGGGATTGATCATGCGTGACCGGCTTTCCATTCGCTCCTATTCAGCGCACGCGACGAGCCACGTCCACCACTATCATCAGTTGGTCTTACCGCTGTCGGGCTACATCGACATCGCCGTCGATGACGTGGTGCTCAAATGCGGTTTCGGCGATTGCGTGGTGGTGCGCGCCGGGGCGCGTCATGATTTCAGTGCGCCAGAAACGTTTCGCTTTTTGGTGGCCGATCTCCATGAGCTTCCGCCCAACCTCAGCGCGTCCAGCGTGGTCAGTTTTCAATTGGATCCTGCGGCCTTAGCATACATTCAATTTGTCGATAAACAGCTCCGCACGCAGGTAGATCCCAACGTTGAAGCGATGACGTTGGCGCTGTTTTTGGCTCTGTTAGCCAAGCAAGGGTTTGCGCGCGCCATTGATCCACGCATTCAAAAAGCGGTGCAAGCGATGCGCGATCATCTGGCGCAACCGCTCACCATCAATGAACTGGCCAGCATCGCGTGCTTAAGCACCACGCAATACAAAAACCTATTCAAAACCAATCTAGGGATGACCACGTTTCAATATCTGACTCAATTGAGGATGGAACGGGCTCGCGCGCTACTGACACACTCCGATTATCCCATCGGCCTGATCGCCGAGCAGGTAGGGTTTCAAGATCCATCAGCGTTCAGTCGCAGTTTCAGCCGCTACTTTGGCCAGCCCCCCAAGTTCTACACTCGGCTTTACAGCAAATAACGACGCATCTCGACATGCCTCACTACAAGCATCACGACGCGCATCGTCCCCCACTCCGTGTTGAACATCAAAATGAGCGTTGCGGCGTATCAAAGTGTCTTTTCTGCACAAACAGGATAAAAATTCTCTTTATCATCGAGAGAACTCATAGATCAAACCGAGATTAATCCATGTTGCGAACGATGCGTTTCACCCCCTCGATATCCCTATTGACGCTGGCTCCCATTCTGTTTTTGTTGATGTGGAGCAGTGGGGCGGTCATGGTCAAACTGGGGGTCGCACAGGCGTCCGTGTGGAGCTTTTTGATCGCCCGTTCAGCCATCTCGCTGGTCTTAACACTGCTGCTGCTGCGCGTCATGCGGGGCCGTTGGCTTCCGCGTTTGGCGCACAGCTCTCGCGCCACGCGCTGGAACTTGCTGGGCTCGGGTTTGCTGCTGCAGGCTGGTTACCTCAGTACTTATTTCTTAGCCATTTCCAGCGGGCTTTCTCCGGGCCTCGTCACCGTGATCCTCGGTTTGCAACCCTTGATCACGCCGCTGCTGGCTCGCCAGCGTCAAAGCCGCCGCGCCGCTCTGTTTCTGCTGTTTGGCTTTGCTGGTTTGTGCTTGGCGGTCGCAGGTTCGGCGCAATTGGGCGCGCTCAATTGGCATGGGATCGGTTGGGCATTGCTGGCGCTGGCGGCCATTACGGTCGGCACCATCTGTCAGGGGCGAATTCAGTTGGACAACTTAGATTCCGTGGTCAGCCAAAACAGTATCGCGCTGGTGATCTTTGGTGCCATTCAACTGACTCAGCCGTGGTACATGCTTTGGAATCCGCAGTTGGTCGTCGCGCTGCTGTGGATGAGTGTGGTGGTCTCCACAGGCGCATTGCTGCTGTTGATGTTGATGCTCAAACATCAGTCGGCCAGTCAGGTCAGCGTGCTGTTTTATTGCATTCCAGTGCTCACCATTCTGTTTGATTACGCCCTATTTGGCACCACGCTCAGCGTGATGTCATGGGTGGGCGTCATCACCGTTGCCGCCAGTGTGTGGGGGTATCAACACGACAAAGCCAGACGTGCGTTGCAAGCAAGCGCAGCGTCTAGCTCAGCATGACAAGCCGCATGAGCGCCTTTACGGTTGGTGAATATCCAGCCGGTTGAGCAGCGATGGAAAACCCCAGCCATCTTGGCCCGGCACCACCGGTTCACCGGTTAAATACTCAAACAACGTCGGCGCCAACGAGCCGTTCGCTTCACTCAGCAGCGGCTCATGATGGGCGCCCACTGGCGCTCCCCAAAAGCCCAGAAACGCATCTTTTTCTAAATAACTTTCCCCCGCATGACGCCCCGGCACTTTGGTGTTGTAGCCAATACCATCACGAGGAAACAGGTTGACGGTGCCTGCGCGATCCTCTTCGTAGAGGGCCGCTAGCTGATTCACCGAATCGGGCCGCGCACTAAAGCGGGTTAAGTCGCGCCACTGAGCGGCATCACACCAACTCGCCACATCATCCGCTTTAGCGGCATAGAGGCATTGATCCACCAACTTGGCGAACTGATTGAGCGCCTGTTCGCTTGGTGACGACAGATAAGGATTGAGTACCTGCACATCCAGCAAGCGCGCCTTGCCATTGAAACCCGCGTAATAGAGTTTGTCGCCTTGTTTACGAATGATCTCATCCACCCGCTGGCCGTCGCGTTCGCCAATCAAGCGCACCGCACATTGGTTCACAGTGCAGGCACTTTCGCGTACCACCAAGTAATCCAGCGTGTCCCCTAGGCGCTGCACACTTTCGGCGATCACATCGACTGGCATATCGCTTTCCGCCGGTTGCCATTGGGTCAATTCCTGATACACCGGCTGCACCTGCCAACCCGCTTTGGCGTTAAAGAAATCGAGCATGAAGTTACCGCCCGCCGTCGAGGCAACCACCACATCAACCTGATGATAACCCGGCGGGTTGAGCGCATTGGTCAACTTTGGTCCTTCCCCTTCATCCGAAGAGATTTTTTCCAGATGAATTGTGATTCCGAGTGCTTTCGCCAGCGGGGTAAAAATCTGCTTTTCCGGATTGAGCGCAAAATAGACCGGCGCCAAGCCGTGATCCCCTGCCATCCCCCACAAGGTGCGCTCATACACACCAGCATCCCGATAGGCCTTTTCCATCCGCCCTAACCAGTAATCGAGGCGGTTGAGCTCGCCCGTGGGCATGATCACTTCATCGCTGAACGGACCGGTAAAGTGGGCGAAATGATCCGGCCACGGGTTGTACACCAAGGTGTAATCGGGCAAGCCGTGCATGTCTTGCGCGGCATAATCGGCCAGTGCCTGTTGCAACGCCCATTTGCGGCTCAGACGCGTGTAAACCGCCCATTGGGAAATGTCCTGATAGGCGCTCACCTGCTCAATCAGTGTTGCGCGCACGCCATGCAGCGATTGCTCCACTTTTGCTCGCGCTTCAAGGTCGCGCAAGCAGCGTTTTTCACCAAAATCGCGCTGCGACTCGCCGACACCGAGGTTGATTAAGCCATCGTAGGTCACATGCGCATTCCAGTCGTATTGCGCGTTGCAGTTAAGCGTTTTGAGATAATCCAAACGATCAAACATGGTTTGAACGTGACGTTCACCGACCAGCTTATCAAGCTGCAGGGCATCATTGCCGTAGAAGTAATACGCTCGGTCTGTTTGGCGATCGACAAAGTGGAAATTGGGAATGCCGGTGCCGTCATCGCCAGAGACCTTCGCCCCGGTTTTGATCAGCGGCAGGTTGCGCACGCTGATGGTGGGCGTCGAGGAAATCCCTACCTGCACGATATTGCTGTGATCACTGCTGTAGAGACGTTTAAAGAACGGCAAGTAATAGGGATCGTGATACGGCTGTTCGGCGAGGATTTGCATAAAGCGCACCTGTTGCTGAAGGGCGGGCTGCTCATCCGTCAGCGGTGAACGCATCGATGTCGCATTGACCTGACGGCGGTACACTTCACCGATAAATGGCTGGCTCGGATCAACCAGCCCCTGCATCAACCCTTGTTGCAAACCATCAACGGTCACCTGCACCGCAAAACGGCGCTGCTGCTGAGAACGCAGAAAATCCACCACCTGTGTCGGGTTACTGTCGAGCGTATCCACCAGCCAATCCGTCAACCGTTCCGTGCGTTCTTGCTGATACAAAAACTGGCGATACCCTTTGAGCACATTGAGACGCACGAAATCAATCAAGCTGACGGTCACAGCTTCCGCTTTGTTGTTGATTTTGCTGGCGTTGGCAGGTTTGGCGTCATCCATCACCGCCAGTAGCGCATGTTTCATGTCGCCATCCTGCATACCCGATGCGGCTTTCTCCAGCAGCCCAACCACGATGGGTTGAATCTTCGCGACCAAGGCCTTGTCTTGCGCGCTACCGCTTAGGTATTGATACTGCGGCGGCAGTTGATCCACATGTTGCCACTCGCCCACCTGAACCAACGCATCATAGAGCGTCACCAGAGTAGCGATGAAATCACGATCAATTTTAATCCCTTCCTGATGCGCCTGATCTTTGCTGCGCATCTCGGGTTCATCCGTGGGTTTATTCCCCACGTGATACAAGCTGTGTTCAAAGCCTTTGAGCGCCTGATCGTCGTACACCGTGCTGAGATACGCTTTGAACTGGTCGCCCGGTTCAATTCCCGCGTAACGGTCGTAATACTGATAAAGGAAATAGCCGAGCGGAATGGCGTAACGCGGATCGGTGATCTGTTTCATCACGCGAGCTTTGACTTTCGCATCCAGTGGCAAGGTCAGAATGTAGGTATCCAGCGATACGCCGGCAATGGTAAACAGCGTGGCATCTCGCGCCACGGTGGTCGAATAGCTGAGCGATGAAACAATCTGATTTTTAAGGATGGCTGCGGAGTTAAACACCCCGCCAATGAGCGGTGTATCGCCCAGCCCCGCTTGGGCAGGCGATGCGAGTAAGCAGGCCGACACCGCAGCGATGAGCGGTGCCTGACGCATCAATTTAACAGAGGACATAGAGAAACATTCCGTCACGCATTAGGCGTTGAGTTGATCGCGCATCCAATCGAGTACTTCGATCAACTGATGATCGGGCATGTTGAGCAGTCGATCGCCCACATACCACTCGATGAAGCTTTGATTGGGTTGCGGCGCACTTTGTGGATGACCGAGCCAGATTTTCTTGTCTGATGCGAGGCGGTTACGCAGCACAATGGCATTGTCGACGCTCAGCGGCAGATAGAGATGCAGCATGTTGGCTTGCGGCTCAATCGGATTAAGGGTGAATTCAGGGTAATCGAGCAGAATCTGATAAATCTGTTGTGTGCGTTCAAACAGCACGGGCATGACAGCCAAACGCGGCTCAAACTGCATCGCGGCGGATACCACATAAGGCGTGCGATGATAGACATTGCCTCCCTGACGGCGCATCCACACGGCCGCTTTATTGATAAACGCTTGGCTACCGAGCAGCATCGAACCACCCAATCCGTTGATGCCTTTATATAACGAGACATACGCGGTATGAAAACCGGCAGCGATGTCGCGATAACTCTTTTGATAAAACGCTGCCGATTCCCACAACCGCGCGCCATCCATGTGTAGGTGAATGCCCTGTTCAGCGCAGTAGGTTTTGACCGCTTCCAGCTGTTGCCAACTTGGCAACTGGCCCCCAAGCTCGCGCATCGGCAGTTCGTACACCGCCGCCGCAATTTCATCTGGCCACGCTTTGAGATCCTGCACCAGCCACGGGCGATGACGGTCACCAATGGGCAGCACCTGAAAACGTTGCTGCATCTGATACCCCTGCGCTTCATGGGTGAAGATATGACACGTTTCATGCATTGCGACTACCGAGCAACGCTTTTCCTGACACACCAGTTGCAGCGCGGTAGGTTGGGTCATGGTGCCGGTGATGACAAACAGCGCCGCCTCAAAGCCCAATCGCTCGGCGACTTGCTGTTCAAAATTCTGAATGGTGTTTCCGCTGCCGTAAGCATCATGGTCCACCGCATGGGTTTCGCACCACTCCGCCATCTGGCGAAACAGCGTGGCCGGGTCTGGTTCATGGTTACCCGCGATAAAGGTGTGGCAGTGTTGGCGAAGATCAGCATCCATACGTTCTCATCCTATTGCATATCATCTCAGCGAAACGATATCACTCTCGAATGAATTTTCGATACTGATGCATGAAAACTGTGAAACGCAGTGAGGAACGCGTTTCTGCGTCTGAGATTTAACGTGTTTTGGCCGCGCGAATCTGCGATTTCTGGCGATACATGACCTGATCCGCTTGTTCAAGCAAGGTATCAATATGCACTTCAGACAAGCCATCCCCCGCCACGGTGCCACTGCAAAACGCCAGTTGATACGGTCGATTCGCGGTGTCGTTAAATTCCGTCACCGCATGACGAAAGCGCTCGACGGCTCGCTGCGCTTCTTCGTCGAGCGTGGATGACATGAACACCACAAATTCGTCTCCGCCAAGGCGGGCAATCAAATCCGATTCGCGAAAACTGCTCAACATGAGCTGGGCAAAATCCTGTAATGCATCATCCCCAACCGAATGCCCGAGCTGATCGTTGATCGCTTTGAAACCATTCAGGTCAAAAAACGCCAAGCAATAGGGAATGCGATTAAAGCGGCAGTGCATCAAGCTTTTGCTCACCAACGACAAAAAGCCACAGCGATTCGAGATGTTGGTCAGCTCATCGACCGAGGCATTATGCGTGGCCGCCAGCTCTCGTTCAGCCATTTTGGCCAAATCCAGCAAATCGATGATCTCGTCATGATTGAGATTGCGTGGTTCAGTATCAATGATGCATAGCGTGCCCAGTTTCGAACCGTCTTGAAACACCAAAGGCACGCCCGCGTAAAAGCGAATGTGCGGATTGTCGGTGACCAGCGGATTATCGGCAAAACGTTCATCGGCAACGGCATTGTTGATGATAAACGGCTCGTCACCCAAAATGGCATGACCACAAAACGAGATATCCCGTGGCGTTTCACTCACGTTGAGCCCAAAGCTGGACTTAAACCACTGGCGCTTTTCATCCACCAAGGTGACCAGTGCAATCGGGACATCAAAGAGACGCCGAGCCAAACGAGTCACGCGATCAAAACGCTCCTCCGGAGCGGAGTCTAAAATGCCGAGCTTATGTAAACTGGCAATACGTTGTTGTTCATCGATAGGTTTGGCTGGTTTTTGCATAGCGACTAGCTGGTTACACTGTTAACATGCTTCTACAATAGTTGAGTTGCGGAGTCAGGTAAATGTTTGTCATGCAGACATGCCGGTTGATTTCCGAACTTTCGCCCGCATATTAGCTGACAAACCACTCGTTGATATTCAACAAACCGATAGGTTCCCATGCAAAACCGTCAAACCATCACTCCCCCTTCGTTGTCGCGTCAGTTGTTCCAAATGACCTGGCCGATGCTCTTCGGCGTCCTATCGCTGATGAGCTTTCAGCTCGTCGACAGTGCCTTTATCGGCCAACTTGGCGTGCTACCACTCGCCGCGCAAGGCTTTACCATGCCCATTCAGATGATCATCATCGGGATTCAGGTCGGCTTGGGCATTGCCACCACCGCGGTAATTTCGCGCGCGCTGGGCGCCGGTCAAGAAAAGTACGCCAAACAGCTGGGCGGCTTAGTCGTTGCCATGGGGAGCATCGGGGTCGCGGTCTTCGGCGTGGTGCTGTACCTTTTACGCCATCCCATTCTGGGGCTACTTGGCGCACCAGAGAGCGTGTTTCCCATCATCGACAGTTACTGGATTTGGTGGGTGGTGAGTGCATGGACAGGCGCTGTCTTGTACTTTTTGTACAGCATTTGCCGCGCCAATGGCAACACCATGCTGCCGGGCACCATGATGATGATCACCAGCGTCTTGAACTTGTTGCTGGATCCGCTGTTTATTTTCACCTTTGATCTGGGCATTAACGGTGCTGCCATCGCGACCATTTTGGCCTTTGGCATCGGGATTGTCATCGTCGCGCCGCGCGTCTCCGCCAAACACTGGATGCTGTTTGATTGGCGCGATCTCAACATCGCTCACAGTGTACGTTCTATCGGCCATATCATGGGCCCCGCGATGCTGAGCCAATTGCTGCCCCCTCTCTCTTCCATGCTGGCGACCAAATTGCTGGCCGGCTTTGGCACCGCAGCCGTGGCCGCGTGGGCGCTGGGTTCGCGCTTTGAATTTTTCGCGATTGTGTCCGTGCTGGCACTGACCATGTCCATTCCTCCGATGGTGGGTCGCTTGCTCGGTTCCGACAACATTGCAGATATTCGTAAATTGGTCACGATCGCGATTCGTTTCGTGCTGGTGTCTCAAGTGCTGATTGCACTCATCACGTTGTCGCTCGCCACGCCATTGGCAGGGCTGATGACCAGTGAAGAGAGTGTGGAGTCGATTCTGAACTGGCACCTGACCGTGGTGCCGCTCAGCTTGGGGCCATTGGGCATCTGTATGTTGATGGTGTCCGTCTCCAATGCGCTGGGGAAATCCTATGTCGCGCTGACGATTTCGGCACTGCGTCTGTTTGCGTTCTTCTTGCCATGTCTGTGGCTGGGCGCGCAAATCGGCGACCTGAAGGGGCTGTTTGTTGGCGCCTTTATCGGCAATATTTTAGCGGGTGCGACCGCGTGGAGCATTTACCAGCGCGCGCTGCATCGCATTGAAATGAGCATCAACCAAGTCGACCGAACGTGTTGAGAACGCAACGAAAAAGGCGCTCTGATGAGCGCCTTTTTTATATGGAAATATCTATCTTGGTATGGTCTCGATGGCCATCCACACTTAGCGATTGCGACGGGCTTCCACCGCGGCTGCTAACTGGCGCAGAACCGTTTCAGTGTCATCCCAACCGATACAAGCATCGGTAATCGACTGACCGTAAACCGGCGCTTGACCTTCCACCAAGTCCTGACGACCTTCCACCAGATGCGATTCAATCATCACGCCGAAAATGGCATGTTCACCACTCGAGATTTGCGTGGCGATGTCGTCTGCAACCACCATTTGACGCTGATACTGTTTCGAGCTGTTCGCATGGCTGAAATCAATCATCACTTTCTGCGACAAACCTGACGCTTCCAGTTTCTGCTTCACGTCACCCACATGGGCCGCACTGTAGTTTGGCTCTTTGCCGCCGCGCAAAATGATGTGGCAATCCGGGTTACCCGCCGTTTCAACAATCGCTGAATGGCCGTATTTGGTCACGGAGAGAAAATTGTGAGACGCGCTTGCTGAGCGAATGGCATCGGCTGCAATCTTGATGTTGCCATCAGTACCATTTTTGAAACCCACAGGGCATGACAAACCGGATGATAACTCACGGTGTACCTGAGATTCCGTAGTACGCGCGCCGATGGCACCCCAGCTGATCAGATCAGCAATGTACTGCGGCGTGATCATATCGAGGAATTCACTGGCCGTTGGCATACCCATGTCGGTCAAATCCAGCAGCAGTTTGCGGCCAATGCGCACACCGTCGTTGATTTCGTAAGTATCGTTGAGGTACGGGTCGTTAATCAGCCCTTTCCAACCCACCGTGGTACGCGGTTTTTCGAAGTAAACACGCATCACCACTTCAAGCTGGCCACTCAGTTCATCGCGCAGCACTTTCAGGCGTTTGCCGTACTCGATAGCCGCTTGCGTATCATGAATCGAACACGGACCCACCACCACCAATAGGCGATCGTCTTTGTCTTGCAAAATGTTGTGGATCGCTTCGCGGGCTTGAAATGTCGTCGAAGAAGCAACTTCAGTCGCTGGGTATTTTTCCAGCACAGCAACAGGGGGTAACAACTCTTTAATTTGTTTAATATTTACATCATCAGTTTGGTGCATCGCTTACTTCTTCCTATATCTTGCCGCTGCTGGCTGTTCGAACGGAAACAGCCTCTCCCAAGAGCAGCGTCATTTGCTCTTCCCGTAACTTATCCACTTCACGAAGCAAGCGCAACCATTATTTTTTGTCAAAAGCAATATGTGTAAATTATTTACACCAAAACTATAGTGTAATTATTTTTTTACACCGTAATGACTGAGGAAGAACTGGGCGCTTTGTTGGGCCAGTTTACGGCGCTGCGCTTCGGTTAAAGAAGGCTTTAGCCCTAAGATTTGCGGCCAGAAGCAACTGCCTTTGATCAAACTGTGCAACTGGATGTTAGCCAACTCAATGTCTTCAATCGTCAGGCGCTTCGCGTCAACCTGATGTGTCAGCCAACGCGCGAGCTGAGTCTCTTTCATCGCCATCTGCTCAGAATGCTGTGTCAATTCTTCTGGACGATACAAATAGTGCCCTAATACCACTCTCGCCAAGTCGAGGTACTCACTGGAAGCGAGGATTTCGATTTCGCTCAACAGCAGCTGTTCCAACTGCTCATTCAAGGGCAGCGAGGCCAGTTGATCCGGATCCATCAAATTGGCTGTGGCTTTCCACAAATCCGCTAGCAACGTCATCACCAGCATCTCTTTCGACGCAAAATGGTTGTAGACCGTGCGCTTTGACACCTGTGCCATGGCGGCAATTTTATCCATGCTGGTATTTTGCGCGCCAAACTCTCGAAAAGCCGCCATCGCCGCCGACAATATGGCTTCGCGCTTCAATTCACTGCGAGTCTTTTTCATCTTACTTGCCTTGGTTGCATGTTCATTTTTGGTCAATATTACACTAAGCAGTTTACTTTTCACTACTCAATATGTAAACTACACCGACTAGTTTACTTTAAAACTTCTAATATTCGTCACAAACACTTCATGTTGATCGCTAAAGATGTCTCGAGGCGTTTGTGTCACCGCACACCACAGGAGGAAGATATGAATATCGAAACAACCTGCTCAACCGCGAACGAACTTCCCATGCTCGATGGCAAATTTGCCAACAGCGAAGTCGTGACCAAAACCACCATGCGTGACTTCCTGACCATTTCATGGGCTTACTTAACCGCCGATCGTGAGGAAGCTGAGCCAAAAAAGCCGATACCTGTTCAGTCGATCACCACTGAGCAGCTAACCCAAGAAGATCAAGACGTGGTTTATCGTCTTGGCCATTCCACCGTGCTGATGAAACTGGATGGACAATGGATCCTCACGGATCCCGTATTCAGCGATCGCGCCTCCCCTGTGCAATGGATGGGCCCGAAACGCTTTCACGACACCCCCATTTCGCTTGCCGAATTACCCTTCATTGATGTGGTGCTGATCAGCCATGATCACTATGACCACCTCGACAAAGCCGCAGTCAAACTGCTGGCCAATCACGTCGGACGTTTTCTGGTACCGCTTGAGGTGGGCAAACTGATGGTCAAGTGGGGACTGCCGGCAGAAAAGATGAGTGAATTGTCTTGGTGGCAAAGTGCGACCATCGGCAACACAGAGTTTGTGTTCACGCCAACGCAGCATTTCTCAGGGCGGGGTCTGAATGATCGCAACACGACCTTGTGGGGCAGTTGGGTCATCCGTGGTCAGGACAAATCGGTATTTTTCAGCGGCGATTCAGGTTACTTCGGCGGCTTTAAACAGATTGGCGACCGCTATGGTCCGTTTGACCTCACGCTCGTGGAAACGGGGGCCTACAGCTCACTTTGGTCGGACGTTCACATGTTCCCGCGAGAAAGCCTGCAAGCGCACTTGGATCTGAAAGGTAAAGTCATGCTGCCCATTCACAACAGCACCTTTGATTTGTCCTTGCATCGCTGGTACGAGCCCTTGGAACAAGTGACGAAACTGGCGCGCGCACTGAATGTCACGGTAACCGCACCGATGATTGGTGAACGCATGCTGATTGCACAACCAGCGCCCTTGGAAGCATGGTGGCTCAATCACGCCAGTGAACGCGAGCCAAGTGCAGCAACAGCACCGTGTTTGAACACGCCAAACTAACTAAGCTACACGACCGCACGCGATAGCGGTTGAGCCGCTTGGTGCTTTAGAGGTAGTGATCCAGGAGTAACGCGATAAACAGCATCATCAAATGATAGATGGAATACTTAAAGGTATTGATCGCCGAGCTGTTTTCCGGATCGTACTTCAGCGCCCACGCGGAATAGATAAACCCAAGGCTCAGCACACTGGAAGCGGCGAAATAGATCACGCCACTCATGCCCACCAACACGGGTAACACACACACCAATGCCAGCAAAAACGTATACAGCAAAATCGATGTTTTGGTGTACTCCACCCCATGCGTCACTGGCAGCATCGGAATGTCCGCTTTGGCATAATCGTCTTTGCGATGAATCGCGAGCGCCCAGAAATGCGGCGGCGTCCAGATGAAGATGATCATCACCAATAACCACGCATTGGCATGCAATTCCCCAGTGACGGATGTCCAACCGAGCAGCGGCGGCATTGCGCCAGCCAGCCCCGCAATCACAATATTTTGTGGCGTCGCGCGTTTGAGATACAGCGTGTATACCACGGCATAGCCCAGCAAACTGGCAAAGGTCAGCCACGCGGTTAACCCATTCACGCCCCAATACAATATCGCAAAACCCACGATGCCCAGCACGAACGCAAACAGCATGACGCGGCTGGCTTGAATCTCACCAGACGGCAACGGCCGCTTGTAGGTACGAGCCATCATCGCATCAATGCGTCGATCAATCAGATGATTCAATGCGGCCGCCGACCCGGCCATCAACCCAATGCCCGATAGCCCCAAAACGGCCGCTTTGAACGGCATCAACCCTGGCTGCGCAAGGCACATGCCCACCAACGCGGTGAGCAACATCAAAGCGACCACTTTCGGTTTGGTCAACGTGAGATAAATGTGCCAGCGACTGACTGCAGAGGCGGTATGGACCGCCGCGATCGATTTACTCATGAGACACACTCCTTGTTTGACTGACGGCGAGCGTCTGCGGCCAAAGCAGATCATTGCATTTCAGCACCGCGATCAACAACAGCGCCGCGCCCAAGTTATGCAGCACCGCAATAGTCAAGGGCAAGCTGAGCAACACATTGCCCACTCCAAGCAGAACTTGCACCGACAACGCGCCGAGTACCATCTTGGCAGGTTGGAGATAACCGAGCGCTCTCAACCGCCATGCCAGCAACCCCAGCACAGCGATGGTCGCCATCGCGCCCACGCGATGCGCAACATGAATGGTGAGCCTTGCCCCGTAATCGAGCACACCAAATTCATAGCTATCGTGCCCCAAATGCACTGGCGTAAATGCGGTACGAAAATCAAGATACTGCGGCCAATTGCCTTCACAAATGGGTAAACGGCTACACATGAGCGCCGCGTAGTTGGAGGATGTCCAGCCACCAAGCATGATTTGCCCCACCACCACGCCCAACGACAGCATCGCAAGCACACGTAGGTTAAGCGGCGCAAAAGAAGGGGCTCTTGGCGTTGCCGCCTGCAGTCGCCAATACAGCAACCACAAGCCACTCAGTAAACTAAAGCCACCGATCAAATGCCCCATCACCACCAGCGGCAACAGTTTCAGCGTTACCGTCCACATGCCCAGCAGCGCTTGAAACACCACAATGGCCGCAATCACGAGCGGCAGCGTCATCGGCACAGGGCGATAGCGCAGACACAAATAAGTGATGCTAAACACCACCAATCCGAGCGTGCCAGCAAAATAACGGTGAATCATTTCCGGCCAAGCTTTATGGGGCTCAACATCTAAATGGGGATAGAGAAACTCGGCTTTTTGCAATGCGCTGGGAGAAAGCGGCACGGTGTAGTGTCCATAACAGCCCGGCCAATCCGGGCACCCCAGTCCGGCATCCGCCAAACGGGTGTAAGCGCCCAATGCGATGACCGCCAACGTCAACACAAGACTGAAACGAACCAGATGAAGCCAACTGACGCTTGGGGTAGACGCTGCAAGACTGTGCGTGTGATTCGACATACCACCCTCCCTGATGTGTTTAGCCGACGCGTGATAACTTCAGTAGTTTGCGTAGATCCGCCAGCACCTTGCGGCTCTGCGCGATTTGTTGTGACGCTTCCGGCTCGGCAAAACGCATCACCAACTGACCGAGCGGGTCTACGATCAGCACATCGCCGGCGTCGATGTGCTGCATAAACTGCGTATTCACCGGAATCTGTTGTAGCGCCATGCCCTCCAGTGCCGCGGTGTCACTGTGCGCACTCACCAGCAATACGGGCGTCACTCGGTGTTGTTCTTTGCCGAGCGCCGTATGGCTTTGCGCCAACAAATAAATTTGCTGCTGACAATCGGCGGTGCAGCTCGCTGGCACCACGTAGGCCATCTGCCAGCTCACCTGTTCAAGCGGGTTAAACACCCCAAGCGACGACATCGTCACACGCGGCTCAATCAACTCCCCCGTATTGGTCGCACCAGACTGATACCAGTGATTGGAGAGCACCGCTTGCGCCACCAAAGCAGGCAGCGCGAAAAACAGCACAATCCCCACCAAGATCAGGCGACCTTTACTTTTATCCGTCATGAATGCCTCCCTGCTCGCCAAACTCTTACGCCAATCACCAACGCAATCACCGCCAAAACAGCAGCCATCGTGAACCATTGCAATGCGTAGCCGAAATGCTTCTGCGCGCTCATCGCCAGCGGCTGCCAAGGTTGTGGGTAAGGCCAATTCTCCTGCAGTGGCTGAAATGCCACGGGCAAAATCGGTGTGCCCAGCCACTGCGACAGCGCCTCCACATTGAGATTTTGAATGCGGTGCGGATTGCCCGCCTCCAACCCCAAAGCATCACTGAAAGGATTGGCTGAACGAGCATACAAACGCCCAGTCAGCGTTTGCGGCTCAGTAAGCCAGTCCACGTTCGGTAGCACGCGGCGGTCGTTTCCTGCAGGCACAAACCCGCGCTCAATCAACATCCAATGCCCATCCTGTTGTTTCGCCAGTTGATAGGCGAGATAGCCCACTTTGCCGTCGAACGTTTGGTTATCAAGCAGGAATGTCGCGTCGGGATGCGGGTCCAACGTCACCGTGACGCGAAGCCCCGTGAGCTCAGCCATGGAGTAACGTTCCAACGCCGTCGCCAAACTCAGCGGCGCCATTTGGGCTCGTGCGGCCAAGCGGGTTTCTAAATGCAACTTTTCTTCACCACGCGCCAACTGCCAAAAGCCCAATTTGACCAGCAGCGCAAACACGACCACAGTTAAAACAGCGCCCACCCAAACTTTCCCTGACCACACGCGCTGTGAAGGAGCCGCCATGCTGCCACTGGTTGTAAAAATTGCTTTGGTTTTGCTTTTACTGTTCATCATATTCAATCTGGCCCGCGCGCTGATTCGCATGGTGAGTGACCCCAAAGAGGGCGAAGAAGAACGCCCAATGAGCTATTATCTCGGCCGCCGTTTGATGTTCTCGGCGATGGTGGTCATTGTGCTCATTTTCGCGCTCCTCAGCGGTTGGCTGCATCCCAACGCCACACCCTATTAGTTTTAAAATCGTTATAAAACATACACAAACACAAACAGACACAGCCAAACCACATCCACGAAGTGCCAATACCAACTCCCCGCCTGAAACGCAAAATGGTCTTTCGGCGTGAAGTGGTCTTTGGCGATGCGCGCCAGCAGCACCGCAAGGAAAAGCGTGCCCAAACAAACGTGCAGCCCGTGAAAACCGGTCAGCAGGAAGAAGGTATTGCCGTACACGCCCGATTGCAGCGTCAGCCCCATTTCGTGATAAGCATGCAGGTATTCAACCGCTTGAAAATAGAGAAAGAATCCAGCCAAAACAATGGTGATTTCCAACCACACCACCAGCGCCATGCGTCGGTTGCGCTCTAAACTCAAGTGCGCCATGTGCAAAGTGATAGAGGATGTCAGCAGAATGATGGTGTTTTTCAGTGGAATCCCTGCCCACGGCATCGCCTCGGTCGTGATGCCGCCCGGTGTCGTCAAGAGCGGCCACACCGCTTCAAAGCCCGGCCACAACACTTCATGCGTCATCGCGTTGTTACTGGCGCCGCCCAACCAAGGCACCGCCACCATGCGCGCATAGAACAGCGCGCCAAAAAACGCGCCGAAGAACATCACCTCAGAGAAAATGAACCAGCTCATGCCTTGGCGGAACGAACGAGCGATTTGCGCGGAATATAGCCCCGCCAGCGACTCACTGACCACATTGCTAAACCAACCCGCCAGCATGTACAGCAACACAAAAAATCCGGCGAACAGAATCACTTTGCCAATCACGCCACCCGCACCGTCGGTACCGACATGTTGCACGGTGACGCCTGCACCCACTGCCAATAGGAATAGGGCCACCGCACCGACGATGGGCCAGTGACTCTGAGCTGGAACATAGTACGCATTCGGTTTGTCACTCATTGGGTTGCTCCTTGCGAAACTGCCGTGCCCGCCTTCGCCAAGGCGGGTTGGGGCGCCGCTTTATCCGTCATGTTGTACAGCGTGTAAGAGAGTGTCAGGGTGTGGATGGTGTCCGGAATGTCCGGCTCAATGTAGAAAATCAACGGCATTTCCGCATGCGCTTTGGCCATCAGCGGCTGCTGACTGAAACAGAAACACTCGATTTTGTTGAAGTAGGTCGCCCCCTGCCCCGGAGAAACCGATGGCACCGCCTGCCCCACCAAGTCCGAACTCGACAGATTGTCGGCCAGATACGCGGTCTGAATCACTTGGCCGGGATGCACATCGATGTGCGTCAGCTTGGGCGCAAATCGCCACGGCATGTTATGACTGATGTGCGCCATAAATTCGACCCGAATGGTGCGCGACTCATCAATCTGCATCCCTTGCGGTTGAATGGCGGCGACTTCGTTGGTTTTGCCATTGATGCCAAGCTGCTGACACATCACGTCATACAGCGGCACCAGCGCAAAACCAAAACCGAACATCAGCACCACTGCCAGCAGTAGCTTGACGGTCAGTGGACGATTTGAGGATCCGGACGTTGGCTGTGTCATGATTCACCTCCTATTCGTCCACTTTGGGTGGGGTTGAGAAAGTGTGATGTGGTGCGGGGCTCGGCACCGTCCATTCCAACCCTTCGGCACGCTCCCACGGTTTCGCAGCGGCAGGCTCGCCACCGCGCACACATTTAATCACCAACCACAAGAAGATCAGTTGAGACAGCCCAAACGCAAAGCCGCCAATGGAGACAATCTGGTTCACATCCGCAAACTGAATCGCGTAATCGGGAATTCGACGCGGCATGCCTGCCAACCCTAAGAAATGCATCGGGAAGAACAGCACATTGACCGAAATGACCGAGCACCAAAAATGCCAGCGGCTCAGGCGTTCGTCATACATGTGTCCGGTCCATTTGGGCAGCCAGTAATACGCCGCGGCCATGATGGAGAACACCGCGCCGGAAACCAGCACGTAATGGAAATGTGCCACCACAAAATAGGTGTCGTGATACTGGAAGTCCGCTGGCACAATCGCCAACATCAGGCCAGAGAATCCGCCGATGGTGAACAAGACAATGAAGGCGATCGCAAACAGCATCGGCGTTTCAAAGGTTAACGATCCTCGCCACATGGTCGCCACCCAGTTAAACACTTTCACCCCAGTGGGCACCGCGATCAACATGGTGCAGTACATGAAAAAGAGCTCGGCAAACACGGGCATACCGGTCGTAAACATGTGGTGCGCCCACACCAGAAACGACAGAATCGCGATGCTGCTGGTCGCGTAGACCATCGAGTGATAGCCAAAGAGCTTCTTGCCGCTAAATGCAGGAATGATCGCCGAAATGATACCGAACGATGGCAAAATCATGATGTACACTTCCGGATGACCAAAGAACCAGAAAATGTGTTGGAACATCACCGGATCGCCGCCCCCCGCCGCATCAAAGAAGCTGGTGCCAAAGTACTTATCGGTCAGCACCATGGTGACCGCACCCGCGAGCACCGGCATCACCGCGATTAACAAAAACGCGGTGATCAGCCACGTCCAGACAAACATCGGCAGCTTAAACCACGTCATGCCAGGCGCGCGCATGTTCACGATCGTCACGATGACGTTGATCGCCCCCATGATGGAGCTGATGCCCATAATATGGACGGAGAACACAAACAGCGCGGTGCTGTCCGGCCCATAGGTGGTAGAGAGCGGCGCGTAGAAGGTCCAACCAAAATTAGGGCCGCCCCCTTCGGTAAACAGTGACGACAACAGAATCAAAAACGCAAACGGCAGAATCCAAAAACTGAGGTTATTCATGCGTGGCAACGCCATGTCCGGCGCGCCAATCATCAGTGGAATCATCCAGTTCGCCAAGCCGGTAAAGGCCGGCATTACCGCACCAAAGACCATGATCAGCCCATGCACGGTGGTCATCTGGTTGAAGAACTCCGGCTCGACCAATTGCAAGCCCGGTTGAAACAGCTCCGCACGAATCACCATCGCCATCGCGCCACCAATCAAAAACATGCTGAAACTGAACCACAGATAAAGGGTGCCGATGTCTTTGTGATTGGTGGAATAGAGCCAGCGAGTCAGCCCTTTGGGCGGGCCATGATGTTCGTGTTCATCCAGCGCCAGCGTGCTGTGTGCGCGGCTAAGTTCCGCATCCGTTACCGGAGCCGATTTGGATTGTTCGGTGGACGGTTTCATTGCCCCTCCTTGCCACTGGCTTGTGCCTGAGTTTTAAACGCATTGATGTCTGACGCCTGCACGGCATCGCCGGTGTTATTCCCCCACGCATTCCGTTCATAGGTGATAACCGCCGCCAACTCTTTCTCGCTCAATTGGTTGCCAAAGGCTTGCATCGCAGTGCCCGCTTTCCCCTCCACTACGATGGCAATGTGGTGCTGCACATCACCGGTGGTCACTGGGCTGCCTTTCATCGCCGGGAACGCGCCCGGAATCCCAAGCCCTGTTGGCTGGTGACACACAGCGCAGCGGTCGAGGTAGACTTTTTCGCCCAGCGTCATCAGTTCTTCAAGCGACATCGAGCTTTGCAGCGCTTTTTCGGCTTCCTGTTTTGCCAACGCAACTTCGGCTTTTTTATCGCTCAACCACTGGTCATACTCGTCTTCGGCCATCGCTTGCACCACAATCGGCATAAAGCCATGCGCTCGGCCACACAGCTCAGCACACTGGCCGCGATAGACGCCCGGCTCATCAATGCGCGTCCACGCTTCATTAATAAAACCGGGAATGGTGTCTTTTTTCACTGCAAAGGCAGGCACCCACCACGAATGAATCACATCATCAGAGGTGAGCAGAAAACGGATTTTGCGATGCACCGGCACCACCAGCGGCTGGTCCACTTCTAACAAGTAGTGCGCGCCTTTGGCTTCAATGCCGTCAATTTGCTTTTGAGACGTGGCAAGTAGGCTGTAGAACGCCACATCTTCATCGAAATAGCTGTAGTGCCATTTCCACTGTGAACCGGTGATTTTGATGGTTAAGTCCGATTGAGAGGTGTCTTCCATTGCCACCAGCGTTTTAGTGGCCGGAATGGCCATCGCCACCAAAATGACAATCGGAATAATGGTCCAGATGATTTCGACTTTGGTACTTTCATGGAAATGCGCGGCCACCGCCCCTTTGGATTTGCGGTGCTTATATATGGCGTAGAACATCGCCCCAAATACCACGAGCGCAATGGCGACACAGATGTAGAAAATCAGCATATGGAGGTGATACACCTGGCCACTGATTTCGGTGACACCGGGGGTCATGTTCAGTGATCGTTCAGCAGAAATCGCTGGAGCCGCAAAGCCAATCAATATCAGATCGGTCCACAGCCACAGATTGGTCACAAATCTTCTCAAGAGATCTCTCCTCTGCTCAGCCGCACGGCATGTGCGTCTCTGGATGGGCTCCGTGTGAACAGCGAATTCGACACTAGTTGTTATATTTATGTTAACTAAGGCTAGTTAGTGATTTGCGTTTGTTCAAGAAACAAACAATAAAGTCGTGAGGGAGATAAGTGTCTGAAAATTTGTCCTAAGATTGGAGAAGGCGAAGACGTCAACGGACGTGCTACAAAAGCGTGGACGCGTAAAAGTTTAGCGATTGCGCCCTCATAATCGAGAATAAATATCACTTACACTAATAACTCAATGCACAAAATAAGGTGACAACCATGATGCAACAAGTCACGCAATGGTTAGCGAAAGATCCCGATCCAAGAACCCGCGAAGAGCTTCAAGCGCTGATTGATGCGCAGAACCTCGACGAACTGCAGGAGCGATTTAAATCCCGACTGGAATTCGGTACCGCTGGCCTGCGTGGAAAAGTCGGCTGCGGCCCCAATCGAATGAACCGCTTGGTGATTCAAGAAACGGCAGCCGGACTCGGAGAATACCTCATCAAACAAGTCGACAATGCCAAAATGCGTGGTGTGGTCATTGGCTATGATGGTCGCCCAGATTCGCAGCAATTTGCCCACGATACCGCCGCAGTGCTGACCTCACTCGGCATCAAAGTTTACCTGACTTACAAAGTTGCCCCGACCCCAGTCGTGGCGTTCGGCGTAAAACACTTCAATGCGGCCGCCGCTGTCGTGGTGACCGCCAGTCACAACCCGCCAGAATACAATGGCTTTAAAGTGTACTGGGAAAACGGCGCGCAGATCATTCCCCCGCACGATTCCGGTATTGCTGGCGAAATCGACATCGCAGCGCAGCGCGCGGTGCCATTGATGGCTTTAGACGATGCTCATCAAGTCGGTCTATTGGAGTGGCTGGACGACGCCTACTACCAAACGTACCGCAAAACCATCGACAGCAGCCCGCTGTTGAATAACCACACCAACCCGCAGGCGGTGACCATTGCCTACACCGCAATGCATGGCGTGGGTGCAGACATGGCTGAAACCCTACTGCACGACGCTGGCTTTAAAAACTTGCTGAGCGTCAAAGAGCAACGTGAACCGGATGGCACGTTCCCGACCGTGAACTTCCCCAACCCGGAAGAAGCCGGCGCGATGGACATGGTGATTGCACTCGCCGACTCTATCGACGCTGAACTGGCGTGTGCCAACGACCCAGATGCCGACCGCTTTGCCGTGGCCGTGCGCAAACCCGATGGTCACTACCAAATGTTGACCGGCGATCAGGTCGGCTCGCTGTTTGGTCATTACTTACTGAGCAAAACCAACGCCAGCAAACAATTGGTGGGAAATACCATCGTCTCCTCAAGCCTGCTGGGCAAAATCGCAGCAGCACATGGGGCGAAATATTATCAAACGCTGACCGGCTTTAAGTGGCTGACCAACATCGCCATGCAACAGCAAAGCGAGCAACATCAATTCCTGTTCGCTTACGAAGAGGCGCTGGGCTACACCGTGGGTCACTCGGTGTGGGATAAAGATGGCCTGTCGGCGATGGTGGCGTTTGCCCAATTGGCGGCCGAGTTGTACGACCAAGGCAAAACCATTTGGGATCAATTGGAAGCCATTTATCGTCAACACGGTTTGTATGTCACCGCGCAGCGCAGCATCGCGCTCGATCCAGCCGCACCGCCAGTCGGCGATCGTCTACGCAGCGAACCACCGCATGAAATTGCCGGTAAAGCGGTCCTCAGCACCGATGATCTGAAGCATGCGGTACGTCGTTTTAAAGATGGCACCACCGAGAGCATCGACCTGCCAAGCAGTGACGTGTTGATTTATCACCTCGATGGCGGCGCGCGCGTGATTGTTCGTCCATCCGGTACCGAACCCAAACTGAAATGCTACTACGAAGTGGTGGGCAGCTTTGCCGACAACGAAAGCTTCGAGAGTGCGCAAGCTCGTGCGGATGAACAGATGGCGCTGCTGATCAGCGAACACCAAACCTGTCTGGCCTAACACAAGACCACGCAAAAAGCCCCGCTAAAGCGGGGCTTTTTTATGAGCGACATTAGCGCAAAACCGGCGGCTTACACCAATTCAGCCAGCATGCTTTCATCGTACGCTTTGACCGCTTGGCCATCACGCACCAGTGACACGTAATTCGGGTTGGCGATGAACGCACGGCCAATCGCCAGCAATTCAAACAGGCCTTGTTCAATCGCTTGAGCGCCAGTTTCGGCAGTGAAACCACCCACCGCCATCAGCGTTTTCGAGTAATGC
Source organism: Vibrio sp. CJQ_6 (assembly GCF_043106745.1). Lineage (NCBI taxonomy): Bacteria > Pseudomonadati > Pseudomonadota > Gammaproteobacteria > Vibrionales > Vibrionaceae > Vibrio > Vibrio sp. CJQ_6. The sequence goes on along the minus strand of NZ_JBICMV010000028.1, from coordinate 124,950 downwards.
TGACGCATGTATTCCGACACTTTTCCGCCGAGGTAATCGAATTCCATGCTGTCATCAAACATGCCTTCGTGCAGGTACGCCAGTTCGCGTTGCTCCAGCTCGGCCAGCAGGTAATCAAACACTGCGCGGTCACGTGGATCTGGGCTGATGTGCGCATACGCCCCCGGAGACAAACGTAAACCAGTGCGATACCCACCGATGCGTTCAATGATGGCATCAATCACCGCCAGCGGGAAACGGGCCATGTTCTCTGGCGTTTGGCCAAATTCATCCTCACGCAGGTTGGTGTCGTAGTGCAGGAACTGGTCGAGCAGATATCCGTTCGCGCCGTGGATTTCGACGCCATCAAACCCCGCCACAATCGCGTTTTCTGCCGCGACGGCGTAGTCTTCAATCAGTTGGGCAATCTCTTCTTTTGTTGCGGCTTTGGGCATGGTGTAAGTCAGGTCACGACGACGTGGCACCGTGCCTTCAAACGCGACAGCTGACGGCGCGAGTACATATTCGCTGTCAAAAAATGCTGGGTGTGCCACTCGGCCCGTGTGCCACAACTGGGCAAAAATCTTCCCGCCACGTTCGTGCACGGCCGCGGTCACTTTCTTCCAGCCTGCCACTTGCTCAGCAGAAAACAGACCCGGCGTGCTTGGGTAACCCTGACCGTCTGGGCGAATGATGGTCGCCTCAGAGATAATCAAGCCCGCATCAGCGCGGCGCGCGTAGTACGCCGCCATTTCATCGGTCGGCACCAAGCCTTCACCCGCCATACAACGAGTCAGTGGCGCCATGACAATTCGGTTATTCAGTGTGATCTGGTCATTCAGTGGATAAGGTTGAAACAGTAAATCGGTCATCGCAAAGTCCTTGCATCTATTCAATGGACTTATGCTAGATCAAACTTGAACGATCATTCAAGATATATTTTGAATGATCGTTCAAGAAATTTTGTCAGGGTGACGAAATCAGCGTAGAATTGCGCCGAGATAACCAAGTTAGAGAAGCGATGTGCGCGTAGCGGAATTTGACAGAGAGCAGGTATTGCGCTCTGCGATGTACGAATTTATGTCGAAGGGATTCAATAAAACCAGCATGCAAGACCTCAAAAGAGCCACTGGTCTGCATCCGGGTTCCATTTATTGTGCCTTTGAGAATAAACGCGGCTTATTGCTGGCAGCCCTGGCACATTACGCCTGCGAGCGTACCGAAGAGTTCAACGCCATTTTTGCCGCGCAGCCTACCGTGATGGCCGGGTTGAAAAGCTACTTCTGCATGGTGGTGGATGAATGCGCTCGTGAAGAGATTAAAGATTGCTTGCTGCAAAAAGCCTTGAGTGAATTGTCTCAGCAGGATGATGAAGTGGAGCAAGTGATTCGCGACACGTTGAATATTTGGAAACTCGGTTTGCTGGCGCAACTCAAACTCGCGCAGCAGCGCGCTGAAATCCACCCAGATGCGGACTGTGAATTCCTAGCAGAATATTTGGTGATGGGCATTTACGGTTTGCGTTCATTTGCGCACACCAAACCCAAAAAAGAATTGCTGTGCAAAATGGCCGATCAATTACTCTCGACCATTCAGGCGTAAGTTCAAGCCGCCATTCAGACACGAAAAAGGCACCCTTCGGTGCCTTTTGCTGTTGAACGCAGTAGTGCGCCATTAACGCAGTAAGTCGCTCAGCATCCACAGCGCCAGCACAAAGAAAATCAGCCCCATCAACTTGTGTTGATAGGTACGAAACTTCGCGTTTTCCAGCAGCGATTGACCAAACAGCCCCACCGCCCCCACCAGCAGCAAATTAAACAGCAAACCGCACACATTGAGCAGCAGCCCCAGCGCCAACATTTGTTCGCCCGAGGACGCGGCAATATTGCTCGACACAAACTGCGGCAGAAACATCACAAAGAACACCAATGCTTTTGGATTGAGCAAGTTGCTCACCAAGGCACGTTGATAAAAAGTGCTCGCCATCGTATGGCGGCCATCCAACGCTGGCGCTTGCGCGGCATTGGCACGCATGCAATCGAACCCCATTTTGAGCAAGTAAGCGCCGCCCAACAGGTGCAATGCTTGCAGCGCCATCGGGCTCATGGCAATCAGTGCCGACACGCCCAGCGCCGCCAACAGCGTCAGAATAATTCCAGAAGTGGCGTTACCTAAGCTGGCAAACACCCCCACTTTTCGTCCGTAGCTGAGGCTTGAACTAGCAATCAGCAACATATCTGGCCCCGGCAATAACAGGAGTGCCACCACCGCGGTGAGATAGACTGGCAAAATAGCAAAGTCGATCATAGTAATATTTCATAGGAATCAGGAAGCGGCGGATTTTATATCAACATTCAAGATCAATCCAATACCATCCTCCAATTAACCAAAGATAATTGGTTAATGATTTTATATTCAATCACATGAGCAATTTTGTACAAAAAGCGAAGCACAGTTTGAAGTACACTGGAAAGCCGTTGAGCGAAGAGTGGATTATGGATAAACAACGCGCCCCAAGATCAAAGGAAAGTGCCAAGTTTCAGGTAGCCGATGAACTCGGCGGTATTGAGCTGCTCGACGCCCAGTATGAAACCCAAAACTTCTCGCGTCACAGTCACGAAGGGTACACCATCGGTGTGATTGAACGTGGCGCGCAACGTTTCTACCGCACGGGCGGCAATCACGTTGCGCCGCAAGACAGCATCATTCTGGTCAATGCCGATGAAGTCCATACCGGTCACTCCGCCGTTGAAGGCGGCTGGGCGTACAAAGCCATGTATCCGGTTCCTGAGCAGTTTGAGGCCATTTCGCGTGAGCTGGGTAACAGCGGCTACGGCACGCCTTACTTTCCCGAAGCCGTGGTGCACGACCCAGAACTCGCCAGCCAATTTCGCTTAGTGTTTGATACGCTTGAAAAATCAGACAACCGCTTGCTGCGTGAAACCTTGGTATATGCCAGTTTGGTCAAGTTGATGGCGCGCCACGGAAAAACGCCGCCGAAGCCCGTTGAAATGTCGAAAGCGCAGCAGCAATTGACGTTGGTGAAAACGTTTCTGGATGATTTTCCACAGGCAGACGTTTCGCTAGAGGAACTGGCAAAACTGGCGGGGATCAGCCCGTTTCACTTGGTGCGTGCGTTTCAAAAGCAGTTTGGCTTTCCACCCCATGCTTACCAGATTCAAGCCCGGCTGCGTTACGCTCGCACGCTGCTCAAAGCGGGCCATTCGATTTCAGATACCGCGCAGGAATGTGGCTTTCACGACCAAAGCCATCTTCATCGTCACTTTAAAAAGGCGATGGGCATTACCCCCAAGCAATACGTGCAGCATTAAGCGCTCGCGCCATCGTCATCCGAGCAACTTTGTACAAGTATTTGCCTTCTTGCTGTGGTGTGATGGCCTGAGCCGTCGCAGCGCCAAGGTCATCGCCGCACACGGCCGCTTTACTTCCGTTGCGGATCCCGTCAGCATTCACCACAGGACGATTTTATGAGTAGTACCGTTTTGTCACAGCCTTCTTATACCGATTCCAAATCCCGCCTGTTTTGGCAGGGAACTGTCGCCATGCTGCCGCTGAGCGTGGCCGTATTGCCTTGGGGCTTACTGGCCGGCTCATTTGCCATTGATGCGGGGCTGACGCCATTTGAAAGCCAATCGCTTTCGATGATTCTGTTTGCTGGTTCGGCACAATTGGTGGCCACCGGCATGATCAAAGCCGGGGCTGGCCTCATGACCATGCTGATCACCACGTTGTTTATCACTTCACGCCATTTTCTCTACAGCGTATCGATGCGCAGCAAAATCAGCCCGCTGCCCACCCGTTGGCGTTTGGCGTTGGGTTTTCTGTTAACGGACGAGCTGTTCGCGCTGTGCGGCCAGCAAAGTGACAAGCAGTTCAACCGTTGGTATGCCTTGGGCGCCGGGCTCAGTTTCTACTTGGTGTGGAACCTGGCAACCTTGGTTGGCATTGTCGCAGGTAGCTACATTCCCGCACTCAATGAACTGGGGTTGGAATTTGCGGTGGCCGCAACCTTCATCGCGATTGTGGTGCCAAACATTCAAAGCTTGCCCGTGGTGGTTTCGGTGTTGGTCGCGCTGCTGCTCTCCGTCGGCCTGACCGTGATGCATGTTGACGGCAGCCTGATGATTGCCAGTATTGGCGCGATGGTGGCCGGCTACGCCACCGAACGACTACAAGGAGGAAAAGCATGATCATGCTCTCGATTTTCGCGATGACCGCGCTGGTGTTCATGAGTCGTTATCTGTTTCTGGAACCCAAACTGCCGCTGCGGTTAAGCCCGAGTTTGCAGCGCTTGCTGAGCTATTCAGGCCCCGCCGTGCTGACGGCCATCTGGGCACCGATTGTGTTCACACATGAACAATCGCTGTGGCTGGAAAGCACTAATCCCTACATTTGGGCGGCGCTGCTGGCAGGGCTGCTCGCTTGGCGCACCAAAAATATTCTATTGACCACCGTGGTCAGTATGGCGGTATTTTTGCTACTCAACTTGGTGGTGTTCAGTGCCTGAAACGCGTTGATTTAAAAAGAAAAAAGGCTAGCCTATTCGGCTAGCCATTCAATTTCGAGCAGGACGTGGTCGCCGCATTTCAATCGCCCGAGGAACACATCCCCTGCATGCACGACCCCAACGCCTTGCGGCGTACCCGTCATGACGATGTCCCCGTCAATTAGCGTGGTGTAAGACTGCAGCTCTTGCAGAATCATCGCCGGTTTGAACATCATTTGTGCCACGCCGCCACACTGCACACGCACACAGTTAATGAAAAGTTCCAGCGACAACTGTTCCACATCGAGACCATCGAGCGACACGAAACGGCTGAACACCGCGGAACCATCAAACGCTTTGGCGCGCTCCCACGGCAGTTGCTTTTGTTTGAGTTGTGATTGCAGTTCACGCTTGGTCAGATCCAATCCGAGTCCGACGCCCACGTACTGGCCGTTTTCCACCACAAAGCAAATTTCCGTTTCGTAATGCAGCGGTTCGTCATGAAAGGCGCGTAACGTGCTGGAAATGCTGCTATTGGGTTTGTTAAACACCACCATCTGATCAGGCATGGCGTTATTCAACTCTTTGACATGTTCCACGTAGTTGCGTCCAACACACAACACTTTGGACGGTGTGACCTGTTGCTCTTCGAAACGAACCGTCTTCATAGCTCTTCCTTGAATGATAATTGAGCGCAAAGTGTATCGTATCTCAGGCCATCGCCAACAAAATTAGCGCGCGCGATGTCAAAATTCTGATCCTTGGCAAACTCTTATCCGTTGAGCTTGCCCACCACCTTTTCACACAGTTGTTTGAGCATCACCAGTTCATCTAAGTCGAGATCAAACTTGCACACCATGGATTTGGGCACCGCAAGCGCCTGCTCGCGTAACGCCGTGCCTCGCTCAGTGAGCCACAACTCGCGAGCGCGCTCATCGGTCACGCTGCGTCGGCGCTCCACCAGCCCTTTACTTTCTAAGCGTTTGAGCAGCGGCGTCAACGTACCGGAATCTAAGTGTAATTTTTCACCCAACGTTTTCACGCTGATGGCGTTTTGCTGCCACAACACCATCATCACCAGATACTGCGGATAAGTCAGATCAAGCGCATCCAACAACGGGCGATACGCGCGCACCACCGCGTTTGCGGCACTGTAGAGCGGAAAGCAGAGTTGGTTATCGAGCAGCAACAGCTCGTCATCAGGGATCGGAAATGGGGTCTGGGAAGGGACACAACGGCTCATGTTCATCACTCACAATTAAATTGTGCACAATATACTTGCATTCTATCTCAAGATCGATTTAAGATTGCAAACAATTAGATTGCACACAACTTAATTTTACACAAAGTAACCCCTTCAAGGAGCAACATCATGAGTACGCTATACACAACAAAAGCAACTGCACTGGCTGGCCGTAACGGTAAAGTTTCAACGGATGACGGACTCCTGTCACTGGAACTGAGCTATCCAAAAGAGATGGGCGGTACAGGCGCGGCGACGAATCCGGAACAACTCTTTGCAGCAGGGTATTCGGCCTGTTTCTCTAACGCGATTCTGCATGTGGCGCGCGAAGCCAAAGTCGCACTGAAATCAGCTCCCGTGACTGCGGAAGTCGGCATTGGCCCGAACGCGAACGGCGGCTTTGCCCTGACGGTGAATTTGGCAGCGACGCTGGATCTGCCAGACGCACAAGCGGTTGAGCTGGTGAAAACCGCGCATCAGGTGTGCCCTTATTCAAACGCAACGCGCGGCAATATCGCCGTGAGTGTAATTGCCAACGGTGTCAAAATCGCTTAATTCGATTCCTCTTTGTACACAAGCCCGCCCATCGGCGGGCTTTTCATTTTTCTTCAACAAAAACAAAACTTAAACGTCACAATCTAGAAATCAAACCGTCATTTAAAAAACCTACCTTACTCTCAACCAAACGAAAGAGCATCGAAGCTCGTAAACTATGAATAAGGTAATAACAATGAAACAAGCAGCAGTAGCAACCGCGATTTTCGCAGCACTAGTTTCTGGTTCAGCAATGGCAGCAACAGTGTATAAAGCAGATGGTACAGAACTGAAAGTCGGTGGTCGTGTTGAGTTCCGCGGTGACTTCATTGGGACAGATGATGGCGCAGAAATTGAAGGCACCATGGAAGACAGCACACGTGCTCGCCTGAATCTGAAAGGCACCACTGAACTTGCTGATGACCTGACAGGTTTTGCTTTCTACGAAGCAGAGCAAAAAACAGGTAAATCTGAATTCAAAAACCGTTACATGTATGCCGGTTTCGGCACCAGCATGGGCGATTTGTCTTTCGGTAAGCAAGACATGGCTGCAGTACAAATCTCAGACATGACGGATATTACTGAATTCTCGGGCAACCAACAGTACATCGACTCTGCGTCTGACAAAACAGACAGCGTGATCGCTTACCGCGGTCAATTCGATGCGCTAAACCTACAAGCCACTTATTCTGCGAATAGCGAAAAAGACGCTGACCTATACGGCATCTCTGCGCTTTATGCGCTGCCATTCGGTTTGGATCTCGGCGCGGCCTACTCAGCAGGTGACAACGGCACAGGTAACGGTCAGCAAAACCAAGTATTGTTCGGTGCAGGTTACACACTGGATGCACTTTACCTTGCTGCAACTTACTCGTTCGGTGACCTAGATGACGACGCTAACCAAGAGTTCAAAGCACTGGAACTGGCAGCGGCTTACAAATTTACCAAGCAATTTACGCTGAAAGCGCTGTACGCGAAAACCGAAGACAAAGATTCAGGCACAAAAACAGACACCGCTGATTTCTTCGAGCTGGCTGGCTACTACAAGTTCAACTCAAACCTGAGCACTTACGTGGCTTACAAGCTGAACAATCTGGATGACGTTGTGGTTGACGGTCTGGAAACGCAAAGCGAAGACACTATGCGCCTGGGCTTGAAATACGCATTCTAAAACGTTCCTCTTAACTCCCGAGGAAACTGTCCTGATTGGCCAAGCATTGCTTGGCCTTTTTTTATGGCGTCAATTGATAGCGTGCGTTGCACCACATCACAGCAGCCTGCCCCATCGCGACGCATCTGGGCGAGCAACGGTTCCACAGGAAAAATGGGTAAGCTATTGATTTTAAATGAATGAAAAAGTTGGCACGCTGCCTGCATTATATACATTACAAATGCAGGCAGCGTTTGTGCTTCTTTTCAGTGATATGGCAGAAATCACTGGTCACTTCATGTTCTTTGACCTCCCTCTGGGAGGTCTTTTTTTTTGCGCTGCTGATGCAACGTCTGGCCAACAGCATAGTCGCTTTCCATTGCTCATGATTTGAGCACCATCAATGTTTTCGAATTCTCTCCCCCACACCGCACATTGGTTTCAATCGCGTTCACGCGTATGATGCGTGCACCGTATTGCTCCCCCTCACCTGATGGCGGCGCATCCGTTGCGTGGATGACGCATGGAAACAAAAAAGACGCCACGTGAAATAAAAGCGACGTACAACCTTTCCTATGCTGTAAGAACATCATTTTTGAGGAACTGATATGGCAACGCCGATCAACGTCACTCTCTATCGCTGGGCGGGTCAATTCGGCCCGTTAAAGGTCAAAATCCCCTGCGGTGAGTGCACTCTGACCAAAGACATCTTGCTCGATGCGTTCAGCCATGAGCTGGCAGGCATTCCGATTGAATTGGAAGTCAAAGACTGGCTCACGCATTGGTGGGAGCCGCTGCGTCATGGCGCTTGGCATGCGCCGATTGTGATTGTGGAAGGACATGTCGTCAGCCAAGGCGAAGCACTCAATCGCGGCGCGCTGGTGCAATCCATCATTCAAGCCTGGGCTCCCAGAGAACCGATCAGCGGAAATATCGTGTTTGGAAAAACCAATTGCCCTTACTGCACCAAGGCCAAACGCCTGTTGCAATCGGCAGGCATTGATTACGACGACCGCGATGTGGTGAAAGACAGCGCCGCGTTATATCGCATGATCCCTGCCGTGAAAGCTATCATCGGCGAGAAAACACCCGTGACCGTGCCACAAATCTGGCTCGATGGTGAATATATCGGGGGCTGTGATGCATTGGAGGCGTGGTTAAAAACCCATCCGCACAAGTTGAATGCAAACAACGTGGTTGAACTCGGCGCCAACATTTCGTAATTTTCTTTCAGAAAAGCAAAAGGCCTCAAGCGCAATACTTGAGGCCTTTTTAATTCTTTAAGGCGACTTACTTAGTCATTTTCTTCCACATGGTTTTGATGAAAGATTTTTTCTTTGGCTGAGCTTTGCCGTAAAGCGCTTCGTGCATCATCTGTTTTGCGATGATTTGGCCAACGTATGCAGCACCTAAATCGTTACCCATGATACTCTCCTACACTTGATTGTAATTTAACTACCTTTTTGCAGTTAATATAGCATCAAATTGGATTATAACAAGACATAGGTCACAAATTTATGTAATTAATTTTCAGATTAGCTACGTTTTGGTTGCTTGTACGTTTTACCCGCCGCTTGATACGTGTCTTTGACTTTCACATCAAACATGATGTCGAAGAACCACGCGACAAATTTCACCACGTCATCCCCTTCGTTCATGATGTGCTCAACGTATTCCTGCTCAACGCCCTGTTCGTCTGCTCGTACAGTGACATGATAAATACGCTGCTCTCCTTCAACATCAGCCAAGGCAAACTGGCCAGTCAGAGACTGCGCAGCTTCCGCAATATCGGCATCGTCACTGGCGCGCAGCATATCAAGCGCTTGTGGCAGGGCCGCTTGTGCGCACAGTTGCTTCACTAGCGCTTCAAATTCGTTCTGTTGCATGATCAATCCTCTCAGTAGCAGCGGCGGATTATACCCACAACCGGTGACAACTGCACTACAGACAATGCCAATGATGTCACTGCGTCAATTTAGGTCGAGGGTTGCGTCGACACATCGCGCTGCGCTGCCGACAAGATAAGCACCAGCAACATGCTGGAACTAGTCGCGAGATAGAACCATCCCAGCGCCCCTTGACTCGTCACACAATGTTCCACCAGAAATCCGCCGAGCACCCCGGCGATCACCATCTGAATCGACCCCGATAACGCAGAAACGGAACCCGCCTGCGTTTTATGTGGCGCAAGCAACATGGTAGTGGAAATCGGAAACGACATCCCTTGTGCCACCGTCAACCACGTGAACGCCCAGATCAGGTTGAAGACATTAAACGGCATCAACAGCAGCCAAACGCCAGCAAAAATCATAATGCCAATCGCTGCGCCAAGCAGTTGCCGCGATGAAAAATAACGATGGAAAATGTTGACCAACACACTCCCGGTGAGCAATCCCGCCGAGGGAATGATCATGATGCTGCCATATTCTGCCGCAGTCATGCCCAACTGCTTTTGCAATAGAAAAGGCAGCACAGACAACGTGACTAAGCTCGACAGGTAACTGATCCAGTTGTAGCTGGCGCTGCTTAGTACTTGCCAGTTACGCAGCAGCGCCCAGTAATTGCCCACCACTTTGGTCGCCTCAAATCGCTTTTTCGCGTAGGGCAATGTTTCCGGCAGAATGAAATACCCCAGCGTAAAAATCGCGCTGATGTAGACCATCACGAAGGTAAACACGGATTGCCAACTCAAGTGGTACGTCATCCAACCGCCCACCACCGGTGCCACAATGGGCATGATGGAGGCCGTGATGGCAATGTACGACATCGCTTTGGTCAGATGCGGGCCATCGTAACTGTCTCGCAGCACGCTGCGCCCAAGCACCGACGCGCTACCCGCCCCCAGACCTTGCAACAATCGCCCCATTTCCAATGAACTAAAATGGTCGGAGAACGTCACGCACAAAATGGTGCCGAGCAGGTATATGCCCTGCCCTAGAATAAAAGTCGGACGACGTCCCACCGCATCAGACAGTGCACCATAAAAGAGTTGTGAACCCCCAAAGCCAAGTAAAAACAAGGTAACCAGCATCTGGACACTGGCTTGATCGACCTGTAAATCTTGGCTAATCATTGGCAGTGCAGGCAAGTAAATGGCCACCCCAACTTGCCCGGTAGCGATGATCATCATCGCCAACAGCATGGGTGTTTTTTTAAAGGAATGTTGTGCTTCTCTGTTCATAAGCGCAGTGTATATTGGTAACCTACACTTGATAATGACGCTTTCAGGAAATGAATTAGTTCCAAACCGGAACAAGCAGGAGAGACGATGGATTGGTTACAAAGCGCAAAAACTTACATTCGCGTGGTGGAAGAAGGCAGCTTTAATGGCGCCGCTCGTAAATTGAACACCACCAGCTCTGCGGTCAGTAAACGCATTCATTGGCTCGAAGAGCGCATCGGCGTGCAACTGCTAAAGCGCACCACGCGTTCGGTGACGCAAACCGAAGCCGGTGTGCTGTTTTACGAACGCGCCAAAGCGCAGCTGGAAAGCTGGCAATCCGTGCTTGATGAAACGCGCTCGCTCAACCAAAGCCCGGCAGGCTTACTCAAGATTGGCGCCACACTCGCTGTCGGTTCCAAGTTTCTGATGCAATATGTCGATGAGTTTCTGCAACACTACCCAGACATTCGCATTCAGCTCACCACCACCACGCCCGGCCAGTTGCCAGAGCTGCATCTCGATCTCTTTATTAGCCGCGAAATCGATCAGCTCAATTCGCTGAGCTTCAAAGCCACACCCTTGTTTGTCCACAAAGCGGGCTTTTACGCGTCACCGCAGTATTTACAGCGCCATGGCACGCCATCGACGTTGCACGATCTGACACAGCACAACGTGCTGTGCTGGGGCGAGCAAACCAGTCGCGAAGTCAAAACCAACAACCATAAACGCCTAACCTTATCGGGCAACTTCGCCACCACCAACCCAGAAGCGCTGTTTTATGCGGGCAAGTGCGGCATGGGGATTGTGGTGTCCAATCACGTGATGTTGAAAGAAGAGCTGAAACAACGCACTTTAGTGCGCATTCTGCCAGACATCACCATCGATCAAGCCACGGTGTTTGCTTACTATCCCAAGCTCGATTACCAACACACGCGCACGCACCTGTTTCTCAACTTCCTCAAAGAGAAATTAGCGCACTCACAAGATGGCGACAGCGCATAAACCGTACGATATGTTTGATGTACAAGAAAGTACCAATGTTATGTCGCCAAATAACCCATTGTTCTAGAAAGCCATTCTTGGCTATACACCTAAAGTCGTAAGGACCCTCGGTGGAAAAAACCAGCACAATCTACCATAGTAACAAAATGCATATTATGAGATCTGTTCCTTAGTTCTCGGCATACAGATCAATCACAACGTGAGTGCTGGATTATGACTACAACATCACTGGCTAGAGATGCAGTTAGTCTGGATACAATCAATGAGTTAATTTTGTTGGACGGGAAAGCGTTGCTGGACCGGGCCACCTACGTGCTGCATACCCACTTCAACTCCTTTTGTACCTGCATCATTGAACTCGATAAATCCCATTACAAGGCTCATACGATCGCTTACGTCGCGGATCGTGAGCTGAAAGAGGGGGTTTGCTATCAGATGAAAGGCACGCCCTGCGAACAAGTCTCGAAGTCGAAGCAGGAGTATTGCCTGTTTCCCTCCCAGGTCACCAAGATTTTTCCGTACGACGATTTTCTAAACGATCACCACATTGAAGCGTACATCGGCATACCCCTGCGCAGCAAAAGTGGCGAAGTGCTGGGGATCTTGATCTCCACGTTCACCACGGCCGTGCACGATGAAGACCCGGTGATCGAGTACCATCGCATTCTGGCACGCATCATCGTCCACAGCTTGCGTAATAAATGGCTGTCGGAGCGCTCGGAAAGCTTGGTCAATCAACTGAGTTACGAAGTCTCACACGACAACCTGACCAATTTGATGAACCGGAACTACCTTTCAGACAAGTTGGAACGCTTGGTTGAAACCAGCAGCGAACCGTTTACGTTGGCTTATCTCGACATTGATAACTTTAAATCAATCAATGACTTGTACGGCCATTACATCGGCGACCAAATCATCAAATTCGTCGCCAACTCCATTTTGCAGTGCGTGCGTGAAGAAAACCTCACCTTTCGTATCGCAGGGGACGAATTTGCCTTCATCACCTTCTCTAACGACCCATTGAAGATCTGCCGTGCGATTCTCGATAAACTTGACCAAGGTTATTTTGACCCGTCGCACCGCATCAAAGTCGGGTTGAGCATTGGCATCGCCAAAAAATCGCACGAACCGATCACCGCAGACCAATTGATTCTTAACGCCAGCCTCGCACTCAAAGACTGTAAGCAGAGTCGCAGCAGTCAAATTCGCTGCTACGACACCCACTTGAGCAGCCAGTATCACCGTCGCACTCAGGTGATTGATGCGCTGCGCAGCGAGCTGGATAAAACCACGATGGCCGATTCTGAAATCTACGTGGTGGTGCAACCCATTGTTCATCGTCGCCAAAAAGAGTGGCACTATTTTGAAGTGCTGGCGCGCTGGAATAGCGCTTCATTGGGCTTTGTCTCGCCCATGGAATTCATTGACGCGGCGGAACAATCGGGGCTGATCATTGAGTTGGGCGAGAAAATTGTCGAACTGGCGTGCCAAGCCAAAGCAGACTTGGAACGCCAATTTGGCTACAAGGTCAAACTCGGCCTCAACTGTTCCGCCCACGAGCTGACCAATTCAACCCGTTACCTGACTCACTTGATGCAAACGCTCAACCAATACGGGTTCGAGCCGCGAGAATTCACCATTGAGCTGACCGAAACCGTGCTGCTGTCGCAAACCACAGAAGTGAAATACATCCTCGATAAACTACGCGAACTCGGTTTCACCGTGGCACTGGATGATTTTGGTACCGGCTATTCGAGTTTGAACTACATTCACAGCTACCCGATCGACTGCATCAAGATTGATGCAACCTTCATTCGCAATATGCTGTGCAATGAAACGGCAGAACGCGTGGTGTGGCTCATCATTCAGTTGGCCAAACAGTTGAATGTGGACTTGATTGCGGAAGGGGTCGAGAGCCAAGAAGCGCTCGATAAACTCTATGCGATGGGGTGTGACCAGATCCAAGGTTACTTCTTTGCCAAACCCGAAACGCCGGTCAAAATTGTGCAGCAATGGTTGGCACTTCAGCAGCCACGCCGCGCATAAAAAAGGCCCTGAAAACAGGGCCTTTCGTTTAACTTTCTGGCGTTGCCTGTGAATTGGTCGACGCCAGCAATCCTTCTTGGTGAGCCAGCATTCTGTCTAACTCATTGCGACGGGCGGTGAAGTTCGCCATGTCTTTCTTCGGCACCGAATTGGCCATAGGGATATTGGCCTTCATCGCATCCACCGGACGACCGCGCACGATCAACTCATAGTGAATGTGTGGGCCAGTCACTCGACCGGTTGCGCCAGACAGACCAATCCGCTGACCGCGCGACACTTTCTGCCCTTTACTCACCAGAATTTTGCTCAGGTGCAAGTAACGCGTCATGTAAGTGCTGCCGTGTTGAATCACCACGTAATTGCCCGCATACGGGTGATTACGTGTCATCACCACCACACCGTCACCGGTCGAAACCACGGGGGTTCCAGTTGGTGCCGCGAAATCCGTACCGTTGTGCGGCGCAATGCGCCCGGTCACCGGATGACGACGGTTCGGATCAAAGCCCGACGACAGACGCCATTTCCCCGTGGTGGGGTAACGCTGGAATGCGCGCTGCAGACTTTCACCGTTTTTGTCGTAATACTGACCATCTTTATACAGATACGCCGTCACATCATTGCTGCGGCTGAAAATCTTAATGGCTTGAATTTCGCTATTTCCCGTCAGTTGATCACCGACGAATTGACGCGACAACACCACTTCAAAGCGGTCGCCAGCGCGAACATCACGCACGAAATTAATTTTATCTTTCAGTAGCGTCACAATCTGATCAATATCTGAACTGCCCAACCCCAGTTGGTTCGCTGACTGTGAGAAACTGCCCTGAATTTCACCAATCAGCGGATATTCTTTCCATGTACCCGGGATTTTGACATCCTTGAACTCAAAACTGCCATCGTCCGTTCGCACATACACCGCGCGTTCAACCAAGCTGAACTTCAGCTCCATTTTCGCCAATGAACGTCCGTCTTGACTACGCCAAAAACGAAGCACGTTACCAGGCTTGAGGGTGTCGAGCGCGAGGTAGTTTAAGTCGGTTTCCATAATCTTCATCAGTTCTTGGTAGCTAAAGCCCAACTGATTGAAGATCGTGCTCAGATTATCGCCAGATTTAATCTCATACTCGTAATCCGGGTACGATTGTCGCGGTTCGGTCGTTTCCGACAGAATCGACTCCACGATGTGCGATTCAGGAATCGACAATTCAATTTTACGTGGGTACGACGGATTGCTGAGTGAGGATGAGAGGGCTGCCACTGCCAGTAGAGGTAAACCTACAACTGTTGCTTTCTTACGCTTTGAGAGCTCGGAAAATCGCAAAAATAGAGACTTGGGTAGCACAATCTAACCTGTGGATAATGTTAAAAGAGGTCAAAGAGTAAGACTTTCTTATCAAATTGTCACCTGTGATATGTCAAAGAACCATTAAAAAAGGCACCAAAGTGCCTTAATTTTTAATAAATATGCAACTTAAGCAAGCACTTAACTTGCTAACCGGTCAATTTTGACCATTCGGTTCATTGAGAGGTCTTAACCAGACAATTATCCTCACCAAATCCATTCGGAATGTATTGGTCAGCATGGGAATCGTTCACCCACTCTTGCGCATCGAGCAAGTAGCGGAACTGAAATTCAGCGTCTTTGGGTAAGCGAGTTTTGAACTTAAACGTGCTGCTCTTGGCCACTTTCTTCATCGGCTCCGGTTGCCAGTTCAGAAAATCGGCGACAATTTCAACTTTCGAGGCCTGTGGTGGCACATCCAGTTCAAATGTCACTTCCACCTCATCTTTGGTTTTAAAGAAACGCTTGATAATCATGATAAAACTCCGTTTTGGTATGAATTCATTCAGCTTGGCAGATTATAATAAACCTGGTGCACATGCTCAAATCGAACCACATACTGATTAACAGCGTTATCTCAACGAAAATACCGTCCTGACGCCTTCTCAACCCGTTGCCCTAGCAAGTGCAGATCATTGTTGAATTAATTGATATTTCTGCGATATCAGAAATAGTATAGACACAAATTTTGTCGGTGTATTTGCAAACGCTTCCCCCGCCTCATGCGTGAGAAGTGACACATTCAGTTGCGCATTTTCTTGTGTAACAGATTGTATCTCAACCCGATCGCCCAGCCATTCGCTGCTCACCATCACCATGCGCAGACGCAATTCATCGTACTGAAACAGTGCCAGATAGCTCATCACAGCGGAGCCTTGATTCGACACCCGAATGATACCCGCGTAACCACGGCGCTGCTCTTGGCCTTTCACGGGCACCAGCGAATGCGTATCAAGCGCCACTTGCCCCCGTTCACTGCCCGAATCGTAATCCCCCATCACCCAACGCTGCGTCTCGTCCCAACGATCCAGCAGCGCAAAGCTGACCGTTTCGGGGACCGGAATCGTCAGCGGCGTGGTGACATGGAGATCAAACAGACGCGCCACAATGGGGTCCGCTTTTAATGGTTGAGCAGGAAATTTCGACAGAATTTGCTCATCAGACAGTGAAAACCGGTATACCCCCGCGGCCACCACTAACACCAACAGCACCAGCGGCGTTAGTAAAATCAAAGGAATCGGAAGCCAACTTTTTCTCATGTTATGTCCGTTACAACTGACTAAAAGGGGCCGCACTATACCTTAATCATCACCTGAAGCGGACCATCACTTTGGCAGAATGTGCCCCATCCTATGTTTTCAGTCGCCTATTCTGATAATTGAATCACAACATAAGTAACACCGAGGTAAACCAACGGATAAATCAAGGTTAATATACTGATATTTCACATATTTAATAATCATGCATTACAATATCCCACTCATCAGGTTAGTGATATGGATCCCACTTTACAGGGACCAAAATGAGCGTAGAATCCACCGGGTTTCCAATTCCCTATCGTTAATAAGGTAATCGTTTATGTTTGCCATCTATGAATCCTATAAAGCGGGTTTACTTAAGCCAAAACAATGGATCACCAATATCAGCGCAGGATTGATCGTTGGGGTCGTGGCGCTGCCACTGGCGATGGCATTTGCCATTGCATCTGGAGTGAAACCAGAACAAGGCATTTATACCGCGATTATTGCCGGTATCATCGTGTCCCTGTTTGGGGGATCACGTGTGCAAATCGCCGGCCCAACGGGCGCGTTCATCGTCATTCTTGCCGGCATCGTGGCGCAATACGGTGTGGCCGGTTTGCAAATTGCCACCATGATGGCCGGGGTCATTCTTCTGATCCTCGGTGTTGCCAAACTGGGCAGCATCATTCGTTATATTCCAGCGCCGGTGATTGTCGGCTTTACCAGTGGTATCGGTGTCATCATCTGGGTCGGTCAATGGCAAGAATTCTTTGGTTTACCGGCCATTCACGGTGAACACTTTCACCAAAAGCTGATCGCCATTTTTCATGCGTTCCCACAGTTTGATCTCACCACCACACTGCTTGCGGTGTTCTCTTTGGCGCTGGTGATTGGCGGTCCGAAAATTCCAAAACTGAATAAAATTCCAGGCCCACTGCTGGCTTTGGTGGTCGTGACCTCACTGCAATACACCATTGGTTTCGATGGCGTACGCACCATTGGTTCTGCGTTTGGCGGGATTCCACAAGGGTTACCCAAACTGGCGATTCCTGACATCACCTTCTCACAGATCATTCAGTTGATTGGCCCTGCGTTTGCGATTGCGATGCTGGGCGCCATTGAGTCGCTGTTGTCAGCCGTTGTGGCCGATGGCATGGCAGGCACCAAGCACAACTCCAACCAAGAGCTGGTTGGTCAGGGTTTAGCGAACATCGTCGCGCCCCTGTTTGGCGGTATCGCAGCAACGGGCGCCATTGCGCGGACGGCAACCAATATTCGTAATGGCGGGAACAGCCCGATTGCGGGTGTGGTACACGCTGCGACCTTGGTCATCATTTTGTTGGCACTTGCGCCACTGGCCGTCAACATTCCGCTGGCAACGTTAAGCGCCATCTTGTTTGTGGTGGCGTGGAACATGAGTGAAGCACCTCACTTTATTAAGCTAGTAAAACGCGCGCCAAAAGCGGATGTGGTGATTCTGCTGCTGACGTTCGGCCTGACCGTGTTTGCTGATTTGGTGGTGGCCGTGAACATTGGGGTCATCATTGCGATTTTGCATTTCGTCAAACGGATGGCATCCAGCGTGGAAGTGAAAGCCAGTACTTCCCACGACTTGGGTAGTGAGCTGCGCACACACAACTTGTCGCAACTACCACGAGAAATTGCCGTTTACGCGCTGGAAGGCCCCTTCTTCTTTGCGGCTGCTGAAACGTTTGAGCGGGTGATTAGCACCATTCAAGAGACACCGGAAATCCTTATTATCCGCTTGAAATGGGTGCCGTTTATGGACATCACCGGTTTACAGGCGCTGGAAGAGATCATTGAGAGCTTCCAGAAGAAAAACGTTAAAGTGCTGATTTCCGGCGCGAACCCTCGCGTCACTCAGAAACTACGTCGCGCGGGCATCGTTCAACTGGTGGGTGAATACCACTTCTATGACGAGTTTGAAGCCGCGCTGAGCGCCAGCTTGGCGGAAATTGAAAGCCGTCAGAGCGCTGAACTGCCCGCCTCATAACGTTGCATTAATTATCCATTCCCGATAAAGCCCTTGAGTTCACAACTTGAGGGCTTTTTTCTGTCCGTTTTGTCGATAAAACCGCCACTCCTGTTTTCTCTCTTCATAAAAGCCGACGACTCTGTGCCCGCGATCACACAAAGAACACAAAGCGTTTTAAACAAATAATTAACCAGTGTAACAATGGCAAAACAAATCACTATGATTTGCACATCTCGCAGTGCAATGGAATGAATATTTAGCCCTTTTTAATGAATAGTATTGCAGAGCCATTAAAAACTGGATATTCTTGCACGCATGAGTAAATACGGATGTTTAGTGAATTAATATGCCAGGGATTTGGATTTAATTGACTAGTAGTCACACGAGAGAAGTAATGCAAGATAATGCTCAAACCTTAGAATCCCCGGCAGAGACGAACACTTCCGGCAGTTTTTGGATGTTCTTGATCCCGTCACTGGTCGGGGTCTTTCTATTTATGGCGCCAATCAGCTACGACGGTTCATTGACCATCCCCGTGGCCATTCTGGCGAAATCCATCCAAGCGCTGTTTGGTGACAGCCTGGTCGCGATCGTGACCGCCATCATCGCATTTATGTCGGTTGCCTCCGTTTTGACTAAAGTTTTCAAACCGGCATTCATCACGCAAAGTGGCTTTTTAAACAGCCTGTTTAACCCAACTTGGGTCTGGTTGCTGGTGCGTGTGATTGGTGGTGCAGCGGTGATCATGACATTCTTCCAAATCGGTCCAAAAGCGATTTGGGAAGAGAACACTGGGGGTTTGGTGTTGGAAGGCCTTCTCCCAACCCTATTCTCTGTGTTCATTTTTGCAGGCCTGCTGCTACCATTGCTGCTGAACTTTGGTTTGTTGGAACTCATGGGCGCGCTGCTGAGTAAAGTGATGCGTCCGCTGTTTAACCTGCCCGGTCGCAGTGCGATTGACTGTGTTGCGTCATGGCTTGGCGATGGCAGTGTCGGTATTCTGCTGACCAGCAAACAGTACGAAGACAAATTCTACACGCAACGTGAAGCGGCGGTGGTCGGCACCACTTTCTCTGCGGTCTCCATCACCTTCAGTTTGGTCGTGATTGCGCAAGTTGAGCTTGAACACCTGTTCCTGCCGTTCTACGCAGCGATCTGTTTGGCAGGTTTTGTCGCGGCGATCATTATTCCGCGTCTGCCCCCACTCAGCTGGAAGAAAGACACCTACATCGATGGCAGCAAGCCAAACCCAGATCAAGATGCCGTGCCAGAAGGCCACTCCTCTTTCTCTTGGGGGATGGAACTGGCGTTGACTAAAGCGGGCAAAGTAGACTGCCTGAAATCCGTATTTGGTGAAGGCATTCGTAACGCCGTTGACATGGTATTCGGCGTACTGCCGGTGGTGATGGGCTTGGGAACCATGGCGCTGGTTGTAGCAGAATACACACCGGTCTTCTCGGTACTGGGCCAACCGTTTGTGCCTTACCTTGAATTGCTGGGTGTACCCGAAGCGGTTCAAGCATCACAAACCATGGTGGTTGGTTTTGCAGATATGTTCATTCCATCGATTCTGGCCGCGTCAATCGACAATGAAATGACCCGATTTGTTGTCGCAGCCATGTCGGTCACTCAGCTGATTTACATGTCAGAAGTGGGCGCGCTGATGTTGGGCAGCCGTATTCCAGTCAACATTCTGGAACTGTTCATCATCTTCATCGTACGCACGCTGATCACCCTGCCGGTGATTGTGGGTGTTGCCCACCTGATTTTCTAACCCATCGTTTGACGTCGCTCTCGACGCCACACGCGAAAAGGCTTCCACTGGGAAGCCTTTTCTTTGTTCGTCATCTGAACCAATCAGTTAAACTAATCATTTAGTCAATAATTCATTTCATTGCTCAAACTCTCGCCTTATACTTTAAACAGCACCACAACTTCGAACCATCACCCGCAGAGGGAATTCCTTATGATAAGGCACCTGTCTTTCATCTGGTTGCTGCTGTATAGCGTCCACAGTGCCGCGGTCGAGATCACCGTCAAAGTGGGTGAGCACGCGCCACACACCATGACACTGGTGCAGTTGCAGTCAGCGCTGCCGGTGAATGCCTTCACCACGCACGTCCCTTGGTTGACCGAACCGCACACCTTTACTGGTTTTACGCTGACCGATTTACTCAAGTATCTCAAGGTCGAGAACGCCGAGTCGGTGTCGCTGATCGCACTCAACGATTACGCCGCCAACATTGCCATAGACGATGTGCAGCAATACAACCCGATTGTGGCCTACTTTTTGGATGGTAAACCGATGCGCGTGCGAGACAAAGGCCCGTTCTGGCTGGTCTACAACCTCAGCGCTTATCCGCAAATAGACGAACCGATGCACTACACCCAAATGGTGTGGCAGATTAAAGAGATATTGATTCACACGCATGATTAAACCGATACAAAGTCAGGCCCTCCATCCTTGGGTCTACCGTGCAAAAACATTGCTGATCCTCATCTCTGCGCTGCTGGTCGTGGCGAATCTGTACACCCTCAGCAGCACGCGCGATCTCGCGCGATCGTACAGCGACCAGCAAAATCAGGCGACGTGGTTTTTGTTTCAGTTGACCAAAGAGTTTACCGAGATGATTGCGGAATCGCCGTATGCGATCCATTCCGAGCAGAAGATGGCGCGCGTGTGGCTCAAATACGAGCTGACATGGAGCCGCTTTGACGTGATCCTCAACAGCCGTGAAGCCGAGGGGTTTATGGGGTTAGAAGGCACCTACCCGTTTTTTAAACGGGCCTTTGACGATTTTAAAATGCTGGAGCCCTATTTGATGGCTGCCAAAGACGAAGCCTCTATGGCGCGCTTTGAGGCCCAATCGCAGCAGCTTTATCAGCGCATCATCAGCTACATCAACGAAAACTTTAAGATTCAAAGCCCGATTTACCTGCACCAAAAACAGCAAGCGTACTGGCTGACTCAGATTCAGTTTGCCTTGATGTTTGTGCTGTTCGCCTGCATCGGTTTGGTCAGTTACATTTTGCACGCAGAAGCGCGTTTTCATAAATTGCTGGCGCTGACCGACCCACTCACCGGGTTGTCGAATCGCTTGGCGATGTTTGCTGCGCTAAAACGCTACACCGTGCAGCAGTCATTTTCGCTGCTGTTACTCGACCTGAACGGATTTAAAGCCATTAACGATACACTCGGTCATCAAGCCGGCGATTCGGTGCTCAAGCAAGTTGCATATCGACTGGCGCACATTCCGACGTTCGATTACTGGGTATTTCGCATGGGCGGCGACGAGTTTGCCATCATTCTCGACAGCGTTGACCCCGACGATCTGGCGGGCATGCAAACCCTGATTATGGAATGTTTTGACGCGGCGTTTCAGTTGCCAAGCCTTGAGTCCTATCCACTCAGCACCAGCATCGGCGTCAGCCGCTTTCCTTACGATGCGCTCGACATCAACCAACTGGTCCACATCGCCGACAAGAACATGTACCAGATGAAGTTCCAACAAAAAAGCCCCTCATAAAGAGGGGCAAAGTTACCATCGCTTATAGTTATAATCAGGTTCTTTCTCTTAACCGAAGTCACCGTTCACGTAGCCTCGTGTGCGGTCATCTTGTGGTTGGTTGAAAATAATTTGGGTGTCGTTGTGCTCGACCAGCTCTCCCATCAGGAAGAACGCGGTGCGGTCTGAAATCCGGCGCGCCTGCTGCATGGAGTGCGTGACGATCACGATCGTGTAGTTCTTTTTCAGCTCTTCCATCAGCTCTTCGATTTTATGAGTCGCAATGGGGTCAAGTGCCGAGGTCGGTTCGTCCATCAAAATCACATCCGGTTCCATCGCGATGGTGCGCGCGATACACAGACGCTGCTGCTGACCCCCTGATAAGCCGAATGCGTGCGACTTCAGGCGATCTTTCACTTCGTCCCACAGCGCGGCGCTGCGCAGTGAACGCTCCACCACTTCATCGATGTGTTTTTTGTCTTTCACGCCTTGAGCACGCAGGCCGTAGGCCACGTTTTCATAAATGCTCATTGGGAATGGGTTTGGCTTTTGGAACACCATGCCGACTTTGATGCGCAGGTCAGCCACGTCGACGTTGCCATACACATCTTCGCCATCCATGGTCAGTTTGCCGGTAATTTTGACGCCTTCAATCAAATCGTTCATGCGGTTCAAGCAGCGCAATAAGGTTGATTTACCACAGCCAGACGGGCCGATGAGCGCAGTCACCTGACGTGTAGGAATCGGCAGGTTGATCGATTTCAGCGCTTGGTTCTCACCGTAAAACAGGTTCAGGTTTTCAATGCTAAATTTGTTCATTGTCTTTATCTCGTAAATTCTGTCAGTCGTGTCGGTTTAGTAAGTCGCCGTATTGAATCGCTTCGCGATCAATTTGGTAAACATGTTGATGAGCAACACGACGACGATCAGGACGGTCGCTGTACCGTATGCCTGATTCCACTCTTCGATAGTAAACAGCTCAGTGGTCAGCTTGTACAAGTGCACAGTCAGCGTACGGCCTGAGTCCATCAAGGAGTCCGGAATACGCGCAACCATACCTGCGGTCAAAAAGACCGGCGCCGATTCACCGATCACACGACCGATACTGAGAATGACTGACGTCATAATACCTGGCATTGCGCTTGGCAAAATCAAACGCCAGATAGTATAGATTTTTGATGCGCCAAGGCCGTAAGAGCCTTCGCGATACGTTTGTGGCACCGCCATCAACGCTTCTTCTGTGGTTCGAATAATCACCGGCAGAATCAGGATACTCAAGGTCAATGCGCCCGACAGAATCGAGAAGCCAAAGCCCAGAATCGCCACGAAGAACGTCATACCGAACAGACCGAAGATGATTGATGGAATCCCCGCCAGCGATTCGGTACAGAAGCGAATCACTTTCACCAGTCGGCTACCCACTTTGGCATATTCAGTCAGGTAAATCGCAGTCATGATGCCAAGTGGCGCCGCCACTGCAATCGATGCAATCACCATGTAGATGGTTGAGACGATCATCGGGAAGATACCGTGCTCATCGCCCGTACGCGTGTAGTTGTCGGTAATGAAGTTCCAGTCTACATGCTGCAAGCCATTCGACAGAATGTACCAGATGATCCAGAACAGGAATCCAACCGTCAGTGCCGCAGCGAGCCAAATGAAGCTGCGCAGCACGTTGTCTTTCAATTCACGAACTTGTTTTAGTTTTGCGCGATCCATCGTCATTACCTCGCTTTCTCACGGTTCAGGTACAGCAGTGCCGCGTTCAACATCATGATGAACACCAAAAGCACCACACCGGTCGCGTACAACGCATTGGCGTGTACACCGCTGGCGTACGACATTTCGATCGCGATGTTTGCGGTCAACGTACGCGCTGAGTCCAGAATGCCTTGAGGCATCGCTGGCGCGTTCCCCATCACCATGATGATGGCCATGGTTTCGCCCAATGCACGACCGATCCCCAGAATCACACCGGTCATAATCCCGGAACGAGCCGCAGGAACGAGCAATTTGAAAATGGTGTAGATGTTGGATGCACCCAGCGCCAGAGACCCCTCTTTGTAGGTTTTTGGCACCGCGCGAATCGAGGTTTCCGATACGGTAATCACCGTTGGCAGAATCATCACGCCAAGGACGATGATCCCCGCCAGAATGGTGTTACCGGCTGGCACCTGAAAGATGTTTTGAATCAGTGGCACGATAATCACCAGGCCAAAGAAGCCGTAGACCACCGAAGGAATACCCGCCAGGAGTTCCACCGCAGGGCGAATCACATCAGCCACACGTTTAGGCGCGATTTCCGCAATGAAGATGGCCGTAAGCACACCAACCGGTACGCCCACGATCACGGCGCCAAAGGTCGACACCACTGACGCGACGATCATCGTCGCCACACCGTACAGTGCTGGTGGCAGCCAATCTTGGCCTAAAACGATACCCGTAATGCCGGCTTCTTGGAAAGCAGGGATACTTTCTCGAATAATGAAGTAGGCAATCACGGCGAGCGATACAATACCGATGACTGCACTGGTTAAAAACAAACCGTGAAAGAGGCGCTCTTTCCAGTCGATACGCTTTTTAGCGCGTAAACCGCGCTTTGTTGCTTGCGTCTTTGCACTGTTCATAAGCTGGTCACTATTTGTCGCGATGGTCATATTCATCTCACTTGTCGAACGAGTCGAGGTGGATTGAAAGCGCTCAGCCCTAATTAAGCGGGCTGAGCAAACTGATTAAATGGGGTTCTTAGTTCACAGGGATGTAGTGGTGAGAAGCAACAATCTTTTGCGCTTCGTCAGACAGCATCCAATCCAGGAATTTCTGTGTTTCAGCCGATGGTTTGCCTTCTTTGTACAGCACCAAGAATGGGCGAGCGACTTTGTAAGATCCTGCTTTCACATTCTCTACGGTTGCTGGCGTGCCATCGATCGATAGAGCGTGTACTGAACCATCTACTGTACCCAGTGAGATGTAACCGATTGAGTATGGGTTAGAAGCAACCATGGTTTTCAGGCCGCCGTTACCGTTAGCAACTTGCGCGCGCTGAGAGATGGCAGACACTGTTTTGCCAGAGATTTTCTTTTTCAGTTCCATGATTTCTTCGAATGCACCGCGTGTACCCGATGCTGTGTCACGAGTAATCGCAACGATTGGCTTGTCTTCACCACCCACTTGTTTCCAGTTGGTGATGTCGCCTTTGTAGATTTCTGATACTTGTTCTGCGGTCAGGCCTTTCACTGTGTTGCTTGGGTGCACAACAACCGCGATGCCGTCACGAGCGATCACTTCTTCAACCAAGGTTGGCTCTTTCTCTGAATCCTTCAGATTACGAGAAGACATGCCGATATCCGCGCTGCCGTTTTTCGCCGCTTTGACACCTGCAGATGAACCTGGGCCTTGCACTTCAATAAACACTTCCGAATTTGTCTTCATGTATGTTTCAGAGAAAACTTCCATCAGTGGAGTAACACTGCTAGAACCCACTGCAGAGATGGTCTCTTTTGCTGAAACTGGGTTAACTGCTAGAGCGCCTAGAAGAGCGATTGCACCGATTACTGTCTTTTTCATCACAATTTCCTTAAGTGGCTTTATTGCCGTTGTGTTTCACTTGGACGAGGGTCACTTTAGGCCTCGAATATGACAGTTGTGTTTCAGTTCATTGAAAAGTCGATGACAGGTTGAAATATTTGCAGCGGAGAAAAACTCTCTGGTTTGTCCCTGTTTCATTCGCAAAATCAAACATTTCACGCTCGCACATTGATGCCATGAAACACCGTTTTTTATAACGCATTGAAAAGGTTCATATTTCCACTTTAGCCGCTAGAACTGAAAAGCATAAGACAGTTAAAAATCCGATTGAAATCTTATAGTTAGCAGATATTATCTGGGGTGCTATTCATAAAAATGATAATTATTTTCTCCCCAATATTTCAGAAGAGGACCACCATGCGCCAGTTACTGAGCGGTTTGTCGATCAAGCTGCAAGTTGTAGTACCGGTGTTTATCACCATGTTGTTGCTGATTTCAGGGATCAGCTACAGCACCACCACGCTCAAACAAGCGTTTCGCGACATGTCGCAATCGACCGAAACACTGGTCAATCATAAAGATGAACTGACCGACATCATCGACAACACGTACGCCATGCGCATCAGCGCCATTTACAGCCTGTTCCAACCAGAAGAAGTCAACGCCTTGCCTTCTGTGCTCAAGCAGCGTCAAAGCGAAAACCTCGCGCACCTGAACTCGCTGGCCAAAGTGGCGGGGCTTGAGAACGAAATTGCCGAGCTGCGCCGCGCCATGCAGCGCTACGTGGATTATTCCATCCAAACCATGATTCCGCTGCTGAACACCAAACACCATCAGCAGGTGTCTGCGGCTTTTGATGCCGAATATGAGCGCGCCACCGACGTGTATCGCGATGCGGGGCGTGACATGGTGAATGCGATTCAAGCGCTGTCCGACCAACTCAACACGCTTGCATTGACTGACCTTCACGCCAATGAAGCGCACAACCACAGCGTGATGGACATGTCGTTGGCGGGTTTGATTGTGGTGTTACTGCTGGCCGCAGTCAGCAGTTGGCTGCTGGCGGGCGTTATCGTGGCGCCGATTCGTCAGCTACAACAGACGGTACGCGAAGTCGCGCACGGGAACCTGCAAATTCAAGCCAACGAGGAAGGAAACAACGAGATTACGGAACTGGCGCGCGATGTAAACGCCACGGTGTCTCAGCTACGCAGCACCGTGGATGCGTTGATTCGCATCAGCGTCGATGTGGCGTCTGCCTCGACCGAGCTGGCCACGGTGATGACGCAATCTAGCGTCAACTCAGATCAAGAAAAGCAAGAAGTGGAACAAGTGGCCTCGGCGGTGAATCAATTGGAAATCGCCGCGGGCAGCGTCACCGATAACGCGACACGTGCCGACAGCGCCGCGCAGCATGCCAATCAACTGGCACAAAACAGCCTGAGCATGTTCGAACAAAGCAATCGTGCCAACGCGATCATGACCGATAAACTCAGCGATGCCGCCCATGTGGTGACCAGCTTGAAAGAGCAATCCGAACGCATCGGTAAAGTCATTGAAGTGATTCAGAGCATTTCTGAGCAGACCAACCTGCTGGCCCTAAACGCAGCGATTGAGGCGGCACGCGCCGGAGAAAGTGGGCGCGGGTTTGCCGTGGTGGCAGATGAAGTGCGTATGCTGGCAGCGCGCACGCAAGATTCGACCAAAGAGATTCAGGTCATCATTGAAGAGCTGCAAGATAAATCCGGCATGGCGAACGACAGCATGAATTCGAGCTTGAAAATGCTGCAAGACAACCAAGCGTTGGCCGCGAAGGTGAGTACGGCCTTGGAAGAGATCAACGGCTCAATTGCTGAACTGAGCGCCGTCAACACGCAAGTGGCGTCGGCATCGGAAGAGCAGAATCAAGTCACCTCCGACATCAACCGCAATCTGGGTAACATCTATGAATTGGTGAGCCAGAACGTGACCGGCATTACGCAATCAGCCGCGGCAGCACAAGAGCTTTCGCAACTGGCCGAACAACAGAAACAGCAACTCAATTACTTTCGCGTCTAACGCCAAGGCACACGGCCATTCCCCTGATACGCCGTATTATGCACAATAAAAAACCACCTTCTCAGAAGGTGGTTGAAAAAGAACAAAGCCGCCTGATAAAGGCGGCTTTTTGATGCTTTATTCGTCGTCGACTTTCGGCGCCACTTTCTTCTTCGGAATGAAGACGGTATCGCCTACAGCCACGTGATCGTAGAACCCTTTATCACGCTTCACGGGTTTCTTCGCCACTTTCTTCGCTTGCGGTTTCGCTTGGCCACGTTGTGGCTTGGCTTTGTTCACAGGCTGACGTACTTTCAGGCCTTTGAACTTTCCTTGCAAACCTTCCAACACATCAAATTGAATGTCTTGCTTCAGGTAGGCTTCTACGCGTTTGAAGCTGTCCCAATCTTTTGGACCCACCAGCGAAATCGCATCACCTTTGTTGCCCGCACGACCCGTGCGGCCCACGCGGTGCACATACTCTTCCGTATGTTTGGGCATGTCGAAGTTAATCACGTGCGTGACGTTGGCGATATCCAGACCACGTGATGCCACATCGGTCGTCACCAGAATCTTAAACACCGCACGTTCAAACTGACTCATGATGGTATTGCGCTGAATCTGGTTCAAGCTACCACTCAGCGCCACGGCTTTGAGTTTGCGTTCGTTGAGTTTCGCCGTGAGACGTTCGGTGTCATTACGGGTTGCGGTAAAGATAATTACCTGACGGTAATCGGCATCATCCAGCACGCGATCCAGCAGCGCTTCTTTATGATCCAAATGGTCACACAGGTAGAAACGTTGGGTGATATCTTTGTGTTGCTCGTTCGAACCACCGACCGCAATGTGCTTGGCATCGTTCAGCATCTCGTACGCGATGTCGTTCACTTGCGCGTGATCCAGCGTCGCAGAGAACAGCAACGTCTGACGACGGCGGTGTTTCGCGGCGTTGTGAATGTGGCGCAATTGCGGCGCAAAACCGAGATCCAACATGCGATCTGCTTCATCCAGAATCAACGTTTCCAGACCTTCCAAGAACAGAGAGCGGTGCTCCAAGTGATCGGCCAAACGCCCTGGGGTCGCCACGATAAATTTCGGGCCACGACGCAGCGCTTTCACTTGGTCGTTAAAGTTTTCACCACCGGTGATTAGAGTGGCAGTGTAGCTCAGGCCCGACAGCATGGTACGCAATTCACCGTACACCTGTTTGGCCAGCTCACGGGTCGGAACCAGAATAACACCTCGCGGATCACGGGCTGACAACGCTTTGGTCTTCAACGCTTTATGAAGCATTGGCAGCAGAAAGGCTAGCGTTTTACCCGAACCCGTTTTAGATGAAGCCAGAAGATCTTTTCCGGCCATGGCAACAGGAATAGCCTGCTGCTGGATTTGGGTCGCTTGCTTGAAATCAAAATGAGCCAAAGTTTTCAATAAGCGATTGTCTAAACCTAAATCTTTGAACTGCAAAGGATTCTCCAATATTGTTGTAGCGCCTTGCACCGCAAGGCTAAGGTCAAAATAAAAAACGCGATATGATAGCGCGAATAGTGCACAAATAGATAGAGATCACACAAAATATTCTAAATGTAGCAGCAAAATGGGGAAGCGCGGATCAACGCGTGTCTCTCAGGAGTGAGAGCCTTCGTCAATTAATTGATTACTGGATAAAATTTTGGATTATTTTGACTTTGTGGATATAGGCGAAGATTAAAATAATGTCTACACTTTAAATCGTCACTATATGGACAAAAATGTATAGGGCGTAATTGATAAATGTAAACAAGGAGTTCGATATGAACAAAATGTTAATCGCAGCTGCAGCGTCATCTGTACTTCTACTGGCAGGTTGTGCATCAGGTCCAGACGAAGCGACCACAGCAAAATTGGATGAACTGAACAACCAAGTTAGTCAGCTAAGCGATCAAGTTGCATCGCTGAAAAGTGACCATGCGGCTATGATGTCGAAAGCGAATGCCACTTCAGATGCAGCCATGGCTGCTCAAGAAGAAGCAGCGCGTGCAAACGAGCGTATTGATAACATCGCTCAGTCTTACACGAAGTAAGACGAACCACAATAAAAAACCTTTATATATCAAACATTTAAATATTTGATAAGGTTTGAATGGCGATGAAGTGGCGACGAAATTTGATGTCGCCACTTTTGTTTTTACGGTTGTACTACCGCACCAGAAGAGTGACGCAATAAATCCGGCTTAAGCCTACTTTGCCTTGCTAACCAATTTCGGTTACGGTGATTGATAATGTGGCCTTACTAGTCATAAAATTATAAATACATTAAAATCAATAACTTATTAAGACACTGAGCCATGCTTGTCCCAAAAACGTCCACATCTCAATACTCATGTTTAGGTGAGTAAGATTAATCCCAACAAAAGCATTCCATTTTATTGTTGCCAAACATCATACTTTACCTAATATGCTTAACGCCTTGTTATAATTAGTTTTCGCAGAACTCAAGTTCAATACTTTTTATGAAGTCTTGATAGAAAGCAAGCCCCAAAGAAGCTACCTCTATTGGAGCCGACCACGGTAACTCTATACCTAAATGTTGTCGTGGTGGGTCGTACCATTTTTTACTGCTTAGAACACGCAATAATTCAACTCTCTCGGGTAAAAAGTGATAAACAATCGGGTGACTACCTTGATAGGATGAAATACGTCCACTGCCATCAATTGAGAAGTGCTCAATATGGACATAATCACCTTTACCACCAATTGTCATAAACTGCTGTGCACTTTTGGGCTCAATCATTTCTTGCACAGAATGCTGATCACTATGTCTTGCATGGTAGAGGTATTTTAAAAGCGGATCTGATTTTCTTAGTTTTTTGTATCTTCCCTGCCAAGGTTCAAACTTATTCCGAATAGGCTGGCATACTCTCTCGGCTTTGACCCAGCATTTCTCTATTGCACCAAGAAAAATTCGCCATTCATCTTCAAACTCCTCTAGCGTGCTCGACTCTTTCATACGCACAATGGCTCTTTCAGCAGATTCCAACTCTCTTTGAGCTGGTCGTAGTAACTTACCTTTTTCCACTTGGACCTCCATGGAGTTATTACGCTCTATAGACGGACTTTTCCGCCTTTGCATTCCGTCTATGTTGCTGCTATTTGTTATGAAACTCAACTGTCATCAACTTGGCCTATTGGTGTACTGGCTAGGTCGTGCACTCATTGGGTCTGAGAAGCTTTGGTCGGGTGGACGACACTTGTTACCAAGTGCCGTCTCCCTAAGAACCCAGCGTGCAACTTTCACTGCACTGGGCTCAAGCCTCCACTAAGGCATCGTTTGATACCCAGCAACTCACAAAGCAGTTGGAACAGGTTCAATCCAAGAGTTACGTGCTTGTCTTTTTGACTTCCGCTTAGCCAAGTATTCTTGATAGTCGGGGTCATAAGGGATTGCGGCACTTCGGATTTTCACGTGTCGTTCTATTGGCACTTTCGCAATTTGGAACAGATTGAACTGACAATCCATGTTCGTGATTTTCTGCCAACCATGAAATTGCCATTGGCCTTTTCGATTGAGAAAATACTTATGAACAACCCAGTCTTTAGACTTGGTTGGATGACGTCTAACTGCCCAGTGCCATAGTGCTTGGAATAGTTTGTGGTCTACATACCCGAATACTTGTTTAGCAACGCAGTGGCGGTAGTAATTCGCCCATCCTCTGAGTTTTGGATTTATCAGTTTGATAAGATCATTAACGGGGATAGTTGCGTGCTTTTTGATAAGCTCACGTAAATTTCTCGAAAATAACAGTGTGTTGAACTTGCTCGGTTTAATGAGCAATTTCCCTTTGTACTTCCTATGGTTGAAGCCCAGAAAGTCAAAACCATCATCAATATGAGTAATCTTCGTTTTCTCTTCGGATAGGGTTAACCCTCTTTCAGCCAGAAAGTCAGCAATCAACGGTTTGATATCGCTCACTAGCACTTCCTTTGAAGAGCAAGTGACCACGAAATCATCAGCGTAACCAATGAAATTGGCTTTAGCTCCTTTTCTCAGTGCTGTGGATTTTACGCGTTGCTCTAGTCCTGCAAGGGTCATTAGCATCAAGGTTGGAGATATTATCCCTCCTTGTGGTGTACCCTCATCGGTGTCGTAGAACAGGCCTTTATCCACAAAGCCAGACTTCAGCCATTGCTCTAACATACGTTTATCTACGGTGATATTTTCCATAAGCCATTGATGCCCGATTTTATCGAAGCAAGCTTTAATATCGCCCTCAAGAACCCATTTTGCTGATTTCTTCTGTGCCAAACATATAAAGCACTGACTAATGGCATCAGCGGTGCTGCGGTTTGGTCTGAAACCATAACTATTGAGGTCGGCTAGTGTTTCAGAAACAGGCTCTAGTGCAAGCAGGTGGAGCGCTTGTTGCGCTCTATCTATCATACACGGAATACCTAGAGGTCTGAGTTTGCCATTCTTTTTAGGGATGTAGATCCGTTTGAGTGGTTTTGCTTTGTCAGTCTTGCGACTCAGTTGATTAACCGCTTTCATACGGCGTGCATCTGTGTTCCAGATGACACCATCTATTCCAGGCGTTTTACTGCCTTTGTTTTGAGAGACTCGCTTAACTGCCAAAAATTTAGCAGAGCGAGAATGAGTCAAGAGCCACTGTAAGGATTTCACCTTACCGTATTTCTTTTCTCTCGTTGCTTTTGCGATACGCATTTGAAGCTTTAATACGTGCGCTTCAGCGGATTTCCAGTCAATAGACTGCCACTGAGCACCGTCAGAAGATGCACTAATCTCTTTCGAGATCATCATTTGCTTTTCTCCTTAAATAAAGTTCTTCAAATTCTCTCGCAAAGGGAGACCAGTCGGAAGTGGGCTCACTTTCGTGATCAGGCATGAGCCTGTATCTGCATCATTACAATGCAACTTTCGCTTTTTCCGACCTCCTCTACCTGCATCACTATCGGCCACAAAGGCTTTCCCTTAGGGAGTGATACAGGCTTACCCTGTTCCGTACGTTACGTAAAATGTCAGGTTAGATGCCCACTCTAGTGCGGGGAGCGTATCGATCACGAAAGAGCATTGCCCAATCTCTTTCCGACTCCCATTGCCTTTTTGGCTACAGCGTAATAACCACTTCCGCTGCTTCATCGTATAACGCACCTTAAATGGATTCACTTACGTTCATCATACTGACTACCTAGCACTCACCCGATTTGTGGTTATCAGGAGGATCTTCTTCTCACGATTCAAATCCCGAACGGGATATTCCCGCTCTTCGTTACATTGTCTGAGCCGCTGCTTTATTCAGGCTCATAGGCTCATCTGGTGATACAGAGGGTTCACTCATAAAGCGGTGAACAACGCTTCATACGACTTCAGGTCGCACGGGCAGATACGAGTTAGATTAACCATTCATAGGACCTTATAGGTACTTGGAAAAATCACGTTTTCCGTCATTGCTTGACTCTCTTTTACCGTTCTCTTTTTCAGACTAATCCCTTGAATAATTTTGAAAAAGTAAAATTTCTATTAGATTGACGCCAAAGCCTTGCCCTGTCTGGCTTCACCTCCTGAAAAAGAGATCTTTAATTTTATACATTAGATCGTTAAAAACCTGACGGAAAACGACTAAAAACATTTAAAATCAACACCTTACACTCCAAATCAAGATCCTTACAGATCATCATTATTGCAATTTATCGAAAAAAAACGCAATTCTTGAAATTCTATTAGGCGCGATATAAGCCCTTTTCTGCGGCTTTTCTTATCACTCTAAACCCCTTATAGCAAAAGGCTTTATCGCGTGTTCTACGTCTTTCCTAGCCCCGTAGATTTTCACTAAATCAAAATTGCGAAAAAATCAGATCGAAAGTGTCGCAGGTGGGGAGGAGGAGTGCGGATTCCGTCACCTAGAGGTGGCCTTCCGCCATGGATGCTCCTATTTGTGGTTTAGCCGCATCGGGCGCGTAATTGCTGCTGATGTTCGAGGCAAAAGAAAAGCGCCCTTGGTGGACGCTTGGTATGGCTAGAATCGGTTCCTAGATAATGGGATGCTCTCCGGCAGAGCTGCCACTCGATATGTTTGCTTTGGCATTTTGTGTAATTTCGTCATACACAGCATTGGCGATAGCTTCTGCCATCTTCCCTGCCATGGCGAATTCACCTGTAAGAACGAACCCTTGTGCTTGTAGTTCGCTTTCCAACTTCGCTTTGAGAGATGCTTTACTCATTGCCATGTTTATTTACCTGCCTTAACTGTCGATGACAAATCAGAGTGAGGCTTGCCTGTGTAAGCACAAATGCAGTCACCTTGCACAACACCTTTACCACCATTCATGGTGATGAGGTCAGCGACTTCTATGATTTTCTTGGCCGTAGTGGTTTTGTTGTTTGTGATTTCTTCTATTTTGTCTTCCAACACTTTGATGCGTTGGTTTAAACATTCGGTGATGTTGTCTTTGTCGGTCTTGCTTTCGAAGTTGCCCGCTTCATCTACCAATTGGTAAACACCTTGGCGTTGTTGGTATCGGCTTTCACCTTGCTTGATACTTGGTAACTTAAAACCAAGCGGCAGTACACAACGAATAAAAGGCTTGTCCGGTTGCCCGAACATAAACCCAATTTCTACGATGCTGCCGATCGCAGGTGGCTCAAGTCTACCGGCGTATTCACCCACACCTGGTATTGGTAGTGGTACCGCCTGAAGTGGTGATTTGTCTTTGAACTCCACGCCCTTTTCATCAAGCAGCTGAACGTCCACCGAGTAATGCGGATAAAAGCGATCAGACATGTCACCCTCCTCTGGCAGCTCAGGTAACGCCACCACCTTACCCCATCGTGGCAAATGCCAGCGTCCAGTCAGTTCTGGAAACAGTCGGAAGATAATCCGCTTAATTGCATTTACGTCCATGTCAGCTTCACCTCTGTTCCTTGGAAATCAACGCCCACCAAACGCAGGCCATTGACGATTGCACCCGGTCTTAACTTTGGGCTTGCAGGTATTTTCACTGACTTGGCCGTCGTGTGCCCCGTCATCAGGTTATCAGGAATCGTAACTGGCTTATCGGCCCAGTAAGAGTCTTTCCAAGTGCCCACATAGATTTGGCCGTTGCCCTGCTGCTGCCAAAACAGGTCTTCAATACCAAAAGCTTGAGACAACTCGTCCATCACCCGATATCCATTACCATCACTGTAAAAGCAAGGGATAGACGTTTTACTGTAGGCCGCTTCCGGAACCACGAACTGCAGTCCAGTTTTGTTGGTCACATCGCTGAGTAATTGCATCAATGTCGGATGACGAAGCGTGATATCTAACGGCTTAAACAACAATGCCGCCAGTTCTCGACAAAACAGTTCTGACCACCCTTTTTCTGATGCTTGCACACGTTCGATGTAGCCAAGGAATACCCGCGAAATGCTGTCACCCCATCCGACATCTACGGCAATGATAGTGTTTACCTTCGGAGTACCTTCAACGGAAATCGAGCAGCGACCAGGTGTATTAACATCAAAAAGAATGCGATGGTTCTTTGCTTTAACCTTTTGACTACCAAGATAGGCTCGGCACACGAACTTGTGGTTTGGTTCCATTACCTCCCCCCTATGACAATATTTCGTCTAGTGATTTAAGAAACTTCATGATGCCCGTGAGTTCGACGCTGGTATCCGGCGGAACATCTTCACTTTGCCCTGTTTCTACCGGAGTAGTCACCCCTTGCACCTGCTGTTGAGTTGCTGGCTTATCTTCCTGTCGCTGTTCAACACGCTCAGGAACGGACAAGTGCTCAACCAACTCGAAAGCGACGTTCCATTGTCGGTTGCTCTCTTGCTCATCGGCTCGAATCGTTCCTTGGAATTTAACCTGGCGAATTTTGAGTGCAGCGGCCGTGTTGTTGCTGATGCGGTAAATCTGGCGGGCACTGTTATCTTGCCCGCCTGCCATGGTGAAAAGGTTGCTAAGGGTTTCACTCTTGTTGAATGGGATCACGCCACTAACCGCCAACACTTTACCTTTGTTACCTGTTTCGGCTTGGTCAGTCGATGAGGACTGGCCGGACATATCTTGTCCGGCGAGCTGTTGGCGTACACTGATGCGCAGGCTCTTAAGTGAGATTTGAGTGCCGTTAAGGGTTAGCATATATCCAACCTGTGCAGATTCAGACGGAAATAATCCTCGATAGTTACGGAGAGAACTCCCGTAGTTTCATCAATGGTCGGCGGTACAGTAAATCCATCTATTGAACCCATTGGCGTGGCGTTCAGCATATACTTACCTGAAGGCATTCTAGTTACTGCTAAATAATAACCACCAAACTTATTCCCATTTGTCGACTGCCAATGTGTCGTCAAGCTCCAAGTTGAAACAATTCCGGCTCTGAGATTACCTGGCGAGCTATAACGATAGTCGTCTACTATCTCATTAAACGTATACGTTCCAGCCACACCACCAATATCCAATGAGGATGACAATGTTTGACCTAACACTCGCCCTGTTACGGTCAAACTTTTCTTACATTCAACATCACCATCTCTGACTACCTTAGCGACAGCTAACTCTTTATCAGTAAGAGGAATAAACTCATCATCAAAGATATAAAACGAACCAGGCTGAATAGCGTCTACTGCCTCAAAGTCGAACAAGTCAAGCGCTTGAGGATAATTACCCTCCGAGTGGAAATCGGCCAAGTATTTACAATCAAAGTAAAAAACTACGCCATTTTCACCACCGCTAGCGACATGCGATTGTAGCTTGCCAAGGCGGATAAAATGGTTTGATGACAGGGAAATATCACGAACCACACCGACACCGTTACGACCTCGAACATGGAGTACTTTTGCGATTTTCTCACCAAAGCAAGAATCCATTCGAACGCCAAACGTAAAACCTGTCATCCCGACACTATCAAGAGTCGTGTCGTTAACCCGTAAACCTGCCTTGTAATCTCGACGATACTGCGGCAAGGTTCGGTCATACCCTAACAACGGATCAATGCCTCCTGGACTGTCATACTGACCGTTACCGCTCAATCCTACTCCATTCAATCGTAGTGATTTTCTAAGCTGAGAAAGATAAATACCATCCAGACGATTATCTAAAAATCCACCGCCCAAAAACTCAATGTATTCCGTCGCACAATCCACACCCTCAATATAGCCAGTGTAAAGACCATGACCATTACATGACGAACTCTCCACACCGCTAAGTCGGGAAACCTCAAGGCCATTGGGTAGAAATATACCGTGACTACCTGTTCCGATAACGCGAACATCAAGGCTTCGCTGGCCAGTACCTTTGTAAACGTGGGGAGTTGCCGATGCTAATCCGTGCTGGCTTACCTTTCGGTGGTCACCGACTACAGCAAATCCCGCAACATTAAACTTGGTACCTAACTCAGCAGTAAATATACCGCCATCAAGATCACTAATAACCGCGGGGCCATAGCAAGTTTCAGTGACCATTTCTTTCCAGGTAAAGTTTCGTCCTTGATCGTCCCAATTAAAATAGTAATTCCAATTAGGCGTATTAAATACATAAGTACCATCAGGACGTCGCAAGAACATCGGGTCCGCTCCACCTTTAACACCACTGGTGCTTCGAATAATGGCATCACCAATTTCAACTGGTTCGGCGCAGTAATAAACATGCTCCTCATAAAAATACACAGGTCTTTGATTCAATTTTGACCAAAGCGCGGCACGGTTAAAGGCATCAGACGCAGATTCAAACACATAATCAAACTTATATCGCTTCGCTCCAAAGTGGTTAAACGTAATGGTTTCTGCATCCCGAACCCAACGACCAGTTCCGCTCGAAATCGAGTCTGGTTTGATGGTTACACCGCCATCATCGGCATCATCTGATTGTTCAGACCAATAGAATGCACCACCTCCGTCATCGTAAGGCGCATAATAACCAAGCACACGAACACGCTGGCTAGGGTAAGATCCAACATACTTTCTCAATTCAAAAATATTGTCTAATTGAGTTGTGGTCTTTTTAATAACCCACTCTTTATCTGCACTCTCTCCATCAGGTCTCAAATCACTCACTGAACCATCGGCCAGAACCTGGGCAATTTTGCACACGAAATGTGGGATATCTTTACCAGTCGATGAGTCGATGTAATCGTCTTTCTCTTCGGCCGTGATGACGAAATCAAACAGAGTGACCTGCTCCCCTGTTGGTGTGCCTTCACGGTGCGCGTCGATGTAGATGAACGATGGTTTGTTGGGTACCTGAACGCTGCGGTCAAACTCCATGCTCACACGGTTGCCCGATACATAACCGGCACCCGCTTTGATGTTGTATGCGCTGCCTGATGGCGTAACCAAGAAACCATCTTCGATAAACCAGTCTTTGCCGTTCTGGTCGATGATGGACTGCGCCACATCGCTGTCCATCTTCTTCATACGGTCAGTGGCGTTATATTGCCAGCTGGATGCATCCACCGTGATGTTGGTGATTTCCGCGATGTCTTTATATTCAAGAACGACCGAACGCACCAAGGTATTACCCGCGACACCCGGCTCATCGGCTGTTTTAGGTGTAAGCGCGTGATGGTCAATCGTGACTAATACGCCGTATTCTGAGCAGTATGCGCCTGTCCAGTTGAACTCAAACGGACCAACATCGCTGGTCAAAGTAGTGCTGTAGATAACCGAGTCTGCAGAAAGGCGGCCGCGCTGTTCCACCTGCTCTTGATGAACAATATCGTCCGTCGGGACCACATCATCTGGCTGTGGGAACTCTGGACGGTTCGGAACATTCGCAAACATCATCTTGTCGATGATAAGTGGCTTTTCTTCAGCGTTAAGCTGTGCCAACAGTGCTTTACCTGCGGCGGTTAAAATTGACTTGTCAGTGGTATTTGCCATGTTTAGTAATTCCTTAACCCTTCACTGTGGCTTGGTAATATTCGCAGTCGACATTCAGCACACTTGGAAGCATGCCAACATTGAGCCTGGTCTTAACGTGAGATGTGGTGTATTGCGCTTCGACGTTCTTGCTTCGCGCTGCCAACGGCATTTCGACATAACTGGTGTATTGATAGCGGCGGCAGGTTCTGCCGTATTGTCTGATTACTGTATCTAGCAGCTTGGGAACATTGGTTAAATCGCCGTCGCGGATTTTTAGACTGATTACATCCCAATCCACATTGGCTAAACGCTCATCTTGCCCGATGTGGGGATAGCCCAACTTGGCGAACATATCTTCCCAGCCCGCTATCGTTCCCGCGTCGCGAGCGAAGCCGTATGCATGAGCCACACGGATTCGAAATAACTCTTCCGGCTCTTGGCCTAAGCGTTGTATATCGCGTTGCCACGCAAGAATGTTCACCAGTACCATTGGGGCGGTTAACGGATCATGCTGCTGCAGTGGCATTTCGAATGCCACTCTTACATGTTCCCAATAGTTACGCATGGCTCGGGCGAACTTAGCCAGCTCGCCTCGGCCCATCCAGTAACGCAGATTAATCTCAGGAATTTTCAATCGTCACCCCCAGAGAATTAATGCGCGGTACCGTCAGGTTGTTGATGATGTCGGCGTTATCAAATTCGAGTGATTCAATCTCTGAGAACTGCGCATGCAGCTCCTGCCCTAGCCTTGAGAAACTGAATCTTAGAACCGGATTAGTGACCGTTGGCGAGTAATCGGTGTTCTCACGGAAAGCCGCACCGATGAACTGCTCCACTTTAATTTTCAACGCATCTCGGTCTTCCATCGTTAGTGAACGCAGCGGCCACACTCGGCAGACAATATCGTGTGTGGTTTCTGGCATGGCGAGCACTTGCAGATCATCACCATGGCCGTGCTGGCCTTCAACACGGATGTACTCATTCAAATCGGTTAACATCTCTGGCGAGGGTTCACCCGTGTCTAGAAGGATGAGCGCGTTGGCGGTACCTGGGCCTCGCGGGGCGTTATGCTCAAAGTAAACATTGTCGTCGTTAATGCCTGCACGACTGGTAAGCAGTGAACGGTAAGCCGCATCAATGTGCCACCTTGCTACTGCGCTCCACTGGTTACGAATACGTAGGCGGAGTTCGTCATTACTCTCTTTGTCTGCCCCGGCTTCATTCAACCATTCGGCAGGGTTGGTTACTGCACCAATGCCCGGGACTGCAGTTGGCAAAATGTGGTAATAACCTTCGCCTAAGTTGTAAGCCGCACCCTCGTTCTCTGCTTCGACCTCTGCCATCACCATGGTGTCATTTTCTGCCATCGTGGTATCAGCAAGTACCTTCACCCGGTAAATCGTGCCGTTAATCGGTTCGGTCTGTACCCATGTATCTTTGGGGATCACCAACGCAGGACCTTTAGCCGCGGAACGCTGAAAGGCGATCATCCCTTTAGCTTTGGTTGCGCCTTTGCGGGTGAGTTTGCATTGCCACGCCAACAAGTCGAGCCA
Organism: Vibrio sp. CJQ_6; assembly: GCF_043106745.1. NCBI lineage: Bacteria > Pseudomonadati > Pseudomonadota > Gammaproteobacteria > Vibrionales > Vibrionaceae > Vibrio > Vibrio sp. CJQ_6. Next base: position 85,277 of record NZ_JBICMV010000028.1, on the reverse strand, counting down.
TTGGTCAACTGCGGTCGCGACAAACATGTTCGGTAAGACATAACCAACCAATAGCGTCATCACCAGCCACATGGTCACTTTGACCACGGCGGATTCAATCAGGCGCCAAAACGGGGAGAACGGTGAATCATTCGAGATAATGGAACCTTCTTTATCCATCTCCTCTTTGAGTACTTTCTTCCACCCCGTTTCATCGGTTGGGATACCGGATTGCTTCACCAATTCGGCGTAATCTGGTTTTGGAATATCAGTCATTAACGCTCTCCGCTATTGGCTATCTCAAATTGCAATTCGCCAAAGTCCATGGTGTCGGCAAATACATAAATGGTGCCTTGGGTTGGTTCTTCTAACCTCACCGTTCCTGGTACCAATCGAAAATCTTCTTCAACCAGCAATTCCAGTTTGGTGCGGATATCGGCTTTCTTTGATGGGCTTCGCTCTGCGATTAAATCCACCGCTAAGTTGCTCTCGATGATGGCGTGTTTAATGTCTTGGGCGATCACCGCTCGGTCTTGGATCAAGATTGGGTTGCGACCTGCATCGAGCACCACATCCCCGTTCTCAATCAAAATGTCCTGATATTTGTAATCCACCATTAGCCTGCCGCCATCTCTAGTTCACTCGCCATGTCTTGCGGGCTGTTCATATAGGTTGGATAAATCGCCACACCACCGTAGTTAGTCGAGCTTGTTTGGTAACTGGCGATGTTCTTGGCGGCGCCACCTGGTTGAATTCTGGCTCTAGGGGTAGCGCTTTGAACCGCTTTAGATTTCACTTGAGTCGCTTCATCATCACTACCGAAGCCGGGTATCCAATCAATCAATCCTTTTACTGAGTCCCAAATTCCCGCTAGGCTCTGAGTAATCCAATTGAAGACACCAGAAAAAATAGCCTTCATTGAGTTGGCCATATCACCAATAAAGGCAAAGCCACTGGTGTCGGTAAAGCCACTCATCACCCATTGCCAGCCTGCTTTGATGAACTCAAACATGGCTCTAAATGGGAATGTGATAAATGTCAGAGCCCCTTCCAATATTTGGAACCAAGTTGTGTCACCAAACGAGGCTTGGAGATCATCCCAGTAGAAAATCAGCGCACCTACTGCGGCGATTGCGGCAACAACAGCACCAGCAATGAATCCTATTGGGTTCGCCATCATTGCGATGTTTGCCGCTAGCATTGCAACACGAAGCGCTGTCATTCCTTTGGTTAGTAAAAAGCTCATGCCTGTAAAGAGCTTCATCGTAAGCAGGTAAGTCGCCATTGCTTGCTTACCAATCCCCATCATCAAGGTAAATGCACCACCTGCTGCAGCTGCACTTAAAATTGCGATGCCTGCAAAACCAATGTATTTGGTCAGGTTCGGGAACATCTCTGTCCATTCAATAATTTCCAACGCGCCATCGGCCAAACTTGATACCACTGGCAGCAGTGAAGGCAGCAACGCCGCACCAAAAGCGGTGCGAACGGCAAACACCCCTTGTTCGAGTCGTTCCCATTGGTCAGTCATTGCGCCAGCCATATTGATGGCCGTGTTTAAATTACTGGCATCATTTAGCTCTTTGACACTCGATTGGAGATCACCCGTCTTGCCTATCAAATCAGTGATAAGAAGCACGGCTTCATCCGAGCCAAAAGCTTGTTTTATCTGGTCGATTTCCAGCGAATCTAAATCACCGAACTGGTTGCGCAGTTTCGACATGATGTCGAACATCGGCAGCATTTTTCCGTTGCTGTCGGTAAACGACATGCCTAGTTTGTCTTGTGCTTTGACCACACCGTTCATAAAGGCTTTGTAACGAGTACCCGCTTCACTGCCAGTCATTGAACCTTGCAAAAGGCCAAGAATGGCCATCTGTTCTTGAATGGCGACGCCGTGAGTTTTACCTAACGCGCCGACACTCTTGAACGCATCCGACATGCCTTGACCCGTCGTTTTGAACATCTCGACAGATTTCGCGGTCATGCCTGCTACTTCTTCTGCCCAGTTATCTTTGCCCATTCGATCGGCTTGGTCTTTGAACACCGAGTACATAGTGCCCATGTAGTTGGTAATGGTGGCAGTATCGGCTTTTGTTGCCGCGGCTAAGATCGCCGAGCTTCTTGTTACCCCTGCCAGCTCATCGCCAGTCAAATCCCCCATTGCGGATTTGATGTCATAGGACGCAGCCACAAAGTCCGTGGCTGACTTGCCGTATTCAACCGAAAACTTCATGGCCGTTTGAGTCAGCGTCTTTAGTTGATCATCCGCTACACCAAGTGATTTCACTTCACCTAATGCCCTGTCCATTTCAATTGCTGGCATCAAGGCTTGTTGCAAAGCGAAACCAGCACCCACCATGCCTGCCGCTCCTGCCATCATGGTATGGGTCCCCTGACGATAGGTATTGGTGACATCATTTAGTTGGCGCTGAATGTTGCCCAGAGGTTTCGATATCTGGTCAATCAGTCCAACTTGAAATCTGAGTGCTTCTGGTAACATCATGTTCCTTATCAGCTAAACGCCTTGGCAACCCCGTTAGCTGTGGCAGCTTGCATGTTTTCCCAATACTGACGCTCTAACCAAATCGCCCTTGCAAGGTTCTCTTCGCTGTCTGCCTCACCTGGCAACCACTTACGGCGCCAAGTCAGCATTTGTTCGAGCTCGTTGGAGTCCATAGCCCGAACAAGGGCATCTATTTTTTTACTTTAATTTGCAACTTCGGTGTGTATTCCTTGAGAACTTCACCTACAACTTGAATCGCTGCACCTGGGTTATCGTTTGTCAGTTCACGAAATGCATCTTTGCTTTCATCTGTGACCGCATTCATCAAAAAGTTATGCGCAGAAGTGACAATCTCCCCCTGTGCCAACGCATTCATGTAGTCGTTGTAATCCGCTTCTGTTGGGACGAATGTGATATCTGTATTGCCGACGGTTAGTACAATTTGCTTGCTCATGCTGCTTCTCGCTTTAGTGTTTCGTAAATTCGTGTGAGGCCGTTTTCTAGCTGACGTTCCAGACGTTCGAAGCCGTCATTCACTTCGTCTTTTTTTGCGTAGTACTCGGCCACATGGGTTTTGTATTCAGCAAGCTCTTTAGAAAGTGCAAACAGCTTGCTGATAAGCGCTCCGGTTAACATCACCAAAAGGGTGGCAAGGGCAACCAGTGCTGATAACCAGGTTGGGTCCATCGCTATTCCTTCTGTGGAATTTCCTTCAGTCGTTTGCCTTGTAGCGCGTTGATGATGTCATCGACCGTTTCTTGCAAAACATCGTTTGTGCTGAGACCTTTCAATGTTTCTAAGCCCCACACCACAAGGCGCGTGGCGAAACGTTCAAGAACAATTTTCCAGCCAATTTGAAAGAACAGGCCTTTCAGTACTTCCAACAATGTCTTGCCAACGATTCCAGTTAAGAAACTCATGCTGCTTCTCCAATTAGGGATTGATATGCCTGCAAGTAATCTTCTTCGGTTGCTTTACCTGCGCTCGTGTTCCAGTACTTCTTCGCGTACCGAGCCAAACCTTCGAGGTCATCGGCATCTGGCAAGGCTTCTGGGAACCGAATTAAGTTGAGTCGTGCGGCAGCTACTGCGAACTCCGGCGAGATCACCATATAACGGGGGTCTAAGAGCTCAACGGGGCCGAACATCGACAATGCATCCAACAAGTGAGGGCGGCTCTTACCTAACCACTCAACAAGCCAATTGAATGTGGCGGGTTCCATCTGGGTAAAGCCCAATGCAGGGCCACGCACTTGTTTTGAGTAAGTAAACTTTCCGGACTCATGGGCAATAATCATCAGGATCAGATTAATCGCCGCTTGAGTATTCATTGTTCCTTTGCCACCGGATGCCATATCTAAGTGGTCAAGGACGGGTTTCATGATTTTCTCAACAAAGAGCTTTGCTAAATTCATCGGGTCATTCTCTCCAATTCGCTTTGACACGGGGTGCAGTAGATGCAACCTGGTACTTTTTGGCGGCGTTCTTCTGGGATTGGGTCGCCACATTCGCCGCATTCCTGTGCGCTTTCCCGTTGTTCAATTCGCTTAGCCCTTGCCAGTTGGTTGGCAAGCGCCACTTCTGTGAATTGGGTTTCAAGGCCACTGGCATGGTCGATAACATCAGACATTACGCCCCCTGTTTATTGAGCCAAAAGCTACTGAACCAACTCTTCGGTTTCATCCGAACGTAGGTACGGCACACCGTTGATGCTGACAAAGTCCGGGCTGGTCACTTCGAACGGCAGCTTGTGAACTAAGGCACTGCCTCCGTTTGAATCGGCATCAAGTAGATCAGAGATTTTGATGCGACATCCAAAGGCTTCAATTTTGAGCTCGTCTTTATCAATCTTGCCGTAGAACAGCGCATCAAAATCAGGCATGCCACGCCAAGAGCCAGCTTGTTTCGCTGCCTTGCTGAGCAAGTTAAATTGCTGCGTGGTCAGCTCCATTTCACCACTGGCTTCTACATCGCCATCTACCCAGCCATCAGGTACACCTGAGGTTTTATTCACGGCGGAATTGTCGGTAATGGATAACGTGACTTTTTGCGCTTTGAGCTTGTAGTCACCCAAAGAGAAATGCATGTTCTTGCCAGAAATTCGCATGCTCATGGATTACGCCTCCGAGTCGGTTGGGTTAGTAAGATCAAGCGCGATGTTGACCACGATGTGTTTCGGGCAGTTATGCGGGCGAACCATCAAGCCGATCACCACTTTGGTTTTGCTCATCCACTGAATGGTGACGTCACCATCTTCTGGCGGCATGATTTCACCAGGGAATGTAATGCCGCCAATTTCCGTCCCTTTCGACATATCACGCATGTCTTTGCGAAAGTACGTGCGATTGAGCTCAATGCTTGGTGGTGTTGAGTTAAGAATGCGATCGGCAATACGACGAATGGCTTTGATGCGTACACGGCGGTTAAGCTTGTGAACCGGACGAACGTATTCGAGATACTGATAATCACCGCCTTTGGCTTCCAATGTGGTGGCATCTGTCCAGTACACCCCTTCCAAATCGGCGTACCACTGTGGCAGTGAGTAACGGGCATCGGCCAGTGTGGCAATAGTGCTCATCTCTAACACTTTGCCTGCGCTGTCCGTTGGCATGTCACCCAAGCTCAAGACCGAACCTGTCGCCACGCGCATCGGGCTATCGGCTACCGTGACGCTTCGGTCACACAAACGGCCAGCCAACACACCGACGTTATTGCCATTAAGTTGAGGTACGGGCGTCACGAGGTTAGCTGATACGTCTTTGACCAAATCCAGCATGGCGGTCTCGTACTCGGCCCACGTTTGGCCTGTATCTGGGTCTGCATCAATACCGGCACAAGCTGCAAGGAAGAACACCCAACGGCCAAGTTTGCTGGTCAGTTCCGTCGCTTTGGACTGCATATCGTCAAATTCAGTTTTAACGGTGACTGGGTCACAAATGGCAATGCCTTCGAATGAGTCGGTTAGGTTTGCCAAGTCAACCGCGGCTTGCCATGTTTCACCATCGGCTAAACCAACAATCGCCCCTGTCCAGTTTTGTTTGCCGTTAAGCTGGGCGGCTTTCACGTTCAGACCAAGCGCATCGTCGGCGACAACTTCGTCAAGGTTGGTCATGTTATTAATGCGGGTCACTTGGCCTTGCAGTTCGGCTTGGTCAGTGCGCCCGATGAAAAGCACGTGACGTTCTATCTCAGGGATACCGCCTTGTGCCAAATTGAGATTGTTAACCTCTACCTTTCCGGTTGCCATTGGTTATTTCCTCTGTTTTGCCTGCTCAAATATCTTGATGAGCTGGCGGTTCACTTCACGTTTTTTACTACCGAGAATCTGACGCTCTGCTAATGGAATATCCCAACTGGTGATATTTGGCTGATTAGAGAGTTCTCGAATAAGTTGTCCTGCTTGTCCGTGGGTGATGGTTGCCATCAACTCACGTAAACTGGGTTTCTTTCGTCCTTTGCCGCTTTTTCTCGGTACCGTGTAACCCAGTTCTCTTAGCTTTCTCGCTTGCCCTTTGGTACAAGGCGCTGAGTAATCCGGTTTGCCCCATCGTTTTTGCATTTGGCGCTTGGTCATTTTTTGCTTTTGACCAACGTGGTGCCTTGCTGCGATTTTGGCGGTTAACTTGTTACTCCAAGTCAAATCAAGCTGGTTGGCGTTTCTTACATAAGGCGTTAAACCCTTTGCCATCCGCTTTAAAACCTTGCCTTTCTTCTTTCCTTTCCTTGGCTGCAGAGCGCTTCCGTTAATGTCTTTTTGGGAGCTAATGCGTTTGCGTGTATTGGCTTTTTCCCAACGGCCAAGGGTTTTCAGTATCCAGACTCGCTTTTTAGGTGGCAGAGCCAGCAAAGTCAGCTTTTCCTGCATGTTGAGCACATCGCGCTCATTGACCTTAATTTGCGGCTTCATTCACCAACTCCGCTTCTTCTGCGGTGTATATTTCAACGGCCTGTACTCGGTAGGTTTTCCCTCGCCAGGTGATCATTCCCGCTGGGTCAGGAATCAGCTCAATCGGCTCAATCATTTCCAGCTCAATGGCAACGTCCGCCACTTCACTGCTGATCACATCAACAGAAAGGTCTGGGTCGCCTAACTCATCTTCATTACGAGTAACGTCGTAATCGCTCAGCCAACAGGCAACCAGAGCAAGCAGACAACGAGGGTCCAGAAGTCGATGCGGAAACTCTTCAATGCTGATCACGGCGTTGTACTTCCAGTTACAAACGATGTAACCGCCGTTCCCTCGGTCTTCACCGTTTGGCACGATGGAGCCATTTTCCTGCCAGGCATCAATTTTGTTATCGAGCACATTGGTATTCAGGTGACTGACGATGTAATCCGTCAGGTGCTCAAGCTTGGTTTTGTTGTAAGTGGTTTCGCTCATATCGAGTCAATCCCATTTGCACTGCGGCCAAGGAGCGCACGCACATCTTTGTTACTCTGGGCGAGAAAACGTGCCTCTTGTTCCGGTTCATCCGTTGCCACGCTTTCGCCTTCTTTTCGGCGGTCTTGAGTCGCAAACTCTTTCATCAGTTCTGCATGAGCCCGACCATAAACCGCACGTTTGTAGAGCATGATTTTCGGGTTGCTCAGCACTGGTTTTTCGCCATCTACAATCAGGCTTTCCAGTCGCTCTTGAATATTCAGCGCGGCGATGGTCACCGCGTAGTTCAAAGAGTCGTTATCAAACGTATGGGGAACACGGCGTAAACTGCGGAATTCAGCCGTGGATAAATCCGGCCATCCTTCACCAGGTATGGCGATATCGACTGCGCTGTTAACATTTCCGCCAAAGCTCATAACGGCTCCTTGCTTATTTAAATTAGGGCGCCTCTAAGCCACTGGGTCGACGGTATCGAGTTAGCCTATTGGCTTCTCTTACCTCACCAGCCGAGGCGCGGTGGCGTAGGAGTCTTTACAGATTCTTGCCTTCGTTAATGGCGCGAATACGGGCTTCAATCTTCTTGATTTGGGTGCCAACACCCACTTTGCTGTTCTTATCGTGCGCGTGTTGAAGCAGAGCCAAGGCTTTTTCCAACGTTTCCACATTTCCGACTGCAGTGGCTTGCGGCTGACCTTCTTCATTTCGAATCAGGTATAAACCCGCGAACTTGTACCACTTGGCGTGAACCTTCTCGTGCAAGCGCCAGTCTTTCTCTACCTTTTCGAATATCTGGGAGAAATAAGGCTCGATTGAATGACCACGTTCGGATTCTTTCTCCGCCCATGCCAACACTTCATCAGCACAGAACGTCGGCCAGTCACGACGAAAGTTTTCTGGTGTAGGTAAGTCGAGCTCAATGGCTTTCATGCACCATTCGATTGCGATATCCAGCTCTTTAATGTCGAATAGCCAAACCACCAAGTTGGTAAAGATTGGGTTTTCGAACGCTTCACCACTTTCTAAGTAGGCCTGAACATACGGCTTGTACTTCGGTACCAGTACTTCACGCTTGTGCTTAATTCGATCAGCGATGGCATTTAAAGAGCGCAGATACTTGCGGTCTTCTTCAAACTCAATCAGCTTGATGTGCAGGCTGTCGGTATCTGCACCGGAACTTACTCCCGGTGCAGACTGGTTAGCCTGCTTTTCAATGATCTGTCGACGCTGTCTTGCTAATGGGCTAACCATGCGTCACCTCTTAAGCTGCAGGTTCAACAACAGTGACAGATTCGATAGCAGCAAACTTCTTCAGATTACCCACTGCATAACCTTCCATACGGATGTGGTTTTGCTTAAAGCGAAGCTCGTCTTCGTCATTTTGCTGCTTACGCCATTGAGTACCTTCTTGGGTAAGAATTTGCAGGTTCTTAGTGTTAGTTACCCACACCGCATCGGCAGGGAAGAAAGGCGGTGTATAGGCCTGTTTACCCGCAATGGTTTTGGCTAACTGCTGAGCGGCTTTGTGTTCCGTTGGCGTGTTTGCTGATTCCAGTAAACGATGCTGTTCTGCTGCGACCAGGTTGGAACCGACTAGAACCACTAGATCAGGGTCTTGACGATGTTCTGGTGCAATGGTGGTATTGATCAGGTCTTGAACCAACGAGTCTAGGTTCTTGTAGGAATCCGCGGTTGCGCCCGTTGGGTCGAGTTGCGCCGATGCAAGAACTTGGCTCGCTTTCTTCTCTTTCACGATGGTCAGCCAGCCTTTGTTAACATCCTGACCAAGTGGGTTAGCGACTGGATTGGTGTTGGCTGCGATAGACGTACCATTAAAGCCAACGCGCAACATGTCCAAAGCGAAACGGCGAGAGATGGCGTTTTTCATCATGGCCAGCCACTGGCCTTTTGAGCCTGAGTTTGCCCACTGAGTCATGGTCTCCCACAAGATATGTGCGCCAGAATCGGTCTTAGTCAGCTCGTAAGTATTACCACTTTGCCCGACTTCAACACTAAAGCGACCACTGTCTTTACGACCTGTAGACAGGCCATCATCACCCACATCAACAACCTGACCTTTAATTTGCTGAACTGGCAGCAACGAGACCATGCCAAGGAAAGCATCAGACTCCATGATCGCCTGGCGAAGCTTGGTTTCCATTGGTGGCGTCAGGTTAAATGACTGAGTACCCTGCGGAGCATTTGCCGCTGCTAACGTCGCTGCACAAAACTCTTGTAGGTAGGTGGTAGATAGTGCATTCAGCATTAAAAAATCTCCTCAGATGAGAACTTCTCACTGGTACCAGATGGGTTCGGCTCTTGACCTGGTACTTCCTGCGAAAGCTCATTGAACTTAGTTTCCAAACCGTTCACTTTCTCAAGTAACGGCTGTAACTTTTCTTCCAGAGTGGCAGAGAACTGCTCAACGGTTGTGCCCTGCTCTTTTGGATCTGTTGTTTCAGGTTCATCTTGCAAGTTGAACTCTTCTTTCAGTTCTTGCTTGAACTCGCCTTTGAATGCAGCAAACTGTTCTTTTAGTGCTGCTTTAAGTTGCTCTTCAGTCACTTCGGTATCCTCGTCTATTGATGGAGTTTCTGGCACTTCATCGCCAGAAGAGAAAAATTCATTGAATGCCGCGAAAAAGCGGTCTTTGCGCGTGAAACACTCGGAAAAATCGACTTCTTCCAATGCGCTGCACTCTAATTCGGTGGTTTCGCCAGATGTACGAGAGAATTGAAGGAGCGAGGTACCTGTGGAGGCTGGGGAGTCAGTCGCAGCTAGGCCCATTAAATAACAACGCCCTTCGCCCTTGTAATCTGGATTTGGCTCGATGGATGTGAACAGCTTTTGCTTTTTGCGGTTGGCTTCCAGCATGTATTCGTTTGGCTCAAGCTTCGCGAACAGACGTAATTTGCCGTCTTCTTCTTCAGCTTTAAGCTCAACAACATTGCCCCAGTTTTCACCGTAGCCATAAAATCGACGGTGTTCTGGCCAGATTAGCGCGGTGTACTCTTTCGGGTCATAGCTTGCCGCCATTTGCTCAATCCAATCACGGGTAATTTTGCGCCCGTCTACGGTTGGCCCCTCAGTAGCAATGATTTTCCAGTCACTAATCTTTGGCATTTTGGTACTCAAACTTGTCATTCACATATCGGTGTGAGCAAACAATACGCCTTTGAATAACGGCTTTCAGCCACTTCATTTCCTAAGAATTCGGATTTAGCCAAAATCCGAATTTATCCGAATTTTGGTTAGTCATTTGCGAGTTTTCGGCGCGTATGATGCAGCTATGGCATATTCAGATGAAATAAGAGAAGCCGCGAAAAAGCTCTATTTACGCGGTGTTCCTCCGAAAGAAATTGCAGCGCAACTTAACCTCAATAGTGAGCGCATCCTTTATACCTGGGCGGAGAAATTCGGCTGGGCTTTGTTGCTAAATGAACTTTCTGTTGAGGAAATGATTAACCGCCGTCTGGCGGTGCTGATAGATAAGGATGAGAAAACCGATCAGCAGCTCAAGGAAATGGACAAGCTTATCGATCACCACGTTAAGCTGCTAAAAGCTCACGCTGATGCAAAAGCCAAAGCAGAGCGACACCTTTCGCAAGGCAGCTCACCAAAGAGTGATGGTGACTCATCAAAACAAAGCAGCAATAACGGCAACCGTAAAAGTAGCCGCAAGAAAAACAGCATTGAGCACCTGACAGAAGATGACTTTAAAGGCTGGCACGAATCCCTGTTCGAATACCAGCACACGATGCGTAACAACATCAAACAGCGTATTCGTAATATTCTGAAGTCTCGCCAGATAGGCGCTACCTACTATTTCAGTGGTGAAGCGTTAGAAGATGCGATTCTGACTGGTGACAACCAAATCTTTCTGTCTGCATCACGCGCACAGGCTGAAGTTTTCCGCAGCTACATCATTGCGATTGGTAAAGAGTTCTTAGACATCGAGTTAACTGGCAACCCGATTATTCTTTCCAATGGTGCCGAACTTCGCTTTTTGTCCACGAACAGCAAAACCGCGCAGAGTTACCACGGCCACGTGTATGTCGATGAATACTTCTGGATACCTAAGTTCGACGAGCTGAACAAACTTGCTTCGGCAATGGCAACGCATAAAAAGTGGCGCAAAACCTACTTTTCTACGCCATCGTCTAAGATGCACCAGGCTTACCCGTTCTGGACTGGCGACCAGTGGCGCAAAGGTAAAGACTCACGCGCCCATGTCGAATTCCCGACTTTTGATGAATTCCGAGACGGTGGACGACTCTGCCCCGACAAACAGTGGCGTTATGTTGTCACCATTGAAGATGCGGCAAACGGTGGTTGTGACCTATTCGACATTGACGAACTGCGCGACGAATACAGTGATGATGACTTCAAAAACCTGTTTATGTGTGTGTTTGTCGATGGTTCGCTGTCTGTCTTCAAGTTCTCAGACCTCGAAAAAGGCATGGTGGATGCCGCTCACTGGCAGGACTTCAAGCCAAATAACAAACGTCCTTTTGCCAACCGGGAAGTTTGGTTGGGTTACGACCCAAGCCGAACCCGTGACAATGCGTGTTTGGTGGTTGTCGCTCCGCCTGTCGTCGCGGGTGAACGTTTCCGTGTATTAGAAAAGCACTATTGGAAAGGGCTGAACTTCCAATATCACGTAGCGGAAATAGACAAAGTCTTTCAGCGCTACAAAGTGACTTACATCGGCGTCGACACCACGGGTATTGGTGGCGGTGTTTGGGACTTAATTTCTAAGAAATACCCGCGTGAAGCTCACGCCATCCACTACAGCAATGAAAGCAAGAACCGTCTGGTCATGAAGATGATTGATGTAGTAGAAGCCGGACGCCTGCAGTTCGATGCTGAACACAAAGACATTGCCATGGCGTTTATGGCGATTAAGCGCGTACCAACCGCCAGCGGTAACGCCATGACCTTTAAAGCCGAACGCAGTGAAACGACCGGACACGCCGATGCATTCTGGGCAATATCTCACGCCGTCGCTAACGAACCGTTAGATCACTCAACACCAACTAAATCAACCTGGGCCACTGCAGCATGACCGAGCAAATAAACACTTTAGTCAAACAAGAAGAACACGCGCCAGAGTCGGTCTATCACATCGACTCCTCACCAGAGTCCATCGACTCAAACAGTTGGATGACCACCTATTCAGATTTGTTCTACAACGATGCTGATAACTATTGGGAACCTCCGATTTCACGCAGTGGCTTAGCGGATATTGCTCGTGCCAACGCCTATCATGGTTCACTGTTGATTGCCCGGGCAAACTACGTAGCCGGACGCTTCCAAAGTGGAGGCGCTACCCGCCGCCGACATATTCAAGCTTTTTGCCGTGATTACTTCACCTTTGGTGATGCTGCTTTTCTTAAAATCCGCGATGGTTTCAAACGTGTGGTTCGCTTGCATCCATTACCTGGCATGTACCTTCGCAGACGCAAAAACGGCAATTTCGTCATTCTGGAACGCGACAACCAGCAACGTGAATATAAAAAGGAAGATGTTATTTTCTTGCCTCAGTACGACCCTCAGCAACAAATCTACGGTTTGGCGGATTATCTGGGCAGCATTCAGAGCAGCTTGCTGAATAAAGACGCGACCTTGTTCCGCCGCCGCTATTACAAGAACGGCGCACACATGGGCTTTATCTTCTACGCTACCGACCCTAGCCTTAGCGAAGATGATGAAAAGATGTTGAAGGAAAAAATCGCCAGCTCTAAAGGTGTGGGTAACTTCCGCAGTATGTTTGTGAACATTCCGAACGGTAAAGAGAAAGGGATTCAATTGATTCCAGTTGGTGATATCGCCACCAAAGATGAATTTGAGCGTATCAAAAATATTACCGCGCAGGACATTCTCGTCGGCCACCGCTTCCCAGTGGGTAAAGCTGGCATTATTCCGCAGGGCACGACCAGTTTAGGCGACCCAACGAAGATAGGCAGTGAATACGCCAAGGATGAGATCATTCCTGTGTGTGAACTGATTATGGATGAGGTGAACTCAGACCCAGAGGTACCTAAGCACCTTCATTTGAAGTTTGATACTACAACCGAAACAACCTCATAGAACTGTACAAAAACACAGCTATTGGCGTAATATTATGATGTCAGTCAGAAAGTTAGGTCAGTGTATGCGAGTTTATTGCCAATGTGGTGAACGCGCAATTGTTAGCAGAAGCAACGCTGCGGATGCCAATTGCGCGGAATTATCCTGTTCATGTTCAAACCCCAATTGCGGACATACGTTCGTTAGTGCTATCGGGTATAAACATTCTTTAAATCCCTCAAAGCTTCATTTAGGAATTGGCGCGGCAAGTAAACCGACCCTTGGTGTGGGAAAAGTGTTTGGTAGCCGGGTTTATTGTGGCTGTGGGGAACGGGCGGTAATAAAGAAGACCAACCGCCTATCCAATGATTGTGCTGATCTGTATTGCGAATGTAAGAACCCAGCGTGTGAACATCAATTTGTAATGTCTTTATTTTTCAGCCACACGCTTAGCCCCTCTTCCAAAACGACCAGTGATTTAGCAACCTGCCTTATAAAGGCGTTATCTCCTGACCATCGAGATCACCTGAAACAACAATTGGCATTGTTTTAATACCCAACTCATCCATCTGGGCAGCTCTTAGCTGCCCTTTTTTATGTCTGAGAATCAGCTGCAACAAAAAGAGCCCTACCTCATTGCCTTGTTCACTATCGCCATATGTATCGTCTGCGAGCGCACACAAAACAAATTCCTCTGCTTTCTGATGTAGTTCAGACATTTAGCCTCCTAACCGACGTTTTACTGTATATTAATACAGTAGTTTTTACAGTACAAATATAATTAGTTTTTATGTGGTCAACTACACTCTATGAGTGTGCCGTCCTTTTTTGCGGCACAGTCTAAAGATAAAAATAACGTAATTATTTGAATTCTTAAGCATTTATCTAAATGCTAACCATGGCTGGCTTTTCATCTACTAAACACGCCAAATTTGGCGCACTGAGTGATTGAAATGCCAAAACTAGACAACCACATCTATTCAATTAACCAATACTTCACCCAATTAAGAATTGCTCGAAGGGTTACACAGAAAGAAGTGGCAACTAAAACCGGAATACCTTACCGAACGGTGCAACGGCTCGAACAGCAGCGCGCGGTGATTAATGCTGAGCAGATTGAAATGCTGTGTGAGTTTTACCAAGTCAGCCTGCTGGAGATGGCACAAGGAACTCTCGCCTTGCGCCCCACCAACAGTATCGAGTTACTAACCTATTTTGAAAGACTCCCAGAGCCAGTAAAAAAGTCGATCACCCAGCTAATCATCACGCTATGCAGCAGTATTAAATGACTCCCACTCTCGCTGATAGATGGCATCTCGCATTGCTCTAAAGTGATTAAGGATATTGACCTGTTCTTCCAACGTTTTGGCTGTCGCTAACTTCTCTTCTTCTAGGTCTACAACAAATTGGTATGTCGTCTTTGGACTACAGTTTTGCATATGTTCTCCTGGTTCTTTTTCTTGTGCTTTTACTTGAGCATAACTGGCGATATAACATTTCCTAAATTGGAAAATGTCTTAATGACCAAACCAGAATAACCTATGCTTTCATTCCCACAAGCTCGTCGAAACTGACGAAAATTGCTTTCTTAAACAGCTTAGAAATTGGGCTTGTCGACATCATTAAATATGTTATGGACGCAGCTATGCTTACTTAAAAAAATGCACTTGGGGGACTGGAGAAGGAGGGTGTATTTATACTGCCAAATCAGATTTATGAGTCAACAGCATTTTTTTAGCCAAAAATACCAACAATAAAAATTCATTTATTTTCAATAATTTAAAAGTTGTCGCTATAATGCCACAGTCATTTTTGTGAAGACAATCACAAAGGTGTCACATCATAGCGACGCCTATTCTAATCAGATTAACGACTCCCAATATTAGAAAGCGCGGCGAAAAGTGCAGCACCTTGAGCTTTCACGGCCAACCTGTTTTCTTGCTCTGAGGTTAAGTTTTTCAACACTAAAAGCCGTTCATAGTCTGAAAGTGACATACCGTTAATAAAGTCTTTTAATGTTGCCTGGCACAATTCGACAAGCTCTTCATCTAATGCAATATTTTTGTTTTCCATTCTTAACTCCTACGCTAATGGCCAGTCTTCTTCCATCTCTGGGAAGAACGACAGGTCTGGTTGTTGATACTTTTGCTGTTCTGGTTGGGCGAATACCTTGTCCCAACCTTCGAAATCCATCCATTTCAGATCATCTGCAGGTGCACGGCTTACTTCGACCAGCTGCGCCGGACGTTTATTGCCGTGTTCGTCTACCTCCGCAGGGCGGATTTGAATACTGGTTGCATCGTCGATGCGAATTGAGCTGCCTTTTAGCAGTGCGGCCAGTGCCGTTTCATCAATATTTGGCGGATTATTCGCCCGACTATTCACCGGGTCTAAAATTCGGGTTAGCTGATCGCTGACCTGTACCTCGCGATGCTCCGTACAGTTATTGACAGAACTCCGAGAGGAGCCAGAGGCTCCAATAACGGTCGCTGCGCTCCCTTGGGTGATCGCTTCAGCTTCTTCGATAACCTTTGATTTCTTCTGAATCGTCCAAACCTTAGTGCGAGTTTTCACGATCGCTTCCGGTGTTTGGAAACCTTCCACCTTGCGCACGTCTTCACCGTGAGGTGATGCGAAAGGAAGTACTTGATATGAGTTGGTGATCAGCAAATCTTCGCGTTTAACAAATGGTCCACCCTGCCCCATTATGTAACCTTGCCAGTTGCCATGGTCTGCGGCTTTCATCGTGTCTACGATGCAGGCTTCATCAGATTGGATTCGTGCCTGGTAGTTTTTGCCGATCACTTCTACCAACTCTTTGTTGGTTAGCAGGTGATCAGGTTTTACCGGACCAACCACATGGCGGTGCAGCATGTGGTACATATCTAACAGGTCAGCGCGTTCTTGCATGAACACGTATTCCATAAAGGCTTTTTTGTTTTGGCTTGCGAAGCGGCGCAGCTCTCGGTAAGTCGTAACCGGCGCACCACCAAAGAATTGAAACTGGCGAATCGCCCAGCGGCTTTTCCAGGCGCTGACGTTCTTCGCCATGTCTTTGACTGATTTGCCTGTTTCATCGGACACTTCATCGTCCATAGCAAAACCGTCGATGTTCTTAGAAATGTATTTAGCAATGTAGCCCGTTGCTGTGCCTTTCTCTGGGTCGATGTAACCAAAGTCACAACGTGGACGGTAATCCATAGGACCAACATAAGCGCACTTGCGAAATGGCTTTTGCTTTTCCTTTTCGAATTGCGGGTGCAGTTCTGCGCGGTCTTCTTGGGTTGCGTACGAAATAAAGATGTCACGCACTTGCGCCACTTCTTCTGGTTTTACCCAGATAAGTAAATGCCAGTGTGGTGTACCATCGTGATGAGGCTCAGCAACACGTACGCCAAACCAGCGGATTTCTTCACGGCCTAACTTAGCGCGAATACGCTGCCAAGCATTGTTTAAGTACGCTTGCGCCTCTCGAGGGCTCGCACCGTTCCAATGCTCAATAAAACCGCCTTTCTTGTATGAGTTGTGGTATTTCGACGGCGTGGTCAGAGTCAGAAACAAACCTTGTAAACCAAGTTCATTGCCGATGTCTTCACAACCACGACAACGCACCATCAATTCATGACGGCGAATCGCAGGGTTAGACACACTTTTCAGAACCATTTCGGACAGGTCGGCTTTCTCTTCGGTTTCTTCGTCGAAGAGTTCACACTGCTTGATGTATTCCCAGTTGCGCTTTTGTTGCTCCTGGTGCTCACGAATGCAATCCCAAGACGCATAAGCAGAGGCTTTTGAAGATACTTGCCCCATTGCAATGGCGAGGTGTTCGCGCATAATTTTGCGAGCTTTAACCAAACGACCAAGCCACCACTTTTCACTGATCATGCGAGAAATGTCTTGCAGAGCGGAAAGCTCATTTTGTTTCTTGTATTTACAAGGAGGCTTAATGCCAAACTGAGCAGTGAAAGCCGCTAACTGATGGTAACCTTCAACGACAGGACAGAACGTATCGTCCTTTTCCAGTTCAGCTTCGGTAATACTTGCCAACTTAGAAGAGATAATTTGGAAACGAGCATTCATGATTTTGCCAATCTTGAACGCCATTTCTTTGAGTTCGTCCAGTTCCAACTCTGCCAAGATGCGGCTTTTCACTGGCTTGCGGCTTTTCTCCGCCTTGTCGAAATCAAAGCGAAGTTGAGGTTTTGCTAACTCTGGGTGTGCTGACGTAAAGTCGCTTTGGTCAGTGTTATCTAATTCTTCACTGAGCAAAGAAACCTTTTGGGTTGTTGGTAGCTTTTTGTATTTGCGTAAAACCATAACGGCGCGATCTGCAGCTGGCCCCATGCGCTCACGCAAAAAGATGTTTGCTTCTCTACGACCTTTCTTTTCGAAAACTGAAATGTATCGAGTCACAAAGTACTTGGTTAAGTAGTCTGGCAGGCCATGGATTTTGTCTTTTGCCCACTCAAAATCATCTGGGTTTGCTTCGAATAGTTTACGTTCGAGTACGCTCAGGTCGTCAGGTTCTTGCGACTCATCAAAACGTCTTGCACCAAAGCAAGCATCCGCTAGTGTTTTTGGCGCTTGCGGAAAAACGTGCAAACTTCCCCAACTTTGACAAGCCAGAGAAGCAGCACGTTTGTAGTCATGGTCAAAACCGAACTTATCTAAGTCTAATAGTTCGATTTCTGTTGGTTCGCTTAGGTACTTCGACACGATAGTTCTTATCCACCAAAACCTAAAGCAACACGCCAAAGCGGGCTAATGTCAGTTGGTTTCTTAATGCCAACCTGCTCTATTGGCTTGGCTGTTGATTTAGCGCGAAGCTTGCGAACTTGCTCAGCTCTCTTTTGGCTTTTCTGAACCTTGGCTACTGCTTCATCCAGAGTGCAACCTGCATTCAAATGTTTGTAGATAGTGGTGTGCGTGGTACCAATCGCTTTCGCGATATTGTCGATACCTTTGATTCCCTTCCACTCATGAGTAGCAACGCCGCAATTGTTCTCACGGCCATCAACAAAATGAACCGCTTCACGGATGGTTTTGCCGTTACGTAGGCGTGATTTCAAAGTACCCAGTGGAACGCCAAACGCTTTCGCGATCGCGGATTGACCTTTATGACCGTCTAGTTCGTAGATGTAATCTGATCTCACGCTGCCACCATCCCTAATTTTTCTTTCGCAAATACAACAAACCGCTTTTGCCAATCTGGCTCATTAACGAAGCTTTCCAACTCTTCAATCCGAATGTTCGTGGTTACACCCCAACCTTCTGGTCCAGCAAAGTAGGCAACCGCGCACTTTTCGAATGTCGCCGTTCTGCCTTCAAAGACTTGGATTTTGTCTTCATCTACAGAGAGGGAAGTAATCTTCTTGTATTTCATACCGCCTCCAGTTCCTGAGTGGTCACCAACATAAAGCCGCCTTTACCGTTTCCTTTGCTCAACACACCTTTGGTTAGGTGAGTACAGCTAAGGGAAACACATGCCTGTTCGATCGCTTGGTCTAGTGAGTCGAAGTCGCCAACCATTACATTGGCAACTTCTTGCGTGTCTTCATGGCGGACAACACCGCCATCTGGACAAAGCATGATTGCTGCGTATTCCATTAGCTCTTTACTCCTTAACCAAAACAATGCCATCGTCTGTTTCAATGGCTCCGGTGATGACCGTGCCATCTTCAGTTCTGACTAAACCTAGTTCTTCGGCCTGTTGGATAGCTTCACGTAGTGATTCCACAATGCTCGGTTTCTTCATTGTTTTGGCGTTCGCTAGTGCATTGTTGTATTTGTCCGCATCAACCCAAACGATAAGAGCAGTCTTTTTGCCGTCCGCTAGTTCGGTAGCGCCAAGACCATCGGTTTTGAATTTGATTGTGGTTCGCCCTTTGTTGTATTGAGCCGAGTCCATACACTGGTGAAGCGCTTGAACCGTTACGTTCTCGTCACCAATTTCATTAAGTAGCTGAGTGAGTGATGCCATATCAAATTGCCTCCAACGTTGGGTAGCCATGCAGTGGTTCGCAGTCTCGCCACCACGTTTGCATTGTGGTGTTTTGGCTTGTGCTTTTCGTGCATGCAGAGATAAAGAAAAGAGCGCGGATTGCGCCAATGGCCTGATGATGCGTTGCGTTGTCTGAGGATTGGTTGAATACCACGACCCAGTAAACCCACCATGCAGTGATGAAGTCTTCCAGACACAAACCTTGCTTAGTGCCGTTCACGTTCACCAACATTGCTCGAGTAGAATCAAGCTCTAGCATGTCGCCTTGGCTTGATTCCACCGGATTGAATACGCGAATAAACTGCTCGATTTTGCGAGAAGTGAAACCTTCATGACGAAGGCCGAACTCTAGGTCTTTGCGATAGATAGTCAGGATGCTCATACTTCCCCCTCAATGACAGTTCTCGCGTCATCTGCATAGCAAACGACCATATGAAATTTCTGCCAAATCTCTGAAACGTATTTAGCCTGGAACTTCGCATCATCTAGTGCGGAATGGTGAACACCTTGGCGGATAAAGGTTGTTTTCGGGTCGATACCGAGAATTGAACGTCCCATCTCTACGATGGTTCTTACGTCTCGGTCATTCCAATGCGTGAAGTTAGGCTTGATGCGTGTAGCTTTAAACGCGTTCATTAAGATCACATTGTCGAAGCCGCTACCGTTACCCCACACTTGGATATCTTTTGCATCACCCAAGTCAGCGAACCATTGGTTTAGCTCTAGAAGTGCATCTTTTAGTGATGACTTAGGCGTATCTCTCAAGAATATTGAACGGGCTTCCTCGCTTTGCGTTAGCCACCAAGTAACCGTGGATGCGTCAATGTCGCTGTAGTAAGCAGAACTGTTAAGGTTCACGACCACTTCAAAGTCAGCACCAAGCGCACCTGTCACTGGTGAAAACACAACGGCGCCAATAGAAACAATCGCTGCATTACTGGTGTTGCCCATGGTTTCTAGGTCTAACATTACGTGCGTGCTCATGCCCCCACCTCCGCTTTCGCTTCGGCTTCTTCACGGGCTTCGATGATTAACTCTGTTAGTTGGCTCTCTACTGCTAGCAATTCCTGCAATGCATTTTCTTCACCTAAATACACACAGGCATTCATCAAATCGGTTCTATTAGCATCTCCATAATTTGTCGCAACGTGGTTAACACGAACATCTAATGCATTTACATGACCAGCAAACTCGACCATGACATGCAACACATCGGTATTCGCCATCGCCAGCGCATTAATGGCGTTCACAATGTCTAACACTTCACGGTTGGTGTTCAGGCCGCTAAATAGCTTTTGCTTTTGCGCCAATGCTTCTGCTGGCAAATCCGCATACCCAATCGTGCCGACATTACGGTTGAGAACTTGGTCTATGAGGTTTCTTGCTTCGGTTAACTTTTGATTGGTATTCATCTCTATGCTCCTACGCTTAGACGAAAAAAAGCCCCCCAATACAGCGGGGGCAAAGGCTGGCTTGGTGATTAATGGGTGTTACTGAATTGGTAGTGCTTGAGGCGACGAACATCGCCGAGCGTGTTGTCAAAGCCCACGATCATTTCCTTTAGGTACTGCATTCCTGAACGGATTTTTTGCAGCTCTAAATCGTCGAACGACTCAAACTCACGTTGGTAATCTTTTGGTGACATACCGCCAGCGATAAGAACTAAGCCGCGGCTTTTGTCTGGCAGCTCATTGAACATCTTTCTCAACTTGCCGCGTGTAGCGGAACCGTTGAAAAGCGCTTTGCACGCGGCAATGCTTTCGTTGGCGTTGGGTGCTTGTTGTAATTGTTCTTGTTGAATAGCTAACTGACTCATTGGTTCTCCTTAGGCTAAACCGGGAATTGGCGCACCGTTGGCGAAGAAATCCAGCCCCATAGACAACATGGGTGTCGCGCCAGTCGTGCGGTTTTCTATATCGTTGATAAGAAGCACAAGGTTGCCGATGCCTGCTTGTGCCTTTTGGATAAGTGATTGTTTATGAGTGCGTGATAGGCGTGGGCCACTGCCGTGTTGCAATGCCCAAGTAGACAGTTCGCCAGCATTGGCACTGTGTTTTAGAAGTCGCTCAACAATGCTTTCCGCTTCTTCTGCGCTTTCTACTGGAGCTGCTACCATATCGAGCCCAAGCAAAAGGCTATTAACGAGCGTGTAGTTACCGCTGATTTTTGAAACCGCAACAACTTCTACTGGCTTGAGTACATGGCGCTGACCTGGGTTTAGCTTGGCGCGAAGCAAGTCTTCGCTCATTCCCATTTCACGTGCGATATGTGCCATGTTCTCAGAACTCGCAAATGAGCAACAAGCCTCGTCAAATGACTTTTGTCTGGACTCGCAAAAAACGGACATTGAGATATTTGCAGTCATAACTAATACTCAAACGAAGAAGAAAGGGACGAAAACGAATGACCAGCCGATAATATTCAGCCAAAGAGGACATTTGTTTGGATAGTTTTCTTCCCAAGACTCACTCTTAGCATTTTGCAGAGTGAGTTTGGTTTTTGGTAGTAGGGCGAAGCTCATACATCTTGCTCCGCTGCGCGTTGGTAAAGCTTGACTAAGTTGATGAGAACGCTGCTGCTTTTACCTTTTTTTTCTAGGACAGGGATTTCGCCAGCAGTGATTGCGCGGTCAAGTGAAGATGAAGACCAACCCGTACGACGAAGAAACTCTTTTTTAGTACAAAAAGGTGCGTCAACAGCTATTTGAATACTTGCCATAAGTGGTATCCTACTTGTTTGAGATAATGATTGATGTGCATAGGTGAGACATGACGACATCAATTACTTTGTATGACGAGATTATTGATCTCATTTGAAAAGAATTCAATAGCAAATAGTCTGACTTAAGTCACATTTATCACAGGCTATTGCCCTATTTGACAAACTCAAATGAACCATTAATAAACTCATTTGAATAAATGGTGATACGTAAATGAGCACATTAAAGGCCAAAGTTCCTGCATATGACTATCTGAAGGGAAAGGAATTTACGGAAAAGCTGAAGGAAGTGACCGATTGTTCTACTTATGAGTTATTAGCAGATTACTTTGGCGTGCCTAGGTCGACTTTTTTTACTTGGCACACACATAATCGCACTGGCTTTGAACTTATAGTTCGTGAACATCTAAAATCTGGTGCATCAGTTCGCTACTTAGCGTTGGGTCAGGGTGAAGCATTTCCAGAAAAGGAAGTGGTAGCACCAACTAATAGCATTGAAAAGTTTGAGATTTCAAATGGACAGCTGGAAAAGGTTGGGACTCTAGAAATAGGTTTATCAACCCTTAATGATTTTGGCCTAGTAAAAGACAACCTAATCATTATTGAACAAGATGGTAGCAACCTATTCATCAATAAATCAGACTCTCAAGCATCTTCTGGTGAGTATCTGATTGATATAGACGGTGTTCTCTCTATAAATCGACTACAAAGGTTGCCAGGCAAAAAATTAGCTATAGCCTTTGACACATCAACGATAGAAGTGTCTGAACAAGACATCAAAGTGCTTGGCCGTGTGGCTTTGGAAATGAGGAAGAAGTAATACGCCGCAGTCACTGTTCACAAATATGCATCATGCTTCATCAATGCGTATCTAAATGTAAGTTTTTTAAGTTAAAATCTAGTTTCATATATAGCTAGAGGTAAACATAAATGACGCAAGACAAACTGTACACATGCAAATCCTGTAAAGAGTCGGTTCAAAAGGATGCGAAGAAATGCCCACACTGTGGTGAAAAGTATCCCACAGTGTCTAATGCCAAAGGCTGCTTGAGTTTAGTTGTTATCGCCTTGCTTGGTGCGGTAACACTATCTATGTGTACAAATGAACAAACCAGCAGTACGTCAGATAACGCCCGAGTGTCATCCGCACAATCCCAACCCAAATGGTATGAGAATGGAGGCCTACACGATAAAGGTGCCTTGGTTTGGCAACAAGCCCCTTACTCACAAAAACTTGCCAGTGCTGCTGATATTTATGCGTTCTTCTATCAACAAAACAAACTGTCCCCTTCTATCGCTTCGAACATTTCAAATGTTGATGACCTTAGACCATATGCTGAAAATCTAGTCGCCTCCCTCGATGAAGCATTCAAGCCAAGACCGACAAAGGAAGAAAACGAAAATATGTTTGCAAACCAAACAGTTTCTGAAACTTCCGTGATACTACTGACAATGCAAGGTCACTTGAAATAATAATGGCATGATTTGGTTAGGAATTTAAAAATGAATAAGGTTGTAAGTACAAAACTAAAATTGGGAATTATTTTACTCCCTATCGTCTTCTCTTGGTTCACGCTAAAGAAAGGATATAGCACTTTAGCTCGGGTAGTTTCATTCTCGTGGCTAGCTCTAACTTTAGTTTTTGCTGTAGCTGGAGATGAACAAGCTGGCGCGTTGATTGGCATTACGGCATTAGGCGCTGTCATATACGCGATTGCCGCTCTTTTAATATTCGTGTTTAAGAAAGCCACACAGCGAAAAGAAAAAATGCTTTCGATCATCAATGATGACGAACAATGGGCTGAATACTGCATCAAGAAAAAACTAACTCCATCTGCTCAAAAGTTCGTTTTAAAAACTTATGGTATTAAAAAAGAACCTGTCGAACTGCCAACTGCTGACATAAAGGTAAAAGTATCGGTTAGCAGCACATCAACATCAGATCACGAACGTGAGTATGAGCGTAAATCGTACGATAGTGTTGATGCATGGGAGCAAGACTGCAAAGTCCTATGGACTGGTACAACTAAAGACATTGAGTTTTCATATTCTAGCTCTTGGTCTAAACCTAAAGAACGCAGAACCTTAACTCCCCAAGAGTTCGGCATTGATGGTAATGGTAGCGGCTACATAAAAGGTATTTGCCATAAATCGAATGAACAGCGCACGTTTAAGCTTTATAACTTTGAAACGAAAATCAAAGTTGGAA
The DNA here is from genome assembly GCF_043106745.1 of Vibrio sp. CJQ_6. NCBI lineage: Bacteria > Pseudomonadati > Pseudomonadota > Gammaproteobacteria > Vibrionales > Vibrionaceae > Vibrio > Vibrio sp. CJQ_6. The sequence goes on along the minus strand of NZ_JBICMV010000028.1, from coordinate 61,417 downwards.
GTCAGCGATTTGAGCCTGATGAGTGGGTGGAAAAATACCTCAACTTAGATACTTACGATTTGTACCAAAAGTACGGCGCTAACATTTAGGGTTAGTTTTAAAGTATGTCTGTTCGTAAATTAGAAGATGGCAGCAAAAAGCCATGGCTCTGCGAGTGTTACCCGCAGGGCCGAAACGGAGCCAGAAAACGTAAACGCTTTGCCACCAAAGGCGAGGCGCTGGCTTACGAAAAGTTTCTGATGAAAGAAGTCGATGATAAGCCTTGGCTTGGTGAAAGTAAGGACTTGCGCACACTTCAAGACTTAGTCGAACTCTGGCACAAGCTTCACGGCCAGCACCTGAAATCCGCTGAAAAAGTTTACCCTCGCCTCTGCACCATCGTTGAAGAACTAGGGAATCCGTTTGCAATCAAGTTCACGGCAAAAGACTTTGTTCATTGGCGCTCTAGCCGGAAAGCAAAAAACCGATACGGAGATGAGACGACTGCAGGCAAAGTGATATCTGCGCCTACCAATAATCTCGACTTGAGATATCTGCGTGCGGTTTTCAATGAACTCACTGCCCTTGGCGAGTGGACTCAACCAAACCCACTTGCCAGCGTTAAACAGATCCCTGTAGCTGAATCTGAAATGGGCTTCTTCTCAAATGAAGATATTACTACGCTCTTCGATAGGATCAGCAAAAGTAAACGGGCCAAAGAGTTCGAACTGGTCTGCAAGATTTGCTTATCGACAGGTGCACGAATTTCAGAAGCGAATAACCTCCGTCTTCCACAGATTACGAAATACAAGATCACGTTTCTTGATACCAAGAGCAAAAAGAACCGTACCGTTCCAATCACAGAAAAGCTTTATAACGAGCTGATAGATTTTGAACGAACGGGAGAAAAGGATAAGTTGTTTAAAAACTGCCTTCATGGGATTACATATATAGTGAATCAGACCTTTCCGGACTTACCGGATGGTCAAAGCACCCACGTCTTTCGTCATACCTTCGCAAGTCGGTTTATGGAGGCCGGAGGAAATATTCTCGTACTGCAAAAAATCCTTGGTCACAGTGATATCAAAATGACCATGCGCTATTCCCATTTTTCACCCGATCACCTTATCCAGGCGGCTGAGTTAAACCCCATTTCGAGCTTGGGACTGTAGCCATAATTCCAGAGAGAAATGGCGACAAAATGGCGGCAAATTTTCTTAATATTGATGAATATTGAATAGCATTGACGAAACGGGCATTTTATAAGGCATTGAAATGACACGGGAAGCCTTGATTTTACTGGGTTGCGGGAATAACTATTGATTACACGAAGTAAGTCTCGCTGAATTAAAAAAAGAGCCTGCATTGCAGGCTCTTTTTGTTTTGGGAACAGTTGAGAAGACCGCATCAACTCATGCGATCCGCGGCGTACATTCACTCGCCATCGAGCAAAGAGAAATCGGGGCTCACCACTTCAACGGGCACACCGTTTTGCGCCAAAATCACCGCGCGCGCTTTGGCGTCGGATTGATTAAATTCTTGCATCCACCAGCTCAGTTCAATCGGCAGTGCCAAATCTTTCTTGCTGCCATCGCTGCGCGTCAACGGCTCATGCGCTTCGACAAACACACTGCGGTCGGGCTCCAGCGCCACTTTCACGGGTTCATTAATGATGCGGACTTTCTCCCCCCGTTGCACCTGTTGGAACAGCCATTCGATATCTTTCGGATCCATACGAATGCAGCCGGAACTCACGCGCATGCCGATGCCAAAATCTTTGTTGGTGCCATGAATGAGGTATTCCCCATTGCCATAACCCAAACGCAGCGCGTATTCGCCCAATGGGTTTTCTGGCCCCGCCGGCACCACCGCAGGCAGTTCAATGCCTTTCGCCAAATACTCTTGGCGAATCGATTGCGGCGGCGTCCACGTCGGATTCGGTCGTTTTTGACTGATCACGGTTTCCATTTCTGGCGTATCCCGACCAATGCGGCCAATCCCCACCGGGAAAATATGTACTTTGCGGGTTTCCGGTTCGAAGTAGTACAAACGCAGCTCGGCCAGATTGACGACAATGCCTTCGTACGGCACTTTCGGCAAAATAATCTTCGAGGGGATCATCAAGACAAATCCCTCTTGCGGAAGAAACGGATCCACGCCGCGGTTGGCAGCCATCAAGGCCAAAAAGCCAACATCATACCGTTTGGCAATTTCTGCCAACGTTTCCCCTTTGTCGATCACATGATACTGCGTATTGCCGACCATGCTGCTGCCTTCCATCGGGAAGTCATAAGTGGCGGCCCAGACTTGGCTGGCAAAACTGGCGGCGAACGCCCCCAACACCAATAACTTACGCAACATGCTCCACATCATCCTTCGCTTCTTTATACAAGCGTAAGGTTACTTCCCTTTCTGCTTTGTGATCAACTATCGGCTGCGGATATAACAGAGAGTTAACACCGCTCCAGTTGGACGGGGCATGAATGTGCGCCTCTGGCACCGTGGCCAGTTCTGGCACCCATTGGCGAATGAAACGGCCCTGAGGGTCAAACTTTTCCCCTTGCGTGGTCGGGTTGAAGATACGAAAGTAGGGCTGGCCATCACAACCGGTTGAAGCGCACCACTGCCAGCCACCATTGTTGGCAGCGTAATCGCCATCCACCAAATGCTGCATGAAGTACCGCTCCCCCCAACGCCAGTCGATGTGCAGATCCTTGGTGAGAAAACTCGCCACTATCATGCGCAGGCGATTGTGCATCCAGCCCGTTTGGTTCAATTGGCGCATCGCCGCATCGACAATCGGGTAGCCCGTGTTGCCTTCGCACCAACGGGCAAATTTGGCTTCATCCGTCCACCACGTGAGGCGCGCGCCCCATGCTAGAAAATCTTTGCTCTTGGAGAGCTTGGGTTCGAAGGTCAGCAAGTGCTGATAAAATTCGCGCCAAATCAGCTCACTTAACCAGGTTTGCGCGCCGTCAGACAACGCCCCCATGTCCGATTCCGCATACACACGCGCAATACATTGACGCGGCGACAACGCGCCAATCGCGAGATAAGGCGATAACGAACTGGTGCCGTCCTGCGCCGGAAAGTCACGCTGCTGTTTGTAGTCATCCAGCTGCTCTTGGCAAAATGCGCGCAAGCGGCGGCGAATGGTGTCGAAATCGACCGGCCACGCATCGCTGCTGACACGCGGGTGGGTAAACGGCTGCGCCTCACACCAGAGCAGCGATTGCAACGCCTCGGGAAGCGACCAAGGCTTCGCGGCGCGGCTGGCTTGAATGCGTGGCGGTGAAAATTGGGTCAACCAAGCGCGTTTAAATGGCGTGAACACCTTAAAATAATCGCCCTGCTTATTGCGCACACTCCCCGGCGGCATCACGCATTTATCGTCAAACGACTGCCATTCAATCCCTTGCTGGTGAAGGCGCTCTGCAGCCTGTGCATCGCGCTGCTGCTCATTGAGTTCATAATCGCGATTGGCCAAAACCTGATTGGCATGTAACGCGGTGGCCACTTCGGTCACGGCATCAACCGCCTCGGTAAACGTCGCCACTTCGCGATACAGCAGCGGCACATTCAACGCCGCCAACTCGGTTTGCAAGGCAAATAGACGACGATGAATGAAATCGGCCTGCATCGGCGCCATGTCGTGCTGTTGCCATTGGGTCGGCGTCGCCACAAATAGCGCGCACACCGCCTCATCGCTGGCGAGCGCTTCATTGAGTGCCGTGTTATCCACCGAGCGCAGATCGCGCCGTAGCCACACCAGTTTCATTGCATGCTCCTATGTATTGACCAGCGATTGCAAGACATCCGACAGAAACAGGCGGTCGCCAAATTGCATCGCCAAGCGCTGCTGGGCCTGCATTTGGCTTTCCGCCAACCCGCGATGAGAAAACAGCGCCAGCGCGTTGTAAGCTGCCAAAGCATCGTTGTCGACCAAACCGGTCATGTCTTCAACGCCATCTAAAAACGTCACATTGTAGCCTTGCTCGGCCCACGTCACGGCCCACAACCAAGCCAGCAAACTGCCAGTCGGGTCAAAGCTGACCACCAAGCATTTGCCTTTGTGCGCCGCTTTGTTTTCCGATTCCAAAATGCTGGATAACTTGCTGAGCATGATGCTGTGAAACAGCCCTTTTTGCAGCGACCGCAGCGGCCCTTTGACTTTGTCTAACGCATCCACCACTGGCAGCAGAAACTGGCGTTCCACGTGATTGAGCGGGTATTCCTTCATCACCGTCGCCAGCACACTCTCGGCTTTACCGCGATTCAACTGTGCCAACGCGCTCAACAGTGTTTCACACTCTTCGAGTTCGGTATGCAGTTCTGGGCTTTCCGCGATGTCCCCCCCACTGCCTTGCAACAACTGGCTGACTTTACCGATCGACACCCCTTTCAATAACCAGCTTTGGATCTGGCGAATGGTCTGAATGTCGGCATCGGTGTATAGGCGGTGGCCTTTCGCGGTGCGTTGCGGCTGAACCAGATTGTAACGGCGCTGCCACGCGCGCAGCGTGACCGGTTTGACGCCAGTGATTTCCGAGACTTCGCGAATGGCGTACAACGTTTGCTCACAAGCCATAACGTAATTTCAACTCCTGAGGGTGTGGATCCAGATAACGCTGTTTGCTCAAGTACGCATCGGGATACATCGATAAATAGTGTTTGATGAGTGTCAGCGGCGCGAGTAGAGGCAGCGTTCCGCGTCGATAATCGTGAATCAGTTGCGCCAGCTCCGCTTTTTGTCGGCGGTCGAGCGCGCGCTTAAAGTAGCCCTGCAAATGCATCAACACGTTGGTGTGGTTTTTGCGGCTCGCACGATGGCTGAGCGCCTGCATCAGCCCCAACCGATATTCACGAATAAATTCGTCGGTCTGATAGTGACTGACATTGGCGACCAAACGGCCCAACGCTCGATACGAGAGCGGGTGGTGCGCCATCAAGGATAATTTATAACGGGAGTGAAACTCCACCACCTTTCCAGCACTCGGTTCATCGCCAAGGCAGCGATAAAAATCATCCAAACAGAACACACGGGTGATGAAGTTTTCGCGCAGCACCGGATCATTCAGACGGCCGTCTTCTTCCACCGGCAACCAAGGCATGGCGCGCATTAAGGTTTGGGTGTACAACCCCACGCCCTCTTTTTCAGCGCCATGTTGTTTATACACTTTGACACGCTCCATGCCGCAGGTGGGCGATTTCGCGCAGACGATGTAACCGCGCAGCTGATGCTGTTCAAGTTCCACCACTTTGTGTTCAGAGTACGCCAGCAGCGCATCGGTGTGATCGCGGCTCACGTTGTTGGTCTCGACCAGCGCGATGCGCTCGTCGTTAGACACCAAACGAATGGTCGGGCGCGGCACGGGCAATCCCATCCCCACTTCCGGGCACACCGAGACAAAATCAAAATAGGGCGCCAGCTCTTGTGTGACGAACTGACTTTGCTTGTGCCCGGCATCAAAACGAACTTTCTCTCCCAGAATACAAGCACTGACCCCAACACGAATACTCGCTGATTCCATCTTGGCCTCCAACTTATACAAACGTAAACTTTGTATAAGATATAGCACACACGCCAAGAGTTATACAAACAAAATTCTTGTACAAATAAATCAAACGTTTTCCCGAATCGATTGCCTTACCACTTTCAACACATTTAGTTATCAATAGAGCTTATCAATCACTCTCCGACTCATTTTGTGACAAATCTCTCAAGGAGCCTTGGGGTTACTGGCTAGTATTGCCGCAACAGATGATTCATCAGTCAACAAAAACCGTAATTTGTATCGGTGTATAGGATGACTGACCTACTTTGGAGAGAAACGATGGCTACCCCACACATTAATGCACAACCAGGTGATTTTGCGGATACTGTGCTGATGCCAGGTGACCCACTGCGCGCAAAATTCATTGCGGAAACTTATCTGGAAGACGTACAACAGGTTTGTGACGTTCGCAATATGTTTGGCTACACCGGCACCTACAAAGGCAAAAAGGTGTCAGTGATGGGCCACGGCATGGGCATCCCATCGTGCAGCATCTACGTTCACGAACTGATCGCTGAGTACGGCGTGAAAAACATTATCCGTATCGGTAGCTGCGGCGCAGTACGCGATGACGTCAAACTGATGGACGTGGTGATCGGCATGGGCGCCTCTACGGACTCGAAAGTGAACCGCATCCGTTTCAGCGGCCACGATTTCGCCGCCATTGCGGACTACGATCTGCTGGAAACCGCAGTCAATCAAGCGCGTGCGAAAAATGTACCGATCAAAGTGGGTAATGTATTCTCCGCCGATCTGTTCTACACACCTGAACCAGAAATCTTCGAGAAGATGAAAAACCTTGGCATTTTGGGTGTTGATATGGAAGCGGCTGGTATCTACGGTGTTGCCGCCGACCTCGGCGCACGTGCACTGACCATTCTGACCGTGTCTGACCACATTCTGCGTGGCGAGAAACTGAGCGCAGAAGATCGTCAGAAATCATTCCACGACATGATGCAAGTGGCTCTGGAAACCGCAATCAATATCTAATTTGAAGACTTACACTCCGCAGCCGGATTTAACCGCCGGCTGCCAGAATTACCCCGAGGGGGCGATCGTGTCTAACGACCAATTACCGGCGGATGCTGATGGTTTGCAACTCAACTTTTGTAAAACATTGGCGTGTGACAACTTTGGACTGAGTGACGCAGAACGTTATGTCCTGCAACGCGCAAACCCCAAGCGTCCATCGATGGTTTGTCGTGAATGTGGAGCTTTCCCCCCCTTACTTAACAACCGTGAAGTGCTCAACGAACTTCATCGCCTGCGTCAGCTGCACAGCGAAGGGCTGCCGGCATGTCGCAATGACGACTGCGCCAACGTTGGCTTGTCCGTCCATACCCACAAGCACCTCTATCACGCCTTTGGCTACAGCGGCGACCGCCAACGGTATCGTTGTAAACAGTGTCATGCCACCTTCGTGGACAAATGGTCCGGTGCCAACAAGAAACTCAGCTTTCAAGAGACCTTGCTCGGCCTGCTCTTTATGGGCTACTCCGTGCGCGAGATCTGTCGCAAGCTCAGCATCAATCCCAAAACCTTCTACGATCATGTCGATCACGTTGCCAGTCGATGCCGCCGTAAATTGGCGATGATTGACGCGCGCTGGGTCAACCATGCCGAATCTTTCCAGTTCGCCTCCCGTTACATGCCCCTGCAACCACAAAGCAACAACGGCGTGTTGTGGATTGCAACCGGCGATGCGCGAACCGGTTACATTTTGTGCCAGCACGTCAATTACTCAGCGCAAGAAGAGCCTGCGGGCAGCGTCGATCACAATCCGTATGGCTTTCCAGCTCGTTTTGTGTCTCGTGAACACTCTTCAGAAGCCAATCAGCCGATTCCTGATCCGTCACCGATTCTGCGTGAACGCATCGACCAGAAATATCAAACCATTCTGGCGCGCGGTAACGTCGAGGATCCGATGGGCAATCTGACCGTGTTCCATTACCCATCCAAAGGGGCGTTGATTCGACCACCGTACACCTCCTACGCTCATTACTTGCATGTGCTGGATATGTGCGAAGCAAGCAAACGGGTGTCGATTTTCATGCCTCAAGATCCGGTGTTGCGTTCAGCCGCACTGAGCGTGTGCCTGTCGCGCATTCGCGACAACAACGTCGATTTGATGTACGTGGAAGAAGACCACGGTTGGCAGCCGATGGGCGAGTTCAACAAAACCAATATCGTACTGATGGGGTGGTGGCGCGATCGCTGGGCCATTGCCAGCCAAGCGAACGGTGACAAAGGCATTTGCTACCTAGCCGGCGACAATGGTGAGCCGCAGCAGTGGCTGCAATCGGCTTCGATTCGTCAAATCGAGTTCTATCAGCAACGGTTTCAACTGCTGTTTGAATCCTTCATCAATGAACCGCGTCGAAAACTGCGTCCGGGCGGGCTGCAACCGTTACTGGATATTTTCCGTGCGTGGCACAATCTGTGTTATCAGGATAAACATGGCTTTACAGCGGCGCAAAACCTTGGGCTAACTCAACACCCATTAACATTAAAAGAGCTTTTATCCTAAACACTTGAAAGATTTGCCTTACAAAAAATGTGAACTAAGGTCAATAAATGTGCCGATAGCTAGTCAATCGGCTCAATTTATTGCTGTAATGAGTGCGAAAACCGAACGGCTCCATATAATGAAGCTGTCATTCAGAGCCGCAAAGCCAAGGATCATGCAGTTTGGATAAAAGCCAGTACCTACTTAAACTTGAAATTGACCAACTTCGGCACCGCATCGAGTCTGAACCGCAGCAAGTGCTAGCGGTGGCGGAGCAATGCTTAACGCGGGCCAAACAAATCGAGTTTTCTGACGGTATTCTGCAATCGCTGATCATCATGTCACGCTGTCTGTGGTGTGATATGGATTACCGCGCTGGCCTCAAAACCATCAAACAAGCCTTTACCTACCAAAACAGCCTCGAAACCGACGATTACCTGCCGGAAATTCTTCATGTACATGCTCTGCATTTTTGGGGGCAAGCCAAGTATTATTCTGCGCAGCAATTCTGGATCAATGCACTGGAACAAGCCGCGTTGGTGGAAGAAAACGAAATTCTGATCGAATGTTTGATTGGTCTTGGTAACGTGTGGCGCATCACCAACGAACACAAACTGGCGGGTGCGACTCACGAGCTGGCGGTGAAAGTGGCCAATAACACGCGCATTCACTGGCTGGAAGGCAAAGCGCGAATTTTGTGGGCATGGGATCTCTACCTGCTCAACCAATACGTTGAAATGCTCACGGTACTTGATGGGGCCGAAGAAGCGTTACGCGGCCATCCCGATCGCACTTGGCAAGCCGAAGTGTGGGATTTTCGCGGCCTTGCACTGCTGGGGTTAGAGCGCCTCAGCGATGCGGAAGAAGCCACCCAGCGCGCGCACGAGTTGGCGGTGAAACACGATTTGGTGTGGATGAAAGCCCACTCATTTATCAGCCGAGCACGGCTGGAACTGCTGCGCAAAAACCTCGATCACGCGACCGAACTGCTGCAACTCGCTGAAGCCTCTGCCGACAAGTTTGATAATGGCGAATTGCTATCGCAAATTTGCTACCAACAATCACGCGTGGCAGAAGAACAAGGGGATTTTCGCGCGGCGCTGGCCGCCTTTCGCAAATACCGCCAATTTTCGACCGCCATGCTACGTGAACAAACCATTCGTGCCGGTTTGGATAAAGCCCGAGCGTCAAAGCGCCAACTGGAACAACGTGCCCGTAAGCTGATCAACCGCGTTCGCGCGCAACACGAATACGATCCGGAAAAGCACCTGTCGAATGTGGTGTCTGAAACCTATTGGTGGGAACAAATGGTGCAGTTTAAAGCCGAGCTGCAACACGCCACCCATTCCGTGATTGTCATTCAGCACCATGACGCCCACTTTCTCGATGTCTGTACCGAGCTAGTGCATTCGCTGTGCGCGTCCCAAGATTTACTCTCTCGCCTCAGCAGCCAACGTTTGGGGCTGCTGCTGGCCGAAAAAGACGACGCAGCCCAGCAGGTCTATCAAACGCTACTCAACATGCTCGCGATTTATCCGTGGCAACGCAAAGGGCTGAGCGGCGAACAGCCCATCGTGACGCTGCACAGTATTCTGAGTTTCCCGTTTACCCTCGAACAACTCGAAGAGATGTCACCACAGGAAGAGTCGTATGGAAGCTCTACTCAATAAGATTCAAGATGCCGGGCTTGATGCCACGTCCGTGTCCGGTGAAGAAGCGATTATTTTCTGGGATCATGTCCGCCAGCACGTGGCTTCAACCGCGGAAGAAAAAGCGCTCAGCCTTACGTTCAGTGCGGAATACCGCGCCGAACTGAACCAACTGTCAACCAGTATCGAAGAGCTGCGCGCGGCGCTGCAACTGCTGCTTGGCAGTACATCTTATGAACTGATTCTGTCGTTGAAAAACAGCCTCAGCGAACGCTTGATGGAGCAAGGCGACTACAACGCAGCGCTCACTGAATACATTTCAGCGTCAAACATTGCAGTCGAACAAGGCTACATCGATGATTACGTGCTGGCCGTGCTTGGCATGGGTAACTTGTGTGACGCTTATGGCGATCACAATCGCGCCCTGCGCTACTACCAAAAAATCGACAGCATCGATCACGCCATCTCCAGTCGTTCACTGCGCCTGCGCTACAAACTTTACATGCTCGCCTGCTATCTGCACCTGCGCCGCTTTACCGCGGCCAACGATTTGGTCAAAGAGTGCGAAGAGCTGAGTATTTTGGTCAGCGACAAAACCTTGACCGGGCAAATTCTGCTTTATCAAGCCAAGCTCTACCGTGAACAAGGCAAGCTAGAACAAGCGCTGTCGATGTTAGGCAACGTGCAATTTACACTGGGGAATGTGCACTCAAGCTGGCTGTCGAACATGATTCGCATCGAAAAAGCCTACTGCTTAATCGCGCTCAACAAGCCGCATTTTTCCAACTTCATTCTGGAGTCGACCGAAAAGCGTTTACCGAAGTTGGTCGCGCCGATGTTGGAAAAGCATCTGTACGAAGCGTTCAGCGATGTGTGTGAACGCCAAGGCTTGTATCGCACCGCGCTGAACTACGAAAAGAAAGGCTTTCGCATTGAATCGGATTTGATGAAACGAATTCCGATCAGCGAGCTGGGTGCGACTCAGTTACGCCGGCTGGCACGCTTTGAGCTGCAATTGAAACTGATCTTGTCGGAGCTGGAAAATCGCGAGCTCAAAGAAACCACCGAGAATCAAAAGAACACCGTGGCGCAGTTACAGCAAGATGTGTTCACTGACCCACTCACCAAGCTGCACAACCGCCGCTGGTTGGATGTCAAACTCAAAGATTTGCTGCTAAATGAAACATCATTCGCGTTTCTGGTGGTGGACATCGACCACTTTAAATCCATCAACGATGAACTAAGCCATCTGGTCGGCGACAAAGCGATCGTCAATGTGTCCAACGAGATTGCCCGTTACTTCCGTTTTCGCGGCACGTCCTGCGTTCGCTTTGGCGGTGAAGAGTTCTTGGTGATTTTAGAACATGCCACGCTCGAGCAAGCCGCAACGCACGCCGACGCCTTCCGTGAGCGTATCTACCAATTCGATTGGCAAGACATTCTCGGCGAACGCGGCCTCACTGTGAGTGTGGGCGTCACACTGCATCGCGATGGCGAAAATACGCAGCGTACCTTCTACCGCGCCGATAAAGCGCTCTACCGAGCCAAAGCCAACGGCCGCAATCAGGTCTGTACCGAATAACCCTTCGTCCCTTGCCAAGAGCAGCACAGCCTTAATGTGCTGCTTTAATGTGCCGCGCCACAAAACGTGATCCACGGCCAAAATCACGGCCAATCTCCTCTCCTCAAGTGCATTATATTCCGAGGAGTAATGGAAACTTGTTTAATATAAATAAAGCGTTATGTAAAAACTAACGCCAAATCACTTCACTTGGTTACAAGGACTTCACCATGTTTTTAGATTATTTTGCCCTCGGGTTATTGATCTTTGTTGCCTTGGTTATCTTCTACAGCATCATTGTCATTCATGACATTCCGTATGAGATCGCCAAAGAACGAGGCCACCCCCACCAAGACGCCATTCATGTGTCCGGCTGGGTAAGCCTGTTCACGCTGCACGTGTTATGGCCGTTCTTATGGATTTGGGCCACGTTATGGCGCAAAGACCGCGGCTGGGGGTTTGCCCAATTACAAGAAGAGCAGCACGACATTCATCACCGCGTTGATGAACTGATTGATGAAATCAACACGCTCAAAGCCGAAGTGGCAGCGCTCAAACAATCCGCGCCAACAGCCGCCAAAGCCGAACCCAATGAGGAGCAACGCTGATGGATCTGTTACTCATTTTGACCTACACCGCCCTGTGTGTGGCGATCTTTAAAATTTTTAAGATTCCCCTCAACAAATGGACTGTCCCCACAGCGGTACTCGGTGGTGTGGTGCTGATCGGCACCCTGATTTTACTGATGAACTACAACCACCCCTTCACCGCCATTGGTGGTCAGGTGTACAACACCACGCCGATTGTTTCGAGTGTGCGCGGCAAAGTGATTGAGGTCGACGTGGAACCCAACACGCCACTGCGCAAAGGCGACATTTTGTTCAAAATCGATCCCATTCCGTTTGAAGCCGCCGTCATTCAGAAACAATCAGCGCTCGCCGCCGCAGAACAAGATGTGTTGAGACTGGAAGCGGAATACAAACAAGCCACCGCTGCCACAGTCAAAGCGCAGGCTGAACGTGATAAAGCGCAGCGCGAGTTCGCACGTTACGAAAAGGGCTTTAAACGCGGTGCATTTACCGCGCAACAAGTCGACACCACCCGCCAAGCGTACAAAGGGGCGCAAGCCGGTTATGAGGCGGCTCAAGCATTTGAAAACGAAGCCAAGCTGGCCTTTGAATCGCAAATTGATGGGGAAAACACCACCGTCGCGCACATTCGAGCAGAGTTGGTTCAAGCGGAGTTTAATCTGAGCGAAACCGTGGTTCGTGCCCCAACCGATGGCTATGTGACCCAACTGGCGCTTCGCCCGGGCATGATGGCAGTGCCGCTGCCATTGGCACCGGTGATGACCTTCATTCATACCGAAGAAAAGTTCTACGTCGGCGCTTTCCGCCAAAACTCGCTGCAACGCTTGTACCCGGGGTTTGACGCAGAGTTTTTGTTCCGCGCACTGCCGGGCAAAGTGTTCAAAGGAGAAGTGGTCGAAGTGATTCCGGCCATCGCAGAAGGCCAGATTCAGGCCCGTGGTTCACTCCTAGGGACACAAGCACTCAATACGCAGGGGCGCGTCTTGGTGAAACTGCGCATCACCGATGACATGAGTGAATACCATCTCCCACTCGGCACCAACGCAGAAATTGCCGTTTACTCGGATACCTTTGAGCACATCTCCGTCATGCGCAAAGTGTTAATTCGCATGAAAAGCTGGCAAAACTACCTGTATCTGGATCATTAGTCCTGACGAAAAAAACCGCCGAACTTCGGCGGTTTTTGATTGCGCGAGGCTTCAACTCCAGCGCAACACGCGCACTTCATTGCCTTCTTCAGGTTGCCTTGGAATGTTGAGCGACAGCAGCAGCGACACGCCCGCCATACCCGCCCCGATATAAAACACCGCAGCAGGCGACACCAACCAAAGCAGACCGAAACTCACAGGGATCACCACCGCCGCAATGTGGTTGATGGTAAACGCCACACCCGCGGTCGAGGCCATATCAGCCGGATCGGCAATCTTTTGGAAGTAGGTTTTGATCGCCAACGCCAAAGCAAAAAATAGATGATCGACCACATACAGCCCGGCAGCCCAATGGGCATCGGTCACCAAACCGTAGCCAACAAACACAAAAATCAGCCCCACATACTCAAACATCAATGCTTTGCGCTCGCCCACCACGCCAATGAAACGGCCAATGCGTTTGGCAAACAAGAAGTTGAATACGTAGTTAATCAGAAACAGTAAGGTGATGTCGGCCGCTGAATAGCCAAACTTTTCTACCATCAGAAACCCAGCAAAAACCGTGAAAATCTGGCGGCGAGCCCCACTCATGAAGGTCAACGCATAGTAAAGCCAGTAACGTTTTCTCAGCACCAGTTTCTTATTTTGCGGCGTTTCTGATTTGAACTCTGGAAACGCAAACGCCAGCAAGACCACCAGCGCGAACGCCACGCCCCCTGAGATGCCGTAAACCCATTGAAAACTGAGATGCAATTGCTCCAGCATGATCCACAGCGCGCCATACGTCAGCAACGACGCCAAAGCCCCCACGGAGATCAGCTTGCCCAGCATCTCCGGCGCTTCTTCTTTTTTCAGCCATTGCAATGACAAAGATTGCTTGAGCGTTTCAAAGTAGTGAAACCCCGTCGACATCAACAGCGTGGTGAGCAGCAAGCCAACCAATGAGGGGAAAAAGCCGGTGATCGCCGTGCCAATCGTGAGCATGCCCAGCGCAAGCACCAAGAAGCGTTGCTCACGAATAAACAACAGCACAAACACTGCGGTAAACGACAAAAAGCCTGGGATTTCCCGCACGCTTTGCAGCAACCCAATATCCGCACCGTCAAAATGCGCTTTCTCGATCACGAAATTGTTGAGCAGTGCCATCCAGCTTGAAAATGCAATTGGCACAATAATGGAAATGATCAGCAGAAAGTTTTGCGGCGTACGCCAGTTCTTTGCTTCCATGAGAATTATTATCATCCTTGTTCATCAGAACGCCAGTTTACCCAAACTTAGGTCCGGTGTAACCTTTTGTAACACATCCCGCTTTTCCAACCTATCGTCTGCACGGCAGCATAGGCTGGATGAGTCAACCCCGAGGTTTTTATGCAGGTTCGTTTCGCCACCGCCAATTTATTCAACTACCTTGCACCGCCGAACGCGTTTTATGAGTTCAACAACATTTATGAGCAGACGCAATGGCAACAAAAACAGCGCTGGCTGAGCCAAAAACTGACCGCACTAAACGCCGATGTCATCGGCTTTCAAGAAGTGTTCAGTCCGCACGCCTTGCGCGATCAAGTGGCGGCGCTGGGCTACCCCTATTTCGAGGTCATCGACACGCCACACGTCAGTGACGACTACATCTATTCCTCGCCGGTGGTGGGCATTGCATCGCGCTTTCCACTCAGCGAGGTGGCCGCCGTCGAGACATCGCTGGACGGGTTTCATTTTCATCGCAAACCACTGCGTGCAACGCTCAATCATCCTGCACTGGGGCAGGTGGATGTGTATGTGGTGCACTTTAAGTCGCAGCGTCCGATGCTTCATGAACCGATCGGCGACACCTTGGTCGATGCGTGGCAGCAGGAATTGCAGGGGCGCTGGCAATCGGCAATGCAACGAGGTCAGGAAGCGCATTTGCTGCATCAGGCCATCGTCCAGCGCAAACAGCAACGTCAACATCCAGTCGTCTTGATGGGCGATTTCAATCAGGTTTTGAGCAGCATGGAGTTTGCCGCGCTGCGTGCCACGCACCGTTTTCGTCAACCGGAAACCTGTCGTCCTCTGATTCCTTATCATCTGTTGGACAGCTGGACGCTGTTTAGCCACAGTGGCGACGACCAGCGCCAACCGACCCACTACACTGGCGCTGCCGGCCAAGTGTTGGACTACATTTTGCTGTCGAGCGAGTTTAGTTGCGACGCTGATTACCCCGTCGCCCTCGTGAGCGATTACCATGTTGAAGACCAACACCTGATCAACCCCCATTTCGACACCGACCGTTTTGCCAGCGATCACGCGTTGGTCTCGGTCACAGTCGAATGTGCCAAATCACTCGACCATCTCTCCTGAATAATGACCCTGAATCGCGATCCTGAATATCACGCCTGAAGCTCATTCCCTGCTTTTCATTTGTTCATGAAATAGTTAGATTGATTAAAAAATAACGGATAAAAAGAAGGACAGCATGGAGATTTTAATCAGACCCACAGAAGTCAGTGACGCACGCGCTTTATGCGATATTTACGCCCAACCCAAAGCACAGCGCGAAACCTTGCAATTGCCGCACCCAACCGTCGCGATGTGGCAAAAACGACTGGAAACCATGCCAGAAGGTGTCTTTAGTTTTGTCGCGGAAGTCGATGGCCGTGTGGTCGGCAACATCGGCATGCAAGTCTCGCAACGGGAAAGAACCGCACACTGCGCCAGTTTTGGTATTGGCGTACATGATGAATTTCACGGCCACGGCATTGGCAGCAAGCTGATTGAGACCGTGCTGAACCTCGCCGACAACTGGCTCAACATCAAACGCGTGCAAATCGAAGTCAACAGTGACAACGCCAAAGCGATCGCCTGTTACAAAAAATTTGGCTTTGAAATTGAAGGGGAAGCCAAGTATTCGGTGTTTCGCGAGGGCGAATTCATCAGCACCTACTACATGGCTCGCATAAACGCGTAATCCCACGCGCCAGCGCGCGCTCACCCCATCATTTGCCACTATACTTACCTAGATGGACGTAAGGAGTGGCAATGATGGATTTTGTCGACATGATGCGTTTACGCGGCCAAGCCGCAGAGAACATTTATTTTGCTCAGCGCGAGCGTGAATTGATTGACGCACTACACGCTCATCCCGAGCGCTTGCACCAATCACCGCCCGATTTAGGCTGTCCCTTAACGGACGCAGGCGATCAGGCAGACCGCGCTCAAGATTGATGACGTAGATGCTGCCACTGCGGGTGGCGCGTCAAATAGTGATCCACGTAGCTGCACTGCGGCACGATGGTCAAGCCTTGCTGCTCAATCAGGGGCAACACCGTTTCCATCATCACTTTGCCATACCCTTTGCCTTGTAAACGCTCTGGCACGCGCGTGGACGTAATCGTCATGACGCCAGGCGCCAATTCATAGTGTACCAGCGCATACTCGTCCCCTTCCAAATGCACTTTGAAGCATTGCTGCTGTGCATCTTGTATCACTTGTTCTTTCATTCTTACTCCAAATTTGATAATTAACTCAAATAAATTATGGCAAAACTGAATTGAAACTCGCCGTATGTAGTCATAAAATCGCTGAATCTGCAGGAAAAACAAAAAATAAAGCAGTACGTTATACGGAGAGAGACATGCGTTCACAGTCAGTGGCTACTCAGCACGACCCCAACGGTTCCAAGGTGAGCTCACGCCACAAAACTATTTCGACCCTCAATAGCACCGACGCTTTGGCGATGGTCGAACACGGCAGTGAACTGACACTGAGCATTACCACTCCCGTCGGCACCAAATTTATCTGCAAAACGCCATTCATCGGCACCCACTCTGACACCTACCTGCTGATTGAAATGCCACAGGTCTCCAGCGAAGACCTCACCTACTTCTTTCAAGAGGGCTTTTGGATTAACGTCCGTGCGATTTCACCCCGCGGTGAAGGGGCAATGATTCATTTCCGCAGTCAGCTTTTACATATCATGCACGAACCGATCACCTTGGCAATGCTTTCCATTCCAAACACCATGCAAGTCACGCAACTACGCAAAGAGCCGCGTTATGAAGTGAACTTGTCAGGTAAAGTGAATCAAGGCGAGCGTAAATCGGAATGTGAAGTGCGCGATCTGTCGAAAAGTGGTTGTCGATTTATTACGGCGCCGCTCGGCCGTTCGTACCAGGTGGGCGATCAGGTTTCGATTGAAATCTTCGCCGACAAACGTGGCAGCAAAATTTTCGAGCCCTTGGTCGGGCGCATCTGTAACTTACAGCGCTCCATTCATTACGCGCGCTACGGGTTGGAGTTTACCGACCAAGGCAAAACCAACGCCAAAAACCTGCTTGGTCAATTGAAGTTCAACGGCACCAAACTGACGCTGAACGTGGAATAACACTCTGCCTTTCGCCGTATTCGGCAACTGTGAATCATAAAAAAGGCTCTGCATTGCAGAGCCTTTTGGTTCGGGTTGGGTTAGCCGATAAACGAAATGTAACCTTGTAAAATAATCAGATTCACGATGTCGATGAAGAACGCGCCCACAATAGGCACCACCATGAAGGCCTGTGGCGACGGGCCATAACGGTTCACCAGCGATCCCATGTTCATCACCGCGGTCGGTGTGGCCCCCAAGCCAAAACCGCAGTGGCCGCCAGAAATCACCGCCGCATCGTAGTTCGACCCCATCACTTTAAAAGTCACGAAGTAAGCAAAAATACCCAGCACGACCGACTGAACGGCCAAGATCACCAGGAAAGGGATGGCCAAATCAAAAATGTTCCACAGCTTCAGACTCATCAATGCCATCGCCAAAAAGAGTGACAACGACACGGTGCCGAGAATATCGACCGTGTCCGTATCCAGCTTGTGCACCTTGGTCACTTGCAGCAGGTTGGTGATGAACACGCCAATAAACAGCGCGTAGACAAAGTCTGGAATCATTAACCAACTGATATGAAATGACTCGACCCATCCTTCCAGATACTGCGCGCCGGTGACACAAATCAGCAGCACAAACAGCACTTCAATCACCTTCTTCGAGGTCACTTTGTCTTCTTCGTACTCGTTGTATGTCACCAACTCAGGGAAGCGACTGTGCGCCTGCGTGCCGCGACCATATTCCGATTCAAAGTTGTGCTTGTCGATCAGCTTTTTCGCCACCGGGCTGCCAATCAAACCGCCCACAATCAAGCCGAAGGTGGCCGATGCCATGGCGATTTCCAGTGAATGGTCCAACCCGTAGTTTTCACTGAACGTTTGCGACCAAGCCGCGCCCGTGCCGTGACCACCCGATAACGTAATGGAACCGGCGATCAGGCCCATCAACGGATCGAGCCCCAATGCGGTCGCGAGCGTCACACCCACGCCGTTTTGAATGATGATAAAGAACGATGCAACGGCCAGGAACACCAGCACTTTCGCGCCGCCTTTCACCAGTTGTGTGTAGTTCGCGGCCAATCCCACCGTGCTGAAAAACATCAGCATAAACGTGTTCTGCAGCGGTAAAGAGAATTCCAACTCAATGCCATTGAAATGCAGCACGGTAATCAAAATGGCGACAATCAAACCGCCAACGATGGGCTCAGGAATGTTGAATTTGGTTAAAACCGGCAGTTTGGCATTAATAAAATGCCCCAAAAATAACACGCTAATGGCGATCAGGAATGATTCCAGCGTGCCGACGGAGATAATGTGATTCATATAACCTCAAATGTATATCCACACTCATCTTCCTTAATGAGCTACAAGCGATGGCAACCTGCGCCATGCTCTGATAAACGACCATACCCGTGTCGTCGAAAGAAACCTCTTAGGTGTGACTTTACGTCACGTCTCTGTGTCAATGTTGAAATGAGAGCTTGTTCACTGAGCTAAATGAGTCAGTGTGAGGAGGTGAAGGGAGACATAATACCTAACCAGAAAAAAAAGAGCCAATCGCAAAACGGCGATTGGCTTATGTATGATGTGAACAAGTATCTATTCACTAACAACGTCAGTTGGCTAGGTGACCCTCGGCTTTAAGAAGGGTCGAGATGAATTATGCATTAACCGTGCCATCTTGCAAAGCGCTATTTTGGGCGGAATAGCACAAATTCTGATAAAACACCGACAATATTTTTGCATTTTACGAATTGCAATTTGCAATTCGGCGCATTCTGATACTCAACCACATGCTGAGCAACCTTGTATTAAATTTTTGCCAATCCTCATTGTTCGATCGGATTCAGCAGCCATTTTTCGGTATAATCCCCGCTTCAGTTGGTCCCAATTAAGGTTTTCAATGAATTACTTGAGTACGTTTTTGAAAGGCATCGCGATGGGCGCCGCAGACGTCGTTCCGGGCGTGTCTGGCGGTACGATTGCTTTCATCACGGGTGTGTATGACACGCTGCTGGAAAGCATTCGTCGTATCAACCCAAGCCTGCTTCGCTTGTGGAAACAGGAAGGATTCGCCGCCGCGTTTCGTCACATCAATGGTGGTTTTCTGATTGCGCTGTTTGGCGGCATATTCACCAGCATTCTCACCCTCGCTAAGCTGATCTCGTGGCTACTGGTGACGCACCCGATTCCTATCTGGTCGTTTTTCTTTGGTTTGATTCTGGTGTCGGTGTACCACATCCTCAAACAGATTGAGCACAGGACATTATCTCGCTGGGCCTTTCTCATACTCGGAGTGGCTTTTGCCTACGCAATCACGGTGTTAAAACCGCTGAACATGGAATTTACCAGCCTGAACATTCTTATTGCGGGCGGCATTGCCATCTGCGCGATGATCCTGCCCGGCATTTCAGGCAGCTTCATTCTCCTGCTGATAGGCATGTACACGCCGGTCCTTGGCGCGGTGAAATCTTTACAAATCGATGTGCTGAGCCTGTTTCTACTGGGCTGTGTGATCGGTTTGCTGAGTTTTTCTCATGTGCTGTCTTGGCTACTCAAGCACTACCGCGACGTGACGCTGGCATTCCTAACGGGCCTCATGCTGGGCACGCTGCCGAAGATCTGGCCGTGGAAAGAGACCATTAGCTGGCGCGTGAACTCACACGGCGAACAAGTGCCGTTGGTTGAACACAACCTGAGCCCATTTAATTTTGAGGCCGTGACGTCACAACCGGCTCACCTCGGCATCGCCATTGTGTTGATGCTGTGTGCCATCCTGCTGGTGCTGGGGCTGGAACGATTTGCCAAAACGCACGACGTCTAATACGTATATCACTCAATCTCAGGTGGCTTCGGCCACCTTTTTTGTTTACATGACTGCCAGCACAGTTTTCTCGTTCGCTCACAACCGCTGATCCTCCCTTGTGCTACCATGCCGCTTTCTTGATTCCGAGCCGATGATCGCTCGAAACCCTTTGCACGCAGCCCAGCTGCGGCGTGATGAGGAAGATCTATGCGCAGAACATTTCGTTTGATGGTGGTAATTGCCGCACTGCTGGCCGGCTTTTTCGCCAACGATCTGATTGGTTATTTTCAGGCTGACCCGCCTCCCAAAGACCTGAGCCGCTATTGTGCGCTCTCAACGCAGCGCTGCGATCAAAACGGCGTGGGCATGACACTCGCTCACGATACCGCTCATCCATTGGTCGCAACACCGCTTGAAGTCGATTGGCCCAACGCCGCGCAAGACACCTTGTTGTTAACCCTAGAAGGGCTTGAAATGGACATGGGCCAAACCAAGTTTGTCTTGAAACGCCGTGATGATGGACGTTTCGGCGCTGATTTGATGTTGCCGGTCTGCACCACCGCCCACATGACTTGGGTTGGCACGCTGACCGATGGACACACCACAGTTTATCCCGCGATAAGGATGCAACGATGAGTAAAAACTGGTCCCTGATTCTGGTGGTCGCGTTCGTACTTGGCTTTGGTTTCAAAAGCTACCTTGACGCGCAACCTGAGCCGACGAACCTCGCCGATTCACCCACGGTCACCCTGTTCGGCCAAGACAACCAAGCCGTGAATATCTTTGACGCCAACGACCCACGCATTCGCATTGTCTATTTTGGCTTTACCCGTTGCCCAGATGTCTGCCCAACGTCTCTGGCCATGCTGGCTGGCGCGCTCAATGAACTGGATGCCGACACGCAAAGCCAAGTGCGCCCGATGTTTGTATCACTCGATCCGGAACGGGACAACGCACAAGCGTCAGCGACCTACGCGCACTATTTCCACCCCATGATTGAAGGTTTGTCAGCGCCCTTAGACGTGACCACTGCACTGGCTCACCGCTACGGCGTGATTTTCCGCAAAACCGAATTGCCGAACTCTGAGTTGAAATACACCTTGGACCACAGCTCCTATTTTTACTTCCTTCAACCAGACGGCACGCTCATCACCAAAGTACCACATACCCAAAACCCAGCTCCGATCGTGGATGCAATTAAAAAAACAATAAATACATCAAAAGGATAGTGACATGAAATTGAAAGCTGTTGTGTTGGCCAGTCTGTTTCTCAGCCCGCTGAGTTACGCGCAATCCGACGTCATGGTGCATCACCCGTATGCGCGCGCCACACCGCCCAATGCGCCCACCAGCGCAGTCTTTGCTGAACTCTCCAACACTGGCGACCACGCGCGCTACATTGTGGCAGCCTCAACGCCAGCAGCCGGAAAAGTGGAATTGCACGATGTGCTCAAAGACGGAGACGTCATGAAAATGCGTCAAGTGGAAGCCTTCACCCTGCCTGCGCACGGTTCACTGACGCTACAACCGGGCAGTTTTCACATCATGCTGTTCGACCTGAAACAACCGTTCCACGAAGGCGAAGCCATTGAGGTTCAACTGACCTTTAAAAACGGGGAGCAACAGTCGTTTACTGCGCCAGTGAAAAAAGTCATGAACGGTATGCAACATCACTGATGTTTGGCACAACCTTATCAACCTGTGGCGAAAGTCGCAGCCTGATCAAAAAGAGATGGGATTCCCCATCTCTTTTGCTATGATGTCTGCGCATTCAGCCCACTCAATATTTGGAGGATTTTAATGATTGTAATCACTCACCACCGCGCAAGTTCAGTGAAGAAAGCGTAACCCAATAGCTCACCTTTCCTTCCCTAGAATTGCCCGGTGTTCTTAACCGGGGTCACACAATACCATTTCGACCCTAGCGATATTTCATGCGTTCAAGGCAGCGTTTTTGCGTCTGTCTGGGGTAACCAAATGAGTTTAATCAATACACATACTCTCTCACTGCCACAGTTAGGGTGGCGACCTGTATTCCAACAACAACTGAGCTTGGAAGAGATCGAGCATACTGTTTTCGCCCGCATCGCCGCGCACCATCGCAGCGGTTATGTTTGCTGGAGCGAGCACGGAGAATTTCATCTCGACATTCACGCGAAACTTCCCGCGATGACGGTCGGCGATTGGATTTTGATCGATAGCAACCAGCAGTTTGTGCGCTTGTTAGACCGCCAATCGCTGTTTCGGCGCAAAGCGGCCGGCAGCCGCGCCTATGAGCAGTTGATAGCGGCCAACGTCGATACGTTGTTTATCGTCTCCTCACTCAATCAGGACTTTAATCTCAGCCGCATCGAGCGTTATCTGGCGCTGGCACGAGAAGCCCAAGTTGAGCCAGTTATCGTGCTGACGAAAGCAGATTTATGCACCGATGGCGAAGCGAAGCGCCGCGACGTACAAGCGCTCAGCCCGCTGCTCAATGTCGAAACCATCAACGCACTCGACCACGACAGTTGCCAGGTGCTGCATGCATGGTGCAAAACCGGCAGTACGGTCGCTGTCATGGGCTCATCCGGCGTCGGGAAGTCGACATTGGTCAACACCTTGATGGGCGAAACCATCCAGAGCACCGGTGGCATACGCGAACAAGACAGCAAAGGACGTCACACCACCACCGCACGCTTCTTGTTACCGATGCCGGGGGGCGCACTGTTGCTCGATACACCGGGCATGCGTGAGCTACAAATTGCTGATTGTGAACACGGTGTTGCAGAAACCTTTGCCGATGTCGCATCACTTGCGCAGCAGTGCCGCTTCGGTGATTGCCAACACCAGTCTGAACCGGGATGTGCCGTTCAGCGCGCGCTCGAAACCGGAGAATTGGATGCGAGACGATTGAGAAATTATCAGAAATTACTCGCAGAACAGCTCTATAACAGCGAGACCATTGCCGAGCGGCACGCAAGACATCGCCGCTTCAGCAAAATGGTTCGTCATGCACAGATAATCAAGCAGTCATAAAAACTGCGTATTAACCCAATAGAGGGTGAATATTCGCCCTCTGTTTTCAAACCCATTCGCTACATATTTTTAACATCAACTCTAAAATGCGTTGCATTTCAACATATCTGGTAATTTTTTGTTCTAACTATCAATTAATCCTAGACACATTATCCCGTCACGTTAATATTGGCCTTATTCAGTGATATCCACTGAAATAACTACAAATCGAATCATATATTCATTACAGGGATAACTATGCAAAGCAACAATATTTTTGCCCGTTTTGCTCGTGGTAATCTCGTGCTGCAGATCCTAGCAGGTATCATTCTTGGTGCTGTGCTGGCGGTTGCCGCGCCGGATACTGCGCAAAGTGCTGGGCTACTCGGAAGCCTTTTCGTGGGTGCACTGAAAGCAGTCGCACCAATTCTGGTCTTTATTCTGGTGGCGGCGTCTATCGCCAACCAAAAGAAAAACCAACACACTTACATGCGTCCTATCGTCGTACTCTACCTTTTTGGCACCTTTACCGCTGCGCTGACTGCCGTGGTACTGAGCTTCCTGTTCCCGACGACCCTGACGTTAGTTGCTGGTGCTGAAGGCGCAACGCCGCCTCAAGGCATCGCAGAAGTTCTGCAAACCCTGCTGTTCAAACTGGTTGATAACCCAGTGAACGCGCTGATGTCTGCCAACTACATCGGTATTCTGGCGTGGGCGGTCGGCCTAGGTTTGGCACTGCACCATGCATCTGCGACCACCAAAGCCGTGTTCGAAGATCTGAGCCACGGCGTTTCACAAATCGTGCGTTTCATCATTCGTTTGGCGCCATTTGGTATCTTCGGCTTGGTTGCATCAACCTTTGCAACCACCGGTTTTGATGCACTGGCTGGCTACGCACAACTGCTTGCGGTCCTACTGGGCGCGATGGCGATCATTGCACTGGTCGTGAACCCAATCATTGTTTATGTCAAAACACGCACCAACCCATACCCACTGGTTTTCCAATGCCTGCGTGAAAGTGGCGTCACGGCATTCTTCACCCGTTCAAGTGCAGCGAACATTCCTGTGAACATGGCGCTGTGTGAAAAACTGAAGCTGGATGAAGACACGTATTCCGTATCTATCCCTCTGGGTGCAACCATCAACATGGCAGGCGCAGCAATCACCATCACCGTACTGACGCTGGCGGCGGTTCACACCATGGGCATTCAAATCGACCTGCTGACTGCACTACTCCTGAGCGTGGTCGCGGCAGTCTCTGCGTGTGGCGCATCAGGCGTTGCGGGTGGCTCTCTCCTGCTGATTCCGCTGGCGTGTGGCCTGTTTGGTATTTCAAACGACGTGGCGATGCAAGTCGTAGCGGTTGGCTTTATTATCGGTGTGATTCAGGACTCGGCAGAAACCGCGCTGAACAGCTCAACCGACGTGGTGTTTACGGCAGCCGTTTGCCAATCACAACACAAACCTTCCGCTTAAGCGCGTCTTAGGCGATCAAAAAAGCCCCGACATGTCGGGGCTTTTTTTTGTCTCTGGTGGTTCGTATTAGGCCATCAGTGTTTATCCATCGAGGTCTGTGAGAAGTTTAACGGCGCGGGTTTCTCTTCCGTCGGCTGAGCGGCTGGCTCTGCCATCATGCCGCCATCCAACTCATCGAAAATGCCATCACTGGCGCTATCAGCAATCTCATCATCTTGCATCGATTCCCCTTTTTTCGGCACCGGCACGCCCCGTTTGTAGAGCTTGTTCAGCGCACGAATAATCGCGTGTTTACTGACCGTCCCCGAACGAATTTTTTGTTGCAGAGGTTTCGCCAGCGATTGCAGCCCGACCACTGAATCCACGCCGATGCGCCCGCCCACTTGGTCACGCAGCACTTTCGCGGGCTCGTAACCAAAGTAAGCCGAAAGAAACAGCCAGATGTAGGCAATCGCGTTGCCATTGGCCCCGCGATCAATCCACGCTTCACCAGCGCAGTACATCGCTTCTGCATACCCTTTCTCACTGGCGCGTTCGAGCCAGTACACCCCTTTGAGGAAATCTGCAGCGACGCCCACACCTTTGATGTAGTTGATGCCCAGTTTCATCATGCCTTCCAAGCTGTTGAGTTTTGCAGCTTTGGAATACCAATAGGTCGAATCGCCCGGCGCTGGCGCGATGTTGTCTTTGGAGACACACCAGTCGCCCATAAACATCATGGCATCGATATATTTGTCTTCTGCCGCATCTTGAATCATGGCAATGCCTTTCGACACATCCACTTCAATCCCACGGCCATACACCAACGCACGACCCGTTTCATACTTCGCCGCCAGATCCCCTTCCTGACCCTGAATGCAGTTCTGCCAGAATTTGGCTTTTTCCTTGAGGATCACATCATCACGAATCCGTTGGCAAATGCGCACAATCCCGTACATGCCGGTAATGTTGTCGTTATGTGCTGCTTTTTCGTACCAGAATAGCGCTTCTCGAAGGTTGGTCCGCTCGGCCTCTTTGGCCAGGTAAAGCATCGTCGGCACATGACCGGACTCCGCCTTGTACAGACGCTCTTTACGCTCTTGATCGCGCTGGCGTTCCAGTGCTTTGCGATAGGCTTCTTCGCGGGCTTTCTTTTCCGCTTCGAGTCTCTTCTTGCGAACAGACAGCGAAATCATCCACACAAATATCAGAATCAGTGACAACCCTGTTGCCCCGATCGCAATCCCAATAGTATTCATCAAATAAGGTTCTTAACTCAGTCTTTGTGACTGTATCGGCTGAAATAGCAAAAACTTAATTCTCACCAGACGTTACAGTTTGTCTCCAGATAAAAACAATAGTACCGCACTCCTGACGAAGTGCGGTACTTACAAAATCGTTCGCAACAAGAATTGTGCTACACGGCGCGTTTCAATCAGACAGGCTTATTGCGCCGATTTACGGTTCACCGCTTTGACAAAGACTTCTTGTGCCCCTTCAATCCCCAACGCTTTGGCTTCATCCAACAAGCTCAGTGCTTTCGGAATGTCGTTGGCGGCCACCGCTTTTTCGATGGTTGAGAAGTAATAGGCTTTGGTGTCTGGTTGGACCGTCACAGGTTGCACTGGCACGTTGCTCTTTAGATGCGCTGACGCAAAGCCACCAACCATGGTTTTAGTCTCTACCTTGAGCTCAAGTTGACCACTGGATGAGGTTGCATAAGTCGGGTCAGTGACGATAGGCAGTGGATCACCCGATTGCTCGGCGCGTAGCTTCGCTGGATGAGGAACGGTGACTTTTTCACCCAATGCATTGGTCTCGCTATAAATCACGAGATAAGGCGTTTGTTTTGCATTCACGCTGAGCTCGATTTCAAATCGGTTGCGGGAAAGCGCATCAGAAAAAAGGGTTTTAAATTGATCCGAGGAGATCGTGCGCACAACGTTAAAGCTGGTATCTAGCAACTGAACCGCAGGTTTCAGTACGCGTCCCTCTTGCATCACACTACGAATACGAACGTCAACATTGCCGGAGCGATCAGCAAACTGAAACGCAGCAAAGTAGCTTTTGCCCGTATCAAACTGCCATACTGGTGAACTGGCATCTAAACCAAAGTTCAAATCTTCGTTGAGTTCTAATGCCGCCCAAGGCGCGCCACTCAGGGACTCACAACAAACATCCGTCTGATTTACATCTACGTAACTATTAGGTTCGTTCGATGATGTACAGCCCATCAAACCAGCAACACTCAGAGCGAGTACCCACATTTTCTTCATTGATCGAATCCTATATCAAAACAAAAGGCAGTCTGGTGACTGCCTTCAAATAGTAACAGTAAATTAGGCTAACAACTTAGAACCAAATCTCGGCTTCAACACCAAAGCGAGTTTCGTCGCCTTTTGCATCGTTGCTCCAACCGTAGTTATCTTCACTTGATTTCATGTAAGTAACGTAAGGTTTGATTTGTGGACGACCAAAGTAATCCGCGTTCACAGTGAATACTGGTGCAATCGTCGCGGTGTAGAAACTGGTGTCTGCTTTTTCACGACCCCAATCCGAACCGTTACCCAAGCTTTCTACTGCGTAAGTCAGCGTGGTTTCTAGACGGAAGTTCTCGTTGAATTTGTACGATGGTGTCGCACCAAAGAAGAAACGATCTACGCCATCCTCAGAACCCCAAACTTGGTCTTTCGTGTCGTTGTACAGTTTCCAGTACACCAACTCGGTACCAATTTGTAGGTTATCGGTCACGTTCAGAACACCGTAAGAGGTCAAGAAAATAGACTCATCGTCTTTATCCCAACCGCCGTTCCATTGACCAAAGTTCACACCTTTAGTTGACGCAATACCTGAACCGTAAGTCAGTGCTGTGGTTGTCCAACCATCCAGACCGTAGTAGTCACGAGAATAAGTTACAGCCAGACCGTAGCCATCTTTCGCCGTGTTATCTTCGTCTACGTTTTTACGCGACATGATTTTCGCGTCAAAGTCAAAGCGGCCGCTCAGCGCTTCCACACCGTAGTAGTACAGGTCAACCGAGGTCAATGTAGTACTGCTGCCATTGGCGTCAACATTGCCCAGTTTTGAGTTGTAGCTATCACCAGCATCTGCAGAGACAACAGCAATACCCATATCTTTGTACTGAATACCGCCACCAACACCAGAAGATTGTTTCCAGAATTCTTTAGTAATGATACCAGCTTGACGGTTTAGGTAACGTTTACCAGCCCAAATGCTCAAGCCTTCTGGGAAGTAAGAAAGATCGCCCAGTTCAACGTAAGCTTCTTTAAACTCAAGTTGACCTGATTCACCAAAACCTTCACTACCTGAAGATGAAGTATAGAAACCACGGCCGCTACCTTCGTTGTTGCCGTATTCAGTCTTCAGAACATATTTAGACCAAGCGCCATTGTCGTAGTTATCACCACGAGTGACCGTAAATTCAACTTGGTTTGGGTTACCAGAAAATGAAGCACCAGCCGCACGGTAATCGCGACGATGTTCATACGATTCATTTAGGGCTAAAGATTGACCTGCGTTATACAGTAAATGGCCGTATCCATTAATTTGCCAACCTTGATTTACTTTGTCTTCAGCAAAGCTGGAGCCAGCAGCCAAAGACGCAACCACTGCGGCAGCAATTACACTTACTTTTCTCATTATAAACTCCATTTAGGGTGTATTAATCTCGCCCTCTCTCTCTGTTTCATCCTAAAAGGCAGAAATAAGATACTGTCAAAAAGAGAGGTAAGATGGGACGAATCCCCAGTTGTTTCAACACTGTTAAGACTACTGAAATTGGGCAATGCTGACTTCCTCCACCCCTAAAATATTGGGGGGGGATGAGAAAGGCGTAGATATTTTACCGTATGGTGTTTTTAAAGCCTCGATCACGGATTCGAGGGGGAGGCGCTTGTTCACTTCCGAGCATATGGAATACAAAATGCATAATTGATCACTATTTCAACGCAATAACGTCATAAAAATGAAAGAAAATTACATGAAAAATTTTGTGACAGGGCTCTTGACCTAAGTCGGGCAAAGCCTTTTACTTAAAACGGTGGTTACTGCTGACTCAATAACAAAAACGACTGCTTACGATGAAAACAACCTGCTCTCGCCCGTACCCTTTAGGTGCAACACTTGATCCAAATGGATGCAATTTTGCTGTGTATGCACCAGCAAATAAGGACCTGCTTTTGGCGCTGTTTCATGCCGATGGCAGTTATGAAACTCACCCGCTCGACGGGGAATATGCCGGTATTCAGCACACCTACATTGAAGGCGTGAAAGCTGGGCAAAAATACGGATTTATCATTCATCACCAAGATGAACTGCTGTACCTGTCCGATCCGTATGCGAAAGCATTGGATCAAAGCCTGACTTATGACGTTCCGTTTGATGCGGCCAGTAGTTTTGACCTCGCCAAATGCGTGGTGATCGACCCTGAATTTGATTGGCAAGACACGCCAAAACCCCTGCGTCCACGGGAAGAGATGGTGCTGTTTGAAACCCACGTAAAAGGTGTCACGAAGAAAAACCCGGATGTCGACGACGCACTGCAAGGCACTTACCTTGGCTTAGTGAGCGAATCGATGTTGGCGTTTTATCGTGAGCAGCACATCAACACGCTGCAATTGCTGCCAATCGCGGCCTGTATGCACGAACCACATCTGCTGGAAATGGGCAAGGTGAACTATTGGGGTTACAACCCGTATGTGTTCATGGCCCCCGATCCACGTTATGCGCAACACGATGCGGTCACGGAACTCAAAACCACCATTCGTGAGCTGCACAAACAGGGCATCGAAGTGATTCTGGATGTGGTCTACAACCACACCGCCGAAGGCGGGGAAGATGGGCCAATTTTCAACCTGAAAGCGCTCGATCCACACTATTACCTGCAACATGGGTCCCATTTCGCCAATTTTACCGGCTGTGGGAACACGCTCGATTTGTCTTACCAAGCGTCGTTAAACTTGGTGATGGACACCTTACGTTACTGGGTGAGTGAATATCACATCGATGGTTTCCGTTTTGATTTGGCGGCAACATTGGGCCGAATCGGTGACGATTTCAGCCAAGACGCGGCGTTCTTTAAAGCCGTGGCACAAGACCCGGTGCTGCGTCAGGTGAAGCTGATTGCAGAACCTTGGGACATTGGCCCGAACGGGTATCAAGTGGGCAACTTCCCGTTTGGTTGGAACGAAACCAACGACAAATTGCGCGACATCACACGCAGCTTCTGGCGCGGTGATCAAGGCTATTTAAAAGAGTTTGCCACACGCTTAATGGGCTCACGCGATCTCTACAGCGCAGCGAACTGGCCGTACAAACTGACGGTCAACTACATCACCTACCACGACGGTTTCACGCTGCAAGATTTGGTGTCGTACAAGCACAAACACAACGAAGCCAATGGTGAGCAAAACCGCGACGGTCACGGTGACAACCGCTCCGACAACTACGGTGTGGAAGGGGAAACCGACAACATGGTGGTGCGCACCATTCGCGAACGTCAAAAGCGCAACTTCATGGCCAGTTTGTTGTTTGCGTTCGGTATTCCGCACATTCTCACCGCCGATGTGCTCTCACACACGCAGCAAGGCAATAACAACGCCTACTGTCAGGACAACGACATCAGTTGGCTGGATTGGAGCACATCAGAGCGTAAATCCGACTTCAAAACCTGGCTGGCAGAGATGGTCGCGGCGCGTCAAACGTACATGGTGCCGTTTATTCGCGCCTTCAGTGGCGAAGAGCGGAACTTCAACCGCATTTTCTGGCGTCGTGTCGACGGCAGCTTGATGGAGCATGACGATTGGAACCGCTTGTGTTCCGTGGCGCTGCACATTGGGATTGGTGAAGATGGCCAAGAGCTGTTGTATCTGATCAACCAAACCAACGCGCCCGCGCGTTTTACCTTGCCCAATGATCGAGCGCAGGATTGGCACGTGATCTGTGATACCAACATGCGCAACATGCAACCAGATCATGCCGAAGGCGAAGTGCTGCAATTGCCGGTCTCGATGACCATTTTGCATTATCAGCCGAAGAAAAAATGCCGCGCCCGACCGGCCAAAGGAACCGCGTAATCATTCAAAACACCGCATCCGCGGTGTTTTTTTATGCCGTCGTGACCACACGGTTTACCGCGTTGTCATCGAATCTCAATTCCAATGCGCATATTTTCATCAGTTCAGGTTATACTAGCCACAGCTCGCGAAACAATCAGTTGCATATTTAAGTAGCCGCATTGCTTTCGCCATTTACCCGTTCACCTCACATCAACCCCAACAACGCGCGTTCGTGCCCGGGCTTATCGCCCTTGCGGTGGCTTTCGGTCAAGGCAACCGCCTTGGCGCAGTAAAGCCATGGCACGAATCAACACCATCACACGTACAAAGAACGGGACACCATAAAGGATGCTGCATGTATAAGAAGTTTGAAAGCTTTACCAAGGCTTTCCCCCAAGATGAACCCCAGCGCCCACCCAACACGCTGTGGGCATTCTGCCGTCACTACACCAAAGGGTACGAGAAGCCGCTGTTGATCATGGCGCTGCTCAGCACCACCATTGCCATCATCGAAGTGTCGTTGTTTGGTTTTATGGGCCAACTGGTCGACTGGCTCTCCACCAGCAACCCGGACACGTTTCTCGAAGAGAACCGGAACACGTTGATTGGGCTGTCATTGCTACTGTTGGTGGGGATGCCGGTGCTGGTGTCGATCTACTCGTTACTGATCCACCAAACCATGCTTGGCAACTATCCGATGTCGATTCGCTGGTTGGCACACCGCTACCTGCTGCGACAAAGTTTGTCGTTCTATCAGGATGAATTTGCCGGACGCATCGCCACCAAAGTGATGCAAACTGCGCTGTCTGTGCGCGAAACGGTAATGAAAACCCTAGATGTCTTCGTTTATGTCGCGGTCTATTTCACCGCCATGGTGGTGATGCTGGCGCAAGCAGATTGGCGTTTAATGATGCCCATGCTGCTATGGCTCGCGGCCTATATTGCGATTCAAGTGCGCTTTGTGCCGAAGCTCAAACAAGTGTCGGCAGAACAAGCCGATGCGCGCTCGTTAATGACGGGCCGCATTGTCGACAGTTACACCAATATTGCGACCGTGAAACTGTTCTCGCACAGTCGCCGAGAAACCGACTACGCCGAAGAAGGCATGGAGAGCTTTCTCGATACCGTGTACCGCCAAATGCGCTTGGTGACCGGGTTTAACATCTGGGTCGAAGTGGCGAACTACCTCTTGGTATTCACCATTGCGGCGATGTCGATTTATTTGTGGATGACCAGCGCGATCACCATTGGTGCGATTGCGATTGCCATCAGTTTAGCGCTACGCATCAACGGCATGTCGAAATGGATCATGTGGGAAGTCGGCGGCCTGTTTGAAAACATGGGCACCGTGGTCGATGGCATGAACATGCTCTCCAAGCCGATCACCATTCAAGACCAACCCAACGCCAAAGCGCTGCAAGTGACCACTGGCGCGATTGAATTTGAGGACGTCAGTTTCCACTACGGTGAAAACAAAGGGGTCATCAACCATCTGAATTTGACTATCCACCCCGGCGAAAAAGTGGGGCTGGTTGGCCGTTCCGGTGCGGGTAAATCGACGCTGGTCAATCTGCTGCTGCGTTTTCATGACGTGGAAAGCGGCACCATCCGCATTGATGGCCAAGACATCTCACAGGTGACTCAAGATTCACTGCGCAGTGAAATCGGCATGGTGACACAAGATACTTCGCTGCTGCACCGCTCAATTCGCGACAACATTTTGTACAGCAACCCCAATGCGTCGGAAGACGACGTGTTGCGCGCGACCAAGCAAGCACACGCGCACGAGTTTATCGAAACGCTGACCGACCCTTACGGCAACGTCGGGTACGATGCACAAGTGGGAGAACGCGGCGTAAAACTGTCTGGCGGCCAACGCCAACGCATCGCGATTTCGCGCGTGCTGCTCAAAGATGCGCCGCTGCTGGTGCTGGATGAAGCGACCTCAGCGCTCGACTCTGAAGTCGAAGCGGCAATTCAAGAGAGCCTGAATGAGCTGATGCAAGGCAAAACCGTGATTGCGATTGCGCACCGTTTGTCGACCATCGCCGCCATGGATCGTTTGATCGTGCTCGACAAAGGCCAAATCGTCGAGCAAGGCACGCACCAACAGCTGATCGACCAAAATGGCATCTACGCCCATTTGTGGGCGCATCAGACCGGTGGGTTTATTGGCTGCGACGACGACATCAACGTCGCCTAAGCAAAATGCCGGAGCCTCGCTCCGGCTCTTTTCCCTGCGCGCAATTTCTCTTAAAATTCCGCTCACTTTTCTTTTAATCAACCTCAACGTTTTTGCTATGAACAAAAGTCTTATCACCAATGTGGTTGCCTTGGCTCTGCTCGGCGCCGGTTATTCACTAGACAACACCTTTGCGTTTTACGCGGGTCTGTTTGCCTTCTCGGGCGCGATCACCAACTGGCTCGCGATCCACATGCTGTTTGAGAAAGTCCCGGG
Organism: Vibrio sp. CJQ_6; assembly: GCF_043106745.1. Taxonomy (NCBI): domain Bacteria; kingdom Pseudomonadati; phylum Pseudomonadota; class Gammaproteobacteria; order Vibrionales; family Vibrionaceae; genus Vibrio; species Vibrio sp. CJQ_6. Next base: position 28,292 of record NZ_JBICMV010000028.1, on the reverse strand, counting down.
GCTGTATGGCTCGGGCGTTATCCCTGCGCGTTTTGAAGCGTTCAAAGCCGCCATCAAAACCTTGATGATGGAACAGTTTTTCACTGAATCGAATATCGATCGTTTCTTAAACCAAGAGATGGTGGGCGACAAAACACTCAACTTGGAGCCGGTGATTGCCAAAGTGGATTTCAACCCCACATTTGATTCTTTGGTCGAGGTGATCAGCAACTCGTCGTTTGGCGGTATGCTGGCCATGTTTGGGGGTAGCGAAGCCCTGCAACCGCTCAAGCAACCCTTTGTCGAGAAGATGCAAGAAGCCATGGTTGAGATGAGCCAAAGCGATAGTGTCAAATCCGCGCTGAAAGCGCAGTTAGAATCACCCGCGATGATGGGTGAGATTCAGGCCAATATCGAAAACATCATCGATCAACGCCTGAGTGAACTGACGCCCAAACTGGTCAAAGAGATGGTGCAGAAGATGATCAAAGAGCATTTGGGCTGGCTGGTGGTGTGGGGCGGCGTCTTCGGCGGCCTGATTGGCATCGCGTCGGCGTTCATTGCTTAATCCGTCCTGACGGAGTCTGTTCTCGCTTTTTCCGCATAAAAAATGGGCCCCAACGGCCCATTTTTTTCATCTGGCTTGTGGCAACACTCGCCCGAGCAGTTTTTCCGCCAGCGGATAGCGCCTTGGCACCACAAAATAGAGCACACCCACCAGAATCGCCGCCCCCAACAAATCAGCCGGACGATGCATCCCCAGCCACAATCGTGAGAAACCGATACTGGCGCTCCACATCAGCAACACCACCGCACTCGCGCGACGTTGCTGTTCTAACAAAATACCACCAAAAAACGCCAAGCAGAGCGTGGCAAACACGGTATGACCCGATGGGAACGAATAGTCCGTTTCCTTCTTCCAGCTCTCGATGCGGGCTGGAGACACCTGATCGGCCATCTCATCCATCACCGCGAGCTGTTGCGATCTATCCAGCTTGTAGAAATGTTCCGGTGACGGCAAAATCAATTCCTGCGTCATCGCTTCCGTATACGGCCGCGGACTCTCCGTCATTTTCTTCAGGCCACTTTTCATTCCCACCGCCAGCACCAGCAAAATGCCCAGTTGTATCGCCTTATTGAGCCACTCGGCTTTCGTGGCGCGCACGCGCCAACCCGTCCAGAGCATCAAGAGGATCAGCGTGAGCAAAAACCCTTCCGGGCCCGCCGAATGCGTCAACATCACAACGGCGCGCACGAGCGTTTCATTGGTGGGTTGCAGAAAATCCAGATTCATACACGCGGCCGAAATCGGCGCTAGAATCAATACAAACAGCAATAACAGTGTTAAACCGGATTTCCGATCGTCTAATCGTTGTTTCAAAAACATGTCCATTCACCTCGCCACAGAGCCGGCAAGTGTAATGCAGGGGGCGAAGGCATGTATCAACCATCTGTCAAATTCAATGCAAATTCAGGTTACGACATGTGCCAAATAAAAAACATCCCGGAAAGTGGCTTGAACTTTCCGGGATGAATCAATGCAGACGATGTCGTTTGCGATTAGGCGCCGATCACGCCGCCATCATCGCGCGTGATCATCATCACCGTAGAGCGCGGTTTGGTGCTGCCGCCGTATGGGAAGTGCGACGCTGCGCCCTCTTCGCCCGGGTGCTGCACGCCCACAAACATGGTCTTGTGATCCGGCGAGAATGCCAGGCCCGTGATTTCACACGCCACCGGCCCCGTCAAAAAGCGCTGCACTTCACCGGTGATCGGGTCGCCACACAGCATCTGGTTGTTGCCCTGGCCGGCAAAATCGCCTCTGTTGGAGTAATTGCCATCGGTCAGAATCCATAGGCGCCCTGCGTCATCAAACCCCAAACCATCCGGGCTGTTGAACATGTTGTTGGCATTGATGTTGTCGCTGCCCGCGTACAGGTCGCCATGATGCACTGTAGGGTTACCGGCAATCAGGTACAAATCCCACGCAAACATCTCCGCGGTGTGGTCGCCATGTACAGGCATCCAACGCAGAATTTGGCCATAGTTGTTCTTGGCACGCGGGTTAGGACCGCCCACCGGCTGGCCGTCTTTCACGCCACGGTATTTGTTGTTGGTTAAGGTGCAGAACACGTGTTGGTTGTCAGGGTGCACCGCAACCCATTCTGGGCGGTCCATGGTGGTCGCGCCCACTTGCGTGGCTGCACGGCGGGCAAAAATCAGCACTTCCGCTTGGTTTTTGAACCCATTTTCCGGCGTCAGGCCATTCTTGCCAAACGTCAGTTCAATCCAGCGTCCTTGGCCTTTCAGCTCTTTGTCCTGCATATCGAATTTCGCAACCGACAGCGTGCCCTCATCAAGTAGCTTGCGATTGGCCGCATCGTTGCCTTTCTGGTAACGGTTTTTCGACACAAAACGGTACAGGTGCTCACCGCGCTCATCATCCCCCAAATACACAACCGCATAGCCATCGCTGTTGAGCGTGAAGGCTGCGTTTTCATGCTTGAAACGGCCTAACGCGGTGCGTTTCATCGGTGTTGAATCCGGGTTGTGCGGGTCAATTTCAACGATCCAACCAAAGCGGTTCGGCTCATTCGGGTTCTTGGTGACATCAAAACGCTCGTCGTGCTGATGCCAATGGTAATCACTCGGTTTGGCGGCAATGCCATAGCGTTTCTGGTCAGCGTTCACCGTGCCCTCTTCATTGGCTCCAAAGAAGTCATCGAAGTTCTCTTCACACGTCAGATACGTGCCCCAAGGCGTCTGACCGTTTGAACAGTTGTTGAATGTGCCCAGCGCCAGTGTCCCTTTAGGATCGGCCTTCGTTTTCAGCCATTCGCTGCCTGCCGCAGGACCCGTGATTGCCATCGGCGTATTGGCCGTAATACGGCGGTTACGCTGACCTTCACGGTCAATCATCCACTTGCCGTTCTTGCGTACAATTTCTACCACCGTCACACCGACTGCCGCCTGCGCTTTGCGCACGTCGTCCGCCGTCATCGCCGCGCCTTTGTGGTCGAACAGATATTCGTAGTTGGTGTATTCGTTGTTGATCGCCAGTACTGCGCGATCGTCACTGATAGGGAAGAAGCTCATGCCGTCGGTGTTGTCACCAAACTGACGCGCTTGCGCACGTGAATCTTGTTTACCGCTTTGGTCAAATGCAGGTGCATCAGCGAAAATCGGGTCACCCCATGACATCAAAGGAGTCGCCTTATAGCCTTTAGGGACCACCACCATGTCTGCCGTGGACGCAGGAACCGGTTCAAAGTTCAGCAAAGAGGATTGCGGTTTTGCAGCAACGGCTTTCGCAACAGGGTTTAAAGTCAGAAATGCGCCCGCACTCACCGCCGCGCTGCCCGCGAGGAAACGGCGGCGTGATAAACGCGCTTCAATCATTTCGCTAAACTGTGAATCTTTCTCATCACGGTTCCACATGAGCTTGCTCCTTTACTTTCGTCATAATTATTGTGTGTTGCATCAATGCAAATTGATGATGGTTCAGGAGCTTAGCGTTGTTAAATGACTGATCAGTGAAGATTGTGTTGCTGAACGATGACAATTGCGTCTCGGATTTGGGAGCTGAGTCGTGGGCAGGCCCCACCCCATTCACTATACTTCGATAATAACCACAATTTTTATGCAGATATTGCGAAGGTAAACACACGCAGCGGTATGCTTCAACCTTGCCATTCGCATGACAAAGGCCAGTCGAGTTGCACCGAGTCGGTGCCAGAGAGGTATCTATGCAAGTGGTCGTGAATGGCATCGCCTACCCCTATCACCGTGGGCAAACTCTGTTTCAATTCCTGCAGTCGATCGGCATCGACATTCCTCATTTGTGTGCCACCAGCCATCAAGCCGAAAAACAGCACTGCGATTTGTGCGTGGTTGACGTTGAGCAGCTCGGTGTCGTGCGCGCCTGTGAGCACCCAGTACAGCCGAATCTGGTGATCGAGACCCACAACGACACGCTCTATCAGCGGCGCCAAGCAGCGCTGAAACGGCTGCTCTCCGACCACAACGCCGATTGCGAAGCGCCGTGCCAAATCGCCTGTCCGGCGCACGTGGACATTCAATCTTACCTGCATCACATCGCCGAGGGCGATTATCACAAAGCGGTCGCCGTGATCAAACGCCACCTGCCGCTGCCCGCCTCGATTGGCCGTGTGTGCCCGGCGTTTTGTGAAACTGAATGTCGCCGCACCTTAGTCGACGAGCCTATCGCCATTCGTCAGCTCAAACGCCATGCGGCAGATATGGACAGCCAAAGTCAGCCTTTTCAGCCCATCGTGCCGCTCGGCAATGGCAAACAGGTTGCGATCGTCGGGGCTGGGCCGGGCGGGTTAGCGTGTGGTTACTATCTACGCCTTGCCGGTTTTGCCGTCACGATTTATGAAGCCATGCCCAAACCCGGCGGTTGGCTGCAATATGGCATTCCGGAATACCGCCTGCCAAAGCAGATACTGGATCAGGAAATCGACCTACTTTGTCAGACGGGCATTCAGATTCGATGTCATCAGAAAGTCGGCCGCGATTTCACTCTTGAGCAGCTTCAGCAAACAAATGACGCGGTGTGTGTCGCCATCGGTGCGAGTTTAGCAGTTAGCGCTCACTATCCGGGCAGTAACCTTACCGGTTGCTATCTAGGCGTCGATTACCTCAAAGATGCTGCAACCGAGCGCACACTCATCACAGGGAAACAGGTCGCGGTGATCGGCGGCGGCAATACCGCCATCGACTGCGCGCGCACGGCGCTGCGTTTGGGCGCGCAAGTCACGCTGATTTATCGCCGCACCGTCGATGAAATGCCAGCAGAAGAATACGAAATTGAAGCCGCGGCGCACGAAGGGGTGCAGTTCTGTTTTCTCACTCGTCCGGTCGAAAACTTAGCCGACGCACACGGCCGAGTGCGTGCCATTAAACTCGAAACCATGGCGCAGGGTGAACCGGACGCCTCTGGCCGTCGCCAGCCCGTGCCAACGGGGGAATATCACCAACAAGCATTTGATACGGTGATTTCTGCGCTGTCGCAAACGCCGGATTTGAGCCTGTTTGGGGCGAAATGGGACCACGTGCCGCTAACGCGCAAACACACCGCCGACGTTGACGGCGACACACTGCATCACTTTGACAACGTCTACGCGATCGGTGATTTTCGCCGCGGCCCTGCCACCGCCATTGAAGCCATCGCAGACGGCAAACGTGCGGCCGAAGCCATCACGGAGCGGCTGATTTTGGGCACGCCTGTCCATACTTCAGCCCCCTTCACCAGCCGTAAAGCCGAAAGCCTCAGCCGGGTTAAACGCAGCGAATACCGCTTGGAAGCCAAACGGCGCCGCATTGATTTTCCTCATCTGCCCCCCTTGCATCGACGCAAAAACTTCTCGGAAGTGGAGCTTGACCCCGGCGATTTGGCCGTGCGCATGGAAGCGGCGCGCTGCTTAGAGTGTGGCTGCCAAGCCAACACCCAGTGCGATTTACGGACCTACGCCTCTGCGTATCAGGTCGATGCTGCCCACCTCGATTGCGGCGAAAAACAACGCTTTGCCGTGGATAAGAGCAGCGAGTTCATCGTGTTTGATGCCAATCGCTGCATCAGTTGTGGCGCATGCGTCCAGACATGTCAGGAAGAGACCGTGCACGGCGCGCTGCATTTTTCGCACTCACAAAACCGGCCGATGTTTCACGATGGCACCTTGATGGGCGATTCCAACTGCGTGCAATGCGGAGCATGTGTGCAGGTGTGTCCGACGGGCGCGCTGGTCGATAAACGCGACAAATCACACGCACGAGTTGAAGTGCTCAAACCGGTGACCACGGTTTGCACCTACTGCGGTGTGGGCTGCAACGTGGTGATGTATGTCGACGAGCAAGCGAACCGCGTGCGTTACGTGCAAGGCGATACGCGCTCTCCCGTCAACCAAGGCATGTTGTGCGTCAAAGGCCGCTTTGGGTTTGATTTCATTCACAGTCCGCAGCGCCTCACTCAGCCGTTAATCCGGCGGCACGGTGAATTGCAACCCGCCAGTTGGGACGAAGCCATTGCCCTGATCGCCGAGCGCTTTCGTCACATTCAACAGACGCATGGCAGCGATGCGCTGGGCGGCTTCTCGTCCGCCAAAACCACCAATCAGGACAACTACCTGTTCCAAAAATTGATGCGCCGCGAATTGGGCACCAACAACGTGGATCACTGCGCGCGGCTGTGTCACGCCTCCACCGTCACGGGGCTGGAAGCCTCCCTTGGCAGCGGCGCCATGACCAACGACATCGCCAGCATTGCGCATTCGGATGTCATTTTGATCATCGGCTCTGACACCACCGCCGCACACCCGATCATCGCCTCGCACCTCAAGCAAGCCATCCGCAAAGGCGCGCGATTGATTGTGGCCGACCCGAAACGCATCGAGATGGCCGATCACGCTACGGTGTACGTCGCGCAGCGCCCGGGCACCGACGTGATGCTGCTCAACGGCATCATGCAGCAAATCATCACGCATGCTTGGTACGATGACGCCTATATTCGCCAACGGGTGGATGGCTTTGAGGAGCTGCTCATGGAAGTCATGTCGGATCGTTACCTGCCCGAGAAAGTCGAACTGGTGACCGGCGTCCAAGCCGCCGATGTGATTCGAATCGCCGAGATGATCGGCACCGCGCGCGTCACGGCGGTGTATTACGCCATGGGCATCACCCAGCACACCACCGGACATGACAACGTACGCTCCATTGCCAACCTGCAACTGCTGTGTGGCAACATCGGCGTGGAGGGCGGCGGTATCAACCCGCTGCGTGGCCAATCCAATGTGCAAGGAGCGTGTGATATGGGGGCGCTGCCCGGCGACTACCCCGGCTATCAAAAAGTCACGAACCCGTTGGTGCAAGCCAAATTTGCGCAAGCTTGGCAGTGCGATCACCTGCCCACCACGCCCGGGTTAACCCTGACCGAGATGATTGATGCCGCGACCACCCAGCAGCTGCGCGGTTTGTATGTGATGGGTGAAAACCCGGTGCTGAGCGATCCGCATCAAGCGCACGTCATCGACGCGCTCAACACGCTCGATTTTCTGGTGGTACAAGACATCTTTTTGTCGGAAACCGCACAGTTAGCCGACGTGGTATTGCCGTCTTGCTCGTTTGCTGAAAAACAGGGCCACTTCACCAACACGGAACGGCGCGTGCAGGCACTCTCACCCGCGATTAAGCCGCCAGGCACAGCACGTGAAGATTGGCACATCATCACCGAGATTGCCAATGCGCTCGGCGGCAACTGGCATTATCAACATGTTGAGCAGATCCAACAGGAGATCTGCTCAGTCACGCCGCAATACGCGGGGATGGATTGGCAGCGCCTTGGTCATGAAAGCCTGCAATGGCCTTGTAACGAGCAAGCGCCGAATGGCACGCGGATTCTGCATCAAACCAGCTTTAAACGTGGCCGGGGCGAGATGGTCGCAGTGCCGTTTGAATACGCCGCAGAATTGCCCGATGACGCGTACCCGCTCATCCTCACCACCGGCCGGCTGCTGGAACAATTTCACACCGGCACCATGACACGCAAAACCAAAGGGCTGGATCAGCGCGCCGGACCGCGCATCATGATCAGCGTGCAAGATGCAGAGCGGCTCGGGATTCACAACAGCGAACGCGTTCGTTTGTGCTCTCGACGTGGTGAGATTGAGGCGCCAGCGTTTGTGACCAAACGCATGCAAGCGGGCGTGGTGTTTGTGCCGTTCCACTTTGCCGAGTCCCCCGCCAACCGCTTAACCTCCGAAGCGCGTGACCCGACGGCCAAAATTCCGGAGTTCAAAGTCTCGGCGGTGCGACTGGAAAAAATCGTTCCGGTGACGCATCTCGTCCCGTATGAGGCGTAACCAAACGCCGCCGCTGAGTCGGCTGTGAACGGCGCGCAAGAAAAAAGCCACCTCAAAGGGTGGCTTCTTGATGCACTCAACACTTAGTAAGCGTGAGCGACTTCTAGTAAACGTGAGCGACTTCGGCAGACAGGCTACACAACTCGTCGACAATTTCTTTGGTCTGTTTGGAGTAGATCAGTTTGTCTTTGGCGCCGACAAGCTGAATCATTTTCACTTTGCCAGACATCACCGCTTGGCGAATGGCGCGCAGAACCAATTGGTTATCGAGAATCTTGTGTTCATCCAGGCCATTGCCCGGCACTAATGAGGCTAGATCCACAGAGAGTACCAGTTGATCGCAGTGTTCAATGTAATGGCTCAATTGGCTTTTGAGCTGATTACGATTTCGGAAACTGCACTCTTCCTCGGTCAACCAGTCACACCCTAAATCTTCCGCGTATTCCCAAGTTTGGCTCGGCACTCGCTCTGCATCGATCCCTAAGCAGAACAAACGCGCATTAGAAAAACGCGACAAGGCGAAATGGTAAACGGAACCCACTTGTGGATCTAAGGTTTGTTTCAGCTCAAAGTCATGACCCACGTGAATGATGCCAATTTCTTCATTATCCAGCGCCAGCACTGGCAATGCGTTGAGCAGCAACTCGTGGCAGTTCGCCAGCACGACGGGGACAGAGCTGAGCGCCAAATGACGGCTCAAAACATGCTGATAGCGTGCATCGGATGCATCGTTCAGTACCAGATGGCCCGCATCAGCGTAATTCGGATTGGACTGTTGTTGATACAACCAGTCAGAGGCAAATTCTAGGCTTTGTTGAGCAAATTCAAACTCTACGCGTGACATGGGTTTCACACGCTCACACACGGTCATAAAGGTAAACGCAGAGATGTGAGGAACCGCAGTGCGGCTCAGACGGTAGCGTTTGAATAAACTTAACATGATGAATTACCTTTCTGGTGGCAACGCTCGCGCGGCCTGCAACACATGTAAAATGATACGCTGCTTGTGAGTTTCGACGCGATGGGCTGGGGCCATCACCGAAATTGCACCGATCAACTTACTCCCTTTCATCACCGGAGCACTGATCCCCGACACTCCGGGGTCAATTTCGGAGGTGCTCACGGCATATCCATGTCGACGTATTTTTTCCAAATCGGTTTGCCATTTGTCCATTCGATGCTCTTCACCGAAATAGCGCAGAATTTTTTCGCAACGCTGCGCGGGCATATACGCCAACATAACTTTAGATGAGGCGCCACGAAGCAGGGGTTGACTTTGACCCTGGACGAAGCTGCATCGAAGCGCCTGCATGCTCTCTTTTTGGCTCACACACAAAGCCCGGTATCCGACCGGCACCATGTACGCTGCCATTTCGCCAGTCTGTTTCTGCAATCGACTCAACACGGCGTCGACGGCATCCAGATTGTGCTGGCTGGTTTCATAACTGCGCATCAGAAGAAGGGCCGCTGAACCGATGATCAACGTTTTGTCATGCGGGCTTTCTTCTATCAGGTTCCACTCTTTCAGCAGTTTCAGATGTCGGTACAAACTGCTGAGGGGCACCTGCAATTGTTCACTTAATGTTTTGGCCGAGACCGGCTCATCATTCACCGCGACCTGCATCAGCAGTTGCAGTGATTTTTCGTTAACTTGATTCGCAGATTGTTTTGTTTCGCTCATGACTGCTTTTTAGCCTTTATCGTGTTTCAGCTCAAACCTTAATTCTTATATATCGAGAATTTAATTTGAATTAAAGGATTGCATTCTCACCAAGTGAGAAAACGATGAAAATTAACAAATTTAAACATAATTTGATGAGCGAAAAATCGCTGCAGAGTTGCGCAGAATGCGGTGAATTTCCACCCAGCTTTTGGCGGAATTTCCGACAAAAAAAGCGACGCCGAAGCGTCGCTTTTTGCGGTTATTGGCAGTTTTTGCGGTGACTGGCGGTTAGGCGAGTTTAAACGTTGCCACTTTTGCGCTTAACTCCGCCGCTTGCTGCTTGAGCACATTAGACTGATTCAAACTGTCGTCTGCACCCTCGACCAATTGCTCGGTCACATCCTTAATCGCCGTGATGTTTTGCGTGATTTCGCTGGTCACGTGGGTTTGCTCTTCAGCAGCCGTCGCGATTTGCGTCGCCATATCACTGATCAGCGCCACCGCTGCGTTAATTTCTTCCAGCGCATGGGTCGCTTTATCGGCATCATCCACCGAGTTGGCTGCCAGCGTTGAACTGCTCGACATGAGGCCCACCGCCTGTTGGGTGGTTTGTTGCAGCGTCTCGATAGTCGATTTGATCTCTTCCGTTGACGTGTGCGTGCGTTGGGATAACACGCGCACTTCATCCGCCACCACCGCAAATCCGCGGCCCTGTTCACCGGCACGAGCCGCTTCAATCGCCGCGTTCAGTGCCAATAGGTTGGTCTGTTCCGCAATGCTCTGAATCGTGGCCAGCACGGTCGAAATCTCTTGGGCATGTTGATTGAGCACCGAAATGACGTCACTGGCCTGACTGACTTCATGGGCCAAGTTGTTAATGGAGGCTTTGGTGTTCAAGACCAGTGTACGACCATTGGTGGTACTGGTCGACGAGTCTTGCGCTGCGTGGGCGGTTTGCTCTGCGTGCGAGGCGATTTCCTGCGTGGCCGAGGCCATTTCAGTGACCGCCGTGGCCACCATGGTGATCTCTTGCTGCTGCATACCCAGCTCTGATGCCGATTGATTGGCACGCTGCGAGCCATGCTCGGCTTGCTGCGTCAATTGTTCTGACTGATGGCGAATGTGGCCGATCAACTGCTGCAGGCTGGCAACGAAGGTATTGAAGCTATCGGCCAATTTGCCGACTTCATCGTTGTTTTCCACCACGATGCGTTGCGTTAAGTCGCCGCTACCGTTGGCAATCTGTTCCAGCGCATGCGAGACGTTTTTCAACGGACGGAACAACACGTTACACAACACATTGAACAAAATGGTGCACAGCACGACCACCAGCGCCGTCACCAATAATTGGCCCCACAGCGCATCGAACAGCGGTGAAATCAATGATTGATAGTTAATCACAACCACGGTGCTCAGCGTCGTGCCGTCAATGGCGCGCGCAACCAACACATATTGGTCGCCGTTGATTTCGACTCGGCTGTCGTTGCCCGACCGTTCGGCCTGTTGAATGGCGGAGAAATCGATCCCCAACTCAGCAACACTCTTGTTCAGCAGTTTGGTGTTCGCGTGCGTAAAGATATTGCCTTGCGCGTTGACGATAAACATGTCGCCAGTGCCCGGCAACACCACCTGTTTCATGTTATTGAGAATGTCGGTAATTTCCACATCGGCGCCCAGCACCAATTGTTGACCATACAAATCCACGGCTTTACCAAGCGACACCACATTGGCCCCCGTTGCCGCCGCAACGGTTGGGTTATCCATGAACACATTGGCCGGATTCGCTTTAGCATTGATGTACCATCCCCATTTGCGTGGGTCGTTGTTGTCTGGCGGCAGCACCACGCCGTTGGCGTTTTGTTGTGAACCATCTGGATAGGCGAGGAACACGTTGTCGAAGGCCGCGGCGTGCTTCACCTGTTTCAGGTGCGTCACAATAGCCTCTTGTTTGGCGTCGGAGGTCAGCGATGTCAGCGCGCGCTGTTTCGACACCAGCCAGTCCGACACGTATTGATTGTATGACGCGGTGACGCCTTGCAGACGCTGTTCAACCTCAAGATCCAACCGACTCAACGACGCATTGAATGACAGTGCTTCGACCAGCACGCCCCCGATCACAATGGCAGCGCTGGCAGAAATGGCCAGCTTATTTTTTAACGATAGATTTTTGAACATACCCTGTCCTGATTGTCATTATAATTTGCTTCACGACGAAGCCGCCCTCAGGGCGTCCGCATTATAATTTTTAGCCTCGAAATAAATGAGAACCGCCCAACGAAAATCACTTTTTATCGCCATGCCTTGTCACAAGTGTCGTATTGATTCCATTTTTGTCCATTCTGAGTACGCTAGGCGTTGCATAAAATGTGAAGCACGCGAATGTGACGACGATATCTCAGGCACAAAAAAGGAGGCCATCGCCTCCTTTCTGTTCGAGTCCTGACTAGCGCTGCAACAGGGTGCGCCACGAGACGTCGTCCGTCTGGTAGCATTTCAGGCTCAGCATAAAGCTGACGACGCCCAGTACGATGTAAATCAGCGCATTGACGGTGCTGATTTGCGTCATCACCTCAGACAGATTCGCATCCATTAAGATATTGAGCGGTAACCCCAACACTTGGTGAAAGAAATCTCCCACCACTTCAGTGCCAAATAAGCCCAAGCTCAACCACTTCAATGCATACACGCCAATGAACATCACCAGAATGGGTGAATTCACCAATTGAGACAGCAGCAGCGTGATGCACGCCAACGGCAGCAACGCCACAGCCACCAGCAGCATTTGACCGAGGTAGCTCAACCAGTGCGTCACCGCAAACAACAGTGAACGTTGATGAAACAGCAGCGGAATCGCATCATCCGTGACCATGTTCACCAACCAAAACATCACATCGGACGCGATGACTAAAACGGAGCACACCACCGGGATCACCAGCAAACCAAACGCCAGTTTAACGCCGTGCGTTTTGAGGTTGCTGACCGGCATGCTGCGCCAGAACATAGAACTGCCTTCCTGACGTTCTTTGCGCAGCGTTTTGGGGATGTAGAGCGTGCTGAGTAGAATCGACAGCGCGCCAGCCACCACAATCATGAACGAGCTGAATTGATCAACAAATTGCAGATCCAACGGTTCAAAACCACTGTAACTCATCTCAAACGAGAGGTTGCTCTGCAGATTGCCATTGCTCAACAAACCGATAAACAGCACCAGCATGCACGCCAGCACAAACAACGGAATTCGAGTGACCACTTTGTGTTCGATCCACTCTTTTTCTAACATGTAGACGGATGCATGCATTATGCGTTCTCCTTCTGCAGTGCCAAAAACAGCTCTGCCAGTTTTACACTGTAAATACGCCCCAAACCTTCCACCGCCTCACGATGCTGCGCTTTCAACAGCCACTGCGTCGTCCCCAAGCCCGCCTGAGCAGACAGAGGCTGCAGCGCATCAATTTGCTCCGTCAGAGACGTCGGCGCATCCAACACAAAGTAACCTTGCTCAACCTCGTCCATGCGCGCTTGCAACACCACGCGGCCTTGCTTAAGAATCAACACATCGGTCAGCAGGTGTTCGATTTCCGACACTTCATGGCTGGCGATAATCAGCGCGCGTTCGCCATCGTGAAACCATTCCAACAGATGACGATAAAACGTGTCGCGATAGATGAGATCAAGCCCTAATGTGGGCTCATCCAGAATCAGCACTTTGGTGTCCGTGGCAATCACCAATGCCAGATGCAATTGCACCTTCATGCCTTTCGACAACGCTTTGATTTTACTGTGTAAGTGAATGTCCGTTTTGGCCAGTACCGACTGCGCTTTGCCCAGCGAAAAGCTTGGATGCACACCCGAGGTGTACTTGAGCAGTTGCTGCACCGTCATCCACTCCGGCAGCACATTGACGTCCGAAATGTAGGCCAAATGTTCCATGACTTGAGCACGTTGCTGGATGGGATTGCGCCCTAAAATATGAATTTCACCCTGATAATGGTGCGCGCCCAGCAGCGCTTTGATTAACGTCGACTTGCCCGCGCCGTTATGGCCAAGCAACCCCAACACCTGTCCCGGCGCTAGGGTAAAGCTAACCGGATGTAGCGCCGTTTCTCCATGCGAAGCCGAATACTGTTTCGACACCTGTTTTACTTCAACATACGGCCTCATGCTGCATCCTCAATGTGTTGTTTTAACTGTTGCATAAAATCGTCCAGCGACATGTCCAGTTGTGCCAGCGTCGCCGCAATCTGTGGAATTTGCTGTTCTAAAAACTGCTGTCGCTGCTGCGTTCTCAGTTGGCTGAGTGCGCCACTGGCCACGAACATGCCTTGGCCGCGGCGCTTTTCCACCAGCCCTTCATCCACCAGTAACTGATAGCCTTTCATCACCGTCAGGTGATTAATTTTCAGATCGGCGGAAACGGTTCGCACGGATGGAAGTGCTTCACCTTCGGGCCAGATGCCCTGCAAAATCTGCTCGGTGATCTTGTCCGCCAACTGGCGAAAAATCGGTTGGTTATCCTGCCATTCTGTCACTGTGCATTACCGATATGGTGTTATACATGTATATAACACTAAACGCGAATACCGTTTTTGGCAACATGCTTTTTCACTCCCCATGAAAAAGGCTCTGCCGAAGCAGAGCCTTTCATTTCAATCACGGGATTAAAATCAATTCGTTGCGCAGTCTGCGTCCCCGATCAATTTCCACACACCCCACTCACCCGATTGCGTTGGATCGTCACCTTGTGTCCACCATTTGGCTTCCCACACACTGCCCGACCATGTGACTTGGTTGCCACCCACGTACACGGCACTGGCATCCCACAAGTTGTCACACGTTTCACCGCCGCTGGATGTTTTCAACACCACCACATCCGTCGTTGCGGACGCACTCGCCTGACCATCGCTGACCGTCACCGAGAAACTCAACGTGGTATCTTGGGTGTACTCCGGCGCGATAAACGTCACTTGGCTGCCATTGATCGCCGCCTCGATTCCAGCAGGCACCGTCCAGCTAAAGGTCAGCGTATCCAGATCCGCATCGCTGGATGCCGACGCATCCACGACCACCGTCTCCCCAGCATTAACCTGTGCTGGCGCGTTCACGACGGCCACTGGCGCAGTATTTTCAGCGCCGCCAACCGGTTTCACGGTTACAGTCGTCGTTGCCGAAGCGCTGGCGCCATCGTCATCCGTCACGGTGAGCTTGAAGGTGAAGCTCTGTTCACTGGTCACTTCCGGCGCTGTAAAGCTTGCCTGAACTGCGCTTGCGTTGCTCAGCGTCACCGCATCACCGCCGGTTTGTTCCCACAGGTAGCTGGCGATTGTGCCATCGCTATCGGCTGATGCGCTACCATCCAGCGTCACACTCGCAGGGCCTGTCACCGTTTGAGCCACACCCGCATTGGCTGTTGGCGCGCGGTTTGCTGGCGGTGTGCCGCCGTCCGCCAAGCCTTCATGCATCGCATTGAGAATATCACCGTTGTCGGCATCGATTTCCCACGAGAACAGACCCGCCAAACCTAGGCTACGTGCATACGCACCTTTGGCTTTCACAGAGCGGTCATCATCAAAGGTAATCAACTGACCCGACGTGCGATTCCACACCCAAGGTGCTTCTGCTTGCGCATCGTAGCCATATTCAAACCCATTGATGCCGGTGTTATCCGCGCCCAACATGTTGGCTTTGATGCCTTTGTAGTCAATCACACCCGCTTCCCACACGCCTTGCGCGGTTGACCCGGTGAGTTTGCCATTGCCCACACCGGTCATCGGGTCGGTCGGATCGCTCAAGCTGGACGGCATCACACCATCCCAGCCACGGCCATACATCGCCGTCCCCAGAACCAGTTTGTTGGCTGGCACGCCTTGGGCCAGCAGAAGCTGAATCCCACGGTCAGCGGTGTACGCCGGGCCTTTGTATGCTTCGCCATTTTCATCCACACCCGTTCCATCACATTGGCCTGGGCGCATGAACGTGCCGCAGTTCAGTGCGGTTTGGTGACCGAGTACGTTGTTCCAGCCGCCGTAGAAATCGTAAGTCATGGCAAAGATGTAATCCATGTACTGCACCGCATCGGCGTAGTTCACGTCTTCAATCTTGTCGTAACCGACGCCAATCGCTGATGTCAGTTCATAAGTGCGGCCGGTTTCGGCTTCCAGCCCATCCAACATGGTGCGCAGTTCTTGCATCAAGGCAACGTACGCTGGGCCGTCATTGACTGGATCGCCCAGATCAGGCGCCGCGCCATCACCGCCCGGAAATTCCCAGTCGATGTCCACCCCATCAAAGAATTTCCATGTGGTCAGGAAGCGTTTGACCGAAGCCACAAACGTGTCACGATTGGCTTTGGTGGTGAAATCGAAGAAGGGATCAGAGAGCGTCCAACCGCCGACCGAAGGAATGATTTTCAGATCAGGATAACGCTGCTTCAGCGCCATCATCATGGCGTAGTTGCCCTTGATCGGAGAGCTGTATTCATGACCAGCCTGAGCGAAACTTTTCTGATATGCCGCCCAAGGGTCGTGGATGACCACTTCGTAATCGGGCACGCCCTGACATGCCGTCATCAGCGCGTTGTAGCTGTTACCGCCGACCGATTTCACCGACTCGTTCGGCCCACAAATCGGGATAAATCCATACAGAATGTGCGTTAAGTTTTGTGCTGGAATGTTATCCACGGTGTAGTTGCGGCCATAAATGCCCCATTCAACAAAATACGTCCCGACCACGGTATTGGCATCGGTGGTGTAAGTTTTGTTGTTGGGATCCACGTTCATGGTCAGCGGCTTGAGATGCGCCCCGTCGGTATCGGCAATGGTCAATTCAACGGGCGCGCTGGTGCTGCAACCGCTGTCATCACACGCGGCCACTTCCAACTGGTACAGGCCGCCTTTGCTGTAGGTGAAACTGGCGGTCGTTTGGCTGCCTGAAATGGGGCCAGACGCCACTTCTTCGCCATCGAAATAAATCTTATAGGTGTTGCCCGTTTCACCACTCCACTGGTTAAACGTAATGCTGATGGGCGCTTCGTCGTGGTATGTCACCATCTGGTTGTAGCCCGCGGTGGTTTCCATCGCGAGTTCAATTTTCGAAAATTGCAGATTGTTCGACCCGTAGACATCAATACTTGGTGCCGCCGGAGCCGCTAAGGCCGATCCAGACAGAGCCAGTGCAATACTTGCGGCGCACAGAGTAATACGATTCATATCTATTTCTCTCATTCCTTGCAGATTGTACTCAACATGAGTTGGCTGCTCTTCAGTCACACATTGAAGAACATCGGCTTCAGTATTTGGGAGACTTTATTTTTTTGAAAAAAAATTAAAACGCTTTTCGAGTCACAACGAGCAATTCGTAGCGAAAACGCACGCGATTGCACGCTAAATTCTACTCTGTGCCAGAAATTCAGAATTTTGACACAGCGAATGAGGCAAATTTATTTTTTTGCACTAATAAAGATTCGAAATGATGGCTAAAACAGAAAAGCCCTCTGAAAAGAGGGCCTTAGTGAACAACAACTCAGTTAGAGTGGACGAAACTTCGCCGTAAAATGGCGTAATACCGGCGGTTCATAGGTAAATTCAAGCCCTTTAAAGCACGACGCGCGCTTGGCCAGTGCAATGATCGCGTCAGCAATATAATCCATGTGATCGTTGGTGTAGACGCGACGGGGAATGGTCAGGCGCATCAACTCCAGCTCTGCCGCCTTTTGCACACCCGTTTGCGGATCGCGCCCTAATAACAGCGAACCGATTTCGACCGCACGAATGCCTGCTTCGAGATAGAGCTCGTTGCACAGCACTTGTGCCGGAAACTGATCGGCGGGAATGTGAGGCAAGATCTTCGCCGCATCCACAAACACCGCGTGCCCGCCAGTTGGGTATTGAATCGGAATCCCAGCCTCACGCAGGCGCTCGCCCAAATAGGCCACCTGACTGATGCGATAGTGCAAGAAGTCTTCGTTAGCCGCTTCGTACAAGCCACGAGCCAGCGCTTCCATGTCACGCCCGGCCATGCCGCCATAGGTCACAAACCCCTCCATCGGCACACAACGTGTGCGCACCGCTTGAAACAGCTCTTCGTGATCGCGAATACAGCACAGGCCACCAATATTGACCATTGGATCTTTCTTGGCCGACATGGTGAGCATGTCGCCGTACTGATACATCTCACGGATGATGTCCAAAATCGTGGCATCGGCGTAACCGGCCTCACGCTGTTTAATGAAATAGGCATTTTCACAATAGCGCGCCGAGTCGATCACCACCGGAATGTCATGACGGCTGGCTATCTCATACACGGCACGCATGTTCGCCATCGACACGGGCTGCCCACCCGAGCTGTTACAGGTGACCGTGGTGATGATGGCGCAAATATTCTGGGCACCGTAGTGATCGATGGTGGTTTGCAACTTGTCGAGGTCGAAATTGCCTTTCCAGTCATACGGCGTGGTGGTATCAAATGCTTCTTGAGTCACCACGTTGACCGCGGTGCCGCCATTGAGTTCGATATGACCGGCGGTGGTGTCAAAGTGGTAGTTGGAAATAAACACCGGCGTGGTGCCGCCGCGCACTTGGCGCATACGTTCAATTAATGCAGGAAACAGAATTTGCTCGGCGCCGCGGCCTTGGTGCGCAGGCACCGTCAGTGAGTAACCAAAGAAGTGCTCCACCGCCGCACACAAGTTGTAGTAGTTGCGACTGCCAGCATAGGATTCATCACCGAGCATCAAGCCGGCCCATTGGTTGTCGCTCATGGCGCCGGTGCCGGAGTCGGTGAGCAGGTCGATATAGACATCGTCGCTGCGCAGCAAAAATGGGTTGTATCCAGCCTCTTTTAACGCCTGCTGACGATCAGAAAAGGTGGTCATTTTAATCGGTTCCACCATTTTAATGCGGAACGGTTCTGGAATGCGTTTCATACTTAACGGTCCTTCATGCGCCGCCCAAACCCGCAGGATGTGGCAGCGTTTAATTCATGGATGGGTATGCCACAAGCGGCACAGGGCGGCCTGAATCAGGCCAAGGCGTTAAGCGTGAGAAGCGGTTTTGCTGAGCAGTGACAAGCCGAAATCGAGGTTATACCAACACGACAACACTAACTTGATGTCGTGCTTTGCATTGAAGTCCATCGCGTTATCTTCTGGTTGGTGAGTGATGTCATCACTATAGTGCAGCGGGCGGGATATTGACGTGCTTAAAATACACACTTTGCCAGCGCGCTCACATCTTACGCGGTATGCGTGATTGCCTGAGTTGTTAAATTTTGATGAAATTCATCCATCCGTGCGGGGGAAAACTTGCAATTCATAGCGACAATCGGCACCCTCACAGGTCATTACGCGAAAGCGGTTAAAAGGATAAAACTAATGAATACAATCAAATCTTTATCATGTCTTTTGGCTATTGTTTTTAGTGCTTCAGCTGCCGCAAAAGTAACATTGAACATTCCAGATTCCATCGACCTTTTGGTGGTCAATGGCGCCAAACCTCAATCTTCAGGCAGCATTTTCTCATCCACTAAAAGCGTTGAAATGGACGATGGCCAGCAACAAATCGTATTCCGCTACAACCCATACTTCACGCAAGGGAATGACCGCATCGGTGTCGAAAGTGACGTCGTGATCGCCAAATTCACCGCCACCGACAAAACATTAGACTTCGACATGCCGCAATACCGCAATGCGGATGACGCGCAAAACAACATCAAAGCGATGGAATGGGCACTGCGTGATCAACAAGGCAATGCCGTGGGCCTTGAGCAAGATCGCCTGATCAAACAAGGCATGCAGATTGGCCGTGACTACAAACAAGAAACGTTTGAGTACAACCTGCAAGGCGGACCAGCCGCAATCGCCACCGCCTTTATCAAACCAAGCAAAGAAGGCTCTGCGGGCGACACCACTGCCGAAGAAATGCTGCATTTCTGGTACAACAAAGCCGATCCACAAACGCAAGCTCGCTTTAAAGCGTACGTGAATCAGAAATAAGTACTGCTTATCGAATGAGCAAAACGGGCGTCCAAAGGGCGCCCATTTTTTATTAAATCACTTGAGACTGCGCCAACGCGTCATCATCACTCGAAATCTGATAACAGCATTCGGCGTGCTGCTTGAGACAGGTAAAGATCTCGCGATCCAACTGATTGGCATCCACCAACGATTCCACAATGCTCAACGCTTTTTCCAGCGAAATACCATCTCGATACGGACGAGACTGGGTTAGCGCCTGAAACACATCAGACACGGCGATAATTCGACTAGGCCGGTCCAGATCCAAGGTCGTCTTGCCCAGCGGATACCCCGAACCGTCCAGCCGTTCATGGTGATTGGATGCCCATTCGCAGATTCTCGGCGAGGTAATAATCCCCTGCAAAATAAAGCGCGTGTCCGTCGCATGACGTTTAATGCACGTGTACTCTTCCGCAGTGAGTTTTCCCGGTTTATGCAGCACCACATCCGGCGTGCGCAGTTTCCCAATGTCATGCACCAACCCCGCCAAATACAACATATTTTGCATTTTGGGCGAATAGGCTAATTGCTTGGCCAGATACTTAGAGAGCTGTGCCACTTTGAGTGAATGCTGAAAGGTAAAGGTACTTTTGGCGTCGACCACTTTGGCAAACAATTCCGCGATCGCGATGGTTTGCTCAAGCCCCAAGTTACTTGAGAAAAAAGGCACCACATCAAGGTTGAGCATTTGCGCTTCAATGTAATGAGGATGCATGGCAAACCAAAAGTCATCGTTGTCCACCAGCTCCGTCATGTGCTGGACCATATTGGCTTCAAACACACTGCCCGAATGCTGCTGTAACTGGTGTGCGATGGACTGTTTCGCTGCTGCGCTGAGGTTGCCATATTTATCTTTGGTCTGCTGGCGATACAAGTGATCCACGCGGTTGACCAGATAAATGAGGGTTGCCAATTCTTTGTCCGTATCGGCAATCGGCAGGTGCTGCAACTCGCTCCACGGCGTGTGGTGATACAACACCGGCGTGGCAAAACACGACAGCGGCGCACATTCGCTCAGTAGGTTGTACCCTTTTTCACAGTGGCGAGCAAAGCTGCCAGGTTGAAAGGGAAAAAACAGCGGCATCGATGCCGACGACTGCGTGGATCCACAGTCGTGCACCAAGCCGGTCGAAAACGCGAGCTGAGCCTGTTCTTCATCCCAGCCCATTAATTTAGCGCACCGATAAGCCATGTACCCGACTCGGTGGCTATGATGAGGTTCGTCAAACCCGACCGCATCCAATGCTTGAGCAATGCCCAATAACACCTTGCGTAAGTCAACACTGACTTCTTCCGTATGCAATTCCATATTGGCTAACTGACACTAAACGATTGATGAATAATCATGTGGTTCGAGACTAATACAAACGGACTACTTAGTCCTGACAATTCTTAAGGTTTTTGTGGAATCTGTGACGAATTCTATGTGCCACAAGTTTCATCTTGATATGAGGTACGAATAACTTACCGTCCCCGCGAGAAAAGTGTTACGGTACACCTCACAATAAAGAACAAATAACATACAAAATCAGGTGGTTAGAATGTTTACTCTCAACGTGGATGATGAACTCCAGCTGGCGATGATTGAAGAATCCTTTGCCCCGCTTTATGCGCAAATCGTGGCGGATCAGCGTGCGTACCTGTCGCAATGGTTGGCCTGGCCGCCCCATTGCCGAAGCCAGCAAGATTTTGAATTGTTTGCACAGAATATGCTGCACGATTATGCCGATGGCAAAGTGTTGGTGTGTGCGATGTTCTATCGGGGTGAATTGGTTGGCAACTGCAGCTTGCAGGATATTAATCGCGATTTGGGCAAAGCCAGAATCGGCTATTGGTTATCACAACCTCATCAAGGGAAAGGCATTGCCACACGTGCGGTAGCCAAGTTGATCGAGGTGGCATTCCATCAGTATCAGTTGGAAAAAGTAGAATTGGCGGCGGCCAGTGGCAACCTGCCGAGTCAAGCCGTGGCCAAGCGCTTGGGGTTTGTTCAGGAAGGCCTCATCACGCGAGCGGAAGACCTCAATGGGCGCGTCGTAGACCATATTGTCTATGGCCTAACGCGCGCCCACGCCAATCAACATCCATAAAAAAAGCGGAGCTAAGCTCCGCTTTCCGTTATTGCCAGAAGAACATTGCAATCATCGACAACAAGGCGATACACGCAATATTCAAGAACATCCCCACTCGCATCATCTCGCTTTGCTTAATGTGACCCGTGGCGAACACAATCGCGTTCGGTGGTGTTGCAACAGGCAACATAAAGGCACACGAAGCGGCAACGGCAATCAAGACCGACAGCAAGATGGGCGAAATACCAAACGCTTCAGCCACACTGGCAAACACAGGGATGAGCAGCGCAGCACTCGCCGTGTTACTGGCAAATTCAGTCAAGAACACCACAAACGCCGCAATCACCAAAACGATGAACAGCAAGTTCATGTCGGCAATCATCGCACTCAGTTCATTGGCGAGGAATACGCTGGTACCGGTTTGTTTCAGCACGTTACTTAAACAGATACCACCGCCAAACAGCAGCAATACACCCCAGTCGGCCGTTTTCTCGATGTCTTTCCAATGCACGACACGCGCAAAGCTCACCAGAACAATCGCTCCCAACGCAATCACGGTATCAAAGCTCTTGAAGCCGCCCAGCATGGCGTTCACTGGCTTACTGAAGATCCACAGGAAAACAGTCAGTGCGAAAATGGCCAGCGTAACCACTTTACCTTTATCCCAATCCACCGCTTGGTGATTCAATTCAAAGTGACCACTCAAGTCTGGTTTCAACAGCAGATAAAGCACCACAATGGCCATCGGCAACATCACCAGCGTCGTGGGTAGACCAAACGCCATCCAATCGGTAAACGACAAGCCAACTTCAGCGGCCGCAATCGCATTGGGCGGGCTACCAACCACGGTGGCAATCCCACCAATACTGGCACTGTATGCAATACCGAGTAGCACGAAAACATAGGTGCTGTGGCCACGATCGTCATCCACTTTGCTCAGCACACCAAGTACCAGTGGCAACATCATCGCAGCGGTGGCGGTATTACTGATCCACATGGACAGCACCGCCGTGACACCAAACAGCATAAACACGGCCACACTCATTTTGCCACGCGCCATAATCAACACTTTGTCGGCGATGACTTTATCCAACCCCTGACGGTGCATCGCAGCAGCGAGCGCAAAACCACCTAAGAAGAGGAAAATCACGGAATTGGCAAAGTTGTTGAGCGCAGCCTGCGTATCGAAAACACCAAACAACACGGCCATGATTGGCACCAAAATGGCGGTGACGGTGACGTGCAGTGCTTCGGTCAACCAAAGGACAGCGATAAACGCCAACATACTGATACCGAGGACAACATTCGGTTCAAATGGCAGCGTCTTAAATAAGATAAAAAATAGCACCACATCCGCCAGGATGATGAGGCTATTGCGGTTAAGAAACCATTCTCGGGTATTGTGGGGTAAAGGGACACTATCGTTTCGATTCATTATTATTCTTCCTTATGGAGGCCAATCGGCATCCTGATCATCACATAGAATCAAACAAAGGAGATAATAATTATTGCGAAATTGTTAAGCCTATCAAAACTATCACTTACAATTTAACACATTGAAATAAATAGAAATCTCAACCCCACAAAATTTAACAAATCAGGAAAACACGTGTTTCAATTCAAACAATTTACCTAGTCAATGAATTTAACAATTTGTTCAAAAGCAGATTTCACTTCATTTCCTTTCATAATTCTTCCATGTCCTTGATTTTTAGTCGTAATCAAGGTGACGTTTGCAATTTCCTCGGCTGCCTTGTGTGATTCGGCATAACGCGCAAAGCGATCCTTTTCATCATGAACAATGATGGTTGGTGTACGACGTAACGTCAGGCTTTGATACGGCTGAATGGAATGGATGGGATAACGGTACTCATCTTGAACTTCGTTAACCACTTCTTCAAACAGACGCATCGAATAACCAGAGCGAGCCACTGTGCCAAACAAATTGTCCAAGTAATCGAGTACTGGCGCGATGAGCATCATCGGGCAGTCTGCCAACTTGGCATGGCGGCATTCCAGCGCAGTGACGTTCCCCATGCTATGGCCGATCAACCCGATGAACGCCGGTTCACTGTCAAGAATCGCCTCCAAACCACGCACAAACGCCGGAACGTGACCAAATGCCCCTTCACTCTCACCATGTGCGGGATGGTCGTAAGCCAGCGCGGTATAACCTTGCGCTGCGATGTGCTCCATCAACGGAAAGAACTGGCTCGATGCCCCCGACCAGCCATGAGTCAGCAACCACACTGGCCCTTCGCCCAAGCGATAGGTGGTTAATTTACCTTCCACAGAATCTACCTGGCTTTTGATCATGCCTTGCGGCACTTCGTTCTTTGCCGTCATACGAGCGGGTGTGAGCAACAATTTGCGCGCCGTTTTACGCGCATGGGCTGGCGCCACCGTATGGTGCAGGCGGGTGGTCCAATTCACGAGGCTGCGACGCAGACTGAATTTGCCAGACGTATTGAAATAAATCTTCTCACTCATGGTGTTATCCTTCAGCACAAAAACGAACGTTCGTGCTTTTTATTAATAAAAATTTTTGTGTTCAGGCTCACTCATTAAATAGAAACGCGTGAGCCAAATGCTTTAGGCCTTTTTCCAGCGCGCCAGCAGCGCATCGACGCCCTGCCAAAAATGCTGGTCACTTTGCTCTTGCCCATAGATTGAATAAAACAGATGCGCACTCAGATAGAGCCCATACAATTCATAACTCGCTTGCTGAGCATTCAGGCTTGCGACAAACTGCCCTTGCTCAACGCCTTTGCTGATTTGAATCTGCAAATAGTGAATCCAGCTCGAAATCGCCGCTTTTAAGGTTTGTTGAATGGCACAATCGGTGTACGCCGCTTCTTTCCACGCATCTAAAAACATACAACTGCCTTGAAACGATTGGTTCCAGCCCAACCAGTTGTCCAAAATTCGGCGCAGTTTGCGTTCGATGTCGCCATCACCCAGTTCACGAGCCGGCACGATCACTCGGTGGATAAAGGTTTGATTCGCAAATTCCAACACCGCGATTTGCAGGTTCTCTTTGGAATTGAAGTGCGCGAACAACCCACTTTTAGACATACCACACTGCTTAGCCAGCTCACCGATGGTCAAACTTTCCAAACCATTGGCGCTTGCCAGCTCAAACGCTGTGAGCAATATATTCTCTCGAGTGATTCGACCTTTACTCATTATTGATCGCCGTAATTACAAGACACTCTATTTTTAGCACGTTCGTTCTATTTTGCAAATTTGATTTCTCGCGCTCCTCAATCTGTGAAAGAATGATGAAATTGCGACCACATTCAAAGGATTGATATGGAAGGGATAATAGAGCAACTGCAGTTTTCCGCGTCGATTACCGGCCCGATTTGTCTCATGCTGGTTTTGGGGGTTGTGTTTAAACGCATGAACCTGATCAACGAAAACTTCATTGAAGTTGCGTCCCGTATGGTATTTCAAGTCACGCTGCCCGCCATGCTGTTCCTCAGTATTGTCGGCTCTCATCACGACTTCTCCTCCAGCGCAGCGCTGATCATCTTTGGGTTAGTGGCCAACTTTTCGTTCTTCCTCTTTACCACCATCATGACCAAACGCGCGTTTCGCGACCCGCGCGATCAAGGGGTGATCATTCAAGGCGGATTTCGAGCCAATACCGCCATCATCGGCCTGGCGTATGTTGCGAACACGTACTCCGATGCCGGGGTGGCGTTGGCCGCAATTTACGTTGCAGCGACAACCGTGCTGTATAACATTCAAGCCGTCATTGCACTGACACCGAAAGGTGAAACCACAGGCCCCAAGGCCAGCGCACTGATTCTCAAAACATTGACCAAGAACCCGTTGATCATCTCGATTCTGCTCGGTGTGGTGTGTTATTTTCTCGCCGTGCCTATCCCCGATATCGTCACGCAGGCTGGGCACTACTTTGCCAATATGACACTGCCTTTGGCCCTGTTGTGTACTGGCGGCTCGTTGGACATGCGCTCTCTCAAAGATGATAAAAGTTCAGCATGGTTTTCCACGGCATTCAAGCTGGTGTTATCCCCCATCATGATCACCGGGGCAGCCTTACTCTATGGCTTCCGCGGGATTGATTTGGGCTTGATTTTCCTGATGAGCGCATCGCCCACCGCAGCAGCCAGCTATGTGATGGCGCGCGCTATGGGCGGCAACGCCACATTGGCCGCCAACATCATCGCGCTCACCACCGTATTCTCTTTGCTCTCATGCACGCTGGGCATTTTCATTCTCTCTAGCTTGCAGCTCATCTAACCGCGAAACGGTTGTTACCCGTTCAACGCACGGACGTTGGGCGGAACACCAAACCGACGAGATCGCACCGCTCACGCACGCGACATTTGCCTGATGGTCATTTCGCCCGCTACGCTTAACGTCAGAGATAGAACGAACCGCCTGAAATCGCGACTCTTTTGTGAAACAAGGAACCTTATGTTGGCACGTTGGCTCAGCACCGCTTTGTGGATACTTCCAATACTTTCTTGGGCAGACGACGCGCCCCCGATCGCGTGGCATATGGCAAAAAGCGACAACGGCATCACCATTCAAATCCGAAAACATCGTGACGGCTTGGTCGAAATTCGCGCGCAGATGTTGGTACCCACCACATACGCAGCCTTCATGACACTTCTGGAAGACAGCAGTAATGTTCCGAACTGGATTGATCATGTGGACTCCAGCCGAGTCCTCAAACAGATATCGGACAACGAAAATATCGTCTACACACGCTTTGCGGCCCCTTGGCCAGCCAGAGACAGAGATATGGTGACTTATTCGCAGTTCAAGCAGTTTGCAGGCGCGTTGGTACTGACCATTAAGGATGCGTCAGATCAGTATCCTGAGCAGGAAGGTTTTGTGCGAATCAAGGCAGTTAAAGCCACCTGGACACTAGAAAAGCTGACCAATGGGATGACGCATATCGACTATACCGCCTTTGCCGATCCGGGCGGCATGTTACCCAATTGGCTGGCGAACAAGCTCTCTGTGTCGAGTGCTTTCAATACTTTTGAAGGATTGAGAGCGCAGTTGCCTGATTATCAGAATAAACTGCACCCTCATGTAAAGGAGTGATTAGAACAGTTTGCCGTACGGCAGATAAATCAGATTCAGTACAATCAGTATAATCATGACGCTGAAAGTCAGTTTCATTCCGGTTATGCGGCCTTTAAGTTGATCGTTTAAGATCGCTTTGGCATGCAGCAAACGACCGAGAATGAAAGCAATTCCCGTCGCATGCAGCCACCATACATTCGTGCCGTTGAACTCTGCGAAGCCCATCAAAATTAACGTGATCGGAATATACTCTGCCGCATTGCCCTGCGCACTGCGCGCCAAAGTCAATGCATTCACTCCCCCATCCATATACTTCACCTGATGGCGCCGACGCTGCTTGATCACCTGCACCGCCAACCCTATCAATAACCCAGCCAAAATGACGGCATACAATGCTGTAACCATAAGATTTCCTTAGTCTCAATTAAGGAGATAAGTGTAGATGAAAAGAGAAGAAAGAAAAAAGCGCCCTAATCCCCGAACTCAAGCAAGGGCGCTTAAGCATTAGAACAAATCAATCGAGGTTTCATCCAAAAATAGATTAGGCTTAATGTCTTTTACAAATTCAGCCACTTGTTTATCCATTTCCGCTTGTTCTTGCTCAGTAACGAGAATTTCAAACACCGGATCACCATTTTCATCAGAAACGGGTAGACCATCCTTGATAATATTCCTGTATAAAATAAGGCTATTATCTTGCTTAGGCCCACCTAACGCCTCGGTAAGCCGACTATAGTAGTAGGCTTTTTTAGGGTCTGAGTGAATGGTTATATTACCATCACGATCTTTTTCACCTAGCGTGTATGTAAGGAGCAAAGTTCTCGCTGCTTCGGCATACCCCAATTCGATCGCTTTATTAATCCATCTCATAGCTTCATCATAACCAATGGTATCCATACGATAATAAAGTGTTTCCATTGCTGGTGCATAACCTTGGTTGGCGGCTAATTTTAAGTAATACGTATATTTGTCATCACTTATCCAACCACCCATTTTTAAAATGGCATGATTACTCCCCTTCTGAAAAGCATCAAAATAAATCTTCTCTGAATTATAAGAACGATAAAACGGGATCAGTTCCCAGAAATAATACTGTGTAATTCTTAAAGCAAGAATAGCATTGCCATTACCTTCATCGGCTTGTTTCTTCCAAACACGAAACGCCTTATCGTTCCATTTGTCATCACAGGGCCAACCAAGGAACCTACAAGGGTTGTTAGCATAAATATATTTATCACCCAGAACATTCATCGCCCATGGGTCGCCCATTTCCGCCGCTTTTAAAAAGGTTTGTCCTGCCTCAAAGTGCTGGCGGTTTTTGTACTGGGTCACCCCTAACCAAAATGTTGCATAAGCACTGCCAGCATCCGATTGCTGCTGAAAAATTTGCTGCGCTTGTTGATACTCTTTTTGATTAAACAGGCGAATACCCTGCTCAACAGATTCCATCGCCCAAACGGTGCTATGTAACAACATTAAGCAGATAACGATAATTTTTTTCATGTTTATTTCTCTGGTAACCAGTTAACAAGTCGATAGCCCTTGGTTTTCAGGTATTCAAGCTGCATCGAGTCACTGGCACGTAGCACTGTGTACTCAGTGTTTAAACGGGCACGGCGCTCAGA